>NZ_JBFANX010000029.1:0-119661 GCF_040675005.1 Amycolatopsis sp. NPDC049691
GGCCCCCCCCACTTCCGCGCGGGTGCCCCTTGTCCCCGGGGGGGGGCCGGCGCCCCCCCCCGCCCCCGCCCCCCAGGTGAGGGCCGATGTCTCTTCGTCGTCCGCGCTGTCGCAGGCGGGCAGCCGAACGGCTGCATGTCATGGGAAGGGCGCGATGGACGAGGTGTTCAAGGCGCTGGCCGATCCCAGCCGCCGCCGGCTGCTGGACGTGCTCAACGAGCGGGGCGGCCTGACCCTGCGCGAGCTGTGCGCGGGGCTGGACATGGCCCGCCAGTCGGTCAGCAAGCACCTGGCCGTGCTCGAAGCGGCCGGGCTGGTCACCGCCACCCGGCGCGGCCGCGAAAAGCTGCACTACCTCGACGCCGCGCCGATCACCGCGATCGGCGAGCGCTGGCTGACCCGCTTCGACCGGCAACGAGCCGGCGCGCTCGCCGATCTGAAACGAGCCCTGGAGTCCGAACCGATGAACGAATTCGTGTACACCACCTATATCAGCACCACCCCGGAAAAGCTCTGGCAAGCGCTTACCGAGCCCGCGTTCACCCGCCAGTACTGGGGTGTCGCTTTCGAAACCGACTGGAAAAAGGGTTCGCCGATGGTCTGGGCGGAAAGCGGCGCGAAAACGAGCCACCCCGACCAGGTCGTCCTCGAAGCGGACCCGTACCGCCGCCTTTCCTACACCTGGCACACGTTCACCCAGGAATGGGCGGACGGGAACGGGATCGACGCCGAAACGCTCGCGAAACTGCAGCGGGAAGGCCGGTCGAAGGTCACGTTCACGCTGGAACCGCAGGGGGACACCGTGAAGCTGACGGTCCGGCACGACGGTTTCGAACCCGGCAGCACCGCCATGGCGATGTGCAGCCAGGGCTGGCCCGCGCTGCTGTCCAGCCTGAAGACGCTGCTGGAGACCGGTTCGCCGCTGCCGGCAGCGTGAGCAACCGGACCAATCCGTCCAACCAGACAGATCTGGCACACGCGATCGTCTGATTCCTCCCCCTTTCGTGGGCGCCCGGCTGAAGTCCCGGTGAATTCCCTCCTCTCGACGGCATCCGATGCGGTTTTCCGGGCGATAGGCTCGCATAATCCGTGATCGGTGATGGTCCGATCGAGTGACGGGAGAGTGTGCGTGCCGGGGTCAGTGCGTACCCGCTGGATCGTCGCGGCCGTGGTCGTGGCCGCCGCGGCGGGAGCCGTCGTCGCGTTTTGGCCGGACAGCGCGGCGGCCGGGGATCCCGAAATCGCGGTGTCGCGCTCGGCCTGCGGCACCGGCTGGGCGGACCCGAAGCCGGGACCGCAGACGTTCCGCCTGCACAACACCGGGTCGGTGACCGCCGAGGTCGACCTGATCGACCCGGCGACCGGCGTGATCTACGGCGAGGTCGAGGGCCTCGGCCCGGCGACCACCCGGCCGCTGCAGGTCAACCTCGGCAACGGCAGCTACGCGTTCCGCTGCCTGCCCGAGGACGCCGGCGCGATCGTCGGGCCCGCCGTGCAGGTCAGCGGGGGTGCCGACCGGACCGGCCCGGGCGTCGCCCCGGTGACGCACAACGACCTGCTCGGGCCGCTCAAGGCGTACCAGCAGCACGTCACCACGGGCCTCGGCGAGCTGGTCGCGAACACGGGCGCGCTGAAGAACGCCGTCCACGGCGGCGACCGCGCGGCGAGCGAAGCCGCGTGGCTGACGGCCCACCTGACGTACGAGCGGCTGGGCGCGGCGTACGACGCGTTCGGCGACTCCGACGGCGCGCTCAACGGCACCGCCGACGGCCTCCCGGACGGCACGTCCGACCCGGGGTTCACCGGCTTCCACCGCCTGGAGCAGGGCCTTTGGCACGGCGAGGACCTGGGTGCGCTGGGCGCGGTCGCCGACCGGCTGGACACCGACGCCCACGCGCTGCAGGCGTCCTTCGGCGACAGCCAGGTCGACGGCAACGACCTCGGCCTGCGCGCGCACGAGATCATGGAGAACACCCTGCAGTTCGAACTGACGGGCCGCACGGACTACGGCAGCGGCACCAACCTGGCCACGGCCCGCGCCAACCTCGACGGCACGCGCGCGGTGCTGGACGTCCTCCGCCCGCTGCTCGCGCCGCGGTACCCCGACTTGTCCAAAGTGGACAGCTGGCTGACGCGCACGCAGTCGCTTTTGGACGCCGCGCACCGGCCGGACGGGAGCTGGACCCCGCTGGCCCAGTTGCCGCAGAAGGAAAGGCAGAAGCTGAACGCCGATGTGAGCGAGCTGACCGAGCTGCTGGCGCCGATCGCCGCGATCGCCGAGCCGAGGAGGGTTTCGTGAGCGACCAAACCGGCTTGCCGCGCCGCTCCTTCCTGCGCCGCGCCGCGATGGGCGCCGGGCTCACCGTTGCCGCCGGGGCCGGCCTCGGCGCGTCCTCCGCCGTCACCGACAGCACCGCACCCGTGCCCTTTCACGGGCCGCACCAAGCCGCCATCCTGCGGAAGCCGCCCACCCAGACGATCGTCGCCTCCTTCGACGTCGTCGCCGAGTCGAAAGCCGAGCTCACCGACCTCTTCCGCGCCGTCACCGACCGGGCACGGTTCCTCACCGGGGGCGGTGCGCCCGCCGCGCTCGGCATCACCGCGCCCCCCGCCGACTCCGGAGTGCTCGGCCCCGTCGTCCCCGGCGGTGACCTGGGTGTCGTCCTCGGGGTCGGCGCGTCGCTCTTCGACGACCGCTACGGCCTCGCGAAACTCAAGCCCGCCAAGCTGAAGCCGATGACGACGTTCCCGGACGACGCCCTCGACCCGGCCCAGTGCCACGGCGACCTCAGCCTCACCCTGTCCGCGAACTCCACCGACACCGTGCTGCACGCGCTGCGCGACATCGCCCGTGCGACGCGCGGGGGCATGCAGCCGCGCTGGAAGATCAACGGCTTCAGCTCCCCGCCGCGGCCGGCCGGGACGCCCCGGAACCTGATGGGATTCAAGGACGGCACCGCCAACCCGGAGGAAGCCGACTTCGACCGTCTCGTGTGGACATCCGGCGACCCCGCGTGGACCGCGGGCGGCAGCTACCAGGTCGTCCGGCTGATCCGGATGCTGGTCGAGTTCTGGGACCGGGTTTCGCTGGCCGAGCAGGAGAACATGTTCGGCCGCCGCCGCGACACCGGCGCTCCGCTCGACGGCACCGAGGAGACCGACGTCCCCCGCTACGCCGACGACCCGATCGGCACCGTCATCCCGCTGACCAGCCACATCCGCAAGGCCAACCCGCGCACGCCGGAGACCGACGCCAGCCGGATCCTGCGCCGCGCGGTGAACTACGACCGCGGCCTCGACAGCAACGGCAACCTCGACATGGGCCTGGTCTTCGTCTGCTACCAGCAGGACCTGGAGCGGCAGTTCGAAGCGGTCCAGACGCGGCTGGCCGGCGAACCCCTGACCGACTACATCTCCCCGTTCGGCGGCGGCTACTTCTTCGCGCTGCCGGGCGTCACCGGGCCGGACGACCACTTCGGCCGCGCATTGCTCGCCTGACCGGCGAAACCCACCACGAAAGGAACATCCACTGTGGACAAGAGAACCCGCCGGCGACGGCGCGGCCTGCTCGGCGCCGGGGCCCTCGCCTCGGTGGCCGCGCTGGCCATCGTCACCGGCTCCGCGTCGAGCGCCGCGGACGCCCAGCCGCTGAACCTGTTCCCCGCCCACGGGATCCCCACGGCGACGCCGATCAAGCACGTCGTGGTCATCTTCGGCGAGAACATCTCGTTCGACCACTACTTCGGCACCTACCCGAACGCGGCCAACACCGACGGCACCCCGTTCACCGCCGCGCGCAACACCCCGAAGGTCAACGGCCTCGACAAGAAGCTGCTGACCGACAACCCCAACGCGTACAACCCGAAGCGGCTCACGCCCCAGCAGGCGATGACCTGCGACCAGAACCACAACTACGGCGCCGAGCAGGCCGCCTTCAACGGCGGCAAGATGGACAAGTTCGTCGAGAAGACCGAGACGGACAAGTGCACCGGCCAGCCCGTGCTGTTCGGCGAACCCGGCCTGGTGATGGACTACTACGACGGCAACACCGTCACCGGCATGTGGAACTACGCGCAGCACTACGCCCTGAACGACAACTCGTTCAACACCGTGTTCGGCCCGTCCAGCCCGGGCGCGATCGACCTCATCTCGGGCAACACCCACGGCGTGCAGGCCGTCGACCCGGTGACGCACGAGCCGGTCAGCGACGCCTACGCCGTGCAGTCGCCGGACGCCGACGGCATCGGCACGATGATCAACGACCCGGACCCGGCGTGGGACGACTGCTCGGGCAAGAACCACACGAGCAAGGACAACCTCGCGACCATGCACGGCCGCAACATCGGTGACCTGCTCAACCAGCGCCACGTGACGTGGGGCTGGTTCCAGGGCGGCTTCCGCCCGACCGGGGAGGCCAACGGGTACGCGGTCTGCGGCCAGACCCACACGAACGTCGGTGGCAACGCGGTCGTCGACTACAGCCCGCACCACGAGCCCTTCCAGTACTACCCGTCGACGGCGAACCCGAAGCACCTCGCGCCGTCGTCGGTGCGGGCGATCGGCCAGACCGACCGCGCGAACCACCAGTACGACATCTCCGACTTCAACGACTCGCTGGGCGCCGGTTCGATGCCCGCGGTCAGCTTCCTGAAGGCCCCGGAGTACCAGGACGGCCACGCCGGCTACTCGGACCCGCTGGACGAGCAGCAGTTCGTCGTCAGCGAGATCAACAGGATCCAGCAGTCCCCGGAGTGGAAGTCGACGGCGATCGTGCTGGCCTACGACGACTCCGACGGCTGGTACGACCACGTGTCGTCGCCGATCGTCAACGGCTCGCACGACGCTTCGCAGGACCAGGCCGTCTGCACGGCCAAGCCGACGAAGCTGGGCGGCTACGCCGACCGCTGCGGCTACGGCCCGCGGCTGCCGCTGCTGGTGGTTTCGCCGTACAGCAAGGTGAACCACGTCGACCACACGCAGACGGACCAGACCTCGGTGCTGAAGTTCATCGAGGACAACTGGTTCACCGGCCGGATCGGCGACTCGTCCTTCGACACCCGCGCGGGCTCGATGAACGGGATGTTCGACTTCTGGTGGCCGGAAGCGAAGAAGGTCACGCTCGACCCGAAGACCGGCGCGATCGTGCACAGCTAGCCCAAGCGCCCCAATGTGGCCTTGGTTGCGTCTGACGCACCCAATGTGGCCTTCGGTGCGTCTGACGCACCGAAGGCCACATTGGGGCGCTAGGGACGGACCGGGTCCAGGTCCCACGCCAGCGTCACCACGGTCCCCGACTCGCCGGACGCGATGTCCGCGCGGTCGGCGCTCGCCCGCAGCAGCAGCAATCCGCGCCCCCGCAGGGAAACCGGGCGCGGGTCGACCACCGGGGTCCGCCACTTGCCGTGGTCGCTGATGACCACCTCGATCCGGTCCGGGTGCACCGCCGCGTCGAGGTCCACCACTCCCGAACCCGTCCCGTCGTAGGCGTGGTCGGCGACGTTCGCCAGTGCCTCGTAGCTCGCCAGCACGATGTCCTGGGCCCTGGCCTCCTCGACGCCCGCCGCGAGGACCCACGCCGTCAGCTCGTGCCGCAGCCGGCGCAGGGCTTCGGGCACCGCCTGCACGCCGTGGCAGCGGAACGGTCCCGGGGGTTCGTCCATCGGTCGCCTTTCCGGGCCCGTCACTGGTTCAGCGCTTCGTCGACCGTCGCGTGGATGCCGATCCACGTGTCCAGCCCGGTCGTCTTCAACGGTCCCGACGTCACCGCCGAGTCGCTCACCACCCGCAGTGCGCGCTCGGGCAGCCTACGGTGTGCCGCGGCGAGCACCTGCAGGCCCGCCGAGCAGAAGAACGTCACCGCGCGCAGGTCGACCACCAGCGTCCGCGGCTCGTCGGCCAGCACGGCCTCGACGACTTCCTCGAACTCCGGCGCGCTCAGCAGGTCGATCTCCCCGGCCACGCGCAGCACCGCGGCCGTGTCCCGCCAGTCGAGCGTGACCGCCAGCTCGACGGCGGGAAGGTCCCGGGATGATGAGGTCACGATCCCTTATCGTGCCCCACTCCCCGGCAAACGGCTACCGGTGCGGCAGCTTGACCACCGTGACCCAGAAGTCGTCGATCTTCCGGACCACCTCGACGAACTTCTCGAAGTCGACCGGCTTGGTGACGTAGGCGTTGGCGTGCAGGTCGTAGCTGCGGACGATGTCCTCCTCCGCTTCGGACGTCGTCAGCACGACCACCGGGATGGTGCGCAGCCCCGGGTCCTGTTTGATCTCGCCGAGCAGCTCGCGACCGTCCTTGCGGGGCAGGTTGAGGTCGAGCAGGATCAGCCCCGGCCGCGGCGCCGCCGCGAACCGCCCGCGGCGGTTGAGGAACTCGAGTGCCTCGACGCCGTCGCTCGCGACGTGCAGCGCGTTCCGGATCTTGTGGTGCTCGAAGGCTTCCCGGGTCATCAGCACGTCACCGGGATCGTCCTCGACGAGCAGGATGTCGATCGGCACGGGCGGGTCCGTCATGCGTCCTCACCGTCCTCGGTCGCCGCGGGCAGCGTGAAGCGGAACGTGGTGTCCTCGGCCTCGGTGTCGAGCCAGATCCGGCCGCCGTGGTGCTCGACGATCCGCCGGCACAGCGCGAGGCCGATGCCGGTGCCCGGGTACGCGCTGCGGGTGTGCAGCCGCTGGAACAGCTGGAAAACCCGTTCGGCGTACTCCGCGTCGATACCGATCCCGTTGTCCGACACGGCGAAAACCCAGTCGTCGCCGTCGCGGTCCGCGGTGACGCGCACCTCGGGTGGTGTCTCGCCCCGGAACTTCAGCGCGTTGCCGATCAGGTTCTGGAACACCGCCGTCATCAGCACCGGCTCGACGCGCACCTCCGGCAGCTCGCCACGGTCGACCTTGCCGCCGCTGAGCGACAGCGCGACCTCCAGGTTCGCGAGCGCGTCGTCGACGAGCTCGCCGGCGTCCACGACGACGTGCTCGCCGGGTTTGCGCCCGACCCGGGAGAACGCCAGGAGGTCGTTGATCAGGACCTGCATCCGCTTCGCGCCGTCGACGGCGTACTCGATGTACTGCTGGCCGCGTTCGTCGAGCAGGCCCTCGTAGCGCCGCTGGAGCAGCTGGCAGAAGCTCGCCACCTTCCGCAGCGGCTCCTGCAGGTCGTGCGAAGCGACGTACGCGAACTGCTCCAGGTCGGCGTTCGACCGCTCCAGCTCGCGCGTGCGCCGGTCGAGCAGCGCGTGCGCCCGTTCGAGCTCGGCGACCTCGTCGAGGATCCGGCGGCGCATGGCGTCGACGTCCGCGCCGAGCTGGGCGATCTCGCGCGGACCGCTGACGTGCACCGGGTGCCGGACGTCGGAGTCGGCGACCTGGCGGACCTCGCCCGCCAGCCGCAGGATCGGCCGGGTGATGATCCGCCGCAGCCCCAGCGACAGCACCACGAACAGGAGCACGAGCAGCACGGCGATGGCGACGAGCATCGCGGTCAGCAGCCTCGCCGCGGAGTCGAGGTCCGCCCGGCCGGCGTCGCGGACGGCGGTGAGGTGGTCGAACTGGGTGCCCAGGGCCTGGCGCACCGCGACGAACAGCATCCGGCTGCGCTCGATCTGCGCCGGGGTGGGCGGCCCCGCGCCGGGTTCGACGGCGGGGGCGGCCACGGCCTGCCAGGCGACGGCCGCCCGCAGGACCGCCTCCAGGTCGTCGCCGGCCTGGGTGCCGGGGACGGCGCCGAGCTGGCGCAGCTGGCTGACCGCGTCGCCCTCCGCCTGCCGGCCGTCGGTGTAGGGCGCGAGGAAGTCCGGTCGCCGGCCCAGCTGGTAGCCGCGGATGCCGGTCTCCTGGTTCAGCAACGCCGTCGACAGCTGCGTCGCGGCCAGCCGCTGCGGCCCGATGACGTCGAGGAGGCTGTTGCGGGCCTCGGTCAGGTTGTTCAGCGCGATCACGCCACCGGCCACCGCGGCGAGCAGCAGTGCGGCTTCGACGACGGCGAACAGGCTCAGCCAGCGGCGGATCGTCCAGCCACGTGCGTCAGTGCTCATCGGCCGGTCCTGTCGGGTCGTGGCTGAGCAGGGCGAGGGCGACGTCGTCGTCGAGCGGGCCGGAGTTGAGCCGCTCGGCGCGGGCGATCAGCTCGTCGAGCAGGTCGGTGCCGGCCAGCCCGGTCTCGTGCTGGATCTCCAGGACGATGGCGGCCATCCGCTCGTGGCCGAGCCGTTCGGCCCCGGCGCCGACGCGGCCCTCGAAGACGCCGTCGGTGTAGAGCAGCAGCGACCAGCCCGGTTCGAGCGGCACCTCGAGGGCCTCCCACTTGGTGCCTTCGACGATGCCGAGCGGGACGCCGAGGCGTTCGCCGGAGAGGAGGTGGCCGTCGCCGGGGGTGAGCAGCAACGGCGGCAGGTGGCCGGCCAGCGACAGCCGCAAGGATCTTCGGTCCGGCGCGACGACGACCATGCAGACGGTGGCGAACAGCGGCTCGATCCGCTCGTGCACCAGCACCCGCTCGACCATGCTCAGCACGTCGGGCATCGGCAGGCCCGCCATCACGAGCGAGCGCCACGCGATCCGCAGCGCGACGCCGAGCGCGGCCTCGTCCGGGCCGTGGCCGCAGACGTCGCCGATCATCATGTGCACGGTCCCGTCGGCGAGCTCGATCGCGTCGTAGAAGTCGCCGCCCAGCAGGGAACCGTTGCGGCCCGGGCGGTAGCGGGAGGCCAGTTCGAGGTGCGGGTCGCGCAGCAGCGGGACGGGCAGCAGGCCGCGTTCCAGCCGCGCGTTCTCCCGCGCCAGCAGCTGCTGCTGCAGGAACTGCTGCTCGACCTGCTCGGCGCGCTTGCGTTCGCGGGCGAAGCGCAGGGCCTTCACCAGCAGCGGCCCGTCCACCTGGTCCTTGACGAGGTAGTCCTGGGCGCCGGCGGCGACCGCGGCGACGCCGGTGGCCTGGTCGTGCTGCCCGGTCAGGACGACGACCGCGACGCCGGGCGCGTGCTGGGCGATCTTCGTCAGCCCGCTCAAGCCCATGGCGTCGGGCAGCTGCAGGTCGAGCACGACGCAGTCGGCGGTGAGCGGGCCGGCCAGCGCCGCGGCGAGCGTTTCGACGCGTTCGAGCGAGAACGGCACGGACGTGTCCGCCAGCATCTCTTCGACGAGCAGCGCGTCGCCGTCGTCGTCCTCGATCAGCAGCACGCGCAAGCGGGTGCCGGAGTCCCACGATGAGTCGTGCGCGGCGGTCACCGGCTTCTCCCGTTCGGCTGCTCGCGAGCCCAGCACATCCAGACGATCACCCTAGCGGCCCCGGCCGCGGCCGCCTACGGCCGCGAAACCGGTCCCACGGAGGTAGCGTTTTATAGCACTCCGGTGTGACACCGGGCCGGTAACGGTTCGGGTCGTGACCGTGCCGGAACCGGACGATCCCGGCCTATGCTCCGCGCATGTCGGAGACGCAGGGGGGCGGCGAAGGGTTTTCGCCGGTCCCACCACCACAGCCCCAGCCCTACGGCCAGTTCCCGGCCGCACCGCCGTACGCCCAGCCCGTCCGGCCCGAGCGGCCGGCGACGGTCCGGCTCGCCGCCTTCGCCTGGTGGGGCGCGGTCGCGTGCTGGTTCCTCGGCTCGCTGCTCAGCCAGCTGCTCGGCGGGCACGTCGCCGGCACCGTCCGGTTCACGTCGTCGCGGTCGGTCCGGCTGCCCGACGGCACCGTGCTCACCCAGTCCACGAACAGCCTGCTCCCCACCCCGGTCGCGGTGGTCGCGTTCCTCGTCCTCGGCGGGCTGTGGGCACTGCTGGTGTACGGCGTGTACCGCGGCGTCAACTGGACGCGCATCCTGCTGGCGGTGCTCGGTGCGCTGGGCACCCTCAACGTGCTGGTGCAGCTGCTCTCGGCGCTGACCACGGAGGAGCAGAACACCGGCGACATCCTGCAGGTGGTGTTCTTCCTGGCCGTGGTGGTCCTGTCGATCACCGGCTTCGTCCGGATGTTCCGCGCCGACGCCTCGCCGTTCTTCGTCAGGCGCCGCTGAGCCGCGCGGCCAGGAACTCCTGCTCGACGGCGTTTTCGCTCAACGCGAGCGCGGCGCGGTAGGCGTCGGCCGCTTCGGCGTCGCGGCCGAGGCGGTGCAACAGCTCGGCCTTGGTGGCGGGCAGGTACCGGTAGCCGGCGAGCCTGCCGTCGGCCTCCAGCCGGGCGATCTCGGCGAGGGCGGCTTCGGGTCCGCTCACCATGGCGACGGCGACCGCGCGGTTGAGCGCCACCACGGGCGAGGGCCACAGGCGCAGCAGCACGTCGTAGAGGGTCAGGATCTGCGGCCAGTCGGTTTCGCCGTAGCTGGGGGCCTGGGCGTGCAGGGCGGCGATCGCGGCCTGGACGCCGAACCGCCCCGGCGGGCCGTTGCGCAGCGCCTCGACGACGAGCCGGTCGGCCTCGGCGATCATCGCCGGGTCCCAGCGCGTCCGGTCCTGGTCTTCCAGCCGCAGCAGGCGCCCGGCGGCGTCGGTCCGGGTGGCCCGGCGGGCCTGCTGGACGAGCAGGAGCGCGAGCAGCCCGGCGACCTCGGTGTCGGCGGGCAGCAGGGCGCGCAGCATCCGCGCCAGGTCCAGCGCGCGGCCGGTCAGCTCGTCGCGGACCAGGTCGTCCCCGGACGGCGCGGTGTGACCCGCCGCGTAGAGCAGGTGCAGCACGGTCAGCACGACGGACACGCGCGCGGGCAGGTCCTCGGCGGCGGGCACCGCGTACGGGATCCGCGCCGCGGCGATCTTCTTCTTGGCGCGGGTGAGCCGGGCGGCCATCGTCGGCTCGGGCACCAGGAAGGCGTGCGCGATGTCGGCCGTCGCGACGCCGCAGACGAGCCGCAGCGTCAACGCGATCTGGGCTTCCTGCGCGAGCGCGGGGTGGCAGCAGGTGAAGACGAGCCGGAGCCGGTCGTCGGGGATCGGCCCGGCGGGCTCCGGCGGCTCGGCGACGTCGGGTTCGACGAGCAGCGGCAGCTTGCGCCGCAGCACTTCCCGGTGCCGGACGCCGTTGAGGGCGGTCCGGCGCGCGACCGTGGTCAGCCAGGCGCCGGGCCGGTCCGGGACGCCGTCGCCGGCCCAGCGTTTCAGCGCTTGGAGGTAGGCGTCCTGGACGGCCTCTTCGGCCTCGTCGAGGTCGCGGGTGACCCGCACCGTCGCGGCGAGCACGTAGGCCCACTCACGACGGTGCGCTTCGGCGACGGCGTCCGCGACCGAGGTCAGTCCGCCACGACCTGGAAGTCGACGAGCGGCCGCACCTCGACGCCGCCCTCGACGATCGGCGTCAGCTTCGCGCAGGCCAGTGCGTGGTCGAGGTCGCGGGCCTCCAGCAGGTAGACGCCGGCGAGCACTTCCTTCGTCTCCACGAACGGCCCGTCGGTGACGAGGTCGCCGCGGATGGCCGTGGCGGTCTCGTTGGGCTGCAGGGCCAGGCCGGCGGTCACCTTGCCGCCCTTCGCGGCGATCAGTTCCGGCAGGCCGATGTGCCGCTCCATGATCTCCTTGGGCAGGTCCTCGGCGGGCACCCGCTCGTAGATGAGCACCGCGTACTGCGCCATGTCCGTTCCTCCCGGTCGTCGGTCCTTTCCTACTCCGTCACGCGGGGAACGGCGAAATCGACAACGCGGGGAGATTGCTTCAGCGCGGGGTCAGCGTCAGCGCGAACGCGTTGCCCTCGCCCTGGACCAGCGAGCTGAGGTACGCCGTGAACGTGCCGCACCCGGTCAGCGCCGGGATCGCGTAGGTGCCGGTCACCGGACCACCCGTGGCCGGCGCGAAGCCGCTTCCGGACCGCAGGTCGACCGGGATCGGCGCGCTCGCCCGGCAACCCGCGTCCGCGACCGGCAGCCCGAACAACGTCACCTGGGGCAGGGCCAGCGCCAGCTTCGCGTGCGCGACGAAACCGTCACCGGTGATTTCGCCGGTCTGCGGGCCGTCCGGACCGAACTGCAGGTCGGCTGTCCCGGGTACGAACCCGAACACCTTGAACTCCGCCCGCGTCCGGTCGAACGCCGGGGTGAACCCCGTGAAGGATCCGGTGACCGGCGCCGTCGTCCCCAGTGCCTTGAGGGTCGTCGAGCCGGTCACGGCGTAGTCGCGGGAAGCCGTGCCGAGGTCGAACGAAAGCAGCACCGGGTCCTGTCCCGGGTCCAGCGTGCAGTCCGAGGTGAACGACCCGAGCCCGGTGAACGAGCCGTCGGCCTTCTTCGGCGTGAGCCGCGCGCTGAACCCGCCGATCGTCAGCGTCGTCCTGCCCGCGTTCGGCAGCTGGACCGGCGGGACCGAGCCGGACGCGTTCGTGGTGAACGGGCCCGACGCCGGCACCGCCGTCTTCGCCACGGTCAGCGGCAGGGCGAGCGGCAGCGTCAGCGGACCGTTGGCCAGCGTCACCCCTGCGGACGCCGTCCCTTCGATGCTCGCCGCGCCGACCAGCGCCAGGCCGCGGGTGGACTTGTCCGGCACGGTCACCGCCACCGCGAGGTCCGCCGTCGTGAACGTGCCGCCCGGCGCGGACGGCACCTCGAACGACGCCTTGACCTCGACGGCCAGTTTCTGCAGCCCGATCAACGGGAACGGGCAGGTGAAACTCAGCTGCTTGTCGACCGGGGTCGACGCCGAAGCCGGCGCGGCGACGGCGAAAACGAGCACGCAGGCGGCGAGCAACGACCGGACGGTCCGCACGGCACTTCCCTTTCGCAGGACGTGGCACCGGCCCCCGCCGCGGCGCGACGGGGGCCGGCAGATCGGGTCACTTCTTGGTGAGCACGAGGTCCAGCGTGTTGCCGTCACTCTTGGCGAACGCGCTGATGATGTCGTTGAACGAGCCGCAGTTCTGCAGCGCGGACAGCGAGTAGGTGCCCGACAGCTTGCCGCCCTTGAGCAGGTCGAAGTCGGCGCCGGTGGTCATCTCGCTGGTCGACGGGGTCGTCGTGCCGCACTTCGGGTCGGTGCTGATCGGGATGCCGAACAGGTTGACCGTGGTGAGGAACGTGTCGAACTTGATGTGCGCCTTGAAGCCGGTGCCCACCAGCTCACCGGTCTGCGGGCCGTTCTGCACGACCTTGACGTCCGAGCTGCCCTGGAGGAAGCCGAACAGCTTGAAGTCGGTGTGCGTCGGGTTCAGCTGCAGGTTGCCGGTGAACGTCTTGGCCGACAGGTTGACGTCGGCGTCGAACGAGCCCGTGATCGGCGCGGTGCTGCCGAGGGACTTCAGCGCCGTCTGGCCGGTGATGCCGAAGGAGTACTTGATCCCGCCACCGGGCGGGGTCGTGGTCGGCGGGGTCGTCACCGGCGGCGTGGTCGTCGGCGGCGTCGTGACCGGCGGGGTGGTCGTGGTGGGCGGCGGCGTCGTCGTGCCGCCACCGTTGATGGTGATGGTGGCCAGGGTGTTGTTTTGGCCGCTGTCCTGCGTGCAGGGCGCGTCGATCGTGCCGTCCGGCGTGATGCCGGTGACCGAGCCGTCGGCCTTGCGCGGGGTGACCTTGAGGTTCAGGTCGCCGACGGTGATCTTCGCCTGGCCGGCCTGGGTGAACGTCAGCGACGGCGTCTTGCCCGCCGCGTTGATGTTCATCTCACCGGACGCCGGGATGTTCGTCTTGTCCAGCGTGATCGGGACGCTGACCGGCAGGTTGAGGCTCGGCGCCGCGACGGTCGCGGCGGCGGTGGCGGTGCCCTCCAGCGTCGTGGCGCCGATCAGGCTCAGACCGGAGACGGTGTCCGCGTTGATCGTGGACACGGCCTTGATGTCGAACGCGCCGGTCGGCTGCCCGGTGTTCACCGTGGTCGGCAGGTCGGTGTTGATCACCACCTTCAGCGACTGGGACCCCACCAGCGGGAACGTGCAGTGGTAGTTCAGCGTCAGCGAGATCGGGTCGGCGGCGCTGGCCTGCGCCCCGACGACCAGCGCGGTGGCGACGAGCCCCACCGCGCCCACGGCCGCGGCGGCCGCGACCGTCTTCTTCTTGCCTCTTGGGTGACTCACGATGGTCCTTCCGTGTATCAACAGTGATACGAAACGGCCCGCGCTATTCGAGAATCGCGACCTGACCGTAAGCTAACGACCGCCGATGGCGCCGATCAAGGCCTTTCGGTGAAAAGGCAACCCGGGCACCGCAAATTGTCACCCCGGCACGCCACCCGGCTCGGGTTCCTAGCAGGCCGAGGAAGGTTTCCCCAGCACAGGGCCACCACCGAAGCGCTGACGAGCGTGACAAACACCGCGGGCGAAATGTTGACGCACATGCCAATCGGCCATTCTCGCCTTGCTCGCCCGCAACCGCGCCGCGTAGCTTCGAAACCCATGAAAAGAATGCACAGCGCGGTGCTCGCAATGGCGGCGGCCGCGCTTCTGTCGTGCTCCGCGTGCGGCTCGGACGCCCCCGCCGACCCCGGCAGGCACGCCGATCCCGCGGCGCTGGCCTGGGTCGACAAGGTGTGCACCGGCGTGGCCGCGGGCTCGGCGAAGCTGTCGCAGCCGCCGGCCGTCGACGACGCCGACCCGGTGAAGACCCGGGACGCGATGGTCGACTTCCTCGGCCGACTCGGTTCGGCCCTCGACGACATGGCGGGCGGCCTGCGCACCGCCGGCGTCCCGCCCGTCCCGGATGGACAGTCCGCTGTGGACAAGGCGACCGGCAACCTCACCGAGACGAAGACCAAGCTCGCGCAGACGAAGTCCAAGATGGAGCAGGCGAAGGTGACCGACCAGCCGAGCCTGCGCAAGGTCATCTCCGACGCCGACGCGACGATGGGCCAGCTCGCCGATCCGGAGGGGCCGATCAAGGACCTCAAGGCGAACCCCGAGCTGAACCTGGCCTTCAGCGAGTCCGCGACCTGCAAGCGCGTCTACGGGACGGGCTCGTGACCGCCCGCCGCGTGCTCGCCGCCGTCGTGGCGCTGGTGCTCGCCGCCGGGGTCGCGCCCGCGGCGTCGGCGGTGTCCGCGGCCCCGGACCCCGGCCCCGCCGGCGACGCGTTCTACACGCCGCCGTCGCCGCTGCCCGCGGGCAAGCCGGGTGACGTCATCCGCTGGCGGCCGTCGAACGCGGGTCCGCGCAAGGCTTCCGTCGACGCGTGGCAGGTGATGTACCTGTCGACGAACGCGCTCGGGCAGCCCGACGCCGTCACCGGGACCGTGCTGGTGCCGAAGACCGCCGACCGCGCGACGGCGCCGATCGTCTCGTTCGACCCCGGCACGCACGGGCCGGCGTTCGGCTGCACGCCGTCGAAGATGATCGACATCGGCGCGTTCTACGAGCAGCCCGGCCTCGACGACCTCCTCGACGCGGGGTACGCCGTCACGGTCCCGGACTACGAGGGCTACCAGAGCACGCCGAAGACGACCTACGTCGTGGGCCGCTCGGAGGGCCCGGCGGTGATCGACGGCGTCCGCGCGGCGCAGCGGCTCCCCGCGGCCGGGCTGTCTTCGACGGCCAAGGTCGTCTTCCGCGGCTACTCCCAGGGCGGCGGCGCCGCGGCGTGGGCCGGGGAGCTGCAGCCGACGTACGCGCCGGAGCTGAACCTCGTCGGGATCGCGGCCGGCGGGGTGCCCGCCGACCTGGTCCAGGTGACGCTGCAGCTCGACGGCAAGTTCGGGTTCGGCGTGTTCGCCTACGCCCTGCTCGGTCTCGACCAGGCCTACCCGGAGCTGCAGCTGGACTCGTTCCTCAGCGACAACGGCCGCGCGAAGCTGGCCGAGATGAAGCAGAGCGCGTGCACGTTCGAGCTGCTCACGACGTACGCGAACCAGAAGATCGCGGACTACACGACCGGCCCGGGCTACATCAAGCCCGCGTGGGTGGCGCGGCTGAACGAGAACAAGCTCGGCGGCACCCCGCCGCGCGTCCCGGTGTTCGAGTACCACGCCACCGGCGACCAGCTGGTTCAGTTCGCCCAGGCCGACGCGCTGCACAAGGCGTACTGCGCGGCCGGGGTGGCGGTGACGTGGAAGACCTACGACACCGACCACATCACGCTGGTCTACACCGGCAACGCCGACGTGCTGGCGTTCGTCGAGGACCGGATCGCCGGGAAACCGGCGACGACGAACTGCTGATCAGCGGTTCTGCCTGCCGTGCGGGTGCTGCTGCCACGAGCTGATCACCGAGCTGACGTACTGCTGCCACTGGTCTTCGACGGGTGGTGCCGTCGTCGAGGGGCGCGCGGGTTTGCGCCCGGCGGCGGCCGGCGGGTTCGTGGTCCGGACCGGCGAGTCGTGCACCTCCGCGGTGAGCGGGGGCGGCTCGGCCGTGGCGCTCATCGTCTCCACCGCGTCGCTCGAGGCCGGCGGCGCGGCGGGGGCGGTCGCGCCCGGCGGCGGCGTGGCCGTCCCGCCGACCTGCTGCGGCTGGAACAGCACGACGGCGGCCAGCCCGAGCGCGACGGCGGCGCCCGCGGCGAGGACGTACGGCTTGGTGCGGCGGGACTCGGCGGGCGGCGCTTCGAGCGGGCGTTCGTCCTCGGGTTCCGGCGCCGCGAGCTCGGCGTCGAGGATGGCCAGCGGATCGGGCTGGGGTTCGGGCGCCGGTTCTTCCCTGGTGAGCATCGCGTCGAGGTCACCGCGGATCATCAGCGGTTTCGTCTGCGAGAGGTTCACCAGCTCGGCGACCGAGGGGATGTCGCCCTCACCGCCCGTGCGTGCCATCGAAAGACCTCCACCCTGTCGGCGTCTCCCTGGAGGAACCATGCCGCGAGAGCTGTTCCGCTTCGCCGTCGTCGGCCTGGCCGCGTACGGGGTCACCCTACTGGGCGACTACAGCCTGAAGCTCACCGTGTTCCGCGAGAAACCGGTGACGGCGCTTTTCTGCGCGACGGTGGCCTCGACGGCGTTCGCGTACCTGCTGTCCCGCCGCTGGTCGTTCGCCGGCCGCGGCGGCCACCGCCGCGTGCGCGAGGCGGCGCTGTTCTTCGTGGTCAACGCGGGTGCGGTGGCGGTGAACCTGGTGCCGCCGCTGGTGTCGCGGTACGTGCTGCACCTGTCGGTCCCGCACGTGGGCTTCGTGGCGCAGGAGGTCGCGGACTTCGTGGCGGGGATGGTGCTGGGGACGTTGTCCGGGACGGCGTTCCGCTGGTTCGGTTACCGCCGGTGGGTGTTCCCGACGTCAACGCCACCATTGAGAGTCACCCAGGGTGGTGAACCCGAGCTGGTCGTAGAGCGGCTACCCGGCCCGCGAGGCGGTCGGCGTGACGGGACGGTCGTCGAAGTGCCGTAGGACGGCGTGCACGAGGGCGCGGTCTCGCCGCCGCGCCGCTCACTCCCCGGCCGGCAACGCCCGTTCCGCCAGCAGCGCCAGCTCCAGCCGCAGCCGCTCGCCGGGATCGTCGAGCCGAGCCCCGAACAGCTCGCCCAGCTTCTTCAACCGCGCCCGGACCGTCTGCGGGTGCAGCTCCAGCATCCTCCCCAGCTCCGGCGCGCTCCCGCGGGTCCGGACCAACGCCAGCAACGTCTCCGCCAGCTGCTCGCGCCGCCGCTCCGGCAGCCCCGCCAACGGCGCCAGCGTCGTCGACGCCAGCTGGGCCACCAGGAACTCGTCCGCCAGCAGCAGCAACGTCGTCAGGTGGTCGCGGCACCACACCACCGGCCCCGGGGCGTCCAGCAAGCCGCGGGCCGACAAGTCCAGTGCCCGGCGCGCCACCCGGAACGACTCGGGCGCCGCCGACGGGGGCACCAGCGGCCCGACCGCCGCCGTCCAGCCGGCGGGCAAGCGGGCCAGCTCCGCCAGATCCGTGTCCGGGGCCGGGGTCAGCGCGGCCGGCGGGTCGCCCGACGGGTCGGCCGGGACGTGTTCCGGCAGCAACCCCGGCGGGAACTCCGGTGCGCCCGGCAACGCGCGGAACGCCACCGCCGCCACGCAGGACGGCACCGGCAGGCCCGACGCCGCGAGCAGACCGTCCACTTCGGCCGGTGTGCGGCCGGCGAGCAGCGCGTGCAGCAACCGGCGGTGACGCTCGCCCGTGCCGGACATCGCCGCTTCGGCCGCGCGGTAACCCTCGGCGACCGCCGCCATCGACGTCTCGACGTCGGCGAACATGCCTTCCGCCGCGCCGTACAGGACGTCGCCGGACAGGCCGGCTTCCCGCGCGATGTCGGCGATCCAGCGCCACGTCACCCGGCTCGACACGCGCACGGCCGCTTGCACCGCCTCGCGGCTCAGGCCATTGTGGAACGCCGCACGCCCGTGCCCGCGGAACTCGGCCAGCCGGTCGGCCTGCCACATCGCGGGCGTGCCGACGCGGTCGATGTCCCGCTCGATCCCGCGCCGCGCCTGCTCGATCGCCGCGACGCGCGTGGGTCCGCGGCCGAAACTCGCGGAATATTCCGGAATCTCGGCGGCGATGCCGTCGATGCAGGCCCGCGCGATCTCCGGGATCCGCGGGCGCACGGCGTCGCCGAGCTCGTGGGGCAGCCGGGCCCACACCGAGCCGTCGGAAGCAGGAGAACCGCGCATGGGGAATTCGGTCCTCCACCGGATTAATCGACACTCGGAAATAGCCCCCACCATCTGACACGGAGCGTAGGACGCCCACCCGTCCGTGTCAAAAGGACGTCATCGCGTCACCCTTTCCGGGAACACCTCGTTGATTTTTCAGTGACACAACCGTCGGATACGCTCTGCTCCGCCCGGACCGACTCGAAGGGGGATCGGTGGTCGAGTACCGCAGCTTCCGCTTGCTGGCCTCGCTGCCGCGCGCGCTCGGCGCGGGCCTGCGCCCGCACGTCGGGCGCGCCGCGGCCGCGATGATCCAGGAGGTGCAGCGCACGGTCCCGGCCTACGGCAGGCCGCTCAAGGGCGTGTTCGGGAAGGTCCTGGTCAAGAGCGTCGAGTTCGCCGTGCAGCACTGCGTCGACTCGATGGGCGAACCGGAGCTGGCCCACGACCACTGGATCGACTTCTACCGCGGCCGCGGCCGCATCGAGTTCACCGAGGGCCGCAGCCTCGACGCCCTGCAGGACAGCGCCACGATCGGGGCCAGGGTGGCCTGGCGGGCGATGCACCCCGGCGTCGTCGCCGCCGGGGTCGACCCGGCCGTGATCTCGGTCGCCGCGGAAGCCATCTTCGCCTACGTCGACGAGCTCTGCGCCACCGCGATCGAGGGCTACCAGCAGGCGCAGGCGGACGCCGAAGGCGCCGTCCCGGTCCGGCGGCGCCGGCTGCTCGAGCTGATCGTGCAGGCCCCGGAAGGTGCCGCGAGCAGCATCGCCGAGCTGGCCGGCGGCGCCGGCTGGCCACTGCCCGAGACTGCCGCGATGGTCGCCCTCGAACGCGGCCCCGACGCCGCCGGCTTCCCCGCCGACCTTCTCGGCGACGGTGTCCTGGCCGATCTCGACGGCCCCGAGCCGCACCTGCTGACCCGCGACCCGGACGCGGACCTCGCGCCGCTGGAAGCCAAGCTGGACGGCTGGCGGGCCGCGGTGTCGCCGACCGTGCCGCTCGCCGACGCGCCGGCCGCGCTGCGCACCGCCCGGCGGGCGCTGCTGCTGTCCGGGCCCGACGTGCCCGGCCCGATCATCTGGTGCCGCGACCACCTGGCCACGCTCTGGCTGCTCGCGGAGGACTTCCTGGCCGCCGAGCTGGCCCGGCAGAGCCTCGACCCGTTCGCCTCGCTCAGCGAAAAGCAGCGTGACCGGCTCGGCGAGACCCTGCTGGCCTGGCTGGAGACGCGCGGCGGGGCGCCGGAGATCGCGCAGCGCCTCGGCGTCCACCCGCAGACCGTGCGCAACCGGCTGCGGCAGCTGGAGGAGCTGTTCGGCGACCGGCTGAAGGACGCCGACGACCGCCTCGGCATGCAGCTGGCCCTGCGGGCTCAGCGGCTCATGCGCGCGCACCGGCCGGACGGTGAGCGGGAGCGCTGAGGGCGCGGTCGAGGGCGCGCACCGGCTGGGGCAGCACGCGCCGCCACGGGCGCCGCACCGGCCGCGGCGGGCGGGGCTCCCGCGAATAGGGGTGGAAACTCGCGCGGCAGGACATCAGCGCGTCCGGTGCGTCATTGCGACCATGCCTTCGAGGAATACGCGGATACCGGCGGAATGTCGATACGCATTACCGGGTGAACCGGCGAAACCCGCACCCGCGATCGCCTTTCGCCTGCGGTTCTTGTCACCCGCACCCGCATTCCCGCGAAGTGGCGTGCGACACATCAGTCGCGAGTAGTCGGATGCCCTATTTTCGGGTCCGCGAGAAAGGGCCGCCGATGACACTCGAGACGCACACGCTGACCCTCCACGGCCGCCGGATCCGGCTGCACGAGCACCTGCCCGCGACGGGTGCGCACGACGAAGCGGTCGTGCTGCTGCACGGGATCGCGGGCAGCGCCGAGACCTGGGCCCCACTGCTGGCGCGGTGCGCCGCGCTCGGCAAGCGCGTGCTGGCGCCCGATCTGCCCGGCCACGGCGAATCCGAGGCACCGCGCGCGGACTACGGCCTCGGCGCGCTGGCGAGCACCGTGCGGGACGTGCTGGCGGTGTCCGGCGTGCGGCACGCCACCGTCGTCGGCCACTCGCTCGGCGGCGGCGTCGCGCTGCAGTTCGCCTACCAGTTCCCGGAAATGTGCGACCGGCTCGCCCTGGTCGCCAGCGCGGGGCTCGGCCCGGAGGTGAGCCCGGTGCTGCGCGCCACGGCGTTGCCGGGCGCGCGGGCCGTCGTGGCCTGCGCGGTGAACCGGGTGACGCTGGCGATCGCGCGCGCCGCGGCCCGGCTCGGGCGCCGGCTCGGTGGATCGTTGAAAACTGAAACACGTGAGCTGGCAAGGCATTTCGGCTCGCTCGCCGACCCCGCGCGGCGGCGGGCGTTCTTCGCCATCGCGCGCGGCCTGATCGACCTGCGCGGCCAGCGCGCGAGCGCACTGGAGAAGCTCTACCTGGCGGAAGCCGTGCCGGTGCTGCTGGTCTGGGGCGGCCGCGACCCGCTCATCCCCGCCGCCCACGGCCGCCGGGCGGCCGAGCTGCTGCCGAACAGCCGCTTGACCGTGCACGAAAACATGAAACACTTTCCGCACGTGGCCGATCCGGCCGGCTTCTGCCTGCTCCTGCGGGAGTTCGTCACGACGACCGAACCCGCGCGGCTCACGCGCGACGACGTCGTCGCGCGGCTGACGGCCGGGTGGTGAGCCCCCGGAAACACCCCGCGGAAAAGTTGTCATCCGCGCACCATCCGCCGGAAGCGGAAGTGTCACCTCTCATCACGCCGTTCCACCCGTTCGGGTGTAGTCCGGACGGGTTACCGCAAAGTCAGCGGAGAACCCGTTGACACTGCGGTTCGCGCGAAATTATGTTGCCTGAGCCACAAAATCCGGACCGGCTTCGACGACGAAGAGGCCAGTTTTGTTGCCAGCAAGGATAAAACACATGACCGACGTGGACACCGGGTTCGCCGCCCCCGCCCTGCGGGCGGGACGGCCCAACCCCGGAGAACGCCCTTCCGGACCGGCCTACCGGCACCAGTCCGTGTCGGCCGACCGGCCCCGGACCGCCTACCCGCCCGCTCCCCGCAGCCCGGCGGAACCCCGGCCCGTGCGCGCTTCCGGCGCCATCGGGCTGTGGGCGTCGCTGCCCCGTGAGCTGGCGATCCGCTTCAAGCCGCGGGTCGACCCGCTGGCCCGCGCCATCCTGCAGGAGGTCCAGCGGGCGGTGCCCGAGTACCGCCAGCCCCTCGAAGGCGCGTTCGGGCACATCATCACGCAGGGTGTCCGGCAGGCGATCATCCAGTGCCTCGACAGTGTCGGCACCCCCGGTGCCGTGCCGCTCGAGACGTGGACGACCGTGTTCCGCAACCTCGGCAAGATCGAGTTCAACGAGGGCCGCAGCCTCGACTGCCTCCAAACGGCCTACCGCGTCGGCGGTCGCGTCGCGTGGCGGCACATCTCGGAGTTCGGGCAGGCCGCCGGCGTCGCCGCGGACACGCTCTGCACGTCGGCCGAGGCGATCTTCGCCTACGTCGACGAGATCTCCGCGCTCTCGATCGAGGGCTACACGGCGGCGCAGACCCGCGCGGCCGGCACCCGGGCGCGGCGCCGGAGACGCCTGCTGGAACTGCTGCTCGCCGACCCGCCGTCGGCGCCGCAGACCATCAGCGCGCAGGCCGCGACCGCGCAGTGGGCGCTGCCGGCCGAAGTCACGGTCGTCGCCCTCGAACCGCGCGCCGACCAGCACAGCCTCGCCGCGCCGGACCTGCACCCCGACGTCCTCGTCGACCTCGAGGGCGGCGAGCCGTGCCTGGTCACCGGCGACGCGGAAAAGCACCTGAAGAACCTCGGCGAGCGGTTGCCGGGCTGGCGCGCGGTGATCGGCCCGACCGTCCGGCTCACCGACGCGCCGCGGTCGCTGCTGTGGGCGCGCCGGACATTGAAGCTCGTGCAACGCGGGGTGCTGCCGGACGCGCCGGTCACCCGCTGCACCGACCACCTGTCCACGCTGTGGCTGCTCTCCGACGAGTTCTTGGTCCGCGAGCTGTGTTCGCGGAGCCTGGAGCCGTTCAACGACCTCACCCCGAAGCAGCGGGCACGCCTCGGCGAGACGCTGCTGATCTGGCTGCAGTCCCGCGGCAGCGCGCCGGAAATCGCGAAGAAGCTCAAGGTGCACCCGCAGACCGTGCGCTACCGCATGCACCAGCTCATCGACCTGTTCGGCGACCGGCTCAACAACGCCGACGACCGGCTCGACATGGAGATCGCGCTGCGGGCGGAGGCCCTGCTCGGCTCCTGACTCCCTTCAAAGACGAGGTGGGGTTTCCGTGACGGGACCGTCCGGCGAAACGACGTTCGGGCCGATGCTGAGCGGCGACGGCAGGCCGGGACAGCTGTGGGCCATGCTCCCCCGCGAGCTGGCCGCGGTGTTCCGGCCGCGCATGCTCGACGTCGCCGACGAAGTGCTGCGCGAGATCCAGCGGACCATCCCGGACTACGCGCGGCCGCTCGACGGCGCCTTCGGCAAGGCGCTGCGGGCGGGCGTGCAGGCGGCGATCCTGCAGTTCATCGACCGGATCGCCGCGTCGGGGCCGATCCCGGACTCGCGGCGGAAGGTGTTCGTCGGGCTCGGCGTGCACGAGCTCGCGCAGGGCCGCAACCTCGACGTCCTGCAGGCGGCCTACCGGGTCGGCGCGCGCGTCACCTGGCGGCGGATGGCCGAGGTGGGGACGCGGGCGGGCGTGCCGTCGGCGACGCTGTGCCTGCTGGCCGAGGCGATCTTCGCCTACATCGACGAGCTGTCGGCGTTGTCGATCGAAGGGCACGCGGCCGCGCAGGCCCGGGCCGCGGGCGCGCTGGAACGGCGTCGGCGACGGCTGCTCGACCTGCTGCTGGCGGACCCGCCGTCGCCGTCGCGGACGGTCCAGGAAGCGGCGACGGCGGCGGACTGGCCGTTGCCGCACCGGCTGGTCGCGGTGGCCTTGGCCGGGCCCGTGGACGTCACCGGGCTCGGCGCGCTGGAGGACTTCGAAGACGGGACGCCACGGCTGGTGCTGCCGGCGCCTTCGGACCGCGCCGCGTTGACGGCCGCGCTGGCGGGGCACCGGGCGGCGGTCGGCCCGCCGGTGCCCCCGCGGCAGGCGGCCCGCTCGCTGGCGACGGCGCAGGAGGCGTTGCGGCTGGTCCCCGACGTCCTCCCGGACGAGCCCCTGACCTGGTGCGAAGACCACCTGGCGACGCTGTGGCTGCGCAAGGAACCGTTCCTGGCGACGGAAGTGTCCCGGCGCCGGCTGGCGCCGCTGACGGCGTTGAACCCGAAGCAGTACAACCGGCTGGCGGGAACGCTGCTGGCGTGGCTGGAGACGTGCGGCAACGTCCGTGAGGTGGCCGACCGGCTGGCGATCCACCCGCAGACGGTCCGCGCCCGCGCCCAGGAGCTGGAGGCGTTGTTCGCCGACCACCTGCGGGATCCGGACGACCGCTTCGAGATGATCCTCGCGCTGCGCGCGACGCTGACCTAAACCGGCGTGATGCCCGGGCTGGTGCGCCCGGCGAGCTCGGCGGCGAGGTGGCGCGCCACGTGCGGCGCGTCGAGCAGCGACCGGTGGTTCCCCGGCACGGCCTCGACGTGCAGATCCGTGCAGCACGCCGCCCAGCCGGGTGCGGCCGCGTCCTCGGCCAGGTAGAGCACTACCCGGCCCGCGTACGGTTCGGTGGTTTCCGGCGCTTCGGCGTCGAAGAGCACCACGACGTCGACCCGCTCCCCCCGTGCGGTCAGGCGCCGCGCGGTCTCGACCGCCAGCACACCGCCTGCGGCCCAGCCGCCCAGCCGGTACGGCCCGGACGGCAGCACCTCGCGCAGCCTCTGCACGCCGGTGTCCACATCGGACACGTCAAGGACGTAGGACGGCACCTCGTCGAGGTGGTCGAGCAGCGGCCGGTACACCCCGGGCTCGCCGAACAGCACCAGCGGTGTGCCCGGCCGCTGGCCCCGGACGGGGACCGGCGTGCCCGTCACGTACCCGGCGAGGTCGTCGAGGCGCGCCCCACCCAGCAGCAGGGGCACCGGCAGCTCCACGCCGAACTCCCGCTCGACCGCGGCCCGCGCGCGCATCGCCGTCAGGGAGTCCAGTCCCAGCTCGACCAGCGGCACGTCCGAGGGTGCCGCGCGGCCGAGGAGCCCGGCGACGATGTCCGCCAGCCGATCGCGCGGGGTGGCGACCACCGGGACGCCGTCCAGTACCACCGCGAAGTACGGCCGCCGGACGAGGTCCCGGCTCGCGTCCAAGCGCGCGATCCCGACCGACGGCCGATCCGAGGCGAGCACGGCCGGCAGGGCTTCGACGGCCTCCGAGGCGGCGCCCCAGTGCACCGTCGTCGCGGGGAGGCCCCGCGACCGGCGCCAAGCCGCGAACGCGTCCAGCCACGCGTCCGCCGTCGCTTGGGCCGTCCGGCCGGGCTCGCCGAACAGCACCGCCGTCGACGCGTAGTTGAGCCACCAGTCCGGTGGCGTGTCGGCAGTCGCTTCGTGCAGGCGTTGCGCTCCGAGGACCTTGGGGCGCCACACCGCCGCGACGTCGTCGCCGGGGACGCTCGCCGCGTGCACGATTCCCCGCAACGGCAGGCCATCCGCGGTGGCCGCTTCGACGAGCCGCTCCGCGACGCCGGGCGCCGCGATATCCCCTTCGACGACGACCACGTCCACTTCGGACAGTTCGACCGTGCCGCTGGTACGTCCACACAGGACGATACGCGTCGCACCATTGCCCGCCAGCCAGTGCGCGGTGACGCGGCCCAGCGCGCCGAAGCCGCCGGTGATCACGTAGGCACCCGGGCCGGTCGTGCCACCGTCGACGAGCGGGACGCGGACCAGCCGTGCCGCGTACCGGACGTTGTGGCGCCAGCGCACGTCGTCGTCGGATGCGTCGGATCGCAGTTCGCGCGCCAGTGCGTCCACGTCGGATCGGGTGTCCCAGTCGACGAGCGTGGCCCGCAATCCCGGGCACTCGACGGCGAGCACCCGCACGAGCCCGCGCAGGAACGCCAGCCCCGGCTCGCCGCTCGACTGCGTCACGAGGTGGAACCGGACGTCCGGTCCGAGGCGGGCGGCCACCGAGCGGACGGTCTGCAGCAGGTCGCGGGCCTCCTCGGGATCGCGGTAGGCGTGCGGTGCGCCGGCGAGGAAGACGACGCCGCGGACCGGCCGTTCGGCGAGGAAGCCCGGCAGCTCGCCGAGGTCGTCCTGCGGCAGGGAAAGAGCTTCGTCGCCGGCTTCGGCCAGCGCGAGGGCGAGCGCGACGGCCCGGCCCAGCGCGGCCGGGTGCTCGTCGGTCAGCAGCAGCCACGAACCCGGTGCTCCCGGCGGGACCGGCGGCAGCGGTACCTCGGGCCAGGTCGTGCCGAACGCGCGGGCGGCCAGCGGCGCGGCACCGGGAGCCCGGAAGCGGACGCCGGCGAAGTCGGCGACGACCTCGCCGTCCCCGGCGACGAGCTGGACCGCTTCGCTGCCGTCGGTCCGTGCTCGCCCGCCCCGGGCCGGGTCGCCGAGCAGCCGGACCCGGCCGATCCCGGTGACCTCGCCGGGACTCAGGGCGTCCAGACAGGCGCCGGCCAGGGCCGGGTGCAGGGCGTACCCCGGCGGCGACGGCTTCACGAATCCGTCTACTTCGGACAGTACGGCCGGTGCCGGATCGGTGTCGGCCGAAACCCACGCGGTCGCGTGCCGCACCCAGCGCGCGCCCGCCTTCGCCCGCACCACGGCGGTGCCGTCGACGCGGATTTCCGTGCTGAGCACCGTTTCCGCGGTCACCGCGAGCACCCGGTGGACCTCGAGGCCGTCGACGCGGACGCGGCCGGTGCCGAACAGCTCCCGCGCGCCGGCCAGGAACAGTTCCAGGAACCCGGTCGCCGGGAACACCGGGACGTCGTGCCACCGGTTTTCGGCCGCGTCCGGGGTGATCGCCGCCTGCCACAGGTGCCGGTCCTCGCCGGGCACTTCGACGCGGGTGCCGAGCAGCGGGTGGCTCGTCGCGCGCCGGGGCGGGCGGAACGTCCGGTGGTCCCACGGCGGCGGGGGCAGGTCGAGCACGGGCGCCTCCGGGTAGCGGCGGTGGAGCACCGCCGGGTGGCCGGCGGCGTGCAGTTCGGCGAGGGAGCGTGCGAAAGCGTTTTCCTCGCCGTCGCGGCGGCTCAGGCTGGCCAGCGTCCGGACACCGGCGGCGGTCTGCTCGACGGCGGGCAGGGCGATCGGGTGCGGCGAGACCTCGACGAACCAGCGGTGCCCGTCGGCGACGGCGGCGGCGACCGCCTGGGTGAACCGGACCGGCCGGCGCAGGGTGGCCACCCAGTGGTCCACGTCGAACACCGGCACCGCGTCGTCGACCGCGCTCGAGTAGCACTTCGTCGCGGGCGGCCGGGGCCGCAGCCGACCGAGGGCGGCGCGAAGCCGGCCGAGAACCGGCTCGACGGCGGCGGTGTGGCCGGTGCCGTCGACCCGCCGCGCCAGCCGGCCGAGCCCGTCCACCCGCGACACGATGGCGGCGATGTCCTCGGCACTGCCGGCGACGGTGCACTGCGTCGGCGACGCGTATTCGACAACGGTGAGGCCGGGCTCGCGCACCTCGTCGGCCGGCAGTTCGACGACGGCCATCGGGCCGGGCGGCAGCTCCGCGAGCAGGTGCGCCGAGGTGACGACGATGTCGAGGCCGTCATCGACGTCCAGCGCACCGGCGACGACGGCGGCGGCGACCTCACCGGTCGAGTGCCCGAGCACGGCGGCGGGTTCGACACCGTGCGCCCGCCACCAGTCCGCGAGGGCAACCTGCATGCCGAAGACGAGCGGCGCCACCACGGTAGGGTCACCGAGCGGCCGGCGCAGGGCGCGCCGCAGCGAGAACCCGGCTTTGGCGAGAAAAACCGGCTCCAGCGCGGCGACGGCGGCCCGGAACTCCGGTTCGGCGCCGAGCATGCGCCGCCCCATCGCGGGCCATTGCGAGCCCGGGCCGGAGAAGACGAAGACCGGACGCGGGAGTGCGCGCCCGGCGGTACGCTGGCCTTGGGAGACCGGACGCGAAGGTCCGCCTTCGGTGGTGAGCCGCCCCTCGAACACCGCACCCCACAACTCACCCTCGGCCGTGCCCCGCACGACATCGGCGGTGGTGCGCCCCTCGGCGAGCGCGCGCAATCCCGCAACGAGAGCCGACCGGGACGACGTCACCACGGCAGCTCGCAACCGCAAGTGCTCCCGGCGCCGGGCCAGTGCTGCGGCAAGGTCCCCAGGCGCGATCGTGCGGCCGGGTCCGGCCAGCCAGCCGGCCAGGTCACCGGCACGGCGGCGCAGCGCCGATTCGGAATGGGCGGACAACGCGAAGATCTGCGGCCGCCCGCTCCAGCGCGAGCCCGGCGCGGCGGGGGTGAGCGGTTTCGGCCATTCCTCGAGCACGAGGTGAGCCCCGGTGCGACCGAAAGCGGAAACCCCGGCGCGCGCGGTGCCGCCATAGCGCGGCCAGTCGGTTCCCTCCGCCGTCAAGGACAGGCGATCGCTCTCCGGGCCGGCACTGGGCCCGGTCGGCGGGATCCGGTTGTGCCACAGCGCAAGCACCACCTTGACCAACCCGAAGATCCCCGCCACGGCCTCAAGGCCACCGACCCCCGCCGCCGGCGAGCCGAACAGCAGTGGCCGGCGCTCGTCCCGGTTGCGGGCCGGCACCGCCTCCAGTGCCCGGACCTCCGCCCGCGTCCCCCGCGTCTCGACGTAGTCCACAGTGGCCGGGTCCGAACCCGCCACCGCGTGCGCATCCGCCAGGACCTGCTCCCGCGCCGCCGCCCCGGCGGCACCCACCGCACTGCCGCGGATCACCGCCAGTACCCGGTCGCCGTCGCGGCGGGCGTCGGCCAGGCGCTTCAGCACCACCACCGCCACGGCCTGCTCGTGCACCCCCGCCGCGACCGTCACGTCGGCCTCACCCGCCGCCAGCGCGCGCACCGCCTGGTGGACGGCCGCCGACGATGCCGTGTCCTCCGCGTCCACCACCAGGCTCGGCCCGCGCAGGCCGAACCGGTCCGACACCCCGCTCGCGATCGCCGACGGCCCCGCCGAGACCCCGGCGAACACGCCCGTCCGGCTGCCGCGCAGCGTGCCCGGTGCGATGCCCGCGTGCTCGAACGCCGCCCACGTCGTCTCCAGCAGCAGCCGTTCCCGCGGGTCCATCGCCGCCGCCTCGGCCACGTCGATGCCGAAGAACGCCGCGTCGAACCCGGCGAGGGAAGCGCCCGCCGGGAAGACGCCGGACCGCAGCGCGTCCCAGAACCCCTCGGGCGACTCGATTCCGGGCAGCCGGCAGCCGATACCGAGCACCGCGACCGGCTCGACGGCCCGGGGTCGCGGCCGGGCGTCGGCGAGTGCCGCCGCCAATGCCGTGATCGACGGGTACCGCGCGAGCAAGCCCAGGTCGGGTTCGCGGCCGAGCAGCTCCCCCAGCTCGGCAGCGACCGAAGCCGCGTCCCGTGAGGACAGCCCCAGCTCGGCCAGCGGAACCCCGGCGTCGACCAGGTCCGGCGCGAGGCCGGCGAGCCCGGCGATCCGCTCGGTGAGCCACCGCCGCAGCTCGTCGGGGTCGTTCACCGCACGCCACCGAGGTCCGCGGGCGCCGCGTCGGCGGCGAATTCCCTCGGTTCTTCGACGATATCGACGATCGAACTCGTGAGCATGGATTCCTCGCGCATTTCTCGCGGCGGATCGGTGATTCACCGTATTTCCCGCGTTGAATCCGTGTCAACGAACCGGGAATGCGCGTAAATACTTTGTCATTCCGTTCACTGCGACGCGGGCAACGCCTGTTGTCAACGTGACAATCACGCGGCGGACATCCCGGTGACCCGCCACTTCCCGGCCACCCGCTCGGCCGTGACGCTCAGCTGGGCCGCCCCGGTGCTCTGCTGCCCGTCACCGCGGGTGCCGGTCTGGTCGAGGAACACCAGCAGCGCCGCGCGGTCGCCGTCGAGCAGTTTCACGCCGGACGCGACGGCCGTCGACGTCACCACGAGCTTCTGGTCCGCGGCCAGCTTGCGGACCTGGCCGAAGAGCTGGTCGTACTGCGCGCGGGCGGGGCCGGCGAGCAGGTCCTTCGCCGCCTGTTCGTTCTTGGCCGGATCGTCGTAGCGGTAGGAGAACAGCGTGCCGAGCGCGGCGCTGATCTGTTTCCCGGCGTCGGCCGTACCCGCCACGTCGGAAAGCGCGGTGTTGTGCGCGACGACGGCGTTCGTGCTCCGCGCTTCGAGGCTGAACCACACCGCCAGCCCGGTCATGAGCACCGCCACCGCCGCGAGCACCACCCTCGCCCGCCGCCGTGGCCCAGTGGTCGTGAGTGACAAGGCGGGTGCCAACCCGTCCGAACCCTCACGAGGGTCTTGGTCCCCGGGCTCGTGGTGGCGGCCCGCGACCTTCACCGTGCGTTTCTTCGTCGCTGTCTTCACGGCGTCTCCCCCGTCGGGACCTGGCCCAGCCCGGTGACCCGCCAGCCGTCGGGCCCGCGGGTCAGGTCGGCCTGGAACCGGTTGCGTTTCGTCACGGCCTCGCCGCCTTCGGGCGCCACCACCAGCTCGACCGACGCGATCAGCTTCGCCGTTCCCGCGCCGGTGTCCACTTCGGTCACCGCCGCGTCGGTCACCTTGCCGGTGGTGACCGTCTTGGCCTGCGCGATCCGGTCGAGACTGCCCTGGCGGTCGGCGGCCAGCTCGTCGTGCAGCGCACCGCCGGAGAGGTCGAGCCAGTGCTGGTACCCCAGCGCCGCCTGCCGGTAGTCCAAAGTGGTCAGTCCGGCGACGGCCGTCCGGCCCGCCGCGAGCGCGTCCTCGCGGACGACCGCCCGCGCGACGCCGTCGTCGTGCGCCGCCTGCCACCAGCCGAACCCCGACCAGCCGGCCGCGACGGTCGCCATGACCGCGGCCAGCCACACGACAATCCTCACGGCCGTCCTCCCGGTGCGTTCTGCGAACCCCGCACGTTCGTCGGATCGCCCTTCGGCAGCGCGCAGCGCGCGGCCGTGTTGAGCGGGCGGGTCGAGGTGTCGAGGCCGTCGCGGTACGGCGTCGTGTACCCGGTGGTGCACGGCGGCGGGTCGAAGAAGGTCAGCGACAGCCCGAAGTGCGCGCCGTCCGGCCGGACCACCGCGCTGCCCGCGGCGACCGCCTGCGGCGCGGTGATCAGCAGCTGCCGCAGCCCGTCCCGGCGGGCGTCGAGGACGTCCGCCGTGGTCAGCAGGTTCGCCAGCAGCACACCGAGCTGGGGTCCGGAGTCGCGGATGAGCGCCCCGACCTCGTTCGCCGCGGCGGGGACCGCCGGGATGAGCGTGCGCAGGTCGCCGTCGGACTGCTTCAGCGTGGACGCGAGCAGCTTCGCGTTGACGCCGAACTCGCGGATCGCGTCGGCCTGCTGGACCTGGGTGTCGAGCACGGTGTGCGCGTCGGTGACGAACCGGGTCAGCGGCGCGACGTGCGCGCTCGCGGCCTGCACGAACTCGATGCCGCGGCCCACGAGCTGGTCGAGCGCCGGCCCCGCGTCGGTCGTCGCGTCGTACAGCTCGTCGACGACCGTGCGCAACGCGGGCTTGGGCACCGAGTTGGCGAACGAGTCCACTGTCGACAAGACGACGTCCACCGGCAGCGGGATCTTCGTGTCGGCTTGCGTGATCACCGAACCGTCGTGCAGCTTCGGCCCGCCGTCGGTGCGCGGCCGCAGGTCGACGTACTGCTCCCCGACGGCCGACCGGTCGGCGACGACGGCTTCGGTGTCGGCCGGGACGGGCGCGGTGCCGGAGTCGATCTCGAGGTCGGCTTCCATCCCGGCCGCCGTCAGCCGCAGCTCCCCGACGCGGCCGATCGGGACGCCGCGGTAGGTAACCTCCGCGTTGGTGAAGATGCCGCCGCCGGTCGGAAACTGCGCCTTCACCGTGTAGCCGCGGTCGAAGAACACCTTGTCGAGCCCGGCGTAGGTGGCCCCGACGTAGGCGACGCCGAGGACCGCGATGACCACGAAGAGCGTCACCTGGACGCGCACGAACCGGGTCAGCATCAGTGGCCCACCTTGAGGAACCCGTTGAGGTAGTCGCCGCGGATCGTGTCGAGCGCGGCGTCCGGGAACGGGAAGGTGAAGATCATCTCCATCGCCTTCGGCAGCTTGTCCCCGGAGTCGGCCAGCCGCCGCAGCAGCGGTTCGAGGGCCTTCAGGTCGGCGACGAGGTCGTCCTTGCTCTTGTTCACCGTGTCGACGGCGACCGAGGTCAGGCCGTCCAGCGACTTGAGCATCCCGACCAGCGCTTCCCGCTGCTGGTTGAGGACGCCGATGCCGGGGGTGAGGCCGTTGAGCGTCGTGGTGATCTGGCCGGTGTGCGCGTTGAGCGTCTGCGCGAGCTTGTTGACGCTCTCGATCGCGCGGGTGATCTCGGTGCGGTGCTCGTCCAGCCCCTTCACGAAGGCGTCCAAACTGGACAGCAGGCTGCGCGCCGCGGTTTCCCGGCCGCCGAGGGCTTCGTTGAGCTGGTGGCTGATGTTCTGGACCTGCGCGACGCCACCGCCGTTGAGCAGCAGGGAAAGCGCGCCGAAGACCTCCTCGATCTCCGGGGTCAGCGTCGACCGGTCCAGGGGGATGTTCGCGCCGTCGAGGAGCCGGCCGGACGGCGTCGCGTCGTCCGGCGGGGCCAGCTCGACGAACTTCTCGCCGAGGATGCTGGCCTGCCGCAGCCGAGCGACGGCGTTGCCCGGCAGGTCGACGTCGCCGTTGAGCAGCAGGTCCACGACGGCGCTGTGCCCGTCCGGCGCCAGCTCGACCTTGACGACCTGGCCGACCGGGACGTCGTTGACCTTGACCCCGGACTGCGGCACGAGGTCGAGGACGTTGGTGAAGCTCGCGGTGACGTGGATCGGGTGGTCGCCGAGCGCGGCGCCGCCGGGCAGCGGGATGTCGTAGACGCTCACCCCGCGGCCGCAGCCGGTGGTGACCAGCGCGACCGTCACGACCGCGGCGAGCTTGACCAGGCGTTTCACTTCGGCTCCGGGAACTCGAGGAGGTTGCCGCGACCGTCGATGGTCCCGTTGGCCTTGTCGTAGGCCCCCAGCAGGTTGGTCAGGGCGTTCGGGGCCGCGCTGAGCGCTTCGGCGAGGGAGTCCTTCTGGTTCACGAGCACCTTCGTGACGTCGGCGAGCTTGTCCACATCGGACTGGACCTTGCCGCGGTTGTCCTTGACGAACCCCTGCACGACGGTCAGCGCCTGGGTCAGCTCGGTCAGCGCGCCGGAGAACTGGTCGCGCTGGTCGGCCAGGACCTTGCTGAGCGACGCGATCTGCGAGATGGCCTGCTTCACCTGGCCGTCGTTCGCGGCGAGCATCGCGGTGAACTTGCTGATGTTGTCGACGGAGCCGAAGAGGTCGTCCTTGGAGTCGCTCGCGGCGCGGGCGAACTCGCCGAGGTTCTTGATCGCCGTGCCGATGGTCTGCCCGTTGCCGTTCAGGTACTCGGCCGACTTGGTCAGCACTTCGCTGACCGCGCCGTCCTTGTTGGCGCCCTGCGGGCCGAGCGCCGTCATCAGCTGGTTCAGGCTGTGCAGCAGGTCGTCGACCTCGACCGGGGTCGCGGTGCGCTCGCGCGGGATCGACGCGCCGTCGGCCAGCCGCGGGCCGCCGCGGTAGACGGGCGTGATCTGCACGTACCGGTCGGCGACCAGGCTCGGGGTGATGACGACGGCTCCGGCGTCGGCCGGCAGCTGGACATCGGGCTTGAGCGTCATCGTCACCTTGACGTCGGTGCCGTTCGGCTCCACTTTGGACACCGAGCCGATGGCGACGCCGAGGACGCGGACGTCGGAGTTCGGGTAGACGCCGACAGCGGCGGCGAAGTAAGCGGTGAGCGTGCGCTCGGCGGGGGCGGTCGCGATCGGCCACGCCGCCGAGACCACCAGCGCGAGCAATACACCGAGTGTGAGTGCCCGCATCCGCGTTCGCCGGCGTGCCTGTGCTCCCAGGTCGACGAGCTGGTGGGCCATCAGCGTCCCCCGTTCTTCGGTGGCAGGCAGCTGCCCGGCGTCGTGCCGGTGGGGATGAGCCCGCAGATGTAGGTGTCGATCCAGCGGCCGTTGCCGACGGCGTTGCCGAGCAGCCGGTAGAACGGGCCGGCCAGGCGCAGGCTGTCCTCGAGCTTGCCCTGGTTCCGCTGCAGCACGGTCGCGACGCGGTCGAGCTGGTCGAGCGCCGGGCCGAGCGTCTTCTGGTTGTCCGCGACCAGCCCGCGCAGCTGGATGGAGAGGTTCTTGATGCCGGTGAACAGCTGCGCGATGGCGTCCTTGCGGGCGTTCAGCTCGGTGAGCAGCGTGTTGCCGTCGCGGATCAGCGCCTGGATCTGGTCGGAGCGTTCGCCGAGCGTCTTGGACACCTGGTTGGTGTTCTGGAACAGCTTCACCAGCTCGTCGTCGCGGGAGGCAAGCGTTTGCGACAGGGCGGCGATGCCGTCGAACGCGGTCCGCACGTCCTGCGGCGCCGACGCGCCCAGCGTGTCGGACAGCACGCGGAACGCCTGCGCGAGCTGGTTCGTGTCGATCGCCCCGACCGTGCTCGCGAGGTCGTTGAACACCTCGGTGACGTCGTAGGGCGAGCTGGTGCGCTCGGGCGGGATCGGCTGGTCGGGGTTCAGCTCGCCGTTGCCGACCGGGTCGAGGACGAGGTTCTTCTGGCCCAGCAGCGTCTTGATCTTGATCGCCGCGGTCGTCCGGTTGCCGATCCAGGTGTCCTTGACCCGGAACAGCACCTCGACGTGGTCGCCGGCCAGCCGCACGTCGGTGACCTCGCCGACCTTCACGCCGGCCACGCGGACCTCGTCGTTCGGCTTGAGCCCGGCGGCCTCGTGGAACTCGGCCTTGTACGTCGTGCCGCCGCCGACGATCGGCAGGTCGTCGGAGAAGAACGTGGCCCCGCCGACCAGGGCCATGACCAGCGCGGTCACCGCGCCCACGACGATCGGGTTGCGGGAGCGGAACGGCTTGATCCGGGGCGGTTTCACCGGCACCTCGCAGCGGTCACGGGGATGCCCGGCGGGGGCCCGCCCGGCGCCGGCTTCGCGTCGGTCTCCACCGAGCAGAGGTAGAAGTTCGCCCACGAGCCGTAGGAGAAGAGCGTGCCGATCCGGTCGAGCTTCTTCGGCAGGTTGTCGATGAACTGCTGGAACACCGGGGTGTTGTCGGCCAGGTTCTTCGACAGGTCGCCGAGCGCGGTGATGCTGTCCTTGAGCGGCTGCCGTCCTTGCTGCAGCAGCCCGGCGGTCGCCGTGGTCAGCTCGCCGAGCCCGCCGATGGCCTGGCCGATCGGCTTCGCATCCGCGGCGAGGCCGGTGACGAGCTGCGCGGTCGTGTCGACGAGCGCGTCGAACTGGTCGCCCTGGGCGTTCACGGTGTCGAGGACGGTGTTGAGGTTGCCGATGACCTGGCCGATCACGGCGTCCTTGTCGGCCAACGTGGAAGTCAGGGAGGCGGTGTGCCGGAGCAGGCTCTCGATCGTGCTGCCTTCGCCCTGCAGGACCTGGATGATCTCGAACGACAGCTGGTTGACGTCGTTGGGCGACAGCGCCTGGAAGAGCGGCTTGAAGCCGTTGAACAACGCGGTCAGGTCGAGCGCCGGCTTGGTCCGCTCGAGGGGGATCTGGGCGCCTTCGGCGAGGGTCGGCGAGGTGTCCGTCGCGCCCGGGTCGACCGAAAGGTACCGCTGGCCGACGAGGTTGCGGTAGCGGATGGTGATCGAGGCCGACGCCGTCAGCCGGTGCGTGCGGTCGACGGAGAAATCGACGTCGGCCAGCCGGTGTTCGACCACCTTCACGTCCTCGACCTGGCCGATCCGGACGCCGGCCATCCGGACCTCGTCGCCGGGGTTGACCGAGGTCGCGTCGGTGAACCGGGCGGTGTACCCGATCGTCGCGCCGACGCTGGAGTTGGCGATCGTGATCGCGAGGATCCCGGTCGCGACCGCGGTCACCAGGAAGAAGATCAGGCCCTTGACGGCGGGGGCCACCACGCTCCTCATCGGACGGTCACCTCCGTTCCGCGCAGCGCCGGTCCGATGAGGACACTGCTCCAGTCGGGCACGTCGCCCAGCGCCGGCTTGAGGATCTCCGCGACGAGCCGACGTTCCCCCGGAGAGTTGGCGGGGCCGAGGTCGCCGTCCGTGGCGCCCGGCGCCGCGGCCCCGCCGCCGTAGCACTTCGGCCCGCCGGTGGCGTCGTAACGCGGGTTGTCACGGCCGGGCACGTACTTCTCGCGCGGGTCCTGCACGGTGAGCGTCACGTGCAGGCCCGGCTCGTTCGTCCCCTTGCCCAGTGCCTTCTCCATCAGCGGCTTGAGCCGGTTGACGGCGTCGAACAGGCACGGGAACTCGGACGAGTACTGCGCCAGCAGCTCCAGCGACGGCCGGCTCTCCGCCGAGACACCGATGATGTTGTCCTTGTTCTTGCGCAGGAAGTCGTTCAGGTGCCCGGTGGCGCTGGTGACGCTCGAATACAGGTTGTCGAGGTCCGCGCGGGTGTCCACGATGGTCTTCGCGGTCGTCGACAGGTCGCTCAGCGCCTGCAGGATGTCCGGGGCGGCGGTGGTGTAGACGTCGGCCGCGTTCGCCAGGCCGGTGATGTCCGCCTTGAACTGCGGCATCAGCGGGTTCAGTTGAGCCAGCAGGTCCTGCAGCTTGACGATGCTGTCGCCGATCGGCTGCCCCCGGTGGTCGAGGGCTTGGGAAATCGCGCCGAGCGAGCTGTTCAGCTTCTGCGGCTGGACCGCGCGCAGCAGCGGCAGCAGGTCGCCGAGCACGCGCTCCAGCTCGATCGCGTTGGCCGAGTGGTCCTGCCCGATGACGTCCCCCGCTCGCAGTTTCCCCTGTGGACGGTCCGGGAGCACGAGGTTGACGTACCGCTCGCCGAACACCGTCTTCGGCAGCAGCCGCGCGGAGACGTTCTCCGGCAGCAGGCCGATCTTCGCCGGATCGAGCGCGAGGTCGATCTCGGCGCCGGTGCGCGTGCTGCGCACGGCCCGGACCTCGCCGAACGGGACGCCCTTGACCTTCACCTCGGCCGTCGGCGCGAGCTGGTTGCCGACGCGGTCGGCGCGCAGCGTCACCAGTTCCGAGTCGTCGAAGTCCTTGTCGTAGATGGCGACCGCGAGGTAGCCGAGCAGGACGAGCACGCCGAGGAACGCGACCCCGGCGAGCTGCGTGCCGAACCGGCTCATCCCGACACCTTCACCGTCGTCGTGGCACCCCAGATGGCCAGGGACAGGAACAGGTCGAGGACGCTGATCAGCACGATCGACGTCCGCACGGCCCGGCCGACCGCGACACCGACCCCGGCCGGCCCACCGGAGGCGCGGTAGCCGTAGAAGCAGTGCGTCAGGATCACGCCGACGCTGAACACGAGCACCTTGCCGAACGACCACAGCACGTCACCGGGCGGCAGGAACAACGTGAAGTAGTGGTCGTAGGTACCACCGGACTGTCCGAAGAAGACGACCGTGGTCAGCCGCGAGCCGAGGTAGGAGATCAGCAACCCGATGACGTACAACGGGATGATCGCGATGAACCCGGCGACGATCCGGGTGGTGACCAGGTACGGCATGCTCCGCACGGCCATCACTTCGAGGGCGTCGATCTCCTCGGAGATCCGCATCGCGCCGAGCTGCGCGGTGAACCCGCTGCCCACGGTGGACGACAACGCGAGCCCGGCGACGAGCGGCGCGATCTCGCGCGTGTTGAAGTACGCGGTCAGGAACCCCGTCATCGCCGAGATGTTGATCTGGTTCAGCGCGCTGAACCCTTGCAGGCCCACGGTGACGCCGGTGAACACGCAGAGCCCGACCATCACGCCGATCGTCCCGCCGATCACCGCGAGCGCGCCGCTGCCGAACGTCACCTCGGCCAGCAGCCGGACGACTTCGCGGAAGTAGCGCGTGACGGCGAGCGGGACGGCCGCGATCGCGCGGACGTAGAAGAGCAGCTGGTCGCCGAGGTCGAACAGCCGGTCGCCGGGTTTGCCGAGGATGGCCACTCAGGTTCCCTTCGCGGGGACGAGCTGCAGGTACAGCGCGGTCAGCACGGTGTTGACGAAGAACAGCAGCAGGAAGGTGATGACGACGGACTGGTTGACGACGTCGCCGACGCCCTTGGGGCCACCCTTCGGGTTGAGGCCGCGGTAGGAGGCGACGACCCCGGCGAGGTAGCCGAAGATCACCGCCTTCACCGAGCTGACGACGAGGTCGGGCAGCTGCGCGAGCGCGTTGAAGCTGGCCAGGTACGCGCCGGGCGTGCCGCCCTGGACGATGACGTTGAAGAAGTAGCCGCCGAGCACGCCGACCACGCTGACCAGGCCGTTCAGCAGCACGGACACGCCGACGGCGGCCTGCACCCGCGGCACGATCAGCCGGTGGATCGGCGAGACGCCGAGCACCTCCATCGCGTCGATCTCCTCGCGGATGCTGCGGGCGCCGAGGTCGGCGCAGATGGCGCTGCCACCGGCGCCGGCGATGATCAGCGTCGTCACGATCGGGCTGGCCTGCTGCACGACCGCCAGGACGCTCGCCGCGCCGTTGAACTGCTGCGCGCCGATCTGGCTGGTGAGCGAGCCGAGCTGCAGCGAAATCACCGCGCCGAACGGGATCGAGACGAGGATCGCCGGCGTGATGGACACGCTGGCGATGAACCAGAACTGCTGGACGAACTCGCGGACCTGGTACGGGCGGCGGAACATCGCGAGGATGATGTCGAGGCCCATCGCGCACATGCGGCCGAACTCGCGCAGGCCGTTCGCGGCTCGCTTCGGCGCCTCCGTGAGCAGGGTGGTCATGCCTTGCACCCGCTGCTGAAGCACCGCAACGTGAGGTTCGAGACGAAGGTGTTGCCCGGCCCCGAAACCAGGCCGGTGAGCAGCCGGCTCACGTCCTCGTGCCCGACGCAGCCGGCGAACGGCGGTGCGGTGAACGTCGACGTCACCTTCACCGGCGGGGCCGGCAGCGAGATGGGTACCAGCGCTTTGATGGTCACGGACGCGGGCTGGGCCGTCCGGCAGTTCGAACCGACGTCGAGGGTCTTGCCGTCCACTTTGGCGTCGGAAAGCTTGATGAACACCTTCGCGGTGACGTCGGTGTCGGCGCAGATGTTCGTCTGCGTGGCCTTGCAGTTGGTGTCCTTGCCGGTCTTCACGGTGGCCGTGCCGGTGGCGTCGCCGTCCGGGATGATCTCGACCCGCCCGGTAGTGGCCATGAACCGGAACGCGACGAAGTAGCCGTTCGTGGGCGGGATGGTCAGCTTTCCGCTGATGGGCACGGTGTTGGTGAGGCCGCCGAGCGCGCCGTCGAAGGTGCCCGGCGGGAAGGCGATGTCGGAGCCGAGCTTGGCCACGTGGCTCGTGGTCGGCTGCTGCGCGTCCCCGAGGGTGAACCCGAACGGGATCTGCGTGGCCGCTTGGGGCTGAGGCGCGTTCTCGCCCGGCGCGGCTTGCGCGGCGCCGAGCGAGAACGCGGTCAGCGCCAGCACGAGCAGGAGCGGCACCGCGCGTGTCAGCACTGACATCCGTAGTTCCTCATGGTTCGTAGTTACTCACGATTCCTGTTGCGACACAAGGAATCCGCGTTTCTTGTCATGCCGCTCAGTGGTGCGCGGCGCGGTTTTTCCGCGCCGCGTCACAACTTCACTTCTTGGTCAGGTTCACTTCCAGCTTGTTGCCCGGCCCGGACGTGATGCCGGTGATCAGGCCGGTCAGGAAACCGCAGCCGGTGAACTGCGGGATCCCGTAGGTCGCGGTCAGCCTGCCGCCCTTGAGCGGGTCGAACCCGGCCGCCGACGTCAGCGGCACGTCCGCCGGCTTCACCGTGTGGCAGGAGTTCGACGACAGGATCGGGAAGCCGAACACGCGGACCTTGGTGAGCTGGACGTCCACCTGCGCGTTCGCCTCGACCGCGCCGCCGGTGAGGGTGCCGTTGATCGCGCCGACCTGGCTGAGCTTCACCGTCGCGGACGCGGGGATGAAGCCGAACACGCGGAAGTCCACGTCGGACTTGGGCAGGGCGAGCTGGGCGCCGAACTTGCCGGACGCGGCGTCGAGCTTGGCGTCCAGGGTGCCCGGGCCGAGCGGCAGGGTGGCGTGCAGCTGCTTGATCGTCGACTTGCCCTTGACCGTGTACTTGACCTCGATGCCGCCCGGCGGGGTGGTGGTCGGGGTCGTGGGCTGGGTCGTCGGCGTGGTCGGCTCCGTGGTGGGAGTCGTCGGTTCCGTCGTCGGAGTCGTCGGCTCCGTGGTCGGAGTGGTCGGTTCCGTCGTCGGAGTCGTCGGCTCCGTGGTCGGGGTCGTGGGCTCCGTCGTCGGAGTCGTCGGCTCGGTCGTGGGAGTCGTCGGTTCCGTCGTCGGGGTCGTGGGCTCCGTCGTCGGAGTCGTCGGCTCGGTCGTCGGAGTCGTCGGTTCCGTCGTCGGGGTCGTGGGCTCCGTGGTCGGAGTGGTCGGTTCCGTCGTCGGAGTCGTCGGCTCCGTGGTGGGAGTCGTCGGCTCGGTCGTCGGGGTCGTCGGCTCCGTGGTCGGGGTGGTCGGCGTCGTGGGCGTGGTCGGCGTCGTCGGGGTGGTCGGCGTCGTCGTGCCGCCCGCCGGCTTGATCTCGAACGTGCCCAGCTGCTGGTTCTGGCCGGGGACCGCGACGCAGTCCGAGGTGAACGTGCCGAGGTCGGTCGGCTGGCCGTCCGCGGTGCGCGGGGTCATCGTGGTGCTGAAGTTCCCGACCGTCACCGACGCGGTGCCCGGGCTGGGGAACGTCACGGCCGGCGCCTTGCCGCTGCTCTTGACGTGGAACGCGCCCGACGGCGGCACCGGCGTCGAGGCGATGGTCAGCGGCAGGTTCAGGTTCAGCGTCTTGTCGACCGGGTACTTGAGCACCGCCGCGGCCTTCGCCGAGCCGTCGAGCGACGTGGCGCCGACCAGCGCCAGGCCCTCGGTCGCGGTCTCCGGCACGGTGACGTCGACGTCGAACGTGATCGGCGTCGACGAGGCACCCGCCACGGCGTTGTCCGGCAGGTTCGTGTCGATCTTCACCGACAGCACCTGGTCGCCGATCAAGGGGAACGGGCAGTTGTAGTTCAGCGTCAGGCTCACCGGCGCGGCCTGGGTCGGCCCCGCCCCGACCAGCGCGACGGTCGCCGCGACGCCCGCGACGGTCGCGACGGCGAGGCCGTAGGCGGGCTTTCTCGACTTCCACGAAAACTTCACGGATCGTCACCTCGGGGAATGGGGGTAATTTCAGCGAAAAGTACCTCCGTAAAACCGGGTTAACAAGCAGGTCCGGATTCTTTGTCACGCGCAGGGGATCGGCCTCGCCGCGAACGGTCACGCAGGTCAGCGCTTGTCACGTGCGTGCTATCCGGGCACGCGGAAATTGTCACGCGCACGGCGAATGGCGGCGATCTTCTTGCTCGCACCGGCCGTTTCCCGATACCTTTTCGCAAGCAGGGAAAGGAGCGGCCATGAACCAGCCGGTCATCGCCGTGACGGACCTGGCAAAGCGGTACGGCGAAGTCACCGCGCTCGCCGGGATCAGCCTGTCGGTCGCCCGCGGGACGGTGCTGGCGGTCCTCGGCCACAACGGCGCCGGGAAGACCACGCTGATCGACATCCTCAGCACTCGCGTCCGGCCGAGCGCGGGCACCGCCCGCGTGTGCGGCTACGACGTCGTGCAGCGCGGGCGCGCGGTCCGGCGGCGGATCGGCGTCACCGGGCAGTTCGCCGCGGTCGACGACGCCCTGTCCGGGCGCGGCAACCTGGTGCTGATCGCCCGGCTGCTGGGCGCGAAACCGCGGCAGGCGCAGGCACGCGCGGCCGAGCTGATCGCGGCGTTCGGCCTGGAAGACGCGGCCGACCGGCCGGCGGGCACGTATTCCGGCGGGATGCGGCGGCGGCTCGACCTCGCCGCGGGCCTCGTCGGCGCGCCGCAGGTGCTGTTCCTCGACGAGCCGACGACCGGCCTCGACCCGGTCAGCCGGTCCGGGCTGTGGTCGGTCGTCGAAGGCCTCGCCGCCCGGGGCACCACCGTCGTGCTGACCACCCAGTACCTCGAAGAAGCCGACCGGCTGGCCGACCACGTCGTCGTGCTCGGGCTCGGGCACATCACGGTGTCGGGGACGCCGTCGCAGCTCAAGGCGCGGCTCGGCAACCGGACGGCGACGCTGACGTTCGGCACCGAACTGGCGCTACGGCGCGCGGTGGACGCGTTGACACGCCTGGGTTTGGCGGCCGGCCGCACCGGGCTGGTGCTCTCCGTGCCATTGAGCGGCCCGGGCGACATCCCGGTGCTGGTCCGCGCGCTCGACGCGGCCGGCGCCCCGCTGCGGGACCTGACGGTGACCGAGCCGACGCTCGACGACGTCTACCTTTCGCTGCACCGGACGGCGGTGGCGTCGTGACGCAGGCCCGCCACCGCGCGGCGGTGGCCGCGCTGGCCGACCCGGCGGCCTGGCCCGAATCCGGCTTCTGGACCCAGGTTCGCGTGCTGGCGGCGAGATCGCTGCGCACGGCGTTCGGCGACCGGCGGCTGGTCTTCTTCGGACTGTTGCAGCCGGTGGTGCTGCTCTTGTTGTTCAGCCAGGTGTTCAGCGGTGTCGGCGCGCTGCCGGGTGTGGCGGCGTACCAGGGTTACGTGAACTTCCTGGTGCCGGCGACCTTGGTGAACATCGCGATGACGACGGCGATGAGCTCGGGCGCGGGCCTGCTGGCGGAGATCTACGGCGGCTTCACCGGCCGGCTGCGGTGCCTGCCGATATCGCTGTTCTCGGTGCTGGTGGCCCGGACGGTGGCGGACTCCGCGCGGCTGGGCGTCCAGCTGGTGGTCACGGCGCTGGCGAGCGTGGTGTTCCTGGGGTTCCGCCCGGCGGGCGGGGTGCTCGGCCTGGGGCTTGCGCTGGTTTTGACGCTCGTGGTGGGCTGGTGCCTGAGCTGGGTGTTCGTGGCGATCACGACGTGGCTGCGCAAGGCGGAGACCCTGCAGGCGGCGTCGTTCGTGGTGATGTTCCCGCTGATGTTCTCCTCGAGCGCGTACATGCCGTTGGACACGATGCCGGCGTGGGTCCGCGCGGTGTCGGCGGTGAACCCGCTGACGTACGCGATCGACGCGACCCGCGCCTTGGCGTTGGCGCGGCCGATCGGCTGGTCGGTGCTGACGGCCCTGGTGATCGCCGCGGTGGCGGCGGTGGCGGGCTCGACGCTGGCGGCCCGCACGTTCCGCAGCCGCGCCTAGCCCAGCGACTCCAGGTGGGTCGCCGCTTCCTCCGCGCCGCCCGCGGCCTCGAACGACTCGCGGATCCTCGCCGCCCCGGGCCGGTACTGCTCCGCCGACTCGATCGCCCTGCGGATGTCCGCCGCCTTCGCTCGGTCGAAGCGGACTCGCACGCCCGCGCCCGCGGCGGTGACCTGCTGGGCCAGCATCGACTGGTCGTCCCGGATCGGGGCCACGACCAGGGGCACCCCCGCCGACAGCGCCTCGCACACCGTGTTGTGCCCGCCGTGGCAGACCACCACCGACGCGTGCGCGAACACCGCCACCTGCGGGATCCGCCGGGCCAGCGCGCAGCTTTCGCTGATCAAGCTGCCCGACGGGTCCACCACCAGCCCCTGCACGGAGGGCATTCCGGCCAGCGCGTCCACGCTCTCGGCCAGAAACCGGGCGCCCGCCGAGGCATTGGACGTCCCCAACGTCACCACGACCAGCGGCCGATCGTCCACAGGGGACCAGTCATCCGAAGACGACGGCAGCGCCGGGCCGACGTACGACACCGGTACCGCCAGCCGCGACTCGCCGGCCAGCGCCCGGGTCGTGAACGCCAGCACCAGGTGCGGTGAGAACCGCAAGTCGCCGAGCAGCACGCCGTGGCGGGCCCGCAGCCCGGCCTGCAACGCACCCACCCAGGACGCGATCTTCGGCAACGAGCCCAGCGGGTCGGCCAGCTCGGTCGACGTCGACGCCGAAGTCGCCCACGGCAGCCCGCACCGCGCCGCCACCAGCGCCCCCGCCATCGCCTGCTGGTCCACCACGACCACATCGGGCGCGAACGAAGCAACCGCCGAGGCCACCCCCGGCACCATCGCGTCGGCCAGGGGAACCAGGTACGACTCCCACAGGTACTTCAGCGCGGCGAACCCGCGCAGCTCGGTCGGCCGCAAAGCCACCGAGAACGGTTTGGAGTCCCCGGCCGGGAAAACCGGACCGGAGACCAAAGTGGACAGCTCCGGGCACGGACCGCACCAAGCGACCTGGTGGCCCCGCGCGGACAGCACCGAAGCCACCCCGCGCAACGGCGCCACGTGCCCGGCCAGCGGCGGCACCACCAGCAGGAACCTCACGCCGCGTGCCGTTCGACCCACTTGAGCACCAGCTCGCGCACCTCCCGGTGCTGCTCCACCAGCACCGAATGCCCCTGTCCCTCGAACACGTGCAGCTCGCCGTGCGGCAGCAGCGACGTCAGTGCTTCGAGGTCGTCGGCCTGGTAGCCGTGACTGCCCAAAATGGACAGCACCGGGCAGCCGATCGCCGCCACCTGCTCCCACGTCAGCAGCGGGCCGAGCGGTACCTCCTCGGCCATCTTCGTCGACGTGATCCGCTCGGCCGCCATCCGCGCGAGCCGCCGGTGGTGGGCGCCGAAGTTCGCCTCGATCCAGTCGAAGCTCTCCTCCACCTGCAGGAACCGCACGGTGTGCGCGAGGATCTGGCTCATCTTCTCCGCCCACACCTCGGTCGCGGGCTCGGACTCGATGCACACGATGCTGCGGACCCGGGACGGGTTGGCCACGGCGTAGCTGTAGGCGAGCGTCCCGCCGAAGCTGTTGCCGACCAGGTGCACCGGCCGGTCGACGCCCAGCTGCCGCAGCAGGTCGTCGAGGTCGGCGACGAAGTCCCCGAGGGTGTAGCCGCGCTCCGGGCGCTCGGTCTTGCCGTGCCCGCGCAGGTCGTAGCTGATCACGTCGATGCCGGCCGCCGCGACCGGTGGCGCCAGCGTGAGGTAGAAGCTCGCCAGGCTGTCGGTGCCCATGCCGTGCAGGAAGACCACGGTCTCGGTGCCGCCGGCGGGCACGAGCTGCACGTTGGTGCGCAGCCCGTTCACGGTCATCGTGGGCACGTGCGCTCCCCCACGAACCGGGCGATGTCACCGACGGTCAGGCCGATGACGTCGTCGAGGTCCTTCTCCGCCAGGTACTCGGCGAGGTTGACGTCAGCGCCGAAGTGCTCGGCGAGGATGCTCGCGAAGGTCACCAGGTCGATGCTCTCCAGCTGCAGGTCCTCGTGGAACGTCGTGTCCGGCGTGATCTCGATGCCGAGCACGTCGGTGTCGCCGGTGAGCTGGGTCAGCAGCTCGGCGACGACGTCGAAGACGGCGGACGCGTGGTCGATGGTCATGGCGTGCTCCTGAGTCGTGCGGTGGCGGTGTCCCCGGTCAGGTCGACCGTGACGGCGAAGCCCGGGAGTGCGCGGCCGCGGCCGGACACCCGGCCGTCGGCGTGGACGCGGATTTCCGCCGGGTAGACGGGTTCGGCGAGCCGGGCCCGGACGGCGTCCTTGGCGGCGATGCGTTCCAGCAGCCAGCCGCGCTGCCGCCGCGGGGGCACGGCGGCGAACTCCGCGCGTTCGGAGGCGCTGAGGTAGATCCCCGCGTAGATGTCCCGCGCGGCGACCGTCGGCCAGCGGTCGGTGACCGTGACCGAACCGTCGTCCCGCCGTTCCGCCAGGAGGTTCTCCGCCGGGAACGCGTAGACGCGGTGGGCCGCGCGGTCGCAGGGGAACCGGACGTCCCGCCAGCCCTCGACGCTCGCCAGCACCCGGCCGTCGCGCGCCAGCTCGGCGGTCATTTCCAGCACGTCCGGCCGCGGCAGCCGGACGCGGACGAGGCACTCGAGCCGCGTGCCGGGCGCGGGTTCCGGCCCGTGCCAGGTGAGCCTGCCGATCGAGCGCGGGAAGGCGAGCAGGCCGTCGGGCCGGGTCGCCATCAGCCAGCAGCCGAGCAGCTGGCCGACGTTGTCGAGCAGCCCGCCCGGCGCTTCCGGCACGACCAGCTCGCCGCGGATGTGCTGCTCACCGAGCCCGGTCAGCCGGGCCAGGCCCTGGTAGGAGGGGCCGTGGAACATCTCGCGTCGCGCGTAGATCTCGGCCGCGCTCAGCGGGGGCTCGGTCTCCGGCCCGGGCACCGCGGTCCGCGACGGCGGTGGCGCATACGTCCCCAGCTCGACGGTCATCAGCGCGTACGGTCCGATCTCGACGGTCACGTCGTCGCCCTCGCGGCTCATCGACAGCGGCACCCGCTGCGCCGGCGACGCGATGAGCCAGCGGGAGAACACCGCGTCCCGCACCGCGACCGCCGTCGTGCCGGGCCAGGCGCGTTCGGCGGCCCGGCACGCGAGGTCCACCAGCGTCGTCGCCGGCACCACCGGCCGGAAGTCGGACTCGTCGGGCCAGCCGTCCCGCTGCCGGAAGAACCGGTGGTCGCGCAGGTACGGCATCGCCGCCAGCGAGACGTCCACAGTGGATTCGACGCGCCGGCGCGCGGCCGCCGCGACGACGTCCGCCGCCGTCTGCCGGGTTTCGGTGAGCAGCGCGGTGAACTCGGCGACGATCGCGTCCGGCACCCCGGCAGGCAGCTCGGGCAGGGCGCGGTCGTCGAGCAGGCCGCGGGCCGATTCCCCCAGCGACAGCAGGGAGTTGCCGGTGGTGAGCCGGATCCGCCGCGGTTCGAGCGCTTCGAAGTCCGGGCTGCCGCCTTCGACCCACAACGCGGTCGCGACGCGCCGCAGCTGCGCGAGCCCGGGCCGGGTGCCGGACGCGGCGGCGACGACCAGGTGCCGCCGTTCGCCCAGCGTGTCGGTGACGTACGAGCCGAGCTGCCCGGCGCCGACCTGCACGAACGCGCGGAACCCGGCGTCGTGCAAGGCCTCGGTCAGCGCCCGGAACCGGACCGGGCGGATCAGGTGCACGAGGTAGAGCTCCCGGACGGCATCCGGCTCCGCCGGGTACGGTCGCGCGGTCGTCGCCGACCACACCGGCAGCGTGGGCTCCCGCAGGTCCAGGTCGGCGGCGAGCCGCGCGAACGGCGCGAGGTAGGGGCGCATCAGCGGCGTGTGGAAGCCGGAGCGGAACGGCAGCGTCCGGGCGACGATCCCGGTGCCCCGGCAGGTCTCGGCGAACTTCGCGACGGACTCCGGCGGGCCGCACACGATCGTCTGCTTCGCCGCGTTCTCGTGCGAGACGACCAGGTCGTCCGGCAGCAGCTCGGTCACCCGCTCCACCGGGCAGCCGAGCACCAGGTAATCCGCGTCGGGCAGCTCGAAGCCGTCGGGCCAGTAGCGGGCCGGCAGGTCCGGCGCCGCCCGGTACATCCCGGCGGCCTGCATCGCGGTCCACTCGCCGACGCTGTGCCCGGCGAGCGCGTCCGGCCGGATCGCGAGCCGCCGCAAAGCCTGGTCGAGCACCAGCCCGGTCGCGGACACGCTCGTCGCGCGGTCCAGCACGGTCGCCGTCGACCACTGTGGACGGTCGAGCCCGAAGTGCGCGGCCACGTCGTCGATCCGCGGCTCGGCGCCGTCCTCCAGTCCCGGGTGGACGAACGCGATCTTGCCGGACGGCAGCAGCGGGTCGACCGAGCACCACACGTCCCCGCCGCCGTGCCACGGCTTGCCCGTCGCGGCCACCTTGGCGAGCACCTTGCGGGCCGTGGCGAGCTTGCGCTCGTCGGGGCCGACGATCCCGATCCGGCAGAGCCCGTCGCCGTCGCCTTCGCCGGGCCGGTCGAGGCGCGCCAGCAGCTCTTCGGGCGTGTTCGCGGCCAGCCGCAGCACGCGTTCCGGCTCGTCGACGCGCACCCGCCGCTTCGGTGCGGCGTCAACGCCCGCCTCCAGCACGACGTGCGCGTTGACGCCGCCGAACCCGAACGCGTTGACCGCGCCGACCCGCGGCAGCGCACCCCATTCTTCGGCCTCGGCCAGCACCCGGAACCGGGTCTTGTCCAGCAGCGGGTTCGGGTCGGCGCAGTGCAGTGTCGGCGGCAGCACCCCGTGGTGCAGCGCGAGCGCCACCTTGACCAGGCCGGCGACCCCGGCCGTCGGCAGTGTGTGCCCGATCATCGACTTGACCGAGCCGATCACCGACCGCGTCCCCCCGGCCTGGCCGAAGACGTCGGCGACGGTGGTCAGCTCGGCGGCGTCGCCGGCCGGCGTGGCCGTGCCGTGGGCCTCCAGCAGGCCGATCTCCGCCGGGTCCCGCCCTTCCCAGGCCCGCCGCAGCGCCAGGGTCTGCCCGGCGACGGACGGGCTGAGCAGGCTCGCCCCGCGCCCGTCGCTCGACGTCCCGCTGCCGCGGACCACGGCGTACACGCGATCGCCGTCGCGCCGGGCGTCGGCCAGCCGCTTGAGCACGACGAGCGCGGTGCCCTCGCCGATGAGCATGCCGTCGGCTTCGCGCGAAAGCGGGCTGATCCGCTGGCTCGGCGAGAGCGCACCGAGCTGCGTGAACAGCGACCAGAGCGTGTCGTCGTGCGTCTGGTGCGCGCCGCCGGCCAGGACGACGTCGCAGCGGCGCCGGGTCAGCTCGCCGATCGCGTGGTCGACCGCGACCAGGGAGGACGCGCACGCGGCGTCCACTGTGTACGCCGGGCCGCCGAGGTCGAGCCGGTTGGCGACGCGGGCCGCGGCAAGGTTCGGCACCAGCCCGGCGGCGGTCTCCGGCCGGAACTCCCCGAGCGGTTCGAGCAGCGCCGTCCGCAGCCGGTCGAGGACGTCCGGGCCGGCCGACGGCAGCAGCTCGCCGACCGTGCGGGTGATCTGGCGGACCGTGCGGACCCGCTGGTCGAAGCCCCGCAGCCCGGGCGAGAGGTAGCCGCCGCGGCCGAGCACGACGCCGATCCGTTCGGGGTCGCCGAGCCGGCCGAGACCACCGGCGTCGTCGACGGCGTGCACGGCGACGGCCAGTGCCGTCAGCTGGTCCGGCTCGGTGCCCTCCAGGGACGTCGGCGGGACGCCGTGGGCGACCGGGTCGAACTCGATGAACTCGGGGGCGAACCCGCCGCGGCGGCCGTGGGTCCGGTCCGGCGCGGTGCCGTCGTGGCCGTGGAACGCCGGGTCCCGGCGGTGCGCGGGGATCTCGGTGACGGCGTCGACGCCGCCGACGACGTTGCGCCAGTACTGGTCCACTGTGGACGCGCCGGGCAGGAACACGCCCATGCCGACGATGGCGACCGGCTCCTGGCTCACCACAGCGACGCCGTGTAGAGCACCGCGCGGTCCGTGCCGTAGGCGAGTTCGCGGAGCAGGGCGGCGGTGCCCGCGTCCGCGTCGAGCAGGCTGATGCCCCGGCGCTCGTACTCGCGCGCGAGTTCCGGCGACACCATGCCGCCGTGGTCGGCCGTAGGGGCCCACGGTCCCCAGTGGACGGTCACCGCGCGGCCGGCCCGGCTGCGGCTCAGCGCCTCCAGCGCGTCGTTCGCGGCGGCGTAGTCGGTCTGGCCGCGGTTGCCGAGCACGGCGGCGATGCTGCCGAAGAACGCGACGAACCCGGGTTCGGTGTCGAGCGCGTCGAGCAGGATCCTGGCACCGTCCACTTTGGTGTCGTACACGGTGCGGAACGACGCCTCGTCCTTGTCCGCCATGAGCTTGTCGTCGATGACGCCCGCGGCGAAGACGACGCCGTCGAGCCGGCTGGGCAGGTTCTTGACGAGGCGCCGCACGGCGTCCGGGTCGCGCACGTCGAGTGCGGTGTACCCCGCGTCCCCGCCGGCGGCGCGGATCTCGTCGAGGGTGCGGCCGATCTCGCGCTGGGCCAGCACGGTCCGCACGCGGCGTTCGATCTCGGCGACCGAGCCGCCGCGGCCGGCCAGTACCGCGCGCATCGCCGCGGGGTCTTCCGGCAGGTCGTCCGGCTCGCCCGGCCACGGCGTCCGTCCGGCGAGTTCGAGCCGGCAGCCGGAGGCGGCGAACGCGATCGCCGCGCGGGCGGCGATCCCGCGGGCCCCGCCGACCAGCAGGACGACGGAGTCCGGGCCGAGGCCGAGCGCGGCCAGCTCGCCGCCGCCCGGCCCGGCGCCGGAGTAGGCGATCGACGGGAGGTCCGCCGGCCGCGGCTCGATCGTGAACCGGCCGGCGTCGTCGTGGCCGACGACCGAGGGGCCGTCGCTGAGTGCTTCGTCGACCAGGGTCTTCGCGACGTCCTGCGTGACCTCGACGAGCCGCGTCACGCCGTCGCGTTCCAGCGCGGCCGAGCGGACCAGGCCGCGGAGGCCCGGTGTTCCCGGCTGCGCCGCGACGAGCACCGTGCCCTTGGCGCTCTTGAGGTGGGTGAACACTTCCGGGGCGGTCGTGGCCGGCACGACGGTGATGTCGGCGTCCTCGGTGACGATCTCGGAGCCGGCTCCGACGAACGCGGCGCGCACGGACTCGTCGTCGCCGATGATCGCGACGGACTTGCCGCGCAGCCGGCCGGGGTCGGGGTCGAGCGGCACGGGCACCCGCTCGAGCCGGTACCGCGTGGGCGCGGCCGCCGCCGGCGTGGGGTTCAGCCAGCTCTCCAGGTGCGCGGTCAGTGCGTTCGCGGTGCGGTCGCGGCTGAGCTGGTCGGTGCGGTCGTCGGCGGGGAGGCCGAGGCGGCCCAGCAGCGTCCCGGCGATCTCGGTGCGCTTGATCGAGTCGATGGAGAGGTCGGCTTCGAGGTCGAGGTCGCCGGCGATCATTTCGGCCGGGTAGCCGGTGCGTTCGCTGATCACGCCGATCACGGTGGTGAGGACGTCGGCTACGGGTTCCGGTCGGGCTTCGGGCTGGGGTTCGGGCTGGGGTTCCGGGAGCCGGACGGGTTCGGCGGCCACGACGGGCGCGGGGGCGCTGCCGAGGTAGCCGAGCATGACTTCCCGCTGCGCCGCGACGAGCTCGCGGGTGGTGCGCAGGAAGTCGACGACCGCCTGGTCGCGGCCGGGAGCGGGCTGGGTCATGGCAGAACTCCCGTGTTCTCTGGGGATTCGTCGGGCCGGGGACAGGGCGGGCGCCTCGGCGCCGGGGGCGCGGGCGGACCGCCCGTCGACGGCCCAGGCGGTCGGGGACGGTGCCGGGGGCTTGGTCCTGGAAAGGCGCTCGGTACGGACGTCGACACCGGCGTCCGCGAGCTTTCGCAGTGCGGTGAGGAAGGCCTTGAGGTCGGGGCCGCACGCGACGGCGGTGTGCGGGCGGTCGCCGAGGATCTCCTTGACGAGCCTCGTGAGCACCCGGCCCGGACCCACTTCGACGAACGTGCGCGCGCCGGCGTCGTACATCGCTTCGATCTGGTCGAGGAACCGCACGGGGGCGCCGATCTGCGCGGCGAGTTCGCCTTTGACGTCGCCCGCGTACGGTTTCGCGGTGCGGTTCGACCACACGGGCAGCCGTGGTTCGCCGAGGTGCTCGTGGGTGAGTTCGTGGGCGAAGAGGTCGCCGGCCTTGGCGACCAGCGGGCTGTGGAAGGCGCAGGCGACGGGGATCCGCTGAGCGGTGACGCCGGTTTCGCGCAGCCGCCGGATCGCCCGTTCGACGGCGGCGACCGGTCCGGAAAGGACGACTTGTTCGGGCGCGTTGTGGTTGGCGACAACGACATCCGGGCCGATCAGGGTGGGGGTGAGCAGGTCCCGCGACGCCTTGACGGCGGCCATGGTCCCGGGCTCGGCGACGTCGGCGATGGAGTTCGCGCGGGCCCGGCTGACGCGGAGGAGGGTTTCGGTGTCGAAGGCCCCGGCGACCGACAGCGCGACGAGTTCGCCGTAGCTGTGCCCGGCGAGGAAGTCCGGCCGGACGCCGGTTTCTTCCAGGAGCTTGGCGACGGCGGTCTCGACGAGCCCGAGCGCGGGTTGCGCCACACGGGTGTCGGTGAGGGCGCGTTCTTGGGCTTCGGCGGCGTCGAAGGGGTGTGGGGGAAACGCTTTCGCGGCGACGTCGGGGGCGAGCCGGAGGTAGTCGGCGAGTTCGGGGAAGTGCACGAAGAGCTCGGCGAGCATGCCGGGGCGCTGGCTGCCCTGGCCGGGGAAGAGGAAGGCGACCTTGCCGGGGTCGGCAGCGGACCGCCGGAACCCGGCCGGCCCGGCATGGCCGGGCTCGGACCGCCCGGCACCAGCCTCGCCACCGCGGACCCCGGGCTGCCCCACCGCGCCGAACTCTCCGGACCGGGCCGGGCCGGCTGGTCCTGCGCCGACCTTGCCGGGTTCGGCATCTGCCCGCCGGAACCCGGCCGGGCCACCGCCGGCGCGCCGCGCCGGCCGCCCGGCCACCACTCGCCGCAGGTCCGCCAAAGCCGCTTCGGCGTCCGGGGCCCAGTCCCTCAACCCGTGCCGGCGGTCCGGGGCCACCGGGCCGGCGGCCAGCACCGCGTGGAAGTTCGTCCCGCCGAAGCCGAACGCGCTCACCCCCGCCAGCCTGGCCGGATCCGCCCACGGCCGCGCCGAAGTCGTGAACGTGAACGGGCTCGTCGACGCGTCCCAGGCCGCGTTCGGCGTGGTCAGGTGCAGCGTCGGCGGCACCACCTCGTGCCACAGCGCCAGTGCCGCCTTGATCAGCCCCGCCAGTCCCGCCGCGCACTTCGTGTGGCCGATCTGGCTCTTCACCGACCCCAGCACACACGATCCCGGCGTGGCCCCCGCCGACGAGAAGAACTCCGTCAACGTGCGCAGCTCGGTCGCGTCGCCGACCACCGTGCCCGTTCCGTGCGCTTCGACCAGCCCGACGTCCACAGGGGACACTCCAGCGTCTTGGTAAGCCCGTTCCAACGCCCGGTGCTGGCCCTCCGGACGCGGCGCGGTCAACCCCAAAGCCTTGCCGTCGCTCGCCGCGCCGACGCCCTTGACCACGGCGTACACGCGATCGCCGTCGCGTTCGGCGTCGGACAGGCGCTTCAAGACCAGGCACGCCACCCCCTCGCCGAGCGCGATGCCGTCGGCCGCCGCGTCGAACGGGCGGCAACGGCCCGTCGGCGAGAGCGCGCCGGCCGACGTGAACATCAGGTAGTCGTGGATGCCGTTGTGCAGGTCGACCGCGCCGCACAGCACCAGCGAACTCGTTCCCGCGCGCAGTTCCTTCGCGGCGAGGTCGAGCGCGGCCAGCGACGACCCGCAGGCCGCGTCCACCGTGTAGTTCGCGCCGCCGAGGTCGAGCCGGTTGGCGATCCGGCCGGAGATGACGTTGGCCAGCGTGCCGGGGAACGTGTCCTCGGTCGGCTCCGGGAGCTGGGCGAGCAGCTCGGGCGGCACCTCGTCCAGGTAACCCTCGAGCAGCGAACGCAGCGTGCCCGCGTTGGCGAGGTCGCCGCCCGCCTCCGCGCCGAACACGACGCTCGTGCGTTCGCGGTCGAACTCGCGCTCGGCGTACCCGGCGTCGGCCAGCGCCCGCCGCGCGGTCTCCAGCGACACCAGCTGGGCCGGGTCGATGCTGCCCATCGCCGACGGCGGGATGCCGTAGTCCAGGGGGTCGACGGCCACCGGCGGCAGGAACCCGCCCCACTTCGACGTCGACTGTCCGAAGTAGACGGCCGGGTCCCACCGCTGGGGCGGGACCTCGGTGACGGCGTCCTCGCCGCGCAGGACGTTCGACCAGAACGCTTCCAGGTCGGGCGCCCCGGGGAACGTGCAGGCCATCCCGATGACGGCGATGTCCCGGCTGTCCCGCGTCTCCGGTTCCGCCTGCCGGGAAAAGGTTTTCCCCGAAGTGACTTCCCGGTGCAGCTCGGCGATCGTCGTCCGGCGGTCGCGCAGCACGGCGACCTGCCCGGCCATGAACATCCCCTCGGCCAGCTGGGTTTCTTCGTCCAGCGGCGAGCCGTCCCGGCGGACGCCCTTGCTCGCGACGCGCAGCCGTCCGGTGTTCAGCTCTTCCAGCCGCTGCCAGGCCTCCTGCGCCGGCACGTCCCGCAAGCCGGCCTTGACCTGCTCGAACTCCGCCGTGTACGGGCTCGGCAGGCAGCGCGTGCGGTGCCCCGGCGCGGTTTCGAGGGTGACCGTCGCGCCGGCGGCAAGCGCCCGCTCCTGGAACAGGCCGGTGATCGCGCCGTGCGTCACGGCTTCCTCGGTGAACAGGTAGGCGGTGCCCATCAGGACGCCGACGGCGTCGAGCGGAGCCGCCATCGCGGTGACCATCACCGCGGACCGGGTGTCGTGGATGCCGCCGGCGAACAGCACCTCGACGTCCTTCGCCGCACCGAGCACGGCCAGTTGTTCCTCCCACAGCTCGAAACTGGAGCGCGGGCCGACGTGCCCGCCGCATTCGGCGCCTTCGAAGACGAACCGGCGGACCCCGGCGTCGAGGTACTGGCCGAGCAGGACCGGCGACGGCACGTGCACGAACGTCGCGATCCCGTCCGCTTCCAGCGCCTTGACCTGGCCGGGTTTCCCGCCCGCGATCAGCACGCACCGCGGCCGGACGGCCCGGATCGCGGCGAGCTGCTCCGCCCGCAGGTTGTCGGGCACGAAGCCGAGGATCCCCGCGCCCCACGGCCGGTCGCCCAGCCGCTCGGCGGTGCGGGTCAGCAGGTCCGTGGTGCGCGCGCCGTTCGCCGTGGCCACCGCGACGAACGGGAACCCGCCCGCGTCGGCGACCGCGGCCGCGAACCCGGGCTGGTCGCTCACCCGCGTCATCGGCCCCTGCACGACCGGCAGCGCGCTGCCCAGCGTCCGGCACAGCCGGTCCGGTGCCGTCGGGACGGGAACCCCGGCACCGACGACCCGGCGGACATCCGCTTCCACTGTGGACTCGAGAAGCACTCCGGCCGCGCCGCCGGCCAGCGCCCCCACCGCCGTCCGCGGTCCGGCAACGCTCCCCCACACCGGGACGTCGAAGGCCGCGAGAAGCTGTTGCAGCAGAACGAAGTCGCTCAGTTCCCCGGCCCGCGCGAGAAGTCCGCACGCGCCCCCGGCGACGGCCTCCGCCGCCGTGGCGAGATCGGGCACTTCGGCGAGCGCGCCGGTCCACGGCGCCCTCGTGCGGACGGCGAACGCGGCGCCCTCGGGAACCGGGCCCTCCGTGCGCACGCCGTAGGGCACCCGGACCCGCGCCGCTACCAGCCGGAGGTCGGCCGGGTCGGCGCCGTCGAGCACCCCGAGACCCCCGCCGCGCGCGACGGCGGCCACCGCGCAGGGGTCGCCGATGCCGAGGCACCGCTGCCGTCGAGCGTGCGACGGCGGAACGAGCTCGGCCATCGGCGGACCTCCTGTGCGGGGTGGGGTGATCTTCACGAGACCAATCACAGGAATAACGCACCAGACCCGTAAAAAGCAATACTCGTGCTAAGGTGCGAAACTGTGGAACACGGCACGATCATGGCGCTGACCAGCACTTTTATCATGCAGCTTCTAAACGAGAAATACCATTCACTCACCTGCGTAACAATGGCTCGAAAAATACGGGAGCCCCTGTGGAACTGACCGGACGGGTGGTCGTGCTGACCGGCGCGGCGCACGGGATCGGGGCGGCGATGGCCCGCCGCTTCGCCGCGGAAGGCGCGGCGGGGGTCGTCGTGTCCGACGTCGACGCCGCCGGCGCCGGCCGGGTGGCGGACGTGATCGCCGACGCGGGCGGGCGCGCGATCGCCGTGACCGCCGACGCGACGTCCAAAAAGGACCTCAAGACGCTGGTCGCGGCGGCCCGCGCCGAGTTCGGCGAGGTGGACCTGTTCTGCGCCAACGCGGGCGCGGCCTTCGGCACCGGCGTCCACGCGGCGGACGAGCAGTGGGCGAAGTCGTGGGAGATCAACGTCATGCAGCACGTCCACGCCGCGCAGGTCGTGCTGCCCGCGATGCTCGCCCGCGGCGAGGGGTACCTGCTGATCACGGCGTCCGGCGCCGGCCTGCTCGGCACGCCCGGCGACGCGCCGTACTCGGTCACCAAGCACGCGGCCGTCGGCCTCGCCGAGTGGCTGGCGATCACCTACCGGCCACGCGGGGTACGCGTCAGCGCGCTGTGCCCGCTCGGCGTCCGCACGGCGCTGCTCGAACCCGGCATCGCCGCCGGGCACCCGGCCGCGCTGGCCATCGCCGCGGCCGCACCGCTGCTGGAACCCGAAGACGTCGCCGAAGCGGTCGTCGCCGGGCTCGGCGCGGAGGAGTTCCTGATCCTTCCGCACGCTTCCGTGCGGGAAGCGTTCCTGCGCAAGGCCGGCGCGGTCGACGCGTGGATCGACGAGATGGCCGTCCAGGGAGGCTGAGGCGTGGAATACCGCAGGATCGGCGCGAGCGGGCTCGCCGTGAGCGAGATCGCCTACGGCAACTGGCTGACGCACGACGCTCCCGGCTGCGTCGCCGCGGCGCTGGACGCCGGCGTCACGACGTTCCACACCGCGGCGGCGTGGGACGGCGGCGCGGCGGAAACCGCTTTCGGCCAAGCGTTCGCCGGCGTGCGCCGGGACGATCTCGTGCTGTGCACCGGGGTTTTCTGGTCCGAGGGACCGGGTCCGAACGACGCCGGGCTGAGCCGCAAGCACGTGATCGCGTCGCTGGAAGGCTCGCTGCGGCGGCTGCGCACCGACCACGTCGACGTCTACCAGCTGCTGCGCTTCGACTACCGGACCCCGGTCGCGGAGACGTTCCTCGCGCTCTCGGACCTGGTGCGGCAGGGGAAGATCCGGTACGTCGGCACGGCGGAGTGGACGGCCGAGCAGCTGCTGCAGGCGCACGATGCGGCCGAGCGGTACGACGTCCCGCTGATCAGCAACCAGCCGCACTATTCGATGCTGTGGCGGGTGGCCGAGGCGCAGGTGATGCCGGTGGGCGAGCGGATCGGCGTCGGGCAGTTCGCGTCGGTGCCGCTGGCCCAGGGTGTGCTGACCGGCAAGTACCGGGACGGGCGGGTCCCGGCGGGCTCGCGCGCGGCCGCTAAGCCGCACGCGCGGCCGCTGCTGCTGCCGGAGCTGCTGGAGCGGGTCGAAATGCTGCGCGGCGTCGCCGACGACGCGGGACTGACCATGGCGCAGCTCGCCCTGGCGTGGACGCTGCAGCACCAGACGGTCGCGTCGGCGGTCGTCGGTGCAAGCACGCCGGAGCAGGTCACCGAGAACGCGAAGGCCGCCGGTGTCCGGCTGGACCTCGACGTCCTGACCCGCGTCGACCACCTGCTCGGCAGCTTCGTGCAGACGGACCCGCGGCTCGTGTGGTCGCCCCCGGCGTCGTCAGCCTGATCCCAAGCAGACGAAGGGACGGCGGAAGGGGTCGACCGCGATCGCGTCGGCGAGCGCCAGCGCGGGGCTGTCCCGCACGGCCAGCGCGCGGTAGTAGTCGTCCATCGCGGCCGCCGAGGCCAGGTCGCCGACGCGCGACAGCGGCGCGATGACCGTGCGCGAACCGCTGGCGAGCAACGCGCTGGCGAAGCCGAGGGCTTCGTCGCCGGGCCGGATCCGGTTGAGCGCCAGCTCGCACGCGGCGAAGACGACCTGCCGCGGCGGCTGCCGCAGCCCGGCCATCTCGTGCCCGAAGAGAGAACCGTCGGCGAGTTCGAGGCGGGAGAACAGCGCGTTCTCCGGCTCGTGTGCGCCGTGCGCGGCGAAGTGGGCGAGCTTGGCGCCGTCCATCGCCCGCAGCACGGACTTCACGGTGGCCTTGGCGCCGGTCATGGTCGTCGCGGTGCGGTAGTGCGTGGTGAGCTTCTCCAGCTCACCACGGGCACCGGCCAGCCCGGGCCCGCGCACGAGCACGATCTTGCGGGCGCGCGGCGACTTCGTCAGCTCGGCGGCGAGCCAGGCGGTCGCCGACGGCGCGACGACGGTGGGCCGCCCGCGCAGCCCCGGCAGGACACCCCACGGCACGGCGTAGAGCGGCCCGGTCGGGACGATGACCAGCTCCCGGTCTCCGATCGTGTCGGCGAGCGGCTGGATGAGCTGGGTGTCGAGCTTGTCGGCCTGCTTGCGCGCCGACGCCATGACGACCTCGGCCAGCCGTTCGGGCAGGTTGTCGGGAGCGAGGGCGTCGAGGTCGACGTTGAGCACGCGCGCGGACTCGGCGGCGGCCCCGGCGGACCCGAGCCGCACCAGCCGGCACTCGCCCCCGGCCACGACGACGGCGACGAGCTCGTCGCCGGACGCGGCGAAGCTGACCATGGCCCGGTCGCCGAGCCGGTCGAAGACCTCGGTGAGCCCGGCCACCGGCCGCGGCCGGCCCCAGCGCCCGGTGTGCCAGCCGAGCCGCTGGGCCTCGCGCAGGCGTTCGTTGTACTTGGCGCGCAGGCCGGCGATGGGGTGCCCGTCGTGCTGGGCCTCCTGGATGGCCTGCCCGAGGCCGCGCACTTCGGCGACGCGCGCGGCGAGCTCGGGATCGGTCCCGGCCGACAGCGGTTCGTACCGGTAGGTCTGCGCGCGCGTGCGTTCGAGCCAGACGAACAGGCGCCGGGCGTCGTTGCGTTCGAGCACGAGCTTGACGGCGAGATCGGCGAGTTCCTGCCCGTGCAGGGCGGTGCCGGAGACGAGGTCGAGCCCGCCCATCCGGTCGCGGACGGCGTCGAGCTCGGTGAGCCCGGACCGGATTTCGGTGAGTGCTCTCGCCCGGCTCCCCTGGGCGACGGCGAGTTCGGCCCGGCAGAGGCGGCGCAGCATGCGGTAGTCGATGGGGGTGAGCTGCCCGGGGCGGGGAACCTTCCGCAGGGTCTCGGCGGCACGTTTGAGGTTGCCGCGGCGGATGTCGAGCCGGACGGCGAGCATGCGTGCCGTGGCGGCCTGGTCGGCCAGGCGCGGCAGCTGCATCTTCTCCGCGGCCCGCAGGGCCCGCGTCGGCAGGCCGACGGGAACCACGCCGCCGCGCAGGGCATCCAGGGTGTCGGCCTTGAGGCCGATGACCGTCGCGTTCGCCAGGCAGGTCTGGCACCCCACCCGCTGCAGCCGCCGGCGCGCGGACGCCGCGGTCTCCCGGGCCAGGTCGAGATCGTCGGTCATCAACGCGGCGGTGGCGCGGTGCAGCTCGACGGTCGCCAGCTCGCGGGCGACGCTGACCTCCTTCTCCATCATCACCCGCACCTCGTCGAGGTGGTCGCTGGCTTCCTCGGCCAGCCCGGCGGCGAGCAGCGCCTGGGCCTGTTCCCGCCCCAGCACGGCGGGCGGGTCCGCGCCGATCGTGCGGTAGGTCCGTTCGCTCTCCTCGAACAGCCGCAGCGCCTCCGGCACGTCCCCGGTCCGCAGCGCGAGGGTGCCCAGGTTGCGCCGGACGTCGCCGGCGAGGGCGTGGAGCTCGTACTTCTCGGCCAGCTCGACCGCCCGGCGGAGGTCGTCGCGGGCCTGGCCGACGTTGCCGAGCAGGGTGTGCACCCAGCCCCGCGACGACAGGCTCAGCACGTAGGTGCCCATGAGCGAGCCGGGGTCTTCGGCGCGCGCCAGGCGGTATTCCTTGTGCTCGAGCGCCGCCTCGAAGTACTTGAGGCTGTCCTCGTTGCGCCCGACGGTCTTCAGGCGCATCGCGTAGTTGTGGTTGAGCGCGCCGCTCAGCTCGGCGTGCAGCAGGGGCTCTTCCACGGCGTTGATCAGCAAGCGCACGTCGTCGAGGCCGGCCAGGCCGGCGGCGACGTCGCCGCTGATCTCCGACCGGAGCGCGACCAGCAGGCTCGACAGGCGGATCCGCGCGACCAGCCAGTCGCTGCGGTGTTCCTCGGCGACGGGGTGCACCGCGTCGAGGAGTGCCATGCCCCGCTTGAGCAGGCGGACGCCTTCGTGGAAGCGAGCCACGCAGGAAGCGTCGGAGGCTGCTTGCTGGAGCGCTCGGACCCTCTCGATGGCCTCGACCGGGTCCAGGTTTGTCACAGGCACTCTCCTATGACAGCACAGTCCGTAGCAGAAAGAAGCCCGCCTACCGGCAGAAGATCGGCAGGCGGGCGATCACGAATCGGTCAAGCTCGGGTCCTACTCGTAGCAGCTGCCGCTGCACTCGATGTGGGCCGGGTGGTCCTTGTGAACCTTGCCGTCCTCGTCGGTCCATTCGACGACGGGGGCCGGCTCCTCGGTCGGCTCCGGAGCTTCTTCGGGCTTGGTGTCCGTGGGCGTCGACATGGTCGATCTCCTCTCCCCTGGGGATCTGCATGGGGACGCTGGCCGTGACGGTGAGTCCCCCTCGCGGGGCCCTCTCCCCGCGAACGGCCCAATAGTTTCACAACGGAGGAGTGATCGGGAGGGTTTTCGCTACGGAAAGTCAGAGCCAAGCCCGTGATCAGGTCAAACGTCCCGATCGGAACGTCCTAACGAGTGAACTCTGTAACGACGTCCACGATGGACGTGCATCGGACCGGGTGGCGGAGCGGCCGCCGGGGCCGTCCGGGCCGGGGTGATCGCCCGGCCACGGAGAGCCACCTCCGGCTCAGTCCTTTGTGGACCGCCGCGCCGTCACCGCCCCGTGGACCGCGCGCACCAGCCGCGCGTTTTCCGGGGCGGCCCCGCCGGGGAACGCGAACCGGCGGCGGTTGTACCCGTAGGCCAGCCCGCTCCGGGGGTCGGCGAACGCCTGGGACCCCGCGGCGCCGCTGTGGCCGAACGCCCCCTGCCCCAGCACCGGGTAGTCGTCCGACACCACCGCGAACCCGAGGCCGAACGCGTTGCGGTTGCGGGTCGCCAGATCCTCCCCCACGGAGTGGACCTGGGCGAACTCGGCGGCCGTGTCGGGGGTCAGCAGCTCGAGCGCCGCCACGTACATGCCCGCCAACCCGCGCGCCGAGGCCACGCCGCCGACCGAAGCCGGGCTCAGCTGCCGGACCACCTTGATGTTCGGGAGGTCCCAGAGCTCCGGTGCCTTCGGGTGGTTGCGGTTGAACGCGATGCCCGTGATGCTGTCCGCGCCCGTCGCGCCGGCCGCCAGCTCGGCCAGCTGCTCCGGCGTCGGCAGCATCGGCTGCGTCGTCAGGAACCGGGGCTCCAGCTCCTCCGGCAGCCCCAGGTGGAAGTCCAGCCCGAACGGCTGCCGGACGCGCTCCTCGTAGTGCTCCTGGATGCTGCGGCCGGTCACCCGGCGGACGACCTCGCCGGTCAGGGCGCCGATCACCAGCGCGTGGTAGCCGAACGCCGTGCCCGGACGCCAGTACGGCCGCTGCGGGGCGAGCCGCTCGGCGATCACGCGGTCGTCGGCGAGCTCCTCCGCCGTGAAGCCCTCGTCGGCGCCCACGACACCGGCGCGGTGCGCGAGCAGCTCCCGCAGCGTGATCGCGGCCTTGCCCGCCGCGCCGAACTCCGGCCAGTAGTGGCTGACCCGCTGGTCGAGGTCGAGCACGCCGTCCTGGACGAGCAGCGCGACCACCAGGTGCGCCGCGCCCTTGGTCGAGGAGAAGACCCCGGTCAGCGAGTCGGCCGTCATTTCGGGGCCGGTCCACAGGTCGACGACGCGCTCGCCGCCGACGTGCGCGACGAGCTGGGCGGCGTAGTCACCGCCCTCGTCGATCGCGACGGCGGCGAACTCCTCGCGGACGGACTCGAACCCGTCGGCGACGGTCCCCTGGATGTGTTCGGACGACATGGCGGCTCCCTCAGTGATCTTCAGCCTGTGCCTGGGATCAACCCGCGCGGCCCGGCGGTATTCCGCGTAACACCGGGGCGCCCGGCCGGGATGTTCCCGGCATGGGGGAACCGATCGAAACCACGCGGCCCGGCCGCGGCCTCGCGATCGCGTCGCTCGCGATCGGCGCCGCCGGGCTCACGCTCGCCGTCGCGACCTGGGCGGCCTGGCTCATCGTCCGCCCGCCGGTCGTGGCGGCGTGGACGTTCTCCTGGGTCACGCAGGCCTTCGTGCTGGTGCTCGGCGCGCTGTGGTTCGCGCTGCTGCCGATCAGCGTGCTGGCGCTGGTCTTCGGCGTCTGCGCCGGCGCGCGCACGCGGCCCGGCCCGGGCCGGATCGGCGCCACGCTCGCCGTCCTCACCGCGCTGCTCGCCTTGTCGGGAGCAGCGGTGTTCGCGACGTCGTCGTGGCACGGCGTCGGCCCGCCCGTCGCCTACTTCGACACGCAGCCGGGGCCGGCCCGGTAGAAGACCCGTCCCGGCGGGTACCACCGGATCATGAAGCTGACCTCCACCGTGCTCGGCGCGCCGGAACCGCGTGCGCTCGCCGAGTTCTACTCGAAGCTGCTCGGCTGGCCGATCAAGACCGACGAGCCGGAGTGGGTGACGCTGCGTCCCGACGACGGCAGCGCCGGGCTGTCGTTCCAGCTGGAGCGCGACCACATCCCGCCGGTGTGGCCACCGGCCGGCGGTGCCCAGCAGATGCAGCTGCACCTCGACATCGAGGTCGACGACCTCGCCGCGGCGACGGCGGAAGCGACCGCCGCGGGTGCCGTCGTCGCGGACTTCCAGCCCCAGGAAGACGTCCGCGTCTGCTTCGACCCGGCCGGGCACCCCTTCTGCCTCTGGACGCGTGCATGACGTGACGCCCCGCGTTCGTCCGGTCACAGGATCCGCTATGTTCGCCTGAGGTCCTGTTTCCGGCGAACGGAGTTGAGTCCTGTGGGGGTGCACCGGATCTGGCACCACGGACTGGTCCCCACCGAGGGGAAACGCCCCCTGGACGCCTTGCGCAGCAGGCTCATCACCCGCCAGCGGCAGCACGACGACTACACGGTCGCCGACCTCGGCTCGTCCGACGACGGCGGATCGCGCCGGTGCGACCTCGAGTTCGGCTGGACCGACGATCGAGGCCGCTACTCCGTTCAGGTATTGCTTTCCCTGTGCTACCACGCCGGCGAAGACCGCGTCGCGTGGTTGCTGGCCGCCGCGTGCACGCGGCCGTGGCGCAGCTGCCACGAAGCGCCGGCGCAGCGGATCGGGCTGGAGGAGCTCGGCGCCAGCGGGAGCGACGAAATCCCGATCGAAGCCCCGGTTCTCGCGATGCGCGGGTGGTCTCGCGAGGAGTGCGACCGCGTCGCGGAACTGCTGGGCGAGGCGCTGGTGGCGGACTGGCGGACGTCGGCGGTGCTGGTGCTCACCGAACCGCCGACGGTTCCGGTCGACGGCTGGCCCGGCCTGGTCAACGTGTTCGACGTCGACGACCGCTTCCGCCGCACGCTCAACCAGCACGTGCCCCTCGGCTACGAGGTACCGCAGGGCGCCCGGCTGTACGCGCCGCCGTGCGACCAGCTGCCGGACTTCGTCGAGACTGCGAGCCCGGTGCCCGGCGAGGCGCTGCAGGGGGCGATCACGCGGCTGCTGCAGACCCGCGGCCGGACGCCGCTGCCCGGGGAATGGGCCGAGGTGCCGAGTGTGCAGGCCTGGTACGCCGCGAATCCGTTCGACGCACCGGTTCGGGGGCCGGACGCCGAGCTGACCGAGAAGCTCGGCCGCGCCGAGCGCGAGCTGGCCGAGGCGCGGGGCGTGATCACGATCCTGCGCAAGAAGGCGAAGGCCGAAGCCGAGGAGCGCGACCGGCACGCGGGCGAGGCGAAGGCGCTCCGCCGCCGGCTCGACGAGCTGGCCGCGGTCGACGTCGGGTGCCTGCGCACGCAGCTCGCGCAGCTGCAGGGGGCGGTGGACGACTACGCGCGCGCGTTCGAGGAGACCGAAGCCGAGCGCGACGAGCTCAGACGCGTGAACGGGCTGCTGGCGGGCACGCTGGCCCGCTACCACGGCGCCGACGACGAGGTCGCCGCAGCCGAGCGACCGCCCGAGGAGTTCCCGAGCTTCGCCGAGCTGATCGGCGCGGCGGAGGCGACGCTCAAGCACCTCGCGATCACGGCCGAGCCGGCACCCGCCGCGATCCTCGACCACCACCCGAAAGCCACGGCGTGGCGCCGGAAGGCGTGGGACGCGCTGCGCACCCTCGATGCGTACGCAGGCGCACGGACGACGTTGCTCGACGCGGGCCACGACCCCGGGCCCGAGCTGTCGGACGTGCTCGCGTTCGCCCGCACCGGCCAGCCGGGTTCGCTGATCAGCGCCAACATCATCGCGCTGGCGGAGTCGGACACGGTGACCACGAACGAACGGCTCCGCCAGGCGCGCACGTTCCGCGTCGACCCGCGCACGAACCCGGCGGGCCGCGAGTACTTCGGCGCCCACATCGCCCTGGAGCGCTTCAAGGCGCCGGCACCGCGGCTGCACTTCCTCGACGACACCGACCGCACGGGCACGGTGTACGTCGGGTACCTCGGCGCCCACCTGCCGACGTCGAAGACCAACTGAGCGAGAATCGGGCGCATGACGGAGACCAAGTACCTGGCGTACTGCTGGATAGCCCGCGGCGACCGGGTGCTGTTCCTCCGGCGCGGGCCGGGCGTGTTCCTCGCCGGCCGCTGGGAGCTGCCCGGCGGAACGGTCGAGCCGGACGAGGACTTCGAGGCGGCGGCGATCCGGGAAGTGGTGGAGGAGACGGGGTTGAAGGTCCAGGTGACGGGCGAGCTGTCCCGCACCGCGTGGCCGGACGTGGCGGGACGCGCGATCGAGATCCACGGTTTCGTGTACACAGTGGAGGAAGACGGCGAGGGAGACGTAGTGCTGAACCCGGCGGAGCACGACGACTTCGCTTGGCTGACCCGGAAAGAAGCGCGCGGGCTGGAGATGGCGCAGCACTTCCGCCGGTTGCTCTGATGGGAGCCCGCCTGCACGTCGGCTGCGCGATGTGGACCCACAAGGCGTGGCCCGGAAAGTTCCTGCCGCCGTCGCTGCCGGCCAAGGAGCGCCTGCGGGCCTACGCCGGCTGGTGCAACGCCGTCGAAGGCAACACCACCTTCTACGCCACTCCCGCGCGGACCACCGTCGCGAGCTGGGCGGAGCAGACCGGCCCGGACTTCCGGTTCGTGGTCAAGCTGCCCAAGGTCGTCACGCACGAGCGCCGGTTCGCCGGGGTCGAAACCGAGATGCGGGCGTTCCTGGACGCGCTCGAACCCCTCGGCGACCGGACCGTCCTGTGGACCCAGCTGCCCGGCTCGTTCGGCCCGTCGGACGTCGAGGCCCTCGGGCGCTTCCTGCGCCGCCTCCCCGCCGGCCGCCGGCGCGCGGTGGAGGTGCGTCACCCCGGGTTCTTCACCGACGCCGGCTCGACGTCGCTGCTCGAGCAGACGCTCGCCGCCGCGGACGCCGAGTGGGTGCCGTTCGACACCACGGTCTTCTTCCAGCGGCCGCCGGCCGGCGAGGCCGAACAGGACGCCTGGGCCAAGAAGCCCCGGCTGCCACGGCGGACGCGGGCACTGACCGACCGGCCGATCGTCCGTTACCTGGGCCGGGATTCGGTCGCGGAGACGGTCGAGGGGTGGCGGCCGTGGACCGAGGTGGTGGCCGGCTGGCTGCGCGAGGGCCGCTCGCCGACGGTGTTCGTGCACACCCCGGACAACGCCGGCGCGCCGGCGCTCGCCCGCCGGTTCCACGAGGACGTGCGAGCGCTGGTGCCCGGCCTCGAGGCCCTGCCCGAGCCGGAGCCGGTCGAGCCCGCGACCCTGTTCTGAGCGGCGGTCACCGGCTCAGGGCGAGCAGTTCGTCGACCGCCGGACCGCCGCGGCCGCCACCCGCCGGCACCGGGTCTCGACCCCCTCGTGCCCGGCACCGGCCACGACGTAGTCGACGGCGTCGAAGCACGGATCGCCGACGCACGCCTTGGGATCGATCGCGATCAGGCCGCGGGCCGGGCCGCCGTCGAGGACGTTGCCGGGGTGCAGATCGCCGTGCAGCAGCACGAGTTCGTGCTCTCGGTGCAGGACTACGACTCCCTGGCCTCATTGGTGAACGACCTCATCGAGTTCATGGCGAGCGACGGCGCTTCGGACGCCGAAGCCCTCCTGAACCTGCGGATGGTCTCGCGGGAATTGACGAAGCGACGCGACCAAGCCCTCCGCGCTTCTTCCGGGGAAGACAGGTGGGAGTTCTCGCTGCTGCTCACCCCGGAGTACTTCGGGACCCTCAACCGCCTCGCGGCCATGCAGTCGGGCAACCAGGAGGCGGACGCGGACTTCCGGGCGTTCTGGCAGCGCGTCCACGCGGCCCTCGATGCCGCGAAAGCGACCCCGTTCGATTAGCCCACCGGAGTCCACCGATCGGCGGCCAGCACGGCCGCGAGGCCTTCTCGCAGGTCCTGCACGAAGAACCCGGGAACCTCCAGCGACGGGAAGTGTCCCCCGGTTTCGGGCGACCCCCAGTGGACGATCCGCCGGAACCGCTCTCGCGCCCAGGGGCGCGGGCACTTCTCGATGTCCCGCGGATACACGCTGATCGCCGACGGGACGTCGACCCGGAGTGCGGGGTCGAGCGAGTCGTGGCTTTCGTGGTAGATCCGGGCGGCCGACGCGCCGGTGCGCGTCAGCCAGTACAGGGTGACGTCGTCGAGGACCCGGTCTCGGGAGACAGTCTCGAATGGACTGTCCGAAGTGGCCGTCCACTCGGCGAACTTGTCGAGGATCCAGGCGAGCAGCCCGACCGGTGAGTCGACGAGCGAGTAGCCGATGGTCTGCGGCCGGGTCGCCTGCTGCTTCGCGTAAGCGGCGCGGTGGAGCCAGAAGTCGCGGGTTTGCTCGGTCCACCGGCGCTCGGTCGCCGTCAGCCCGTCCGTGGTCAGGCCGGGCGGCGCCTGCGCGGTCGTCGTGTGGATGCCGAGGACGCGCTCCGGGAACCGGCCGCCGAGGATCGTGGTGATCACGCCTCCCCAGTCGCCGCCGTGGGCCAGGAATGCGCGGTAGCCGAGCCGGTCCATCAGTTCGACCCAGGCGGCCGCGATCTTTTCGGTTCCCCAGCCGGTGGTGGCCGGCTTGTCGCTGTACCCGAAGCCCGGCAAGGACGGGGCCACCACGTGGAACGCCGGCGCGTCCGCGTCCTCCGGGTCCGCCAGCTCGTCGATCACGTCGACGAACTCGGCGACGCTGCCCGGCCAGCCGTGCGTCAAGAGGAGCGGGGTGGCGTCCGCGCGCGCGGAGCGGCGGTGCAGGAAGTGGATTCCCAGCTCGTCGATGGTCGTGCGGAACTGCCCGATCCGGTCGAGTCGCCTTTCGAACGCCCGCCAGTCGTACCCGGTGCGCCAGTACTCCACCAGCTCGACGAGGTCGGCGAGGGGAACGCCCTGTTCCCAGCGGCGCCGGGTCGTCTCGGCCTCCGGCAGCCGGGCCGCGGCCAGCCGCGCGCGCAGGTCGTCGAGGTCGGCGTCGGTCGCGTGGGCTTCGAAAGCGTGCACGTCGGGCATGACTCCTCCTGGCTGTCGCGGAACCGGCTTAGACGGTTCTAACACGGCTCGATGCGCGGGAGCAACCTGCTAAGGTGGTTCCATGCGGTCCGAGTTCCCCGGCTTCCGGCTGGGCAGCGTGCTGGCGACGAGCTTCACGGGGACGCTGTCGGAGCGCCGCGGCAACTCCGTGGAGCGCATTCCGACGCCGCAGCGGCTCGCCGACTGGCTGGCGGTGAACGGCCTCGCCGTGGAGTCGTGCACGCCCGCCCAGCTCGAACTCGCCCGGGAGCTGAGGGAAGCGATCCACGCCGCCGCGACGGCGGCCGCGACCGGGGAACCGCTTCCCGCCGCCGCGGTCCGGGTCATCAACGACCGCAGCACCGGCGGCCGGGCGGCGGCCGTCCTGACCCCCGATGGCGAACGGCGCTGGCGGCTCGGCTCGGCGTCCTGTGTGGAGGACGCCCTCGGCGTGATCGCCGCCGACGCGATCAGCATCATCGCGGGCGAACGGGACGGGAAACTGGCTTTGTGCGCGTCGCCTACGTGCCAAGCCGCTTTCTTCGACACCAGCCAGAGCCGCACCCGCCGGTGGTGCGACATGAACACGTGCGGGAACCGGCAGAAGAAAGCGCGGTTCAACGCCAATCGCCGACAGCCGGGTGGGTCGTCGGTCGTCGAAGAGCCGGCCGGCTGAGAGGTCGCGGCCCCGGGCGCGTCACGTTCCACACCGAGTGCGGGCCGTGGCACCCTGATCCGAAGACCAGCACAGGAGAACGAGCATGCGTTACTTGGTTTCGGTGATCGACGACCAGAACAATCCCGGCAGCACCGACCGGCAGCCCCTGATCAGCGAGTTCAACGACCGCCTGATCGCCGAGGGCTACTGGGTCTTCGCGGGCGGGCTCGCCGGCACCGACGCGGCCACCGTGATCGACAACCGGGGCGAGCAGGCGGTCGTCACCGACGGGCCCTTCCTGGAGTCCAAGGAGTACCTCGCCGGCGTCTGGGTGTGGGAGGCCCCCGACCTGGACGTCGCGCTCGAGCTCGCCGCCGAGGCGTCGAAGGTCTGCGATCGCAAGATCGAGGTCCGGCCATTCCAGTGAACGACGTCGCGGCCGCGATCACCCGGGCCCACCACGCCGAGTGGGCCCGGCTGGTCGCCGCACTGACCAGGCGCTTCGGTGACCTCGACATCGCCGAAGAGGCGGCCGCCGAGGCGTTCGCGATCGCCGTCGAACGGTGGCCCGGCGACGGCGTGCCGCCGAACCCCGGCGCCTGGCTGACCACCACCGCGCAGCGCCGGGCCATCGACCGGATCCGGCGCGAGAGCAAGCGCGACGACAAGCAGAAGGAGGCGGAGCTCGGGTACGACGACGACCCGCCCGAACCCCTCGGCGCCATCGACGACGACCGGCTCCGGCTGGTCTTCACCTGCTGCCACCCGGCGCTGGCGGTGGAAGCCCGCGTGGCGTTGACGCTGCGCATGGTCGGCGGCCTGACCGTGCCCGAGATCGCCCGCGCCTTCCTCGTCGCGGAGAGCACCATGGGGCAGCGGATCACCCGCGCGAAGGCCAAGATCAAGGCAGCCGGCATCCCCTACCGCGTGCCGTCCGCCGCCGACCTCCCGGCCCGCGTCTCCGGGGTGCTGACCGTCCTCTTCCTCGTGTTCAACGAGGGCTACCTGGCGACCGGCCCGGACACCGATCCGGTGCGCCACGACCTGACCGCCGAAGCGATCCGGCTCACCCGCGTGGTCCACGCCCTGCTGCCGGACGACGGCGAGGTGACCGGGCTGCTGGCGCTGATGCTGCTCACCGAGGCCCGCCGGCCCGCGCGGGTCTCGGCGGCCGGCGAACTGGTCGCGCTCGACGAACAGGACCGCGAGGACTGGGACACGGCGCTGATCGCCGAGGGCCACCGGCTGGTGCGCGAGCGCCTCGCCAGTGGCGTGCCGCCGGGCCGCTACCAGATCCTGGCCGCGATCAACGCCGTGCACACGTCCGCCCGCGACATGCGCGACACCGATTGGGCGCAGGTCCTCGCGCTCTACGACCAGCTCGTCCGCATCGACGCTTCGCCGATCGTCGCGCTCAACCGCGCCGTCGCGGTCGCCGAGCTCGACGGCCCGCAGGTGGCGCTCGCGGCGGTGGACGAGCTCGAGCCCCAGCTGGCCGGCTACCACCCGTTCCACGCCACCCGCGCCGACCTGCTGCGCCGGCTGGGCCGCGGTGCCGAAGCGCGCGCGGCCTACGACAAGGCCATCGAGCTGGCCGGCAACATTGCCGAGACCGCCTCCCTGGCCCGCCGCCGCGACCGGCTGCCTACTGCGGACTGAGGTACCGCAGCAGCACGCTGGCGCCGTCCGTGAGCACCGAGGCGAGCTCCAGCGACGCCGGGTCGATCGCCGCGCCGGCCGCCGCCCGGCTCGCCGCGCCCGCCACCAGGAACGGTGCCACCGTCAGGCGGAACTCGTCGACGACGCCGGCCTCGATCAGCGAGCCGAACAGCCGGGGCCCGCCCTCGCAGTCGATGCGGCCCAGCCCTTCGGCCGCCAACGTCTCGACCACCCGCGTGGCCGAGACGCCGGTCGAGCCGGCCGTGATCACCCGGGCGCCGTTCGCCGCCCATTCCCCACGCAGCGAAAGCGGCGCCGCCTCGGACGTGAACACCAGCGTCGGGACCGCCGCCTTCGTGATCACCGGGGCGTCCGGGGGCAGCGACAGCCCGGTCGTCACCACCGCGACCGGGGCGATCGGGGCGAGGCCGAACCGGCGCCGGCGCTCGGCCGTGCGCTCGTCGGGGCGCATGCCCTCGAAGCCCTCCGCCATCGCCGTGCCCGCGCCGACCAGCACGACGTCGGCGAGGTCGTTGCCCAGCCGGTAGACGATCCGGTCGGCCGGGGTCGACAGGCTCGCCGACCGGCCCTCGACCGAAATCGCGCCGTCCGCGCTGGACACGAAGTTGACCGCGACCCAGCGCCGGCCGTCCGGGTACCGGTACAGCTGCTCCAGGTCGTGGTCGTCGAGGCCGCGCTCGACCGGCCAGATCTGCCGGATCACTCCCATCGGAGCGCCTTCGCCGGCGGGCGCGTGCCCGCGATGCTCGCCGCCATCTCGGCCACGTGCCGCGTCGCGCGCACGTGCCGGGTCCGGATGATCGCCGCGCCCGCCGACGCCGCGAGCGCCGCCAGCGCCAGGCCGGCCGGGGTCCCGTCACCGGCCACCTCCAGCAGCACCGGGACGTCCTCGGGCAGGGACGGCGCCGACCGCAGCACGCCGACGTCGAGGACGAACCCGGGCAGGGCGGCCTTCGACGAGCCGGCGTAACCGGCGCCGAACCGCGCCGCGACGTCGGTGAGGTCGGCCCGCGCGACGATCAGGTCCGCACCGGCCGCGCAGCCGGCCGCCGCCACGTCCGCGTCCGCGGTGTCGACGGCCAGGAACAGCTCGGGGAACTTGCCCCGCGCCCACGAGATCAGGGATTCGACGCCGGTGCCGGCGAAACCCACGAGGTCGGCGCCGTCCTCGACGGCGCTCACGACCGCCGCCCGCGCCGCGTCGGGCTCCGGGAGCACCTGGATCGCGGCCAGCACCAGCGCGCGGTCCCTGCTCAACCGGCGGCCCCGGAAGACGAGGTCGGGGGTTTTCATCGCGCTCTCCCTGCTGGACGTCCGTGCCTCGCGATCATAAGCGAGGGAGCAGGGGAGCCGGTTTGCCGGCAGGTGGCGGGGCCTCGTCGCCGGGCCACCCGGCCGTCGCGGAACTCTTCAGGAGGCGATGGCCTCGTTGATCGCCAGCAGCTCCTGCGCGGTGCGCGTGGCGGTGAATTCGATGACTTCGTAGCGGGCGAGCCGCTGGACGACGAACGGGTCGCTGGCGAGCACCGCGTCGAGCTTGCCGCGCAGCACCGACCGCGTGAGGATCACCTGGTCGGCCGCACCGTTCCCCTTTCCGGAAAGGAGGAAGACCCCCTTCGTGAATTGTTTGCGCAACCATTCCGAATGGTCCGGCAGCGCGTAGTCGACTTCTGTCTGGGGCGCCGTGTAGGTCAGCAGGGCTAGGTACATGATTCGATGGTAGAACCCTTTCGGCCCCGGCGCATCCGCCTGGCGAGTGTCGCGCCACACGCGTTTCCCCCGTTTTCGGTCAAGAACACCGCAATTCCTTTACCAATGCTTTTCCCCTTTTCTTCCCCATTGCCGTACGCCCGTCGTCGTACGCCGCGGTGCCGTCACCGGGCCGACGCGGCGACCCGCTCCCCGAGGCGACACTTCGTCCCATGAACGCACTGACCCGGATCTGGCACGACGGCCGGCGAGCCGAACGGATCGCCTACGCCGTCGGCGCGGCGCTGTTCACCAGCGGCGTCGTCCACGCGATCGTGCTCATCGGCTCCGGCGGCTCGTGGCTGGGCCCGCTGTCGATGCGCAAGGCCGTCACGTTCGGCCTGTCGTTCGGGCTGACGCTCGCGTCGGTCGCCTGGGCGACGTCCTTTCTCACCGTCCGCCCGCGGCTGCGCACGGTCCTGCTCGGCGCGTTCACCACCGCGAGCGTCGCCGAAGTCGTGCTGGTGAGCATGCAGGCCTGGCGCGGGGTGCCGTCGCATTTCAACTTCGAGACGCCGTTCGACACCGCCGTGTCCATGTCGCTCGCCGCGGGCGGCGGCGTGCTCGTGCTCGTCGTCATCGGCTTCACCGCCGCGGCCCTGGTCGAACCCGGGCCGGAAGCGGCGAGCCTGCGTCTGGCGGTCCGCGCGGGCCTGGTGGTGCTGCTGGTCGCGCTGGCCACCGGGGCGGTCATGATCGGCCGCGGCGTGGTCGCGGCACGCGGCGGCGACCCGCAGCTCGCGTACACGACCGCCGGTTCCCTCAAACCGCTGCACGCGGTCGCGATGCACGCGATCCTCGTGCTGCCCGCACTGGCCTGGGTCCTGCGCTTCACCCGCTGGCCCGAGACCCACCGGCTGCTGGTCGTGAAGCTCGCGGTCGCCGCCGATGCCGTGCTCACGGCGGTCATCGGCGTCGAGTCCTTCACCGGCGTCCCACCGTTCGCCGCACCGCTGCCGGTGCTCGCCCTGTCCGTCCTGGCCGCGGCGGCACTGGCCGGTACCGGGATCTACGCGCTGTCCGGCGTTGAACCGCCCGTCCGATTCACACGTATCCCCATCGGGAAGGCAAGGGGCCGGTAAAGCGGCGGACGGAGACCACGCGTGCGGCACGGTATGACCACCAGAGGCCTTTTCCAGCAGAGCGCGGCGCACAGCCCGTCGTTCTTCTCCGTGGCGCGCGCGATGGGCCGGCACGCGGACGATCTCGCGGACTTCTGCATCCCCTGCAACCCGTACTTCCCGACCGACGAGATGTTCGGCGAGCTCGAGCGCAACCTCCGCACAATCCTCAAGTTCTACCCGAGCGACGCCGGCGCGATCACCGCGCAGCTGGCGAGTGTGCTGCGGCTCAACCCGTCGACGATCTCGCTCGCCAACGGCTCGACCGAGCTGATCACCTGGATCGACCGGCTGCTGGTCGACGCCAGCGTCGCGGTGCCGATCCCGACGTTCGGCCGCTGGACCGACCAGCCGCTGGAGACCGGCAAGCGCGTGGACATGTTCCTGCTCAAGGAATCCGACAACTTCGAGCTGCGCGTGGACGACTACGTCGAGTTCATCAAGCGCCGGGGCTCCCGGGTCGCGGTGCTGTGCAACCCGAACAACCCGGACGGCGGCTACCTGCCGCGGCGCGAGGTGCTCCGGTTCATGGACGCCCTCGAGGACCTCGACCTCGTGGTGATCGACGAGTCCTTCATCGACTTCGTCGAGGTCGAACGGGACCCGTCGGTGGCCGCCGAAGCCGTCGTGCGGCCCAACGTCATCGTGCTGAAGAGCCTCGGAAAGAACTTCGGGCTGCACGGGATCCGGTTCGGCTACCAGGTTTCGAACCCGGCGCTGACGCGCAAGCTGTCGGCCGCGCTGCCGAAGTGGAACCTGAACTCGCTCGCCGAAACCGTGATCTTCATGCTCGCCGAGCACCGCGCGGAGTACGAGGAAAGCCTCAAGAAGCTCGCCCTCGACCGGTTCATGATGAACTCGCAGCTGAACCAGTTCCCGGAGCTGACGGTGTTCCCGTCACAGGCGAACTTCCTGCTCGTCAAGCTGCCCGGCTCGGTCGACGGCGCCGAGCTGTGCGACCACCTGCTCACCGAGCACCACCTGCTGGTGCGCCAGTGCGGCAACAAGATCGGCATGACCAGCCAGTTCATGCGCTTCGGGGTGCGGCCGGACACCGAGGTCGAGCGGCTGGTCGAGGGCCTGCGCGGGGTCGAACGGCTGGGCGGCGGCCGCCACACGCCGACCATCGAGCTCGTCGCGCACTCCCGCGAGCCGGAACGGTCGATCAGCTGAGCACGTGGGCCATGGCCGGCTCGACGGCGAACGACCGGCCGTTCGCCGAGCTGGACCGCTCGGGCCGCACCCGGCGCCTGCGCCGGCTCGCCGAAGCGGCGTTGACCGGCTACGACGTGCCGGTCGCCCGGCTGACCCCGCTGGGCCGCGGGCGCAACACGACGTTCCGCGTCGACGGCGCCGACGGCCACCGGTACGTGCTGCGGGTGGAGCGCGCGGACGGCCCGGGCGCCGCGCAGGTGCGGGCCGAGATGGCGTGGCTTTCCATGCTGCGCAAGGAAACGGACCTCGTCGTGCCGCGGCCGGTGCCGACGCGCACGCGGGACCTGGTCACCGTGGTCGCCGACCCGGCGGTGCCGGAACCGCGGACCTGCGTGCTCTGCCACTGGGTCGACGGCCGGTTCGTCGACGAACGGCTCGGCGCGCCGCAGCTGTACGCGGTCGGCGAGTTCACCGCGCGGCTGCACCTGCACGGCGCCCGGATGAACGGCCTCGACCGCGGGCGCGTCGACGACCTCACCGAGTTCGGCCGGTCGCAGGTGGACGGCTTCTCCGACGCGGTCCTCGACCGGGCGGTGGCGCTGGCGGGCGGCGACGAACGCGTCCGCGGCGCCGTCGAGCGGGTCCGCGCGGTGCGGGCCGGGCTGGGGTGCGGCGCCGACGTCTTCGGCCTGGTGCACGGCGACCTGCGCCAGGTGAACTACCTGTTCCACCGCGGGCGCGTCCGGGCCATCGACTTCGACGACTGCGGGTACGGGCACTACGCGTACGACCTCGCCGTGGCGCTCGACGAGCTCAAGCACCTGCCGCAGCGCGACGAGCTGCGCGAGGCGCTGCTGGACGGCTACCGGTCGGTGCGCCCGGACGCGGCGACGACGGACCCGGCGGTGCTGAACGCGTTCGTCGGCCTGCGCCGGGTGCAGCTGCGGTTGCGGTCCTGACGTTACAGACCGGCGTTACAATTGCTACATGGCCGGACGATCGAGCAACGCCACCAGCACCCGCGACCGCCTGCTGCTGGCGGCCGGGCAGCTCCTGCACGAGGCACAAGGCGGGCCGGTGTCGACGCGGGCGATCTGCGAGCGCGCCGGCGTCCAGGCACCCACGCTCTACCACCACTTCGGCAGCAAGCAGGGCCTGCTCGACGCGGTCGTCAACTACGGGTTCACGCAGTACGTGCAGGCTCCGGCGCCGGGCGGCGACCCGGTCGACCGGATCCGCGCCGGCTGGGACCGGCACGTCGCATACGGCCTGGAGAACCCGCGGTTCTACGTGCTGCTCTACGGCCAGATCGAGCCCGGCGTGCCGTGCAACCTGACCTCCAGTGCCGAAGCGATGTTGCTGGAGCTGTTCACGCCGCTGGCGCGCGACGGCCGGCTGCGGGTCGAGCCCGAGGAGGCCGCGCGGCAGTTCGCGGCGGCCAACAGCGGCGTCACGCTCAGCCTGATCGCGCAGCCCGAAGAGAGCCGTGACCTGGCGATGTCGACGCAGGTCCGCGAGTCGGTGCTGGCCGGGCTGCTCGCCGAGCGGCCGGCCGAAGGTTCGTCAGTGGGCGCGCTCGCGGTCGCTTTGTCGACCCGGCTGGCCGACGACGTCGACGCCCTGACCCCGACCGAGCGGCAGATGCTGCGCGAGTGGCTGCACCGCCTGTCGAGCTGACCGCGCTACATTTGCTACATTGAGTCGTATGACAAGTGTAGTGAACCTCGGCACCTACGGCGTCTTCCTGTCCCCGCACCGCGACGACGTGACGCGCAGGCAGCACGCCATCGCGGCGGACCGGCTCGGCTACGGCACGGCGTGGATCGGTACCGGCCGCGCGTCGATCAGCGACCTCGCGTTCGTCGAGGACCTCCTGGCGTCGACCGAGCGGATCACCGTGGCGACGGCGATCGTGAACGTCTGGGCCGACGCGCCCGAGCCGCTGGCCGAGTCGTACCACCGGCTTGCCGACCGGTACGGAAAGCGCTTGCTGCTCGGGATCGGCGTCGGCCACCCCGAGTCCGTCACCGGCTACCACAGCCCGTACGACACGCTCGTCGGCTACCTCGACCGGCTCGACGCGGCCGGCGTGCCCGCCGAGGCCCGGGTACTGGCCGCCCTGGGCGACCGGGTGCTGAAGCTGGCCAGGGACCGCGCCGCGGGCGCGCACCCCTACCTGGTGCCGGTCGCGCACACGCGGCACGCGCGGTCGGTCCTCGGCGCGGGCAAGATCCTGGCGCCGGAACAGAAAGTCGTCCTCGGCGCCCCCGAGGAGGCCCGCGGAATCGGCCGCGCCTTCATCCGCGAGCCCTACCTCGGGCTGCGCAACTACGTGAACAACCTGCTGCGCCACGGGTACACCGACGCCGACGTCACCGGCGGCGGCAGCGACCGGCTGATCGACGACCTCGCGCTGCACGGGACACCGGAGGACGTCGCGAAGGGACTGCGGTCCCATGTGGACGCCGGCGCCGACCACGTGGCCGTCCAGGTGATCGGCCGGTCGGCCGAGGTGGAGGCGGACAACCACCGGCGGCTGGCCGAAGTGCTGCTCTGAACGCGGTGACGCCGCTCAGGTGCGGCGCAGTTCGACGACGGGCAGGAGCCGGGACGTTCGCGCCTGGTAGGCCGCGAACCCCGGTTCCCGCGCGACGATCTCGGCGAACAGCTCGTCGCGGTCCGGTGGGAGCACGGCCGTCGCCGCGAACGTCTCGGTGCCGGTTTCGACTGTCACCGAAGGACTGTGGCGGATGTTGTGGTACCAGTCGGGGTGTTTCGGCGAGCCCATCGCCGACGCGACGACGACCAGCCGGCCGTCGATGTCCAGGGCTCCCAGCAGAACGCGGTGTGGCCGGCCGGTGCGGGCGCCGGTCGTGGTGAGGTGGATCAAGCTGCTCCTTTGGCGATGTAGTGATCGCCGGAGGCCGTGGAGCGACACGGGACGAGCGCGCGGAGGGCACACTTCTGCCGGGAAAGCAGAACGTGTCGAGCCAAGGGGGCTGAGTAGCCACTACCTCCGTGCGTAGGCCCATCCGGGGCGCATTCGTACGGTAGCACGGAATCAGCGGGCGGCGTCGGCGGCTTTCTGCGCGGCGGTGGCGGCTTTGTCGGCCCGGTCGAAGGCTTCCTCGGCCTCTTCGAACTCCGCCGTCGCCCGCTCGGCGCGTTCTTCGGCCTCCGCGAGGCGGGTACGCAGGTCTTCGACGCGGGCGGTCGCCTGCTCGGCCGCGCGTTCGGTGCGGACGAGGTCGCGCTCGGCCACCGCGCGTTCCTTGGCCAGCTCGGCGGCTTCCTTGCGCAGGCGCTCGCGTTCGGCGCGGGCCCGTTCGCGTTCCTTGCGGTCCGCTTCGGCCTGCCGCCGGTCCTTTTCGGGCCGTTTCGGCGTGGCCGGTTCGGCTTTTTCCACCATCCGCGCCGGGCGCTTGGCGGTCGACGGCGGGGCGGCGGTCGCGGCGAGGGTGAACCACTGGTCGGTGTCCTGGTGCGCCACCGAGGTCAGCCGCCCGGCGAGGGCGAGCGCCGCGGTGTCCGGATCGGCCGCCACGGCTTCCAGGGTCGCCTCGACTTCGCGGGACACGCTGTCGCTCATCGACGGCAGGCCGCGGATGATCCGCCGCACCAGGTCGCCGCGGCGCCGGGTCAGCGCCCGCAGCTCGTCGCCGGCCAGCCGGGTGTGCGCGTCACGCAGCTCGTCGCCCAGCTCGGCCAGTTCGCGCAGCTCGGCGGCGTCTTCCCGGGCCAGTCGGTTGACGATCGCGGCGGCCGTGGTCGGCTTCCGCAGCTCGCGGATCTTCGCCGCGAGCTCGGCGTCCCCCTCGGCCTTCGCGGCCTTCGCCGCCGCGTTGCGCGCGTTGACGAACTCCGCGAGGTCACCCCCGTAGAGCTCGCCTGCCACCGTGTCGAAGTCCATCACGCTCCAGCGAACCACATCGGACTGGTGCGAGCACCTGCGAAGGGTCATCATCGGGGACATGTACTTCGATCTGGGTGTCCGGGACTTCCTCGACCGCGCGGAAACGGTGTACCCGGACCGCGTCGCGGTGGTCGACGAGCCGAACCAGCCCGCGCCCAGCTGGGGCTCGCTCACCTACGCCGAGGTGGCGCGGCGGGCCCGGGCGCAGGCGGCCAACCTCGACGCGCTGGGCGTGCCGGTCGGCGGGCGCGTCGCGATGGTGTCGCACAACGCCGCGCGGCTGCTCGTGTCGTTCTTCGGCGTGTCCGGGTGGGGCCGGATCCTGGTGCCGGTGAACTTCCGGCTCGCGGCCGCCGAAGTCAAGTACATCGTGGAGCACTCCGGTGCCGAGGTGCTGATCGTCGACCCCGAGCTGGAACACCTGCTGGACACGGTGACGGCGAAGCACGTCTTCGTCCTCGGCCGCGACGACGAGGCGATCTGGGGCGGCGAGGGGACGCCGCGGCCGTGGGCGGGCGACGAGTCGGCGACGGCCACCATCAACTACACCTCCGGCACGACGGCGCGGCCGAAGGGCGTCCAGCTCACCCAGCGCAACATCTGGCTGAACGCGGCCGTGTTCGGCCTGCACACGACGTTGAGCGACAACGACGTCCTGCTGCACACGCTGCCGATGTTCCACTGCAACGGCTGGGGCATGCCGTACGCGGTGACCGGCCTGGGCGGGCGGCACATCGTGCTGCGCAAGGTCGACGGCACCGAGATCCTGCGCCGCATCGAAGAGCACGGCGTGACGATCCTGTGCGCCGCCCCGGCGGTGGTCACGGCGGCGCTGGACGGCGCCGCGACGTGGGACGGCGAGATCCCCGGCCGCGACCGCGTCCGGATCGTGGTGGCCGGCGCCCCGCCGCCGACGCGCACGATCGAGCGGGTGCGCGCGGAGCTGGGCTGGGAGTTCATCCAGATCTACGGACTGACTGAGACGGCACCGCTGCTCACGGTCAACCGCATGCGCAGCGAGTGGGCCGACCTGGACCCGCACGAGCAGGCCCGCCTGCTCGGCCGCGCGGGCGCGCCGGCGCTGGGCGTCCGGATCGCCGTCGACACCGACGGCGAGGTGCTCGCCCAGTCGAACCACAACCTCGACGGCTACTGGGAGAACCCGGCGGAGACCGCGCGGGTGCAGGAAGGCAACTGGTTCCACACAGGCGACGGCGGTTCGTTCGAAGACGGCTACCTGACGATCGCCGACCGCAAGAAGGACGTGATCATCTCGGGCGGCGAGAACGTGTCGTCGATCGAGGTGGAGGACGCGCTGAACTCCCACCCGGCGGTCCGCGAGGCCGCGGTCATCGGCATCCCGGACGAGAAGTGGGGTGAGCTGGTGACGGCCTTGGTGGTGACCTCTTCGGAGGTGACCGCGGAAGAGCTGATCAAGCACTGCCGGGAGTACCTGGCGGGGTACAAGTGCCCGAAGCGGGTGGAGTTCCTGGACGAGCTGCCCCGGACGGCGACCGGGAAGATCCAGAAGTTCAAGCTGCGGGAACCGTTCTGGCAGGGCCAGTCGAGGCAGGTCAACTGACGTGCGCCGCTAAGCTGCCGATCATGGGGGTGGCCGGCTGGTGGCAGCGGATGGTGGCGGCGAGCGAACACCTCGCCGCCGTGGAGCCACCCGAGGGGAACGAACACGGGTTCGGGCCCGGCGCGCAGTTCTACCTGCGGGTCGGCGAGCTGGCCCGCGGGTTCGCCGCCGACCCCGCGGTCGGTGACGCCGAGCGTGGCCGGGTCCTGGCGGTGCTGGACGACCTGCTCGGCGACGAAAGCGAGCCGCACCGCCGCGCGATCGCCCTGACGTTCCTGTGGCCCCTCGCCGGTTTGCCGCACTCCGCCGAAGTAGGCGAGCGGGTGCGACGCGAGCTGGACCTGATCTCCGGGCACCGGCCCGTCGCCGACGCGGATCCCGCGTCCTGGCCGGAACTCGCGGAGCGGGCCAGGGCCGAACTGGAACACTGCGGCCTGCCCGCGACGGTGGTTCCCCGCGGCGCCCGCCCGGCGCCGACGGGAGTCGTGCTGTCGGTGAGCGCCGAAGAACCCGCCGGCGTCTTCCTGGAATGGAACCCCTTCGACGGCGAATCGGCACGGTACCGGGCCCTCAGCGGGACCGACCCCGGGTACCTGGGCGATTACGTGGACGACGTCCGGAACCTCTTCGCGCGCGCGGCGCTGGACGTGCTCGCCGCGGCCGGGTTCAAGACCGCGGTGCGGTACGACTTCCGGTACGGCCGCTCGCGCGTCCACCGGGTCCTGGGCCCGCCGGAAATCCCCTTCGACTGAGCGGCGGAAGCGATGACGGCCAACGAGGTTCCGGCCTGGTGGGGTGCGCTGCTGGCGGCGAGCGAGCACCTCGCCGGGTTCGACGCCGCGCAGGTGCGGAGCTGGCGCGAGCGTTACCCACCCGGCGGCCCGGCGGAGGAAGGCCTGCCGCGGGGCATCCGGGTCATCTCGCTGGGCCGTGCGTTCGCGGACGTCGGCACCGCCGAACGCCTCCGCGTGCTGGCCGTGCTCGACGACGTGCTCGACGGCCCCGGCGACCCGGACCGGCACACCGTCATCGCGATGTTCCTGCGCGCCGCCCTCGATCTCGAGTCGGTGCGGGAACTGTGGCCCTCGCTGGGCCTTCGCCTGCGGCGCGTGTGCGTCCTGCTGTTCACCTCCTGGCCCGCCGGCGCTCCCGAGTGGATGACCGTCGACGTCGACCCGCCGTGGCGCCCCGCGCTCGTCGAGCGGATCCGCGCGGAGGACCGCGGCACGCCGGGCGCATCGCTCGTGATCGACCCGCTCGCCGTCGACCGGCTGGCGGATCCGGACGAAATCGTCACCCTGGCGCCGCCGGAGGCGATCGCGGCCTGGAGCGATCTGGCCGGGAAAGTCCACGCCGAGCTGACGCGCGTGGGCATCGCCGCGACCATCGAAACGCGGCTGTTCGATCCCACGCCCGGCGTCCACATCGCCCTGAACCTCACGCTGCCGCCCTACGGCGTCACGCTCACGTGGCACAGCCCGCTCCAGAACGCGAAGGAGTACAAAGACGATCTCCTCGCCCAGAACCGGACTGAGCTGCTGGCCTACTCGATCGAGACGCACCGGATCCTGCTGCGGGCCGCGCTGGACGTGCTCGCCGCGGCCGGCTTCCGGACGATGGTCCACTACTACTTCCCGCACGACCGCGCCTGCGAGTACCGGGTCCTCGCGCCGCCGGAGCACCCGATCACCTGAAGTCCTGGCGCTAGCGGACCAGCCGGAAGAACGTGCGCACTTCCTCGGCGAACAGTTCCGGCTGCTCATAAGCCGCGAAGTGGCCGCCGCGGTCCAGCTCGTGCCAGTGCCGGATGTCCCGATACCGCTTGGCCGCCCACCGACGCGACGGCCGCGGCATCTCCTTCGGGAAGATCGAGCACCCCACCGGGACGTCGACCGTGTCGTCCGTGGCCTCCGAGAACCACTTCTGCACCTTGCGGATGCTCTCCCAGTACAACCGCGCCGAGGAAGCCGCCGTGCCGGTGAGCCAGTACAGCGTCACGTCGTCCAGCAGCTCGTCGCGGGTGAACGGGAAGCCGTCCGACCACGCGTGGAACTTCTCCACCAGCCAGCCGCACAACCCGGCCGGGGAATCCACCAGGCCGTAGCCGACCGTCTGCGGACGCGTCGACTGCAGCACCGAATACCCGTCCTCCCAGCGCTTCGCGTGGTCCAACGCGGAAAGCGCGTCCCGCTCGGCGGGAGTCAGGTCGTCGAACGTCGCCGGGTCCGGAGCCGCGATCGGCGGGTTCAGGTGGATGCCCGCCAGGTGCGCCGCGTCCCGCTGGGCCAGCGACGTCGTGATCGACGTGCCCCAGTCGCCGCCCTGGGCGCCGTACCGCGAGTAGCCCAGGCGAGCCATCAGCTCCGCCCACGCGGACGCGATCCGCTCGATCCCCCAGCCCGGAGCCGACGGCTTGCCGCTGAAGCCGTACCCCGGCAGCGACGGGATCACCAGGTGGAACTCCGCCGACAGCAGGGGGATCACCTTGAGGAACTCGAGGAACGACCCCGGCCAGCCGTGCGTGAGGATCAGCGGCAGCGCCGCCGGGTCGGGCGAGCGCACGTGCAGGAAGTGGATGTCCAGGCCGTCGATTTCCGTGCGGTACTGCGGAAACCGGTTCACCCGCGCTTCCAGCGCACGCCAGTCGTAGCCGGAAGCCCAGTAGTCACACAGAGAACGCAGGTATCCCAGCGGCGTGCCCTGGCTCCAGTCGTCCGGTCCGGCCTCGGGCCAGCGCGTCCGGCGCACCCGCACGCGAAGTGCCTCGAGGTCGGCTTCGGGGACCTCGATGCGGAACGGCTTCACGCCGGGACGTAGGTCAGCTGGACGACGCCGTTGCCGAAGGTCGCCGACTTCTTGAGCACCAGCGGAAACGTCGGCCCCTCGTCGGGGAACAGCCGTCTTCCCCGGCCCACGACGATCGGGTACAGCAGCAGGTTCAGCTCGTCGACCAGGCCTTCGGACAGCAACCAGCGCACCGCCGTCGTGCTGCCGCTGGTCATGATGTCCCCGCCGGGCTCGGTCTTCAGCGCGCGGACGGCCGTGGCCGGGTCCCCGGTCAGCAGGGTGGAGTTGTTCCAGCTCACTTCGGACAAGGTGGTGGAAAGCACGTACTTGCGCACGTTGTTCATGAACTCGGCGCCTTCGTCGTCCTCGACGGTCCGGCCGGGCCACGCCTCCGCGAACCCTTCGTAGGTGACGCGCCCGAGCAGCATCGCGTCGGCCGCGGCCATCCCGCCGCCGACCGCCTGGCCGATCTCGTCGGTCCAGTAGCGGAGCGACCACTTGTCGGGCGCCTCGACCACGCCGTCGAGCGAGATGAACAGGTTCGAAACGATCTTGCGCATGGGCCCCCTTCGGGTGAGGGGTCCCACTATAAACCCGGCGAAACGCTAAGACCGTCCACTCGCGACAGTCGCACGAACGCGCACGCTGTCGGCCTCCGCCTGCACTCGTTCCTCCTCCGTCGCCGGCTCCAGCCGGGCCGGAACGTCCTTGTGGTGCGGCGTTCCGGCGATCGGGTCGCGGTCGAGCGCGTCGGTCAGCAGGTTGATCCGCGGGCCGCTGACCACGCGACGGCCGTCGGCGTCCGGGTGGGCCATGCCGTAGCCGTGCGGCAGCGCCAACTGCCCCGGCCGCAGCCCCGGATCGGCTTCGGCGCGGACGACCACCCGGCCGGCCGGCGTCACGACCGCCACCCAGTCGCCCGCCGAAGCGCCGATCGACGCCAGCTCTTCGGGACGCGCCCGCAGCGCGCCGTCCGGATCCGTGCGGCGCCAGCGCGGGTCGCGCAGGATCTGGTTCGCGTTGTGCGCCCGGCGCTGGCCGTTCAGCAGGGAGTACGGGAACGCGGGATCCGGCCGTTCCGAAGCCGGGTCGAGCGAAGAAAGCCACTCGAGCAGTTCCGGCACGGCCAGCCGGACGTGCGAGCGGCGCAGCAGGCTCCACACCTCGTCCTGCTCGTGGGCCGAGAACGGCGTCGGACCCGCCAGCACGCGCGCGAACAGCTCCTCGCCGAGTTCCGGACCGGTGTTGGAGCTGCCCAGCGCCCGCTGCACCGGCACGGTCATCGTCTTCGCCGCGCGGTGGCACCCCGCCCACAGCGGCGCGATCGACGCCGCGCCGTCCGGCAGCGACGCGCCCAGCGTCCGGTAGAGCAGCACCGGCAGGATCGCGGCCCGCTCCGGCATCGCCTGGACCAGCGCGCCGAGCCCGGCCTGCAGCTCCGAACGCGGCCCCGCGGCCAGCGACGCGAGGACGTCGGACGGCGGCAGCACGCCGAGGGAGTCGAACAACCGCGTGTAGATCTCGGCTTCGACCAGCGTGCCCGGCAGCGGGTCCAGCAACGGCGGCCGCAGCTGGAAGTAGTTCGTCGGCCACTCGAAGGTGAAGAGCGTGAACTCCCACTTCTCGTGCTGGGACGCCGCCGGCAGCACGTAGTCCGCCAGCGCGGCCGTCTCGGTGTAGGCGACGTCGACGACGACCGAAAGCTCGGTCTCGCGGATCGCGCGTTCGACGTCCCGCGTGCCCGCGAAGGTGTTGGCCGGGTTGGACGACTCGACCCACAGCGCGCGGACGCGGTTCGGGTGGTCGGTCAGGATCTCCTCGGCGAGGGTGTTCGCCGGCAGCAGGCCGCCGATGTACTCGAACCCGGTGATCTCGGACCGCTTGCCGCCGCCCGAACCCCACAGCGGCAGCAGCCACGAGTGCAGGTTGTTGGTCCCCCGCCTGCCGAAGTGCCCGGTGACCAGGTACAGCAGTTTCTCGAGGTAGCTGTTGAGCGTCGAGTGCCTGCCCTGCTGGATGCCCAGCTCGACGCGCACGGTCATGGCCCGGGCCGCCAGGATCAGGTCGACGGCCTTCTCGACGTCCACACGGGACACTTCGGCGTGCGCGATCCACTCGTCCACCGGGATCTTCGCCAGCACCGCCGCGACTTCGTCGAAGCCCTCCGTTCGGGAAGCGAGGAACTCTTCGTCGGCGCCACCGCGCTCCAGCAGCAGCGCCAGGATCGCGCCCAGCAGGTAGGCGTCGGTGCCCGGGCGCAGCGGCAGGTGCAGGTCGGCGATCTCCGCCGTCTCCGTGCGCCGCGGATCGATGACGATCATCGTGCGGGACGGGTCGTTCTTGATCGTGTTGAGCGCGTGCCGGGCGTTGCTGAACCCGTGCGCCTGCCAGGGGTTGCAGCCCAGCACGAGCAGCAGGTCGCAGTGCTCGACGTCCTCGGCGGTGTGCACCAGCGTCGAGCCGAACATCTGCCCGTTGACCCAGAAGTCGCCGGTCTTCTCCTGCGACAGCGCGTTGAAGTGGCGCGTCGAGTTCATCCACTTCAGCAGCGACGCGCCGTACGCGCCCCCGGAGTGGTTGCCCTGCCCGCCACCACCGACGTACGCGAAGGAGCCGGGCCGGCCGGCTTCGGTGTCGGCGTCCCGGATTTCGCGCAGCTTGGCGGCGATCTCGGTGAGCGCGGTGTCCCAGTCGATCGGCTCGTGGGTGCCGTCGGGGCGGCGGCGCAGCGGCGTCGTCAGCCGGTCGTCGTGGTCGCCGTACCAGGTCAGGCGCTGCGCCTTCTGGCACAGGTAGCCCGCCGAGCGCGGGTGCGCCTTGTCGCCGCGGACGCGCGTGATCTTCCGGCCGTCGAGCTGCACTTCGAGGCCGCAGTTGAGGTAGCAGAGGCTGCACGCGGTGCGGTGCCACTCGCCGGTCATATCAGCTCCAATGCGCGGCCGAGCGTCGTGAGACGCGCGTCGAGGGTTTCGCCCGCCGGGTACAGCCGGACCGTGTCGATCCCGGCGTCGCGCCAGACGCGCAGCCGCTCCCGGACCATCTCTTCGGTGCCGATCAGCGTGGTGCCGAGCACCATCTCGTCGGTGACGAGCGCGGTCGCGCCGTCGCGGTCGCCGGCCTGCCAGCGCTCGCGGACCTCGGCGGCGACGTCGGCCCAGCCCTGGCGGCTGTAGGCGTCGTTGTAGAAGTTCGTGGTGGCCGAGCCCATCCCGCCGAGGCTGAAGGCCAGTTCCTTCTTGCGGCTGCCGACCAGCGCGCGCAGCTCGTCTTCGTTGTCGGCGAAGGCGACTTCGGCGCCTTGGCAGACGTCGATGTCCTGACGGGTGCGGCCCGACTTCGCGAGCCCGGCGTCGAGGGGTTCGAAGTACGCGGAAGCGCCTTCGGGGACGAAGCTGGTGCCGAGCCAACCGTCGGCGACCTCACCCGTCAGCTCCAGGAGCTTCGGCGACAGCGTCGCGAGGTAGATCGGGATGTCGGGGTTCGGCGCGGTGGACAGCCGCATCGGCCGGGCCTCGCCGGGCAGCGGGATCTCGAACGCCTTGCCGGAGAACGAAATCTTCTCCCCGGCGAACGCCTGCCGGATGATCTCGACCGTCTCGCGCATGCGGGTCAGCGGTTTCGCGAACGGGACGCCGTGCAGGCCCTCGATCACCTGCGGCCCGGACGGCCCCAGGCCCAGTGCGAACCGGCCGCCGGACAGGTCGGCCAGCGTCAGCGCCGCCTGCGCGATCGCGACCGGCGTGCGCGTGCCGAGCTGGACGATCCCGGAACCGAGCCGGATCCGGTCGGTGCGGGCGGCGAGGTAGCCGAGCGCGGACGGCGCGTCCGCGCCCCAGGCTTCGGCGACCCAGCAGACGTCGAGACCGAGCTTTTCCGCCTCCAGCACGAAATCCAGCGTCGTGCGCGTGTCCTTCGAGAACTCGACGGTCGTCGCGGTCCTCATCGGTTTTCGACCCGCTCCTTGATCGCGGCGAGGTTGCCGGTCATCGCCGTCTCGAACTCGCGCAGCCGCACGAAGACGATCTTCTGCTCCTTCTCGGGCATCCGGTCGATGGCGAACGACAGCCCGGACCGGCCCGGGCCCATCTGCATCCACTGGCTGAGCCGGGTACCGCCGTTGTCGGGTTCGAGGGTGAACTTCCAGATCGCGCTCGGCTCGGCCGGGTCCGCGACGGCCCAGGCGAACACGCGCGGAGCTTCGCATTCGAGGACGTACGACGTCGTCTCCCACTCGCCGAACGCGTCGTGCTTGCTCCGGCCGAGGAACTTGCGGCCTTCTTCGCACCACTCGACGGACTGGAGCTCCGGGCTCAGCTCGGGCATCAGCGTGATGTCCGAGACGACCGGCCAGACGTCCTCCGGGGCGGCGTCGATCCAGGTCGAGACCTCGGCCGTCGGCTTGTCCGCGTACCGCGCGCCGGTCCACTCCATCGTGGTCGCACTCCCCTCGCGAGTCGTTGACCACGATAGTTGCGTAGATAGACCTATCCTGTCAACGTCACTCCTGCCGCGCGAACCGCGCTTCGACGTCGGGGCGCTGGGCCAGCCGCGGCGGGAAGCCGGGGCCGCGGCGCATCCGCGTGTCGTCCGGCGTCATCGGCTCCCGGCACTCCGCGCAGACGATTTCGGCGTGCGTGTCGTGCCCGCAGGCGAGGTGGTGCACGGTGATCGGCGGGCCGGCCTCGGCGGCGAGCCACTTGTCGCCCCACCGCGTCATGGCCAGCAGGACCGGGTAGAAGTCCCGCCCCTTTTCGGTGAGCACGTAGTCGTAGCGCACCGGCTCGGTCTGGTAGGCGACCTTCTCCAGCAGCCCCTCCTCGACCAGCCGCTTGAGCCGGTCGGCGAGGGTGTTGCGCGCGATGCCGAGCGCCTGCTGGAACTCGTCGAAGCGGCGGACGCCGTAGAAAGCGTCCCGCAGCACCAGCGGCGTCCACCAGTCGCCGAGGAGGTCCATGGTGCGCGCGATCGAGCACGGCCACTGCGCGAAGGAGGTCCGTTTCATGCGGCCGAGGGTACGCCGTTGTCCAGAAGGACTCAGCAGGTCAGCCGCATGACCACCCGGCGCGCGGTGGGGCGGCCGACCTCGGTGAAGCCGGCGTCGGCGAAGACGCCGACGGTGCCGACGAACAGCTCGCCCGGCCAGGCGACCTGCTGCCCGGGCGCGACGGCGATCGGGTAGCCCTCGACCGCGCGGGCGCCGCGCTCGCGGGCGAAGTCGACGGCCGCCTTCGCCAGCGCGGCACTGACTCCGCGGCGGCGAAAGCCCTTGCGGGTGACGAAGCACGTCACCGCCCAGACGCCGTCGTCCTCCTTGTCTTCGTCGCGCCCGGCCCAGACCAGGCGGCTGGTCAGGAGGCGGCGGTAGGCCGTGCGCGGTTCGACCGCGCACCAGCCGGCGGGCTCGCCGTCGAGGAAGGCGACGAGCCCGGTGGCGTGGTCGGCGGTCTGGGCGCGGAACCGCTCGGCGCGGTCCGCCGAGGTCCCCGACCGCCACTCGGCGGCGGTCTCCTTGAAGTACTGGCACCGGCAGCGGGCCGGGTCCCCGCGGTCGCCGAAGATCGCCTCCAGGTCCGCCCAGGACGCCTCGTCGACGGGTACGACAGTCAGCATCCGCCCGACGTTAGACCAGGTGCCCGGTGGTGACGTCGACGTGCCCGGGGACTTCGTCGTGCGCGTCGCCGACCGAGAGCGTCCCGGCCGGCTCGACCAGCAGCACGCTCGCGCCCGTCTTCGACGACGGCTTGTGGAACGTCCCCTTCGGCACGACGAAGACCTGGCCGCGCCCGAGGGTGACCACGCGCTCGTCCGGGTCGCGCACGCCGATCTCGATCTCGCCGTCGAGGACCAGGAAGAACTCGTCGGTGTCGGTGTGGACGTGCCAGACGTGCTCGCCGTCGAACCGGGCGAGCCGGATGTCGTAGTCGTTGACGCGGGTGATGATCCGCGGGCTCCAGGCGGCGTCGAAGGTCGCCAGGACTTCGTTCAGGTCGATCGGGTTCATGCGTCCCATGCTCGACCTGGTGTTCCCTGAGCGGGAGTGCTAGGAATCGCACATGCCGCAAGAATTCTCGCACCGGGTCGTCGCGATCGTGACGGCGGAGTCGAACCCGTTCGAAATGGGCGTCGCGACCGAGCTGTTCGGGCTGCGGCGCCCGGAGCTCGACCGGCCCTGGTACGACTTCACGCTCTGCGCCGCGACCCCGGACGTGCGGATGAACCTCGGCATGTTCACGCTCACCGGCGTCGCCGGGATCGAAGCGGCCGACACGGCGGACACGCTGATCGCGCCGGCCCGGCCGGACACCGGCGTGCCGACGGACCCGGCGGTCATCGCGGCGATCCGCCGGGCGGCCGCCCGCGGCGCCCGGCTGGTCAGCTTCTGCACGGGCGCGTTCGCGCTCGCCGAAGCCGGCGTGCTGGACGGCAAGCGCGCGACCACCCACTGGCAGTGGGCCGCGGAGTTCGCCGCGCGGTTCCCCGCGGTGCGGTGGGAGCCGGACGTGCTGTTCGTCGACGAGGGGAACGTCCTGACGGCGGCGGGCAGCGCGGCGTCACTCGACCTCGGCCTGCACATCATCCGGCGCGACCACGGCGCGGAGGTCGTCAACGCGGTCAGCCGCCGCCTGGTGTTCACCGGCCACCGCGACGGCGGCCAGCAGCAGTTCATCGCGCGGCCGGTACCGGCGGTGCCGGAGACGTCGCTGGCACCGGTGCTCGCGTGGGCGCTGGGGCGCCTGGACCAGCCCCTGACGGTCGCGGACCTGGCGACCCGCGCGGCGACCAGCCCGGCGACGCTGCACCGCAAGTTCCGCGCGGAGCTGGGCACCACGCCGCTGGCGTGGCTGACGACGGAGCGGGTGTCGCTGGCGTGCCGCCTGATCGAGCGCGGCGAGCTGCGCCTGGACCGGGTGGCCGCGGCGAGCGGTTTCGGCACGGCGGCCAACCTGCGGTCGCAGCTGCGCCGGCACACGGGGTTGAGCCCGAGCGCGTACCGCCGCCGCTTCGGGCCCGCCGCCTAGGAGGCACCCCGCCGCGGCTGGTCGTGAGTGCTTAGGGCGGTTCTAACCGCCTGACCGCTCACGATCGTCCGGGCCGGAGTTCGCCGAGCGCGGCCGCCAGGGCTTGCCTCTGCAGCGGGGCCGGATAGGCCGCCGGGTCCGCCGCGGCCAGCACGTTCAGCCCCTCCACCAGCCCCACCAGGCTCTTCGTCGTCAGCTCGAGCCGCTCGTCCGTCCACTCCGGACGGCACGCCGCCACCAGCCGCCGGATCCGGGCCAGGAAGGAGTGGTTCGCCACGCGGTGACGTTCGGCCAGGTCCTCGTCGGCCAGCGCCGCCGCGAGGAACCCCACCCACACCCGGGATTCCTCGTGGTGGCCGTGCGGCAGGTCGAGCGCCAGGCCCAGCACGGCCGCCAGCGCCCCGAACGGGTCGCGGCTCGCGGCCTCGGCGGCGTCGGCGCGGACGGCGGTGCGCGCGTAGAGCAGGTCACGCGCGTGCAGCAGCAGCGCCTTCTTCGCCGGGAACGCGTGCATCACCAGCCCGGTCGTGCAGCCGGCGCGCTCGGCGACCGCCCGCAGCGTCAGCCCCGGCAGGCCGTCCTCGGCCAGCACCTGCCAGACGGCGTTCGACAACAGCTCCCGCTGCGCCTGGACGTCACGCTGCTTCGGCACGGAAACCTCCTTCCGAGGTAGCGTAACAGCTGCTACGGTAACAACTGTTACGGAACGGGGGTACGACCTGATGATCGACTGCACCTTCGCGATCGAGCCGGTGGCCTGGGACGATCCCGACGCCGTCCGGTTGCGCGCCGCGCAGCGCGCCGAACTGGACGCCCGCTACGGCACCGACGACCACGAGCCCGGCGCGGCCCCGACCGCCGACACCATCGCGGTGTTCCTCGTCGCGCGGGACGCCGGCGGCAGAGCCGTGGCCTGCGGCGGACTGCGCCCGCTCGAACCGGGATCGGGCGAGATCAAGCGCATGTACGTCGAGCCGGCGGCCCGCGGCACCGGCGTCGCGACCGCGGTGCTGCGCGCGCTCGAGGACCGGGCGCGCGCCCTCGGCATCGGCCGGCTCCTGCTGGAAACGGGCACCGGGCAGCCGGACGCGATCCGCTTCTACCAACGCGAGGGCTACGAGCCCATCGACGCCTACGGGCCGTACGTCGGCGAACCGCTCTCCCGCTGCTTCGCCCGCGACCTGTGATCGGTTTTCCGATGGCCACCCCAGCCTGAGCTATTGGTCGCCGGGGGCGCACCGGGCCTACCGTCGAAGGCACGGCGATCTGGGGTTCTTTTTCGCCGTTCCTCTCACGAACCGGAGTTTCCCTTGCGCATCAAGCAGATCGGCGCCGTGCTGGCCGCGGCCGCCGTCTTCGCCCTGCCGGCGGCACCCGCGATGGCGGCGTCGAGGATCGTTCCCCTCGACGCCGCCGCCGGACAGCAGCCGGAGAACATCGCACTGGAGCCCGACGGCTCCGCCGACCTCACCTTCGCCTGGACCGGCGAGATCGGGCGGGTCACCCCCGGCGGCCGGGTGAGCGTCATCGCGCGCGTCCCGGTGCCCGCCGACGGCGACATCCCGGTCGTCCACCGGAAACTGTTCCTCGGCGGCATCGTCCGGGCCCCCGGCGGCGACCTGTACTTCGCCGTCTCGACCGGCACCGCGGCGACCGGCCTCTACCGGGTCCGGCCCGGCGGTACCCCGGTCAAGGTTGTTTCCCTGCCGCCGTCCGGGTTCCAGAACGGCGTCGCGCGCGACCCGGCCACCGGGGACCTGTTCGTCGCCGACTCGTTCGGCTCGACCGTCTGGCGGGTCTCCGGCGGCCAGGTCACCGCCTTCGCCACCGGTGAGCTGCTCGCGCCGGTGACCGGCTTCGGCGCCAACGGGATCAAGGTCCACGCCGGCGCGGTCTGGGTGTCCAATCTGGACCGCGGCACGCTGGTCCGGTTCCCGCTCACCGGCGCACCGGGCCGGGTCGTCGCCTCGGGCCTCGGCCCGGTCGACGACTTCGCGTTCCACGGCGGCACGGTCGTCGCCGCCGTCAACCAGGACAACCGGGTGGTCACCGTGGGCCGGGACGGCGTGCGGACCATTCTGTCCACTTCGGACGGACTCGCCAACCCGACGGGGGTCGCCGTCCGCGGCGACACGGTGTACGTCACCGACGGCGCCTACTTCGGGGGATCGCCGAACCTCCTCCGGACCTCGCTCACGCGGTAGCGTCCGGTTCTCGGCACCCGTCCGCCCGGTCACGGCGGGCGGGTGTCCCGGCCGGCAATTTGCATTGTGCAGCTGGCAGAAGGCCCCGATGATCGGCACGTGCATCCGCACGCGAGCGGTGCACGCTCGCCGTCACGGGGCCGCCGCGCACGCGCGGAATGCTTGCTGTGCCCCGAATCCACCGGTATGTTGGCGCCGTCCCGGTCGGGCCGACAGCGGCTCCCGGGACGCGCGCTGCTCGGCCACGGCGGGGAGGCCGTAGCCGAGAGAGCGCTTTCCGGAGGTAGGGGTCGCCGCCGGACAGGAGGGAAGCAGTGCCTTGGTGTACCCGGGAACGGTCATGGACGACCGCGTGACCGAGCCGTACCTGGTCGGGCAGGACGCCATCGCGGGCGAGCTCAGCCGCGGCAAGTGGTGCGTCTACCTGCACGAATGGCTCGGCGACGAGAACGACCTGCCCACGTGGCGGCTGCAGGTGGCCGAGCACGCGGCCGAGTTCGGCGTCGAGGTGTGCTTCATGGACATCCCGCGCAAGGACATGACGCTGGTGGCGAACGTGCACGCGCTGCCCAGCTTCGAGCAGGTCACCCAGTCCGTGGCGGCGCTGGAGCACTACCGCGAGCGGGCCGCGGACCGCCGCCGCTCAGCCCAGTGACACGAGCGCGATCGCCGCACCGGCGCCGAGCAGGCCGGCCACCTGGGCGCGGCTGAGCCGTTCCCGCAGGAAGACCAGGGCGAGCAGCACCGGCACCGCGGGGTAGAGCGCGGCCAGCACGGTGGCGACCGCGAGCAGCTGGTGCTGCGCGGCGAGCAGGTAGAGGACGATCGCGGCGCTGCCGCACACGCCCGCGAACGCGGCGGGCGCGAGCAGCCGGACGGGCAGCCGCCACGGCACCCGCGTCGCCGTGACCAGGCCCGCGATGGCGGCCACCGAAACCGCGCGGCTGACGACGACCGGCCAGAACCCCGCCTCGGCCGGGATCCGCGACAGCGCCACGAACTGCACGGCGAACCCGAGCCCGGCGACGAAGGCGTCCGGGATGCCCGCGGCCGTCCGCTTTTCGCCGGTGCCGCGCGAAACCAGCCACAACGCGGGTAGCGCGAAGCAGACGCCGGTGAGCGCAATGGGCGAAAGCCGTTGCCCCAGCAGGAGCAGTCCGAAAAGGACCGGAAGCACCACCGCGGCGACATCGCTGGCGGGCACGACGAGGCTCATCGCGCCCTTGCCCATGGCACGGTAGAGGAAGGCGACGCCGACCCCGGTGCCGAGGCCGGACAAGGCGCCCCAGCCCAGCGCGGACGCGGTGGTGGTGCTACCGAAGGCGAGCGGGACGGTCACGACGGTGCCCGCGACCTGCGCGTACAGCGAGACGGTCATGCCGGGCGCCTGCCGGGACGCCAGCCCGCTGACGAAGTGCGTGACCCCGAAGCACAGGGCCGAGACGAGCGCGAGGACGTTCCCCATCAGGACCTCCGTTCGGCTGCTCCCACTGGGCAGATCTTGCGCTGGGCGACGCAGCCTGGCCGATCGCACAGGCGGCACATCAGGTCGCCGGAGCGGACTTCCGCGTGCAGGCCGCGGAGCAGCTCTTCCAGTACGGGTTCGAGGGCATCCCGGTCGGCCACCGCCCGCAGGGCCCGGACCAGGACTTCCTGCCGGGCAGTGAGAGCCCGCCGCGCGGCGGCTCGCCCGGCTTCGGTGAGCACGACGGCGACCCCGCGGCCCTGCTTGCCCTGGCGTTCGACGAGGCCACGGGCTTCGAGCTGGTCGAGCATCCGCGCGGCGGCGGGCTGGCCGATCCCGAGCCGGTGCGCCAGGTCGGTACCGCCGAGCCCGGGGAACTCGGCGAGCACGACGAGGGCGGCCGTCCCGCTGAGACTGACCCCGGCGGCGCTCGCCGCGGCGGCGGTCATGCGGTCGGACAAGGTGAGGACCGCCGCGCCGAGCAGGTTCGCCAGCCGTGACTCATGCATTACTCATGCATAACATGGCGGCGGAAGCGGGACAAGTCACCCTCGGGAAATCGATTACCACCACGCTATGGTGTGGCAAGGGGGACTTCGACGAACGAGGCGAGGACGCGGTGGCGACGATCTCCGACGTGGCGGCACTGGCCGGCGTCTCGACCGCGACCGTGTCCAGGGCGCTCAACGGAAAGTCCACTGTGGACCCGGTGCTGGCCGAGCGCGTCGCCAGGGCCGTGGCCGAGCTCGGCTACACGCCGAACGGCCTGGCGCGCAGCCTGCGCCGCCGCGAGACCGCGGTGCTGGCGCTGATCATCTCCGACGTCGAAAACCCGTTCTTCACCGCGATCGCGCGCGGCGTCGAGGACGCGGCGCAGGCCGCCGGGTATTCGGTGATGCTGTGCAACTCCGACGAAAACACGGCCAAGGAACGCCGGTACGTCGAGGTCGCGGCGCAGGAGCGGCTCGCGGGCGTGATCATGTCGCCGACCACGGGCGAAAGCGACGTCCGGCCCCTGACCACGCACCGGACGCCGATCGTGACGGTCGACCGGCGCCTCGACTCGGCCGACTGCGACGCCGTGCTCCTCGATTCCCGCGCCGCGGCCCGGGAAGCCGTGACCCACCTGGCCGGGAACGGCTACGAGCGGATCGGCTGCATCGCCGGCCCGCCGGGCGTCACCACGGCGGACGACCGGCTCGACGGTTACCGCGACGGACTCCGCGCCGCGGGCCGGAAGTACTCGGCGAAACTGGTGCGCCGCTGCGAATTCCGCGAAGCCGGCGGCCGCGAAGCGGCGACCCAGCTGCTGTCCCGGCCCGACCCGCCGGACGCACTCCTGGTGTCCAGCAGCACGATGTCCGTCGGCGTGCTGCAGGCACTGGCGGAACTCGGCCTGCGGGCCGGCCGCGACGTCGGGATCGTGTCGTTCGACGACGCCCCGTGGGCGACGCTGATCTTGCCGGCGCTCACCGTCGTCGCCCAGCCCGCCCACGCGATGGGCGAGCTGGCCGCGCGGCTGCTGCTCGACCGGATCGGCGACGGTTCCCGCGCGACGACCACCACGACGATGGCCGCGCAGCTCATCGTCCGGGGCAGCTCCGCCCGAAGTGACGCTTGACACACCCGGGCGGCACCCCTAGCGTCGAGTAATCGATTACTCCCATCTTCCGCCGACGCGAGGGGTGTCATGGAAGAGCCGGGTACCCCGCTGGTCGCGCTGACCGGCATCAGCAAGGCCTACGGCGGCGCGCTCGCCTGCGACGGCGTCGACTTCACCGTGCGCCCCGGCGAAGTCCACGCGCTGCTCGGGGAAAACGGCGCCGGCAAGTCGACGCTCGTGCGCATCCTCTCCGGCGACATCACCGGGTACCGCGGCACGATCGAGGTCGACGGCGAGCCCGTCGTGTTCGGCGGTCCGGCCGACGCGCAGCGCCGCGGCATCGCGCTGATCCCGCAGGAACTCGACCTCGTCCCCGGGCTTTCCGTCGCCGCCAACGTCTTCCTCGGCCGCGAGCCGCACACGAAGCTCGGCACGGTCGCGCGGCAGCAGATGCACCGCGAGACGCGCGAACTGCTGGCCCGCACCGGGATCGCGCTCGACCCGAAGCGCGCCGTCGGCGCGCTGCGCACCGGCGAACAGCAGCTCGTCGCCATCGCCAAGGCCCTCGCGCTCGACGCGCGCGTGCTGGTCATGGACGAGCCGACGTCCGCGCTCACCGGCGCCGAGGTGGAGCGGATGGCCAAGGTGATCGACGAGCTGCGCGACGCGGGCGCCGGCATCGTCTACATCTCCCACCGGCTCGAGGAGATCGGCCGGCTCGCCGACCGCGCGACCGTCCTGCGCAACGGCCGCGTGGCCGCCGAATTCACCGCCCGCGACCTGACCGTCGAGCGGGTCACGGAGGCGATGATCGGCCGCCCCGTCCAGGCGTTTTTCCGGGTCAAGCACGGCGAAACCGGCGACGAGCTGCTGCGCCTCGAAGACTTCGCGCTGCGCCCGCGGCGGCACCGGCCCGGCCGCCGGGAACCCGCCGGGATCACGTTGACCGTGCGCGCCGGCGAGATCGTCGGCCTCGGCGGGTTGCTCGGCTCGGGGCGCACCGAACTGCTGGAGACGCTGTTCGGGGCCGGCACACCCGGCCGGTGGCACGGCCACGTTTCCCTCGGTGGCCGGGAAATCCGGCCGAGGAACCCGCGGCACGCCGTCCGGCTCGGGCTGGCGCTGGTCCCGGAGGACCGCCGGATCTCCGGCCTGGCGCTCCCCCACTCAGTTCGCGCCAACACCGCGCTGTCCGTTGTGGACAGACTGGCGCGGGCCGGTTTCCTGACCCGGCGGCGGGAGAACGACACGGTCGCGAAAGTCCTCGGCGACCTGAAGGTGAAAGGGGCGCTCGCCGACCCGGTCGGCACGCTTTCCGGCGGCAACCAGCAGAAGGTCGTGCTGGGCCGCGCGTTGCTCACCGAACCGAGGCTGCTCCTGCTCGACGAGCCGACCCGCGGGGTCGACGTCGGCGCGAAGGCCGAGCTCTACCAGCTGCTGGCCGCCGCGGCCGCCCGCGGCATCGGCGTCCTGCTCGCGTCGTCCGAGCCGGCCGAGCTGGTCGGGCTGTGCGACCGGGTCGTCGTCCTGCACGACGGCCGCGGCGCCGCGGAGCTGGACACGCACGACGCCGGCGAAGCCGAGCTGCTCGCCGCGGCGATGGGGGAAACGCGATGACCACCACCGAGTTCCTGCCGCGGCGCGACGTCGTGGCCGTGCTGTTCCGCTTCCAGAGCCTCTTCGGCCTGGTCCTGGTGCTCGCCGCGGCGATCGTGTTCTCGCCGAGCCACGACGGCGACCTCGTGTTCCTCAGCGGCGAGAACCTCTTCAACGTCGTCCGCGCGATCGCCGAGATCGGCATCATCGCGGTCGGCATGACGTTCGTGATCCTGATCGGCGGGATCGACCTGTCGGTCGGCGCGGTGCTCGGGCTGGCCGCCGTCGGCTCGGCCGTGCTGCTGGTGAACGACGGCTTCGGCGTGCTGCCCGCGGTGCTCGTCGCGCTCGCCGCCGGGCTCGTTTTCGGCCTGCTGCAAGGCATCGCGTCGGCGGTGTTCGGCATCCAGGCGTTCATCGTCACCCTCGCCGGGCTGCAGGTCGCGCGCGGCCTGGCGCGGATCTGGTCGGGCGGCCAGGGCGTCGCGATCGCGTACGGCGACGGCCCCGGCGAGGCGCCCGTCGCGTTCTCCCTGCTCGGCGAACGGACGTTCAACGGGCTGGTGCCCATCCCGGCGGTGATCTTCGCCGTGGTCGCTGTCGCCGCCATCGTCTTCCTGCGCACCAGCGCGTTCGCGCGGCACGTCTACGCGATCGGCGGCAACGAGAAGGCCGCGCGCCTCTCGGGCGTCGCCGTCACCCGGGTGAAAGTGCTGGTCTACGGCCTGAGCGGGCTGCTCGCCGCGCTCGCCGGGATCATCCACGCCGGCCAGCTGAACCAGGGCAGCCCCAACGACGGCAGCGGCTACGAGCTCGACGCGATCGCCGCGGTCGTGATCGGCGGCACGGCGCTCTCGGGCGGCCGCGGCTCGGTGTCCGGAACCGTCGCCGGCGCGCTGCTGCTGGGCGTGCTCAACAACGTCCTGGCGCTCAACAGCGTTGACCCCAACGTGCAACTCCTGATCAAGGGACTGGTCATCGTGGCCGCCGCGGGTCTGCAGCGGCTGCGTCCGACACCGTAGAGGGGAAGAAGAGAGATGTCCGGCAAGCACTTCGCGATACCCGCGCTCGTCCTGCTCCTGGCCGCCTGCGGGACGACCCACGAGAACTCCGGGCAGGGCGCCACGACGTCCGCGGCGGCCTGCGAGGGGGCGGGCGGGAAGTACACGATCGGCGTCAGCCAGGCCAACCTGAGCGAGCCCTACCGCAAGCAGATGGACGACGACATCGCCCGCGCGGCTCGCGAGGTCTCGCAGTTCACCGTGAACTTCGCCGACGCGCAGCAGGACAACGCCAAGCAGGTCGCCGACGTCGAGAACTTCCTGACACAGCGGATCGACCTGCTGATCATCAGCCCGAACGAGGCCACCCCGCTGACCGCGGTCGTCAAGAAGGCCTACGACAAGGGCATCCCGGTGCTGGTGCTGGACCGCAAGGTCGACGGCGACGCGTACACGCAGTGGATCGGCGCCGACAACGTCGACATCGGCAGGCAGGCCGGCCAGTACCTGGCGGACGAGATCCTCCCCCAGGGCGGGAAGATCGCGGAGATCCGCGGGCTCGCCGGGTCCACCCCGGCCAAGGAACGCCAGGACGGCTTCGCGAAGGGCATCGAGGGCCGCGGCATCGACATCGTGACCACCGTGGACGGTGACTGGCTGCGCGAAAAGGGCCAGCAGCAGGCGGACGCGATCTTCAAGGCACACCCGGAGATCCAGGCCGTCTACGCCCAGAACGACCCGATGGCCGAGGGCGCGTACCTCGCCGCGAAGGCCGCGGGCCTGGACCAGAAGGTGAAGTTCATCGGCATCGACGGCCTGCCGATCCCGTCCGGCGGGATCAAGGCGGTCGAAGCCGGCCGCCTCGCGGCGACGTTCGTGTATCCGACGGGCGGCCGCGAAGCGGTGGCGTCGGCGAAGAGCATCCTCGTCGACTGCGCCAAGCCGGCCAAGACGCAGATGTTGCCGACACAGCTCGTCACGCGGGCGAACGCCGCCGAGGTGTACGCGAAGGGCAACCGCTGACGTCGGCCCTTGACTTCAACCTTCCTCGAACTTCTACCGTCGCCTCCATGACAGCTGCCCCACCCATCCCCCGCACCGTCTGGATCGCCTCCGGCGTCATGGCGCTGGGCGGTTTCCTGGGCAACATGGACGGTTCGGTCGTCGCGGTCGGGCTGGAATCGATGAGGCTGCACCTGGGGGTCGGCCTCATCGAAATCCAGTGGGTCGCGACGGCCTTCCTCCTGGGCCTCTCCGCCGCGCTCCCGCTCACCCCGTGGCTGGTCAGGAAGCTCGGCGCCGGCCGGCTCTGGCTCTGGGCGCTGGCGGCGTTCCTGGTCACGTCGATCGCCTGCGCCCTCGCCCCGGGCGCCGGCACGCTGATCGCGTTCCGCGCGCTGCAGGGCATGGCCACCGGTGTCATGGTCACCGCCGGGCAGACGGTGATCGGCCTGGCCGTCGGCCCGGAACGGCTCGGCCGCACGATGGGCACGCTCGGCCTGGTCGTCGGGCTGGCGCCCGTCGTCGGGCCGAGCGTCGGCGGGTTCCTGCTCGCGCACTTCTCGTGGCCGGTGCTGTTCTGGCTCAACCTGCCGATCGGCCTGGTCGCGTTCGGCCTGGCGCTGCGGTACGTCCCGCGCGGCGACCGCGGGCAGCCGCCGCCGGTGGACTGGCCCGGCCTGGCCCTGATCACGCTCGGCCTGCCGCTGCTCGTCTACACGCTGACCGAGCGGAACGCGCTGTTCGCGGCCGTCGGCGCCCTCGCGCTCGCGGCTTTCGCCTGGCGCTCGCTGCGCGTCCGGCACCCGGTGCTGGACCTGCGGCTGGCCGCCCGGCCGATCATGGGATCGGCGCTGGCGTCGGTCCTGCTCGCCGGCGCCGGGATGTTCGGCGCGGTCCTGGTGCTGCCGCTGTGGTTCCAGGTCCGGCTCGGCGCCGGCCCCGCCGAAGCCGGCGTCCTGCTCGCGCCGATGGGCCTGGCCACGACCGTGTTCGTGCTCGTCGCCGGCCGCCTCACCGACCGCTACGGCGGCGGCACCGTCTCGCTCACCGGGTCGGTGGTGGTGCTGGCGGCCACCGTCCCGCTACCGTGGCTCGGCCCGGACGCGCCGATGTGGCTGATCCAGGCGCTGCTCGTGGTCCGCGGCGCGGGGCTCGGGCTGTCGATCATGCCCGCGTCGACGGCGGCGTACGCGTCCGTCCGCGCGAGCGAACTCGGCCACGCGACGGCGTTGGTCAACATCGTCATGCGCGTGGGCGGCGCGGCCGGGGGCGCGTTGTGCGTGATCGTGCTGGCGCGCGGCCTGACCGTCGGCCCGGCGACCGGGTTCGGCTGGGCCTTCGGTGTCCTCGGTGTCGTGTGCGCGCTCGGCACCGCGGCGACGGCGTGGCTCCGGCACGCGGAGCGTTCGTCCACAGTGGACACCACGGCCTGATCCACCTGGGAACCTGGCGCGAACCCCCGATTGGTGATTTCCTGGAGCCGGACAACCACTGTCGGTAAGGGGAAGGGCTGGCATGGCGGGGGTAGCGAAGCTGTTGACCGCGGCCGCGGTACTGGGGAGCCCGCTGGCGGCGACGCCGGCGAACGCGGCCCCGGCAGCGATCGACTGGCAGCCGTGCGCGGACGCGCCGGGGGTGGACTGCGGCACGGTGACCGTGCCGATCGACTGGGCCCACCCGGATCGCGGCACCGCGACCATCGCGCTCGCGCGGCGCAAGGCCACCGATCCGCAGGCGCGCATCGGGTCGATCCTGATGGACCCGGGCGGTCCCGGCGGGCCGGGCGCCGGCGAGGTCGAGGCGGGCTGGTCGCTCTCGCCGGAGATCACCAAGCGGTTCGACACCGTCGGCTTCGACCCGCGCGGCGTCGGCGACAGCACGCAGATCAAGTGCGGGCTCGACGAGGTCATCGCCGACCACCCGCAGGTTCCGCGCAACCAGGCCGAGTTCGAGCAGCTCGCGGCGTACAACCGGAAGCTCGGCGAAAGCTGCAACCGGCTTTCCGGGCAGCTGGGGCAGTTCGGCGACACCAAGAGCGTCGCGCGGGACATGGACGCGATCCGCGCCGCGCTCGGCGACGAAAAGCTGACGTACTACGGGGTTTCCTACGGCACGCTGATGGGCCAGCAGTACGCCGAGCTGTTCCCGGACAAGGTCCGCGCGCTCGTGCTGGACAGCAACATGGACCACTCGCAGTTCACGGCGTTCGGGTTCCTGAACAGCGAAACGCAATCGGTGCAGGCGGAGTTCGGCGAGTTCGTCGCTTGGTGCGGCCGGACGCCGAGCTGCGCGTTGCACGGCCGGAACGTCTCGAAGCTGATGCGCGGTCTCCAGGACAAAGCCGCGCGGGGCGAGCTGAAAGACCCGCAGAGCGGCGAGGTCGTCACGCCGCTGTCGCTGGCGGGGCTGATCCAGGGCTCCTTCTACGGTCCGGCCTGGGACAGGCTGGCGACAGTCCTCAAGTCGCTGGCGGCCGGCACCCCGCCGCCCGCGTCGACGCGGCTGAAGGACGACATCCCGGTCAACACCGTGTTCCAGAGCGTGTTCTGCGACGACTGGAACCTGCCGGTGCACAGCTACGCCGAACTCGAGGCCTACCGCCGCACGGCCGCGGCGCTCGCACCGGACGTCAAGGTCAACTCGCTGGGCTGGCAGGCAGTCACCGGCTGCATCGGCTGGCCGAACAAGACCAGCAACCCGCAGCACCCCCTGCGGGTGCCCGGCGCGCCGCCGCTGCTCATGCTGAGCAGCAAGTACGACCCGGCAACGCCGTACGCGTGGTCGCAGGCCGCGGCGCGGCAGAGCGGCAGCACCCTGCTCACCTACGACGGCTGGGGCCACGGCGCGTACTCCAAGAACAGCCAGTGCGTGATCAAGGCGACCGACGACTACCTGATCACCGGCAAGCTCCCGCCGCGCGGCACGCACTGCGCGGCCGTCGAGCCGGGATCGGCCGAAGCCCGGATCGCCGGGCCGAAGCCGCCGTCGACGATCGGCTTCTGACGCTTCCGCCGCGTGGCCGGAACGAGGCACAATCGTTCCGGCCACGCGATGCCGCGCGGAAGGGAGCCGAGGATGCTTCGTCGATTTCTCGTCATGGCTGCGGTGGTCATCGCGGCGAGTGCGCTCCTGACGGCGCCGGCGCAGGCGACGGCCCGCCACGGCGGGTACCTCGCGCTCGGCGATTCCGTCGCGTTCGGTTACCGGCCCAACGCCGGCGCGGCCTACCTGAACGCGGCCAACTTCAGCGGCTACGCGGAGAAATACGCGGCGCTGCGCGGGCTGCGGGTGGCGAACGCGTCGTGTCCTGGCGAGACGACGGGCAGCCTGCTGGTGGTCACCGCACCGAGCAACGGCTGCGAAAACGGCTACCGGCTGGCGTATCCCCTGCACGTTTCGTATGCGGGCGCCCAGATCGACTACGCCGTGCAGTACCTGCGGACACACCGCGACACCCGGCTCGTGACGCTGACGATCGGCGCGAACGACATGTTCCTGTGCCAGAACACGACACCGGACCACTGCACGGGCCCCGACTTCCAGGTCGCGTTGAACCAGGTGAGCCGCAACCTCGCGGCGATACTGTCAGCCGTGCGCGCGGTCTACCGCGGCGACCTGGCGCTGGTGTCGTACTACTCCCTCGACTACCGCGATCCGACGCAGGTGGCCCAGGTCAAGGCACTGGACTCGGCGCTGATCCAGGTGACGCGCCGCTTCCACGGCAAGGTCGCGGACGGTTTCACGGCGTTCCTCCTGGCGTCCCTGCGCACGGGCGGCGACCCGTGCGCGGCGGGCCTGCTGGTGAAGCTGCCGACGGGCGGCTGCGACGTTCACCCGAGCGCGGCCGGCCACCGCGCACTGGCCGCGGCGCTGGCGTTCGCGCACTGAGGGTTCAGACGGTCCGCACGTCGACCCCGGCGGCTTCGAAGGCCCGCACGGCCTCGGGATCGGCGTCGGTATCGGTGACGAGCGCGTGGACCTGGGTCGTCTCACAGATCCGGGCGAACGCGCGCCGCCCGAGCTTGGACCCGTCCGCGACGGCGACCACGCGCTCGGCGCGTTCCACCATGAGCCGGTTGATGCTGGCTTCGCCTTCATGGTGGGCGAACGCGCCGGCCTCGGCGTCGAAGGCGTCGACGCCGAGGAAGAGCAGATCGATGGTGAGCTCACTGAGCACCCGTGTGGCGAGCGGCCCGCTGAGTTCGAAGGACTGCGGCCGCGCGACCCCGCCGGTTACGACGATCTTGACGTTCGGCCGCACGGCGAGCTCGTGGGCGATGTTCAGGGCGTTGGTGACAACGGTGAGGCCGGGAGCATCCCCCCGCCCATCGAGATCGGACCGCATGGCGAGGGAGCGCGCGACACCGGCGGTGGTGGTCCCCCCGTTGAGCCCGACGACCATGCCTTTCCCGGCAAACGCGGCGGCGGCGTTGCTGATCCGCTGCTTTTCGGGGACGTGCCGCGCGGTCTTGTACCGCAGGGGAAGGTCATAGGCGAGATCGTTGGCAACGGCACCCCCGCGCGTACGGGTGAGCAGCTGCTGTTCGGCAAGGTGGTCGAGATCCCGCCGAATGGTGGCGGCGGAGACGTCCAGCTCGGCGGCAACGCCCTCGACGTCGATCTTTTCCCGCTGGCCCAGCATGTCCAGGAGGGTGCTGAGTCTTTCGTGCCGGGCCATGGACGGTACTCCCTCAGTTCGAGCATTCTCGTGTTCTGTCGGGGGCGGTTTCGAGCAGTATGCTGCATCGGCGGTTGTCTCTCGCACGCTACCCCTCGATCGAGTCGCCTTCGCCTTCGCGGGGGATCCGGGGTTCTTTTTGATCACCTGTTCGTGTGGTGATCATGTGTTCGGGTTCGGCTAACCTTGTTGTGTGGCAACGGAAACGGTGTGGCAGGCGGATGCGATGGTCCTGGCCGATCGCATCTCTACCACGCTCACCGTGGTGCGTTCTGCCGAGGCGGAGATCGGTGCGCTGCTGGTGGAAATCGAGTCTCGCGGGGTGATGGAACTTTTCGGCTACCGCTCGGTCGCTCGACTGCTCGAGCACTTGGCCGACGTCCCGAAGTCCGCTGCCGAGACGATGGTCAACCGAGCCCGCTCTCTGCACCCCGGCCATCACCTCGACAGCCCGGCACCTATCGCCCCCTCAACTGCGGCCGCAGCGGCGGAGGGCCGCCTGAGCAACCCGATGATCGACACCATCATCGGCGCCCTCACCCAGGTCCCGCCCGCACACCGCGAGGACGCCGAACAGCACCTGCTGGCCCTGGCCTCGAACGCGGGCTACAAGCAGGTCGCCGCCCTCGGCGCCCGCATCATCGCCCACCTCGACCCCGACGGCCCCGAACCCGACCCCACCGAACCCGCCACTCCCAGCCGGGAACTGTCCCTGCGCCGCAAACGAACCGGGATCTGGGAGCTGCACGGCCGCTTCGACGACGAAACCGGCACCCGCGCCAGCGCCCTGCTCGACGCGCTAGCCGAACGCCGCACCAACCCCTCCGAGGGCACCGACCTGCGATCCCCGCAGGAACGCTACGGCGACGCCTTCTCCGACGCAGTGGATCTCGCCCTCAACTCACCAGACCTGCCCATGCAGGCCGGGGAACGGGCGCACGTCATGGTCGCGGTGTCGCTGAAGGACCTCAAGTCCGGCGTCGGCCAGGCCACCCTCGGAGACACGGGCACCATGACGGCGGCAGAAGCCCGGATCCACGCCTGCGACAGCATGATCATCCCCGCGGTTCTGGGCGAGAACAGCGAACCCCTGAACCTGGGACGGCTCCGCCGCCTGATCTCCGCAGGCCTACGCCGAGCGCTCTACTTACGCGACCGCGGCTGCGCCTTCCCCGGCTGCCACCGCCCACCCCGCCACTGCCAGGGCCACCACATCCGCCACTGGGCCGACGGCGGCCCCACCAACCTGAACAACCTGGTCCTGTGCGCCCACCACCACCGACTACTCCACCGCTCAGGGTGGGAAGTCCGCATCGCCGCCGACGGCCTCCCGGAGTTCCTCCCACCAGCATTCCTGGACAAACACCGAAAACCCAGACGCAACAACCTGCACCAACCGCTGCCATTCGCAGCCTGAGCCAACCGAACACGGGAAAGGCCCGCAGCCACAAGGCTACGGGCCTACACCCACGCCCTCACGCCCCCGGCAGCGCCCGCCCACCCGGGCTGCCTCACGCCGCCCATTGCCAAGCATCACCACCACATCAACCACAATCGGCTTCCCACACCACCTCGCCGGCAAGCATCACCGTCACCTCAACCAGAAGCAGCTACCTCACGCCACCGCCCGCTAGCAACACCGGCACCCCAACCACGACCCGCTACCCGCCCCGTCGGCGAGTTCCGCCACCGCCTCAACGACAACCGGCCAGCGAGCACCACCTGCCGCCCACTCCCGCGTCGGCAATCCCGGTGAGCCTGCGCCACCCCACCACGAGCTACTTCCCCGCACCCACCCAAGAGGAGCCGGCCCCCTCAAACGTCCGCCAACACGAGCAACAACCGCCGGACCTCATCCCTCACCGCTACCCGCCCCGCTCCCAAATACTTCCGCGGATCCACCTCCCCAGGGTGCGCCCGCCAATCCCCCGCGGCGGCCGCCGTGAACACCTTGTTCAGCTGCGTCGCGATGTTCACCTTCGTCATCCCCGCCCGCACCGCCTCGGCCAGTCCCTCGTCCGGCACCCCCGATGACCCGTGCAGCACCAACGGCACCGGCACCCTCTCCCGCAACCGCCCGATCAGCTCGAAGTCCAAGCTCGCGTCGCGGGTCAGCATCGCGTGGGAACTCCCCACCGCCACCGCCAGCGCGTCGATGCCCGTCGCCGCCGCGAAGTCCGCCGCCTCCGACGGGTCCGTTCGGGCTCCCGGGGCGTGTACTCCGTCCTTGCCGCCGATCTCGCCCAGCTCCGCCTCCACCCACACCCCGTGGTCGTGGCAGTACGCCGCCACCTCGCGGGTCTCGCGCACGTTGTCCTCGTAGTCCAATTTGGACGCGTCGAACATCACCGAACCGAACCCCAGCTCTACCGCCTCGCGGACCAGCTCGCGGGACTCCGCGTGGTCGAGGTGGACCGCCACCCGCGCCTCCGCCGCGCGGGCCGCCGCCAGGGCCGCGCCGCCGATCGGGGCCAGCGCCCCGTGGTACCGCACCGCGTTCTGGCTCAGCTGCACGATCACCGGTGCGTCCGCCAGCGCCGCTCCCTCGATGATCGCCGTGATGTGCTCCAGCTGGATCGCGTTGAACGCGCCGCAGCCCCGCCGGGCCGACGCCGCCTCCGCGACGATCTCCCCCGTGCTCACCAGAGGCATCAGGACTCCCCTTCCGGCCGGACGCGCACCGCGCCCAGCTCCCGGTGGTAGTGCGCCAGGTCGACGTCGCCGGCCAACGGCCCGAGCACCGCCGCGCCCGACAGTGCGACCGCCCGGCGGAGCAGCTCCGGCCACGGCTCGCCGCGACACAACCCCAGCGCCAGCGCCGCGACCGCCGCGTCACCCGCGCCCGTGCTGTTGCCGGTCAACGCGCTCGACGGCGTCGCCCGCCACGTGCCCGAGGCCGTGACCGCGAGCAACCCCTCGGCACCGAGCGACACGACGACCGCCTCCGCCCCGGCCTGACGCAGCCGCGACGCCGCGGCCACCGGATGGCCGAGACCGGTGACCTCACGCAGTTCGTCCAGATTGGGCTTCACGACCGTCGGCCGCCCGGCCAGTCCAGCCACCAGCGCCGCACCTGAAGTGTCCAAAATAGACACTCTGCCGGCAACCAGCCGCGCGTAACCATCCGGAGGCGCACCCGGCGGCAGACTGCCCGAACAGACCAGCACTTCCGGAGCGGACAGCCGGACACGCTCCTCCAGCGACCGCCACTCGGCCGCCGTCACCCGCGGCCCCGGCTCGTTGAGCAGCGTCACCGAACCGTCCACAGCGGACAGCACCGTCGTCGTCCGGCGCGTCTCGCCCTCGATCGCGACCAGGTCCGCGGGCACCCCGGCGGCGCGAAGGTCGGCCGCGACCTCGGCGCCGGTGGCGCCACCCGCGGTGGCGACGGCCCGGACGTCGGCGCCGAGCGCCCGCAGCACCCGGGCGACGTTCACGCCCTTGCCACCCGCGCGGCGCCGGACGTCACGCGCCCGGTGCACGGTGCCCGGCACCAGACTGTCCACAGTGTAGGTGACGTCGAGGGCCGTGTTCGGCGTCACGGTGACGATCATGCGAGGACGACGGATCGCGTGAGCCCGCGCGGCCGGTCCGGGTCCAGCCCCTTGCGCCGGGCGATCGCGCCGGCCACGAGCTGGGCGCGGACGAGGTCGGCGAGCGGGTCCAGACCGCTCTCGACGAAGGTGCCGCCCGCGCGGCGGACGTCGTCGGCGAGCCCGTCCGGCGCACGGCCGAACATCCACGTGACGCGGCCGGGCTCGCTGATGCTGATCGGGCCGTGCCGGTAGTCCCACGCCGGGTAGGACTCCGTCCACAGCAGACACGCTTCGCGGAACTTGAGCGCGGCTTCGTTCGCGATCCCGACCGACCAGCCGGTGCCGAGGAAGCTGAACTGCTCCGCGTCGACGAGTTCCCGGGGCAACGGCTCGGCCAGCACCTTTTCCGCCTGCGCGACGACCTCGGCCAGGTCCTCCCCGAGGTGCGCGCGCAGCATGGCGAGAGCGGTGGTGGCGAACCGGGTCTGCACGACGGAGCGTTCGTCCACCGCGGAGAGGTCGACGACGGCGTCGGCGGCGCCGCCGATCGCGGACGGCACCCCGGTGATCGCGGTCGTCTTCGTCCGCAGCCGCGCGAGGAGGGTGTGCACCTCCGTGGTGGTGCCGGAGCGGGTCAGGGCGAGAACGTGGTCGTAGCCGCGGCCGATGGGGAACTCGGAGGCGGCGAAGGCATCGGTCTCCCCGAGCCCGGCGACCTCGCGCAGCACGGCGTAGGCCTGCCCGACGAACCACGACGTCCCGCAGCCGACGATCGCCACCCGCGCCCCGGGCGCCGGCAGGTGCGCGGCGTTCGCGGCGGCGAGCGCGCCGGCCTGGCGCCAGCAGCCGGGCTGGCTGGCGACCTCGGCCGCCATGAAGCTTCCGCTCATGAACTCCCCCTCTGTGCCGGTTGTGCGCAACAGGTGACACGGTAAGTGCAGTTTTGTGCATCGTCAACCGCGTCTTCAAGCAGTTTCGCGCACTCGCGGGGATAGCTGCGCGCAACGGAAGCAAGGAGGGGCAGCAGCCGCCGGGCACGAAAAAGACCACCCTCGGAGAGGGTGGCCTGCAAGGAAAGGTGCGGCGGAGCCGAGGGAGACCTGGCCGAGCCCCAGGAAGAGCCGGGCGGGCCTCTCACCCCTACACCGCAAAACCGTGCGGGAGGCGAGTGGCGAGAACGCAAGCCACGCGCCGGGTGAACCTACCTGCCCTTACGCCGCCAAAGGCCCGTCACCACCGCCAGTGCCCGGGAGCGCGGCGGCTGCGCGACCACCGGTTCCGGACCCACCCGGCGGCGCATCCGGTACGCCAGCTCGAGCACCTCCAGATCCTCGGGCCGGCGTCTGCCGTGGACGTCCGGGCGGAGCATCAGCTCCCCCACCGTCACGGGCCTGCCACTGGCACGGTGCGCCGTGCGCGCCATCGGTAACCTCCGCGGGATCGGGACCTGGTGGCTGACGATTCTATGAATCTGATTCGGGTTCGTCACCTTACTGACCAGTTGTGTCCGGCGTGTCCACCGGATCGCGTTAGCCTCGGGGCATGATCACCACTGGGGGCCTCACCGCGGCAGACCGTCCCGCCTGGGAAAACCTGTTCGCCGGCTACAACACGTTCTACGGCAGGACGCTCGCACCCGAACTCGTCGACCGCGCCTGGCGGGAGTTCGAAAGCGGCGAACGGATGCACGCGCTCGGCGCGTGGCTCGACGGCGAACTCGTCGGCATCGCGCACTTCTTCACGCACCCGAGCACCACCTCCGCCGACGTCTGCTACCTGCAGGACCTGTTCACCGACGCCAAGGCCCGCGGCCGCGGGGCCGGCCGGGCCCTCATCGACGCCGTCGCCGGCTGGGCGCGGGCGCAGGGCTGCGTCCGCGTCTACTGGCACACCCAAACGTCGAACACGACCGCGCGGCGGCTCTACGACCGGGTCGCGCTCGACAAAGGCTTCATGCAGTACCAGATCCCGCTCTGACGTCACCGGCGATGGCGCCCGCAGCCGTGGTGGCCGTGGGACGGCGGCTGCTGCGCCGCCCACCCGCGCCACCACGCCGAGAAGTCCGGGATCTCGTGCCGCACCGGCGCCGCCTTCTTCGCCGGGGCCTTCAAAACCTTCTGCGGCTTCACTTTTCCGACGATCTTGACCGCCTTCGCCAGGTCGCCGCGATGGGCAGGCACACTTACGGAATTCGAAACCGGCTGCGCGACCGGCGGGGCGGCTTCGTCAGGAGTACCGACCGCCGGAACGGATTTCGGAGCCGGCGCGGCCGGGGGCACGACGACGTCCGCCGGGAACGGCACCAGCGGGGCCGCGGGCGGTTCCAGCCCGGCCGGCGGCCACGACGCTCCCGCGCCGCGCTCGACCGGCATCGACACCGCCGTGGCGACGCCGCCGGTCAGCGCCAGCGCGCCCGCGACCACGGACAACACCCGCAACCGGGCCAGCGACCGCAGCGCCTGCGGTTTTTCGCGGTGCCGCGCAGGCTCGCCGTGACGACCGTCCGCCGCGGACCGGACCAGCAGCTCGGCGACCGTGACCGCGTCGCCGCGCGGAGCCCTGCGTGCCATCAAACCCTCCACCTGGGCCGACCGGACGCGGGCAACTGCGTCCGGACGGCCGATCATAGGAATGGTTCCGGCCCCTGTAAAGGCTCGTTCACCCAGCGTTTTCAGGCCAGTCTGCCGCCCCCGTCCACGTGCAGCACCGTGCCCGTGACGAACGGATTCGCCAGCACCTGCAGCGTCGCCGCCGCGACATCCGCCGGGTGGCCCACCCGGCGCGCCGGAATCGCTTCCGCGGTGCGGCGGAAGAAATCGTCCTTCCCGGCACCGAGGCGGTCCCACGCGCCGGAGTCGACGATGCCCGGGGAGACGGCGTTGACCCGGATCGGCGCGAGCTCGACCGCGAGCGCTTCCGCGAGGAACGCGACCGCGCCGTTCGTCGTGGCCATCACGACCCGCTCTCGCGCCGGGCGCCACGCCGCGACCCCGGAGAACAACGCGATCGCGCCGCCGTCCCGGAACCTCGGCGCGAACTGCCGGGCCAGCAGCAAGGGCCCGATCACCTTGGCGTCGAAGGCCCGGAGGACCGCGTCCCGCGAAAGCGCCGAGACGGGCCCGTTCGCCGGCGCCGCCGCGAGTGTGACGAGGTAATCGAGTTCGCCGACCTCGTCGGCAAGCGCTTTCAGCGACGATTCTTCGCCGAAGTCCGCGAATGCGGCGCGAATACCGGGAACGCCGATCCGCGCCGGGTCCCGTCCGGCCAAGACGACTTCCGCGCCCGCCGCATGCGCGTCCGCGGCGATCCGGCGCGCGATGCCCGAACCCCCGCCGACGACGACCAGCCGCTTTCCTTCGAACGACATTTCCGTGCTCCTTCCGTTTCGCACACCGGAGTCAGCGCGGAACACCGCCGGAACCATCCCATCGCGATCCGAATCTTTTCGATGGCTGCGATAGAATCAGCGAATGCCTACGCTGCGCGCCCTCGAGTGCCTGGTCGCGGTGCTGGACGCCGGGTCGATCACCGAGGCGGCCGCGCGGCTGCACCTGTCGCAGCCCGCGCTGTCCCACCAGATCGGCGCGCTCGAACGGGAACTGGGCACGCCGGTGCTCGAACGGCTGCCGCGCGGGGTCCGCCCGACCGCGACCGGGCGCGCGGTACTGGCCGACGCGCGGGCGGCGCTGGCCGCCGCGGACCGCGTGGTCCGGACCGGCCGCGCGGTGGCCGGCGGCGGCGAGGGGACGCTGCGGATCGCGTGCGCGGAGAGCATGACCGCCGGGCTGCTCGCGCCCGTGCTGCGGGCCTGGCACCGGCACCGCCCCGGGGTGCTGATCACGCTGACCGAGACGACGAGCGCGAACGCGCTGGTAGCGGCCCTGGACGCGGGCGAGGCGGACGTAGCGGCCGGGCCGCGGCCGAGCCACTGGACCGGGCACGCGGAGGTGGTGGGCCGCGAGGAGGTCGTCGTCGCACTGGCCGCCGACCACCCGCTCGCCACCCGGGCGGCGGTCCCGCTGGCCGAGCTGGCCGGCCTGCCGGTGGTGCACTACCACCCGGACAACGGCCTCGGGGCCTGGCTCGACGAGGAGGCGGCGCGGCGCGGAACCGTGCTGAGCGCGGTGATGCGGACGAAGCAGGCGGCGACGGCGGCGCAGCTCGCCGCGGCCGGCCTGGGCGTGGCACTGGTCCCGACGACCGCGCTGACCCGCACGTTCGCCGGCGCCCTGCGGCGGCTGAAGCCCGCTCTGCACCGGGAGGTCGTCACGTTCACCGCGACACCGTCGGATCCACTCGTCCGGCGGTTTTCCGCGGACGTAAGGCACCGCGGGATCGCCCTTCCGGGCGTCCTCCAGGACAAACTCTCCTGAGGACCTCGTTAAGTCCTGGTGAATGTGACAGATTCCCTACGAAGGTTTTGTGCCATCAGGACGAACTTCGCTCCGCCGCCCGGATTTCGCTGTGCTATTCGCCAAAGTTTGGTTCCATCGGATAGCTTGCTCCTACCGGTCAGTACCGGTGGGTGAGGCCGATCGGGTGAGGCGATCAGCGAAGATCGAGGGAAGCGGGGACGACCATGCCGAAGCACCGGCCACGTCGCAAGAGCTCGCGGGCGGTCCGCCGGGCCGCGGCCGCGCTCGCGGGCGGGGCGCTCGTCGTGCTGCCGACGCTGACCACCGGCCTGCCCACGCCGGTCGTCGTCGCCAACGCCGGGGACGCGCTGCCGGACCAGGCCGCCCCGCTGCAGCAGCCCGCCATCGTCATGCCGCCCGTCGCCGTCGACGGCAGCCTCCCGCAGCCGCCGCTGCCCACCCCGCTCGTCGTGCCCGGCGGGCGCGCGGGCTCCGCGGGCATCTCCGGGCCGCTCGGCATCCCGGCCAGCATGCTCAAGGCCTACCAGAACGCCGCCGCGATCCTGGCCAAGGAACAGCCCAACTGCCACCTCGACTGGGCACTCATCGCGAGCATCGGCCGGATCGAGTCGAACCACGCCCGCGGCGGGTACGTCAACGCCAACGGCGACACCCTGGAGCCGATCCTCGGCCCGGTGCTCAACGGCGCCGGCGCGTTCGCCGCGATCCCGGACACCGACGGCGGCAAGTACGACGGCGACCCGGTCTGGGACCGCGCGGTCGGCCCGACGCAGTTCATCCCGTCGACGTGGCGCGGCTACGCCTCCGACGGCAACGGCGACGGCGTGTCGAACCCGAACAACATCTACGACGAGGCACTGGCCACCGCGCGCTACCTGTGCTCGGGCGGGCTGGACCTCTCGACGGACGCGGGCCAGCGCCTGGCCGTCCGCCGCTACAACAACTCCCAGTCCTATGTGGACACAGTGATGGCGTGGGCCGCGGCCTACCGCGGCGGCGTGGCCCAGCTGCCCGACAGCCAAGTCCCGATCGGCACGCCGAACGCGCCCGACGCGGCCGCCGCGGGTGGCCCGGTCGGCGCGCCCGCCCCGCCGGCGCCGCCGGTGGCCCAGCCGCCGGGCTCGCTCCCGGTCACGACGACGCCGCCGGCCACCACGCCGTCGTCGTCCACCCCGACGACCACCAAGCCGAGCACGCCGACGAGCACCCCGACGACGACCCCGCCGCCCTCGTCCACCACGCCGCCGCCGGAGACGACGTCCACCACGCCGACGACCAGCAGCGCGGCGCCGACCAGCACCGCCGCCGACTCGGCGAGCACGCCGACCGAGTCCACCACGACCAGCCCGACGGGCTGAGCCCCGTGGAGCCGTTCCTGGTGCACATCCGCTGCGACACCGACGGCTACACCCACGCCGTCACCGAGGACGAGTTCGCGGCGGGCCGGCACGACGGCCGGTTCCGCGCGGTGTGCGGGCACGTGGTGCTGGCGGCGCCGATGATCGAGGCGCCCGGCCGCTTCGACCCGGTCTGCCGGGACGTCCTGCGCGACGCGCCGGCCGAGCCGTCGGTGCCGCGGCAGGAACGGCGCCGCTCGAGGTGGCGCGCCCGGCGCTAGCCGACCAGCGCCTGGATGCCGTCGAGCATGCGGTTGAGGCCGAACTCGAACGCCGCTTCCCCCTGGCCCTTCGCGCTCTCGTCGAACCCGCCGCCGAGCCAGATCCGGTTCATCGCCGGGTGCGCGTCGACCACGAAGTAGTTCTCCCAGAACGACGAGCGCTGGTGCCACCAGGCTTCGGTCGACTGCCCGGTGCTGCGCTCGAGGCGGGTGTTCTCCGCGCCCAGCGCCGCGTTCGCGTCGACGTACGTGCCGATCCCGTTGGCCGCCGCGACGGCCTGCCGCGGCGGCAGGCCCAGCCCGTCCATGATGGACAGCAGGTACTCCTGGCCCGCCAGCTGGCCGGGCCCCAGCGGCGGCCGGACCCGCGACACCTCGCACAGCCACGGGTGGGTGCGGTACGCCTCGCGCGTCCGCTCCGCGTACAGCGCCACCTGCGCGCGCCAGTCCGCGGGCCGCGGCTCGCCCGGCCCCGGCAGCCGGCGCTCGACGAGCACGTCGTCGACCATCAGGTCGACCAGCTCGGCCTTGCCGGGGACGTACGTGTAGAGCGTCATGGTGCCGGCGCCGAGCTCCTTGGCGACGCGGTGCATCGACGCGGCCGCCAGCCCGTCGGCGTCCGCGACCGCGATCGCCGCGGCGACGATCCGCTCGATCGTCAGCGTCGGGCGGCGGCCCCGGGTCGGCTCGGCCGCGCCGCCGCGGGCGCGCCAGAGCAGCGCGAGCGTCCGGTCGACATCGTCGGCGCCAGTGCGTTCGGCGGTCATGCGCTCCCCTCGCTCCCCGCCGGTGATCCTACCCGGACTCCCCGTCCCACCTGGCATTCTGGAGGCATGACCCGACGCAAGCCGCCCAAGGTCTCCTTCCGCTGGTGGGTCGACCGGCAGATCGACGAGGCCCGCGACCGGGGCGAGTTCGACGACCTGCCCGGCACCGGCAAACCGCTGCCGAAGCCCACCGGCAACGACGCGGCGACCGACTGGGTGCTGCGGCAGGTCCGGGCCGGCGGCCACGACACGAAGGCGTTGCTGCCGCCGGCGCTCGCGCTCAAGCGCGAAGTCCAGGACCTGCCCGGCAGGCTCGCCGCCGAGCGCACCGAGAAGCAGGTGCGGGAGATCGTCGACGACCTCAACGACCGGATCCGCCAGGCCTACCTCAACCACCACACGGGCCCGCCGCTCACGGTGGCGCTGGTGGACGTCGAGGAGGCCGTCGCGGACTGGCGGCGCTCACGAGCCGCGTCGTAGCAGCGCCCGTTCCGCGGCGGTCCAGGCCGTCGTCGTGAGCAGGTAGATCCCGGCGGCCTGCGGCAGGACGAGCGTCGCGAGCACGGTGCCGTACGGCAGCAGCCGGATCAGCTTGCCGCCCGGCACTCCGGTGTCGCGAGGCTGCTGCCGGACCGAGAACCACGCGACGACAGCGAGCCCCGCGGCGATGACGAACACGAGCGGCCCGCCGGCGAGACCGTGCGCGCCCAGGGGCGTCCCGAGGAGGGTCGCGCCGAGCAGCGAGTTGGGTTCGCCGCCGATGACCGGCGTCGTGAAGAGCCGGTACATCACCGTGAAGAACGGCAGCTGCAGCAGCAGCGGCAGGCAGCCGGTGAACAGCGAGGTCCCGGACTCCTGCTGCAGCTTCGTCACCTCCGCGGCGAGCCGGTCGCGGTCATCTTTGTGCTTCGCTTGCAGCGTCTTGATTTCCGGCAGCAGGGCGGCCCGGGCGCGTTCGCCGCGAGCCGCCGACCGGGCGAGGGGGTGCAGCAGGAGCCGCACGCCGAGGGTGAACAGGACGATCGCCAACGCGGTCGAGAACGGACCGGTCAGCGCGTGGATCAGGTGGTACGCGCCTTCGACGGGCACGTCGAGAAAGCCGAACATGGGCAGCACTCCGCATGAGTGGAAGGGGTGACGGTGAGCGGAATGGCTGCGTCGAAGCGGGTTCCTACGCAGCCGTGCTGCGGGAACCGGGTGCTCGTGGCCTGCTGCGTCCCGGGGCGCCGGGGTCGCGCAGGCGGATCGACTCGGCACGCCGGGCGCGGCGGCGCAGGGCGGTCGCGCGGCTGCGCACCGGCGCCGACCAGAGGGCGAACTCGCCGCGGTGGGTGCTGCCGACCAGCAGCACGACCAGCAGGCTCGCGGCGGCGATGGAGGCGAAGGCGACCAGCGCCGTCGGGCTCGTGACGACCGGGAACGCCAGCTCCAGCAGTGTGTTCACGGCCTGGTCACCCCCTATCGCCCGAGACCCCAGGGTAGCGGAATCGCGACCCGGGCCGTCCGGGGTAAGAGCCCGATGGGCTGTAACCTGGTTCGATGAGAGGCCAATTCGTCGTCGTGCCGATCCTGGCGCCGATCCTGCTGTTCACCGTGCCCTGGTGGACGCTCGTCCTCGCGCCGGACTGGGGCACGGCGGCCACGGTCGCCGGCACTGCGGTGTTCGCGCTGGGCCTGGTCACCATGCCGGTCGCGATGTTCCGCGGGCACGCGCGGCACCAGGACGGCGCGGCGCGCCTCGGCGATTCGCTGCTGGCCGTGATCTGGGTGCTGTTCAGCTGGTCGGTCCTGAGCCTGGTGCTGCGGCTCGCGCTGCTCGGCGTGGACGACCCGCTGCGCTCGCGGATCGTCGCCGGTGTGACGTTCGCCGTGGCCGCCGGGCTGCTCGTGCACGGCAACCGCGTCGCGATGCGGGTGCCGCCGGTGAAGGCGACCGACGTCGTCATCCCGCGGCTCGGCCCCGGCCTCGACGGCCTGCGCGTCGCCGTCCTGACCGACACCCACTACGGCCCGATCGACCGGACGAAGTGGTCGGAGCAGGTCGTCGCGGCGGTCAACGCGCTCGAGGCGGACGTCGTCTGCCACGCGGGCGACCTGGCCGACGGCTCGGTGGCCGCCCGCCGCAAGCAGGTCGACCCGCTCGGCGGCGTCCAGGCCGCGCTGGGGCGGTTCTACATCACCGGCAACCACGAGTACTTCGGCGAGGCACAGGCCTGGCTCGACCACATGGAAGGGCTCGGCTGGGACACCCTGCACAACCGCTCGACGCTCCTGGAACGCGACGGCGACCGGATCGTGTTCGCCGGCATCGACGACCCGACGGGCGCGGCGTCCGGCCTGCCCGGCCACGGTCCCGACCTGGCGGCGGCGCTGGCGGACGCCCCGGACGACGTCCCGGTGGTCCTCCTGGCGCACCAGCCGAAGCAGGTCAAGCAGGCCCGCGAAGCCGGCGTCGCGCTGCAGATCTCGGGGCACACGCACGGCGGGCAGATCTGGCCGTTCCACCTCCTGGTGCGGCTCGACCAGCCGACGCTGTCCGGACTGACCCGGCACGGCCCGACCCAGCTGTACAACAGCCGGGGCACGGGGTTCTGGGGTCCGCCGTTCCGGGTCTTCGCGCCCAGCGAGATCACGCTCCTCACGCTGCGCGCCGCCTGATTCGAAGCCGTGAAGGTCACCCTCACGGCCGATGGCATCACCGACAAATTTTTTTGTCTTGACAGCTCGAACGTTCGGATGCCACGCTGTCCGCCATGACCACGACCACGCTTCCCACCAGTACCTTTGCGACTCGCCGGCTGCTGACGTGCGGGATCCTCGCCGGGCCCGTCTTCGTCGTGACCGGCGTCCTCCAGGGCCTGACCCGCGCCGGCTTCGACTTCACCCGGCACCCCGCGAGCGTCCTGTCCAACGGCTCGCTCGGCTTCATCCAGATCGCGAACTTCCTGGTCACCGGCCTGCTCACGATCGCGGCCGCGGCCGGGATCCGGCGCGTCCTACCCGGGCGGTGGGGGCCGAGACTCCTCACCGTCTACGGGGTCGGCCTGTTGTGCGCGGGCGTGTTCCGCGCCGACCCGCAGGACGGCTTCCCGGCCGGCACGCCGGCCGGTCCGCCGTCGACGGTCAGCTGGCACGGCGTGCTGCACTTCGCCGCCGGCGGCGTCGGCTTCCTCGCCCTGGTCGCGGCCTGCTTCGCGATCGGCTCGCACCTCACACCCGCCCGGGCGTGGTACTCGCGGCTCAGCGGGTTGCTGTTCCTCGCGGGTTTCGCGGGCGTAGCGTCCGGGTCGACGAGCCCGGTCGTCACCCTCGGCTTCTGGGCGGCCGTCGTGATCGCGTTCGCCTGGCTCGCCACCACGTCCACCCACCTGCTGTCGCGAGGAGAGTCCCGATGAGCACCGCGGTTTCCGCCGACGGCACGAAGATCGCCTACACGCGCGCCGGGTCCGGCCCCGCGCTCGTCCTCGTCGACGGCGCGATGTGCTACCGCGGCTCGTCCCCGAACGACGCGCTCGCGAAGGAGCTGGCCGCGCGCTTCACGGTGTACACCTACGACCGGCGCGGCCGCGGTGAGAGCACCGACACCGGGCCGTACGCGATCGAGCGCGAGGTCGAGGACATCGCCGCCCTGGTCAAGGAGGCCGGCGGCGAGGTGTTCCTGTTCGGCATCTCGTCGGGCGCGGCGCTGGCGCTCGAAGCGGCCCGCAGCCTCCCGGTGACCAAGCTGGCGCTGTACGAACCGCCGTTCGTCGTCGACGACACGCGGCCGCGCGTCCCGGCCGACTACCCGGCCCGGCTCGACGCGGCGCTGGCCGCCGGCAAGCCCGGCAAGGCGGTCAAGATGTTCATGACCGAGGGCGTGGGCTTGAGCGGCGCGACGGTGGCGCTGATGCGGATCATGCCGTTCTGGGCGAAGCTCAAGCGCGTGGCCCCCACGCTCCCGTACGACACGGCGCTGGTCTTCGACCACCAGTCCGGCGAGCCCCTCCCGGCCGCGTGGCCGGAGGTGAAGGTCCCGACGCTGGCGATCGACGGCGGCAAGAGCCCGGACTGGATGCGCCACGGCGTGGCGTCGCTGGCGAAAGTGCTGCCGTCGGCGGAGTACCGGACGCTGCCGGGCCAGACGCACATCGTGAAAGCGGCGGCGCTGGCCCCGGTGCTGACGGACTTCTACCTGGGCTAGCCACCCTCGTCACAACTCCCTTGCCCGGTCGATCACCGACCGGGCAGGGTGCAGGCGTGCCCACCCGCGCCCTGGTCTTCGACTTCGACGGGACCCTCGCCGACACCGAGTCCGCCGTCCTGCAGTCGTGGCGGGAGCTCTTCCTCGACCACGGCGTCGAACTGCCGATGGAAGCCTGGTACGCCGTCATCGGGACGCAGCACACGACACCGGCCATGTTCGCCCTGCTCGCCGAGCACGTCCCCGGCATCGATCCCGAGGCGCTGCGGCCGAAGACGCGGGCCCGCGTCTTCGAACTCCTCGACGAGCTCGGCCCGCGGGAGGGCGTCCTGACTTACCTCGACGACGCTCGCCGAAGAGGCCTGAAGCTCGCCGTCGCCTCCAGCTCGTCCGGAGCCTGGGTGAACCCGCACCTGGAGCGGCTCGGCATCGCGCCCTACTTCGACGCCGTGCTCACCGGCGACCGCCACAAGGCCAAGCCCGACCCGGATCTCTACCTCGCCGCCCTGACCGCGCTCGGCGCCACGGCGGAAGAGACCATCGCCTTCGAGGACACGCCGCACGGCGTCACGTCCGCCAAGGCCGCCGGGCTGACGTGCGTCGCCGTACCGAACGCCATCACCGAAAGCCTCGACTTCGGCCAGGCCGACGTCGTGCTCCCGTCCTTCACCGCGAAGCCCCTCGAGGCCTTACTCGCCCACTAGGGCCAGCAACCGGTCCAGGAACGGCAGCTGGCCCTTGACCAGCTTCTCGCGCGCGACCTCGAGCGAGAACCACGCCACCCGGTCCACCTCGGGGAACTCCTGCTGGCGCCCCGAGCGCGGCGGCCACTCCATGGTGAACGTCCCCGGCACCACCGACGCCGGATCGAGGTCGGCCTCGACCGCCCACGCCGTGACGACCTTGCCGCCGGACTGCTTCACCTCGCCGAGCGGAACGTACTCACCGGACGGCGCCGGCAGGCCCAGCTCCTCTTCGAACTCCCGCCGCGCCGCCTTCTCCGGCGGCTCGTCCGGGTCGAGCTCGCCCTTGGGCAGCGACCACGCCGCCGCGTCCTTCTTGGCCCAGAAGGGCCCGCCCATGTGCCCGAGCAGCACTTCGACGTCCTCGCCCCGCCCGCGGTGGAGCAGGAGCCCGGCACTGCGTTTGCCCGCCATCGGAACAGTCTGCCGAAACTCGTCCAAGATTTTTTCGCGGGGTTGTCGATCCGGGGAGAACCCACTCGACGCGTAGGCAGAAGGCAAGGAAGAACCCACGGAAGGAACCCCGAAATGACCACGACCGTCGCCCGCGAGACCCAGACCCGCACCGCCGCCGTCAAGACCGCGCCGGTCGCCGGCATCGTCGTCGGCGCGAGCCGGATCGTGATCTCGTTCCTCTTCGGCTTCCACGGCCTGCAGGGATTCGGCTTCTTCGGTGGCATCGACGGCCAGGGCGGCGGCGTCCCCTTCGGCTCGTTCCCCGGCTGGTGGGGCAGCGTCCTCGAGCTCGTGGGCGCGGTGCTGCTGCTCACCGGGCTCGCCAGCAGGCCGGCCGCGCTCCTGCTGTCGGGCGTGATGGCCTACGCCTACTTCACCGTGCACGCCCCGATGGGCCTGCTGCCGCTGCAGAACATGGGCGAGCCCGCCGCGGTCTACTCGTGGATCTTCCTGCTGTTCGCCGCGATCGGCCCGGGCCGCTTCGCCGTCGACAACCTGATCAAGCGCCGCCGCTGACGCCAGACGAGCGCGGTCCGGTCAGTAGCCGCCCTGGGCGGCCGCGAGATCGGACCGCGCCATCACGTGTTCCATCAGGCTGGTCAGGACCTGCTTGGTCGACTCGCGCTCGCGGGCGTCGCACAGCAGCAGCGGGACGTCCATGCCGACGTCGAGCGCCTGCCGGACCTCCTCGGTGCCGTAGCGGTACGCGCCGTCGAAGCAGTTCACGCCGACGACGAACGGCAGGTTCCGGCGCTCGAAGAAGTCGACCGCCGCGAAGCAGCTGTCCAGCCGGCGCGTGTCGGCCAGCACGACCGCGCCGAGCGCGCCCTCCGCCAGCTCGTCCCACATGAACCAGAACCGGTCCTGCCCCGGCGTGCCGAACAGGTACAGGATCAGGTCCGGGTTGATCGTGATGCGGCCGAAGTCGAGCGCGACCGTCGTGGTGGTCTTCTGCTCGATCCCCGAGAGGTCGTCGACACCCTCGGACGCGGTCGTGATGACCTCTTCGGTCCGCAGCGGCGGGACTTCGCTCACCGAGCCGACCATCGTGGTCTTGCCGACCCCGAACCCGCCGGCGATGAGTACCTTGACCGCGGTCGCGGTCAGGTTCCGCCGGGGGTCAGAGTTTCCGGATGCCATCAAGGACCGCCTGCAATACGTGTCGGTTGGGGGTTTCCTGGACCGGTGCCGCGGTACGGAACAGCACCAGGTTCTGCTCGATGAGGTCGCTGAGCATCACCTTGACCACCGGCAGCGGCAGGTCGACGCGGGCGGCGACCTCCGCCACCGAGACCGGCCGCTGGCACAGGGCGATGATCCGCGCGTACTCCGGTTCGAGCATGCCCGCTTCGTGCGCCGTCCGCAGCGCCACGACGAGCGTGATGAGGTCGAGCCCGAGCGTGTCCGACCGCGTGCGGCCGCCCGTGACCGCGTAGGACCGGACCAGGGGGCCGGCCTCGTCGTCGAACCAGGCTTCGTGCCGTCCGCTCATGGCGACGTGGGCTGGACGCCGGCGCCGGTCCGCGGGGCCGAAGTGAGCACCTGGCCGACCCGCTTCACCATCAGGTTCATCTCGTACGCGACGAGGCCCATGTCCGCGTCCTCGCGGGCGAGGAGCGCGAGGCAGGCGCCCCGGCCGGCCGCCGTCACGAACAGGAACGCGTGGTCCATCTCGACCATCGTCTGGCGGACGTTGCCGCCGCCGAAGTGCCGTCCGGTCCCGCGGGCCAGGCTCTGGAACGCCGAGGCGACCGCCGAAAGGTGTTCGGCGTCCTCCTCGGAAAGGTTCCCCGACCTCCCGATGAGCAGACCGTCCGAGGACAGGACCACCGCGCGGTCCGCCCCGGCTACCCGCTTGACGAGGTCGTCCAGCAGCCAGTCGAGCTCACTGACGTTGGCCATTAGTCGCGCTCTCCGTACCTGTCGTCGTTCTCAGCCGGTTCTTCGTCACGGGCCCGGCGGGTGCCCTGCTGGAAGGCGGACAGCCTGCTGCGGGCGGCTTCCGGCGAGTCCAGCCTGACCTCTTCGCGTTCCTGTGCGGGCCTATCTTCCCGCAACTGGGGCACGAGGTTCTGCTGGCGTCGCCGTTGCGGCAGCGGCGGGCGGCCGGGGGCCTCCGGGCGGCGCGGCTGCGAGGGCCGGCCTTCGGGGAGTCACGTCCGCCGCACGGTCGTCACGCCGGTGGACTGACGCCTCAGCGGCGGTGGAAGTACTCGTCGATGACTTCCCAGCGGGCCAGGTTGTGC
>NZ_JBFANX010000030.1:0-119398 GCF_040675005.1 Amycolatopsis sp. NPDC049691
ACACTGGCTGCACACCTACAACCATCACCGCGGACACACCGCACTCGCAGGCCACCCACCCGCCAGCCGCGTCCCCAACCTCACAGGTCAGTACAACTAGGGCTTGTATCGAAGTGGGTCAGAGCCACTTGTTGATCGCAGCGACGTGGACGGTGGCTTCGTAGCGGACAGCAAGCTTGTCATAGCGAGTGGCCACCCCACGGTGGCGTTTGAGCCGGTTGATCCCGCACTCGACCGCATGACGCTGCTTGTAGATCTCGGGGTCGAAGGCCGGTGGCCGACCGCCCTTCGACCCCTTGGCCTTGCGATGCGCATCCTGATCAGCCTTGCTCGGAATCGTCGCCTTGATCCCGCGACCGCGCAGGTGCGCCCGGTTGGCCTTCGAGGTGTAAGCCTTGTCGGCCAGCACCCGATCAGGACGCGTCCGCGGCCGGCCACCGCCCAGTCGAGGCACCCAGATCCCGGCCAGAACCGGAATGAACTGCGGGCTGTCACCCCGCTGCCCCGCGGTCAACACGATCGACAACGGCTTCTGCCCCTGCTCACACCCCAGATGCACTTTCGTGGTCAATCCGCCTCACGACCGACCCAACGCATGATCATCCGGCTCGACGGTGACCCCGCCCGGCGGCTCGGCCTGCAGATCCCCCTTTTCCGCGCACCCACCGCATGCTGATGCGCCCGCGCGACCGTGGAATCCACACTGACATCCCACGTGATCCGCCCAGCCGCCTCGGCCCGGGCCTGCAACGCGGTCAGAATCCGCTGCCAGACACCAGCCCGTTGCCAGCGCCGGAACAACCCATAAACCGCTGCCCAGGACCCATATCCCTCGGGCAAGTCCCGCCACGGTGCGCCGGTGCGCACCCGCCACCGGATCCCGTCGATCAGCTGCCGTCTGCTCCACAACGACGGCCGCCCCTGCCGCGACGGCGCAGGCAACAACAGCTCCAGCGCCGCCCACTGCTCGTCGGTCAGGTCGAACCGCCTCGTCACCGCTAGGGTGTCCACGAGGTCTCCGGTGTTCAGGTTCTTCTTGGTCGACGAACCACCTACCGGAGACCTCACCTATTTCAACCACCGACACGCCCAGCACCGGCTCAACTTGCTGGAGACGACTTCGATACAGGCCCTAGGGCCGGATGTTCCGCTCGTAGACCAGCCGGAGCCCGAGCAACGTCAGATCCGGGACGTGGTCGGTGATCGTCTCCGACTCGCCGATCACCAGCGGTGCCAAGCCCCCGGTCGCCAGCACCGCGACCGGTTCCGTGCCGCTCGGCGACAGCTCGCGGACGATTCGCCGCACCAGCCCGTCCACCTGCCCGGCGAACCCGTACAGGATCCCCGACTGCAGGCACTCCACCGTGTTCTTCCCGATCACCGACCGCGGCGGGACCAGCTCGACCTTGCGCAACGCCGCCGCGCGCAACGCCAGCGCGTCCACCGAGATCTCGATCCCCGGGGCGAACGCGCCGCCGAGGAACTCGCCGCGGGCCGAGATCGCGTCCACGTTGGTCGACGTGCCGAAGTCGACCACCACGCACGCCGTGCCGCTGTGGAGGTGGTGCGCGGCCAGCGTGTTCGCCAGCCGGTCCGCGCCCACCTCCTTCGGGTTGTCCACGAGCAGCGCCACGCCCGTGCGGACACCCGGCTCCACCACGATCTTCGGCACGTCCGCGTAGTACCGGGAAAGCATCACCCGCAGTTCGCGCAGCACCGCCGGCACCGTCGACAAAGCGCTGATCCCCGTGACGGAATCCGCGTGCGGGCCCAGCAGGCCGCGCACCGTCAACGCCAGCTCGTCGGCCGTGATGCGGGCGTCCGTCCGCATGCGCCAGTCGCCGACCAGCGAGTGGCCGGACCAGAGCCCCAGGACGATGTTCGTGTTGCCGACGTCGACGGTGAGCAGCAAGCGGGTCAGCTTTCCGCGTGCAGCAGCGCGTCGAGGCGGCGGGCGTCGGCCGTCTCGGCGACCGGGAACACCGCCGTCTCCTCCTCCGGCGGCAGCGTCACCGTGCCGGACAGCAGCCCCGACCCCTCCGGCGCGTAGCCGGGATCGGTGTGCCGGTGGACGATCCGGTTGTCGGCGTCGACGAACACCACGCGCGGTTCGTACGTCGCGGCTTCGGCGTCGTCCATCTGCCCGTAGGAAATCAGGATGACCAGGTCGCCCGGGTGCACCAGGTGCGCGGCGGCGCCGTTGATGCCGAGCACGCCGCTGCCGCGCTCGCCCTTGATGACGTAGGTCTCCAGCCGCGCGCCGTTGGTGACGTCCACAATGGACACCTGTTCGCCCGGCAGCAGGTCCGCGGCCTCCATCAGGTCCTCGTCGACCGTCACCGAGCCGACGTAGTGCAGGTCGGCCTGGGTCACGGTGACGCGGTGGATCTTCGACTTGAGCATGGTGCGGTACATAGTGGACTCCTATTCCCCTGCGTCCAGCCGCTCCGGGTGCTCGACGGCGGCGCCGAGCAACACCGGAACGTTGTCGATCAGCCGGGTACTCCCCACCCGGGCCGCGATCAACAAGCGTGCTTCACCATCGACGGGCGCGGGCCCGAGGTCGGTTCCCCTCAACTCCAGGTAATCCACCTCGACCGCGGGCCGCGCGGCGAGGGTCTTCCACGCGGCCTCGAGGACCGCCTCGGCACCGTCGCGCCCGACGAACGCCCCCGCGGTGAGGGCGGCCGACAGGACGACGGCGTCTTCACGCTGTTCCGGCGTCAGGTAGACGTTGCGCGACGACAGCGCCAGGCCGTCGCGCTCCCGCACGGTCGGCACGCCGATGACGTGCGTGTCGATGTTCAGGTCGCGCACCATCCGCTTGATCAGGACCAGCTGCTGGTAGTCCTTCTCGCCGAAGAGGGCGTAGTCGGGGCGAAGCAGGTTGAACAGCTTCGCCACGACCGTCAGCACCCCGGCGAAGTGGCCGGGCCGGGAGGCGCCCTCGAGCTCGTCGCCGAGCGGACCCGGGTGGACGGTCACGACCGCGCCTTCGCCGTAGAGGGCGTCGGCGCTGGGCGTGAAGGCGATTTCGACGCCGTCCTCGCCCAGGACGGCCAGGTCGGCCTCCAGCGGACGCGGGTACGCCTCGAAGTCCTCACCCGCGCCGAACTGCAGCGGGTTGACGAAGATCGAGGTGGCCACGACGTTGTTCGGCAGCCGCTTCGCGCGGCGGATCAGCTCGCGGTGCCCGGCGTGCAGCGCACCCATGGTGGGCACGAGCGCCAGCTTGCGGCCGACGCCGTGCAGGGCCTTGCTGACCTGGCTCATCTGCTCCGGCGACGCGAACGTGTTCAACGTGCCGCGGCTGAATTTCGGTGTGGTCACTGGTCTTGCTGCCCTTCGGCGGGATCGTCGAGGAGTTCGGTGAGGTCTTTGGCGGCCGCGGTGTCCAGCAGCCCGGCAGCCGACGAACGCGCCACCGTGCGCCTGGCCAGCGCGCGGTAGGCCGGCTCCACCTCCGGCGCCCGGTCCGCCAGCACCGCGAGGTGCTTGCGGACGGTGCCGAGATCGCCACGCGCGACCGGCCCGGTGAGAGCGCGGTCGCCGTGTCGCAGCACATTATCCAACGCCGCCGAAAGCAGTGGCGCCACCAGGCGTTCGGAATGCCCGATTCCCGCTTCCCGCAAGACTTCCGCGCAGTCGGCGACCAGCGTCATCAGGTGGTTCGCGCCGTGGGTCAACGCAGCGTGGTAGAGCGCTCGCGCGGAGTCGGGGATGCGCACCGGCTCCGAGCCCATCTCGACCGCGAGCGCCTCGCCGACGTTCCACGCCGCTTCGTCGTCGGCGGCCGCCGTGACGCCGATGCTGCACGCCGCCAGCCGCTCGAGGTCCTCTTCGCGGCCGGTGAACGTCATCACCGGGTGCAGCGCGAGCGCCAGCGCCCCGGCCTCGGCCGCGGGGGCGAGCACGTCGATGCCCTGCGCGCCGGAGGTGTGCACGACGATCTGGCCGGGCCGCAGCGACTCGGTCGCGACGAGCCCGCGGACCATGCCGGCCAGCGCGTCGTCGGGGAGGGCGAGCAGCACCAGGTCCGCCTGGCGGACGGTCTCGTCGGGCGGCAGCAGGGGCACGTCGGGGAGGAGGCGTTCGGCACGGGCCAGCGACGCGGCGGACAGCCCCGACGCGGCGACCACGGTGTGCCCCGCCCGGGCCAGCGCGGCGCCGAGCACACTGCCCACCCGGCCGGCGGAGACGACGCCGACCGCCAGGCGAGCGGGCCTCATCATGGCGTGCGCCTGTGGACGCTCATGGTTGGCAGACTCCCTCTGCTCTCGTTCCAGTCCCTTTCCGGGTACCGGACGAACGGCGCGAGACTAACTCGATTAAGCGCGAAGCGTTGAGCCCGGGTGACCAGCTTCACCCGGACCGGGTCACCCTCGGGCGGCCTCTTCGGCGAGGCGCGTCGCCTCCGCGCGGGCGGCCTTCAACGTGCGCAGCAGCTCCTGCTGGCGCTGCCGGTCTTCGTCGCTCGTGAGCTCCCGGCGGTCCAGGAACGCGAGCTCGGTCACGCTGGCCTGGTAGACGGCGACGGCCTTCGCGGCACGCTTGCCGGACTGGCGTTTCGCCTGCCGCCGCCAGGCGCGCCGCCCGGGCAGGCTGGCCAGCAGGTCGACCTCCGACGGCGCGATCCACCGCGCGGCGGCCATGTGCGGCAGGGCGGCGGCGATGATGCGCTGCTCCCGCCGTCGTTGCAGGACGACGAGGTAGACCACGCCGAGGAACAGCGGCAGCATGATCAGGAAGTAGACGGTGAGGAACTTCGACCCGCCGAGCAGCGCGGCGCTGTTCCACAGCGCGTGCAGGCAGACGGCGGCGAGGTACCCGGCGATCGGCGCGACGACCCGCATGGCCTTGGTGGTGGTGCGCGCGGCGATACCGATCCCGATGCCGGTGAGCACGGCGAACAGCGGGTGCGTGAACGGCGCGAGGACGCCGCGGAGGAAGAACGCCGTGATGACGCCCTGGCTGTGTCCGTCGCCGAAGCCGTAGTCGGCGAACGCGCGGCCGAAGTAGTAGATGTTCTCGGTGAACGCGAACCCGGCGGCGCTGAACCCGGCGTAGACGACGCCGTCCACGACGCCGTCGAACTCTTCGCGGCGGCGCCACACGAGGAGCACCACGAAGAGGGCCTTCGCGGCCTCCTCGACGACGGGCGCGGAGATGAGCGCGGCGATGGTGTTGCCGCTGCCCTTGCCGAGCAGCTCGTCACCGACGGCTTCGGCGGTGGTGTTGATCAGCAGCGCGGTGATGGTCGCGATGCAGGCGCCCCAGGCGAAGGCGAGGAGGAGGAACTTCGCCGGTTCGGGCTCCCAGCGGTCGACCCAGAGGAACCCGGCGACGACCCCGGCGACCGGCACGAGCGCGGCGAGGACACCGATGGTGACGGCCAGGGGGCCGACCCGCGCGGTGGCCAGGCCGAAGAGGAACAGGCCGCAGAGGGCGACCACGATCAGCCCGAGCACCGGCAGCAGCACGGTGATCCGGCGAGGCCGCCGTCCCCGATCGAGTCCCGTCGCGGGCGAGAGGGTTCCGCTCACAGCCGGTCACCCTACGCAGACCGGACAGGAACGTGAACGCCACCTGGCACACACGGCACCGGTTCAGCCAAGCGGGCGCCGGATCGGCTCGCCGGGTGCGCCCCAATGTGGCCTTGGTTGCGTGTGACGCACCGAAGGCCACATTGGGTGCGCAAGACGCACCGAAGGCCATATTGGGGCGCTTGGGTCCTGGCGCCGGGGTCAGTCCTCCGCGCGGCGACGGCGGCGGGGCGTCGAGCCCGTTCCGCCGTTCGCGGCCAGCAGCTCGCTCACCGAGCGGCCCGCCGTGTGCGAACCGCTGCCCGGGGCCGCCTCGGCCGACCGGCGGCCGTTGCGAGCGCCGTTGTGGCCGTTGCCGTTCTGCTCCGCGTCCGCCGGGTCGACCGGGGCCATGTTGCGGCGCGACATCGACGCCCGCTCGGCGACCATGCCCTCCCACGCCGGCGGCTCGCCGTCCGGGCGACGGCGGCGGCCACCGCCCGTCGGCTCCGGCGCGGCCGGCACGGCGGGCATCTGCTGCGAGTCGTCCGGCTTGCGGCGGCGGCCACCCGAGCGGCCCTGGAAGTTGCGGACCGACTCCGGCAGCGTCGGGTTCGCCAGCGGCGCGTCGGCCTGCGCGGCCTCGGCGGGCGCGCGGTGCGAACCCCCGTGGCGCGACGCCGGCTCGTCGAGGATCGGCGACATGTCCGCCCGCGAGAACTGCTCCAGCCGCGACGGACGGCGGCCGTCGGCGGCCGGGACCGGCGTGGTCGGCGGCACCACCGGCGGCAGGTTCGTCCGCGACGGCTGCCGTGCGGCCGGCGGGTTGTTCGGCACCGGTGTCGTCGGCGGGACGACCGGCAGGTCCCGGCGCGACGCCGTGGCGTCCCGCGGCATCGGCGGCGTCTTCGGTTCCGGCGGCTTCGGCCGGTTCGGCCGCTGGCGCTCGGCGAAGTCGTCACGGTTCTGGAAGGCCGCGCTCAGGTCGGTCACCGGCCGGATGTCCGACCGGGACATCTCCGACGGCTTCACCGGCGGCGCCGGCCGGGCGGGCGCCGGCCGCGGCGGCTCGGGCGGCTTGGGACGCGCACCGTTGCCGACGCGCGGCAGGTCCGGCCGCGACATCTCGACGCGCGGAATCGCCGGCATCGACCGCTCCACGCGTGGGATGTCGGACATGGACCGTTCCACGCGCGGAATGTCCGGCCGCGACATCTCCACCCGCGGAATGGCGGGCATCGAGCGCTCCACCCGCGGGATGTCCGGCATGGACCGTTCCACCCGCGGAATGTCCGGCCGCGACATCTCCACCCGCGGGATCGCGGGCATCGAGCGCTCGACCCGCGGGATGTCCGACCGCGAGACCTCGGCCGGCCGCGGCGCCTCGACGCGCGGCAGGTCCGGGCGCGACACCTCGGCGGGCCGCATCGCCGGCCGCGACAGCTCCGCCCGGCGCGCGGGCGGCGGCTCGGGACGGCGGATCTCCGTCTTCGGCTCCGGGGCGCGGCGGATCTCGGTCTTCGGCTCGGGGCGCGGCACCTGGCGCGTCGGCTCGGCGGCGGCTTCCGGACGGCGCTCGGGCTTCGCGACTTCTTCGGGCTTCGGCAGCCGCATCGGCTGCGACTCGGCCTGACGGCGGGCCGCCTCGGCGCGCAGCTCGGCGGCCTTCAGCTCGCGCTGCGCGGCGTTCAAGGCGGGGTCGACCGGCGGCACCGGGGGACGGCGTTCGCTCAACGGCGTCGGCCGCGAAATCTGCTGGGTGCTCTGCACGGAGACGTTCGCCGGGGTCTTCGGGACCGGCTTGCCGCCGAAGCCCTTGCCCTTGCCGAGGCCCTTGCCGTTCGCCGGCTTCCCGCCCGAGGCCTTGCGGCGACGCTCGTCGAGCACGCGGTCGATCAGCTCGGTCGGCCGCTCGCCCGCCTCGGCGGGCTTCTTCCCGGCCATCAGCTGGGCGGGCCGCTTCTTCGGCGCGCCGTCGGTGACCATGCGGTTCTCGTCGGAGAGCTTGCGCATCCGGGTCGCCTGCGCGGTCAGCGCGACGCGTTCGAGCAGCACCTCGCCGCCGAACAGCGACTGGAGGCTGTCGCGCAGCGCGGAGACCTCGGCGCGCAGCGCCTCCAGCTCCTCGCGGCCCTTGGAGTCGGCCGCGCTGCGGTTCTCGGCCTCCACCTCCAGCTCGAATTCGCGCCGGGCCGCGATCTCGCGTTCCAGCTCCAGTTCGTACACAGCCTGCGCCTCGGCGACCGCGTCCTCGCTCTGTGCCGCGTGCTTGCGGTACTTCACGGCGAGGAAAGCGCCGATCAGGGCAGCCCAGAGGGCGGCGACGATCCCGAGCCGGAGGTAGCGGAGATCGTCGCTGAGCACCAGTGCGAGGGTGGCTCCGATGGCGAGGACAAAGCCGACGACGAGCCACGGCCTGCCCAGTAGGCGGCCGCGCGAGTCGTCACCCACGCCGGTCATGCCTGACACCGTACCTGCTCGTAATCCGAACGAGACCTACTCGGTCCCGCGAGCGGTGGGATTCCAGCGCTAACCGGTCGTCCCGCGGGTGTGCTCACGATCTTGGTCACGCGGGGTCCGGCAGCAGTGCTCGAGCCACAAACCCGCTGCTACCAGGGCCGCGGAGGACACGACGCCGACCACGCCGGCGCGGGTGTCGAGCACGGCGGCGACGAGTTCGTCACGTCGCGGGAAAACGTAGGCGAGCGCGGCCAGCCACGCGCCGCCCATGAACGCTCCGGCGAGTGACGAAGCCTTCGCCAGCGCCACTGATCGGGCGATCCCGATAGCGGCAACGACCCGGCCGTTCTTGATCCGAGAGCGAATGGAGAGCGCGAGCCCGGCTTCCACAAGGGCCAACACGGCGAAGGTGACGCCGGCGAACGTGGGCAGCTGCGGCAGCGATCCGTACGCGACGACGAAGAGCAGGTAGCCGAGGACCAGGCCGAGCAGCCCGGCCACCACCAGGTCCCGGGGCCGGGTGAAGTGCATGAACCAACCGTACCGTGCGAGGCTTGACTCTCCACCAACTGGAGAGTTCAAGATGCGTCTTGTGGGTACCACCGCGACCTTCACCATCGGCGAGCTGGCCCGGCGGACCGGCCTGCCGGTCAAGACCATCCGCTTCTATTCGGACGAGGGCCTGCTGCCCCCGACCGAGCGGACGGACGCCGGCTACCGCCTCTACGACGCCGCGGCGATGGCCCGGCTCGAGCTGGTCCGCACCCTGCGCGAGCTCGGGCTGGGCCTCGCCGACGTGTCGGCCGCCTTGACGAAGTCGGCGACGGTCGGCGAGCTGGCGACCCGGCACGTCGAGGCGCTGGACGAGCAGATCCGGCGCCTGCGGCTGCGCCGGGCGGTGTTGCGCGCGGTGGCCAAGCGTGATTCCGAGCTGGAGGAAGTGAAACTGATGAACCGTCTCGCGTCGATGTCCGACGAAGAGCGCAAGCGGCTGGTCGACGAGTTCTGGGACGAGATGGTCGCGGGCCTGGAGATCGACTCGCAGTTCTACGAGCGCATGCGCGCCGGGAAGCCCGAGCTGCCGGACGACCCGTCGCCCGAGCAGCTGGAGGCGTGGATCGAGTTCGCCGAGCTCGTCCAGGACCCGTCGTTCCGGGCGTTGATCCGCGGTATGAGCGAGACCCAGGCCGCGCAGATCAAGGCGGGCGAGTTCCAGCAGCCGGCGGACGCCTGGCGGGAGAACTGGAACGCCTGGATGACGCGGGCCCAGGAAGCCGTCGACGCCGGCCTGGACCCGAGGTCGACGGAGGGGCAAACGCTTGCGGCGGAGATCGCGGCGGCGAGCGCGCGCCCGGACCAGGACGCGGATTCGGCCGAGTTCCGCCGCGAGCTGGCCGACCGCTTCGCCGCGAGCGGCGACGCCCGCGCCGAGCGCTACTGGCAATTGCTGGCGATCATCAACAGCTGGCCCCCGGTCCCGACGACGCAGCCGGCGGTCCGCTTCATGATCGAAGCCCTGCGCGGCTGACCGCACGGGAACGGCAACTCGGCGATGGGCCGGGGGTGATCGGTAACGGCCACCTCCGGCTCACCGATAGGCCCTCTTTCCGCCCCCGCCCGCTTGGGGGACCCCCGGTTTCAACGTTACTCGCGAGCACCGACAGTTCCGGGTCCACGCACCCGAGTTGTCCACAAGGGTCCCGAGTTGTCCACAGGCTCGGCGTCAGCGCAGTTCGAGGTTCGTGCGGCGGACCGTCGCCACCTCGTCCGCCGGGCGGGCCGCGAGCAGCTCCGCGATCGGGCCGTGGCCCGGCAGCACCGCCGCCGGCTCGATCTCCACCCACGGCACCAGCACGCTCGCCCGGTCCGGCGTTCCCGGGTGCGGCAGCAGCAGCTCCGGGTCCGCCGAGCGCACCCCGTCCACCGTGACCACGTCGACGTCCAGCGTCCGCGGCCCCCAGCGCAGCTCGCGGACCCGGCCCGCCTCCCGCTCGGCCGCCTGGCCCGTGCGCAACCACGCCCAGTGGTCGCGCGCCGGGTCGTCGACCACGCACACCGCGTTCAGGAAGTCCGGCTGGTCCTCGACGCCCCACGCCTTCGTCTCGTACACGCTCGACACCGCGACCAACGCCGGCCGCACCGCGTCCAGCGCCAGCTTCAGGAAGCCGAGCCGGTCGCCGAGGTTCGAGCCCAGCGACAGCACCGCGCGGCTCACCGGCCGCGCCGGACCGTCACCGCGACGTCGTCGAACGTCAGCGGGATCGGCGCCGACGGCTTGTGCACCGTCACCTCGACCGCGCTCAGCCGCTCGTCGCGCAGCACCTCGTCGGCGATCTTGCCCGCGACGCTCTCGATCAGGTCGTACGGCTCGCCCGCGACGATCCCCGCCGCCAGCTCGGCCAGCTCGCCGTAGTGCAGCGTCTTCGTCAGGTCGTCCGACGCGGCGGCCGGCCCGAGGTCCAGCCACACCGTGATGTCGACGACGAACTCCTGCCCGTCGCGCTTCTCGTGCTCGAACACGCCGTGGCGGCCGAACACGCGCAGGCCGGTCAGCGTGATCCGGTCAGACATCCGGGGAACCCTTCCACCAAGCGGCGGCCACGGCGACCGCGTCCAGCGACGCCCCGACCTCGTGCACCCGCACGCCCCACGCGCCCGCGGCCGCGGCGAGCGCGGAGATGGCGGCGGTGGCGTCTTCACGGCCGTCCGGCGGCCGCGGCGTGCCGTCCTTTTCGGACAGCAGACGGCCGAGAAACCGCTTGCGCGAAGCGCCGACGAGCACCGGGAAACCCAGCGACAGCAACGAATCCAGGCCGCGCAGCAACGCCCAGTCGTGCTCGGCGTTCTTCGCGAACCCCAGGCCGGGGTCCAACACGATCGCGCTCTCGGCGACCCCCGCGGCGAGCGCTTCGTCCACTCGGGACAGCAGCTCGGCCCGCACATCGGCGACGACGTCCCGGTAGGACGCCAGCGCCTGCATGTCCTTGCTGTGCCCGCGCCAGTGCATCAGCACCCACGGCACCCCGCTGTCCGCGGCCACGCGCGCCATGTCCGGATCGGCCAGCCCACCCGAGACGTCGTTGACGATGTGCGCCCCGGCTTCGAGCGCCGCGGCGGCGACGGCCGCGCGGGTCGTGTCGACCGACAGCGCGATTCCCTCGCCGGCGAGCGTGCGGATGACCGGCAGGATCCGCTGCATTTCGGTCTCGGCATCCACCCGGGCCGCTCCCGGCCGGGTCGACTCGCCACCGACGTCGATCAGGTCGGCCCCGCGCGCCCACATCTCGCGCGCGTGCGCCAGCGCCTGGTCGAGCCCGAGGTAGCGGCCACCGTCCGAAAAGGAATCGGGCGTCACGTTCAGCACGCCCATCACGACGCACCGGCCGGGAGCGGGAAGCCCCACGCTCACCGGCGCGCCTTGATCAGGTCGAGCGCCTCCGCCCGCGAGGACGGCGAGTTCTTCAGCTGCCCGCGCACGGCGGAGGTGGTCGTGCGGGCACCGGGCTTCCGGATCCCGCGCATGGCCATGCAGAGGTGCTCGGCTTCGATCACGACGATGACGCCGCGGGGTTCGAGTTTGCGCACGATCGCGTCGGCGACCTGCGAGGTCAGGCGTTCTTGGACCTGCGGGCGCTTGGCGTAGAGGTCGACAAGCCGGGCCAGTTTGGACAACCCGGTGACTTTGCCGGCGGCGTTCGGGATGTACCCGACGTGCGCGACGCCGTGGAATGGCACCAAATGATGCTCACAATTATGCGTCAAATGTCCCGCAATCAAAAAAGTCGGATGCGGATCACATTTGAAACTGTAAACCGTATAAGGCTTGGCGCCGGTCGCCGTCACGGGTGTCACTGACTCGACCTGCACGTACTCCGACTCGATGAGGTCGGTCGCGTAGTCGTCCTGCGGGAATCCATGCTTCCGGAACCAGCTGTCCGCGATCCACAATTGCGACGTAACGCCAATGCTGGGCGAGAACCTGGCGCCGATGATGGTGGCCAAGTCCTCCAGGAAATTGACATTGGAGCTCGTCACACGCCGCCCAGGCCGACCGGGGTCGTCACAACCGTCTCCGTCGATGTATCCGTCGAGGAAGCCGTTGAAGGTCGACAAGTCGTTCAACACGACCATCGGGAACCGCTGACGCATGTGGTGAGCGTCGCCGCCGACGTACTGCCGCATCAGATCGGCCAGGAAGGACGACACCACCCGCACGCGGAAGCCCGGCAGATCCCGCCCCAGGTAGCCCGACGGCCGGGAGGTCGGTTCGACCTTCGCGTCGATCCCGAACGCACGGTGCAGGGACTCCGCGAACTTCTTCGCGTAGTCGCGGTCGTTGACCACAAGGGACACATAGCGATCCGCGACCGTGCCATCGGCGCAGACCGTGCCGACGACGTAGCCGAAGTCGTACCCGAGGGTCGGCCGCCATCGGTCGCGGCAGAGCTTCTTGGCGTGCGTCCACTCGATGAACGTGCCGTCGACGTCCTTGGCTTCCTTCCAGCCTTCCGGCGTCGCCAAGGGGTGGTCCGGGGTAACGCGGAACTTGCCCACTGAAGTCTTCACCTCGACCAGCTCACGCGTCTGGTGCGAGCTGATCTCGGTGACCTCGGTCTCTTCGACGTTGCCGCCGACGAGCGTCCACAGCTTGTCGCCCACCTGCACGTCAGCGGCCTGTTTGCGGCCGCCGACGGCGTTCACGGTCTGCTTGCTGGGCACGCACTGGCTGAACATCGGGATGTCCGTGACCAGCACGAGTTCCTCGTGGGATTCGTCGAAGGTCCGGTCCAGGACCGAGTCCGGCTCGGTGTAGAGGCCCGCGAACATCTCGTGGTACGCGCGGGCAACCCGGGCGGGGGTCTCCTTGAGACCGTCCCGCTCCGGGTCTTCGCCGCACGCCAGGAGAAGCTCGCGGATCGCCTTCTCCGCCCGGTCCTGGTCGAAGACCGGGCGGTCGGCGTCACTGGGGCTTTTCGGATCCATCCACGTCACGTCGTTCTCCCTCGTTCTGCTGGTTGCCCGCCTGGTCGGCGAACCAGCCGTGCTCACGAGGGCGTTCTTCACCACCGGGCCGCCACGACTGGCCCGGCTGACCGCCCGGCGAGGTCGCGGGCGTCCAGCCCGGAGGGGCACCGTAGTTCGGGGGCCCGCTCTGGCCGGGCGGGTAGCTGCCCGGCTGCTGGCCGCCGTAGCTCTGCGGCCAGTGCGCCGTGCCGTTGGGTCCACCGTTCGGGCCGCCGTACGGACGGCCGCCGTTCGGGTAGGCGCCCGGCTGCGGCGGGGCGTACGGGTTCGCGTTCGGGTCGGCCGGTGCCGGGTACGGCGGGCCGCCCGGGAGGTCGCCCGCGCCCTGGGCGGTGCCGACCGGGGTCGGCTCCGGCTTCAGGACCGGCTTCTCCTTCTCCGGCGGCGGCCACGGCTCGCCGCGCTCCATCGCCAGCTCGCCCGGGGTCTTGATCGGCGGCTTGTCCGACGGCGTCCGCTCACCGAACTCGTTGAACACGGTGATGTGCGGGCGCTTCTCGACCGTCGCGAAGATCCGCTCCAGGTCCTTGCGGGTCAGCGTCTCCTTCTCCAGGAGCTCGATGACCAGCTCGTCGAGCACGTCGCGGTAGGTGTTGAGCACGTGCCACGCCTCGGTGTGCGCCGTCTCGATGAGCTTGCGCACCTCCTCGTCGATCTCGTGCGCCACTTCCAGCGAGTAGTCCGCCTGCCGCCCGGCCGACCGGCCGAGGAACGGGTCGCCCTGCTCCTGGCCGTACTTGACCGCGCCGAGGCGGGCGCTCATGCCGTACTCGGTGACCATCGCGCGGGCGATCTTCGTCGCCTGCTCGATGTCCGAGGACGCGCCGGTGGTGGGCTCGTGGAAGACGAGCTCCTCGGCCGTGCGGCCACCCATCGCGAAGACCAGCCGCCCGATCATCTCGGAGCGGGTCATCAGGTCCTTGTCGTCCTCGGGGACGAGCAGCGCGTGCCCGCCCGTGCGGCCGCGCGGCAGGATGGTCAGCTTGTAGACCGGTTCGATGTCCGGCATCGCCCACGCGGCGAGCGCGTGCCCGCCCTCGTGGTAGGCCGTGATCTTCTTCTCCTTCTCGGAGATGATCCGGCTCTTGCGGGCGGGGCCGCCGACGACGCGGTCGACCGACTCCTCCAGCGCCGCGTCGGTGATCACGTGCCCGTTCTGGCGGGCGGTGAGCAGCGCGGCCTCGTTGAGCACGTTCGCCAGGTCGGCGCCGGACATGCCGACGGTCCGCTTGGCCAGGCTGGTCAGGTCGGTGCCCTGGGCGATCGGCTTGCCCTTGGCGTGCACCTCGAGGATCGCCTTGCGGCCGCGCAGGTCGGGCGCGGACACCGGGATCTGCCGGTCGAACCGGCCGGGGCGCAGCAGCGCCGGGTCGAGGATGTCGGGCCGGTTGGTGGCCGCGATCAGGATGATGCCGCCGCGGGCGTCGAAGCCGTCCATCTCGACGAGCAGCTGGTTCAGCGTCTGCTCGCGCTCGTCGTGGCCGCCGCCGAGGCCGGCGCCGCGCTGGCGGCCGACCGCGTCGATCTCGTCGACGAAGATGATGCACGGCGCGTTCTGCTTCGCCTGCTCGAACAGGTCACGGACGCGCGAGGCGCCGACACCGACGAACATCTCGACGAAGTCCGAGCCGGAGATCGTGTAGAACGGCACGCCCGCCTCGCCGGCCACGGCCCGCGCGAGCAGCGTCTTGCCGGTACCCGGCGGCCCGTAGAGCAGCACGCCCTTCGGGATCTTCGCGCCGAGCGCCTGGTAGCGCGCCGGGTTCTGCAGGAAGTCCTTGATCTCGTACAGCTCTTCGACGGCCTCGTCGGCACCCGCGACGTCCCCGAAGGTCGTCTTGGGCATGTCCTTGTTCAGCTGCTTGGCCTTGGACTTGCCGAAGTTGAGGACGCGGTTGCCGCCGCCCTGGGCGTTGTTCATCATCCACATCAGCAGGCCCAGGACGAGGGCCAGCGGGATGGCGAAGATGAGGATCTGCGTCAGCACGCCCTGCTGGGTCACCTTGGTGGTGAACTTGATCGGCTGGCCGCCGTTCTTCGCCGCGATCAACGAGTCGTAGATCGGGCGGGTGGCGTCCGAGGGGTACTGCGAAATGATCTGGGTGACCTGCTGGCCGTCGACGTCGATGGGCTTGTTCAGCAACAGCTTGAGCTGCTGCTCCTTGTCCTCGAGGCTGGCTTCCTTGACGTTGTTCGAGGAGATCTGGGAGTTCGCCACCGAGATGGGTGCCTGGGTGTACCCACGATCACTGTCGAAGATCGTGTTGTACGCGAACAACGCCAGCAACCCCGCGACGATCCACAGCAGTGGGTTCCTGAGCACGCTCTTCCGGTTCATACGACTCGGCCCTGGTGGCCTCGACCCTCCCTGGTTGGGCGGCTCCTGTGATACCCGCCATCACGATCTTGACAACCCGTGGTGCCCGGGCTGCCGTCCCATCAGGGTACCGTCCGCTGCCGCGTTCATCCCCTGTGAGCCTCTCGCAGGTCAACGGGCGATACCGCGCCCGGGTTCCCGGCCGGCGTCCACGCTGTTCACGCTAGCGCGTGCCGTCGGACACACTGCTCACCATCTCGCCCAGCCGGGTCCGCAGCGTCGCCGGGTCGGCGGGCGCGACCGTGACCCACTCGCGGCCGTCCGTACCTGCGCGGGAGAGGCTCAGGTAGCGCCCGGTCGCGGTGTCGAACCAGGCCAGCACCCGGGACCGTTGCTTGGCCCCGACCTGGGAACGGCTGTTCGCTGCCAGCTGACCACCGCGTTGCCGCGGCTGCCCGGAGATGCGGCCGTACGCCTCCCGCGGATCGGCCGTGACGCGTTCGCTCAGCGGCGTCCGGCGCGCCTTCCCGCGGTCTTCGCCCGGGTTCGACGGGAGGGACACGGGCACCCGGATCGGCGCGGTGCGCAGGGCGTCGTCCAGCGGAAGTGTGACCGACGCCTCGGTCCCGCGCGGCCCGGCCGGGAGCACCCCGACGACGGCGGAGACCAGGCCGTCCGGCGGGACGTCCCGCAGCCAGATGCCGTCGGCGTCCTGGACCGCGAGGACGCCGAGGGTGGCGTCGGCCGCCGCGAGCACGCCGACGGTGGGCGCCTCGAACTGCGGGATGTGCAGGGCGTCGATGGTCAGCGGGGCGAAGGCCAGCAGCTGCAGGGCGTCCTCGATCGGCGGCGCGAGCCTGCCGCGCGGATCGCGGATGCCGCGGGCCTTCAGCTCGGCGTCGACGCGGTGGCGCAGCGAGACGCGCTCGTCTTCGGTCGCGCCGTGCGACCGGACCAGCAGCGGGTACGGCAGCTCACCGACCTGCGCCGACTCCCAGAGGAAGTCGAACGCGAGCGGCGAGAAGAACTCTTGCATCACTACTCTCCCGGTTCGGACTCTTGCTCAGCGTAGCCCGCACCACCGACAAAAAGCGGCCGGCGGCGAGCACGCTCGGAGAAAGCCGGAGCCCGATCTTGGCAGAGGGCGCGGACGGCCGCGGTCCGGCCCGGCGGCCGCGCCCCTCGCGGGCGAGGGCTCAGCCGACCCCGGCGGGCAGAAGCCCCCAACGCACGCAGGGGCGCGGGCGGGCCCAGTTCGGCCAGAGCCCCTCGCGCACAGGGCGAGGCTCGCCGACCCCGGCGGGCGAAGTCCCTCACGCGCGCGGGGGCGCGGGCGGAGCCCACTTCGGCCGGATGCCCTCGCACTCGCGAAGGCAGGACCCACCCCCGGCCCAGTGGGTCGAACGCCCTCGCGCGGCCGTCAGACCGTGCTGGTCTGCGCGGCCCCGGCGAGCATCTCGCCCAGCCGGTGGCGCAGCGTCGCCGCGTCGGCCGGGGCGATCGTGATCCAGTCACGGCCGTCGCGGCCGCGGGTCGCCTGGGTGAAGTAGCGGCCCGTCTCCGTGTCGAACCAGCTCAGCACCGGCGTCCGGGTGCGGCCGCCCACGCGGGAACGCGCGTTGGCCGCGATCTGGCCGCCGCGCAGCCGCGGCTGGGCGTGCAGCTTCGCCAGCGCCTTGCGGTCCTCGTCCGCCGACGCGCGCTCGTCGCCGTTGCCGCGGCGGGACAGGAAGTCGACGCCGTGCGCGCCGACCAGCTGCTCCAGCGGGACCGTCACCGACTTCTCCGCACCGCGCGGGGCGCCGGGGAGCAGGGAGACGATCGCGCTCGCCAGGCCGTCGGCCGGGCACGGCTGCAGGTGCAGGCCCCGCGTGTCCTGGACCGCCAGCAGGCCCTGGCCGCCCAGCACGCCGGCGATCGCCAGCAGGGGCTCGGCGTCCGGGGCGATCAGCTGGACCGCGTCCAGGCTCAGCTCGGGCTGCGCCAGCACGCCGAAGTAGTCCTCGACGTGCGGTTCCGGCCGACCGCGGCCGTCGGCCAGCCCGCGTGCGGCCAGCCCTTCCAGCGTGCGGCGGCGCAGCAGCTCCCGCTCGTCCACGGTCTCGCCGTGCGAACGGACGCGCAGCGGGTACGGCAGCTCGCCCAGCCCGGCGGACTCCCACAGGAAGTCCACCTCGACCGGGGTGAGCAGCTCAGCGTTCGGCATCGAGCCACCCCCAGGAGAAACCGGGCCGGGCCCGCCTCGGCGGACCCGGCCCGAAAGGATCAGCGGTCTTCGTCGTCCTCGGACCACGCGCCGATCACCGGCGGCGGGGTCGCCTGGTCGGCGCCGAAGGCCGCGTCCGGGTCGGCCTCGATGAGGAACGACGCGTGCGTGTGCTCCTCATCCTGCTCGCCCTGGGCGCCGTGCGGGGCCATGCCGCCCATGCCCGGGTTCATCGGCGGCGGGGTCTGCCCGCCGATGGTGCCCGCCGACGAGACGAGACCCTGCTGCGGCGCCTGCGCCGAAGCGGCGCTCTGGCCCTGGCCTTCGGCCGAGGCCAGCGACGTGTCGTTCGTGGCCTTCGCACCCGACTTGCTGCCCTTGCCCAGCGCGCGGGAAGCCAGCGCACCCAGGCCGCCGGCGGCACCGCCGATGCCGAGGCCCATGCCGATCTTGCTCAGCGGGTTGCCGCTGCCCTGCTGGCCGGCACCCGTGGCGACGTGGCCCGCTCCGGTGTTCGTGCCGGTACCGGTGGCCGTGCCGCCCGCGCTGCCGTCGCTGCCGAGCGCCGCCGCGTCGTGGCCGAAAGCGCCGCCGTGGACGCCGTTCGGGCCGACCGCCGCGTGCTGCGCGTCGAACGCGCCGCCGTGGCCGCCGCCGAAGCCCGCGCCGCTCGAGGCGAACACCGCGCCGCCCGCGCCGGAGAGGCCCTGGACCGGGCCGGCGCTGCCGACGCTGCTGATGCCGTTGAACGACACGGAGTTGTGCGAACCGGTCGGCTTCATGCCGAGCGACTCCGGGCCGAAGCTCGGGGTCGAGCTGTCGACCTCGCTCATCGCCTTGGTGTAGGCGTTGAAGAACGCGACCTGCTGCGCCTTGACGTCGTTGGCCGCGTCCGCCTGCGCCTTCTGGTCGGCGATCAGGGCCGCCGGGCCGCCCGCCAGCGCGGCCGCCATGGCCTGCTTCGGGTCGTAGTCCTTGGGGGCCGGCATCTTCTTGACCTCGGCGGCCGCCGCGGCCTGCCGGGCGAGCCGGTCGGACATCGTGTGCGCGGCGTCGGAGGCCTGCGAGCCGGAGTTCGCAATGGCCACCAGCGCGCCCTGCGCACCCGCGGCGCCCCGGCCGACCCACGCGTTGCCCAGCTCGGAGATCGCGTTGTACAGGTGGTCGGAGGCCTGCTTCAGCTCGGTGCCGTGGTGCGCCCAGGCGTGCCCGGTCGCCTCGGCCGTGCCGGGGTCGTTGTTGTTGACCGCGCCGTTGTACAGCTGCTGGCTGGCCTGCGCGTTCCAGTTCGGCGGGTTGGCGATCGCGCGGTCGCTGCCCATGTCGAAGCCGCCGGCGCTGCCGCGGGCGTTCTCGACGATGTTCTGCGACGCGGAGTTGTCGCCGAGCGGCACGAGCGAGCCCGGGTCGGTCGTCGTCGCCGGCTGGTCGCTGTGGTTCGGAGCCATGACTTCGAAATCCCCCTCTGGGCTCAGGCGTTGCGGAACGGGTCGGCCGCGGCCTGGTCGATCTCGTGGTACCGGGACATCGCCGTGACGATGCCCTCCTCGGCGGCGGTGTACTGGTCGAGCAGGTTCTGCAGCGCGGCGGCGTAGGAGTCGTTCCCGCCGTCGGCGCGCTGGACGAACTTGGCCGCCATTGCGTTGCCCACCGGGTTGTCCCCGAGCTTCGGCGGCTGCGCGAGCGTGCCCGCGCCGGCGAGCAGGGCCTCGACCGCGTCCTTGCCGGTGCGGATCTTGTTCAGCACGGTCTGCGCGGCGTCGGGGTCGATCCCGACCTGACCCGCCGCGGCCGCGGCCTTGAAGGCGTTCGCGTCGGCAGCGCTGCTGTTCCCCATCTGAGCTCTCTCCCGTTCCCCCGACCCGGTCACCGCGGGCACGAATGGTCTTCGCATAGGTTAACGCACGTGATCAGAGCGTATGACGCAATCTCGGACCGCCGGGTTCCGCAAATCCGGTAGTTGCGGTGAACGGTCGGTGAACTAGGACGTGTAGACCTTCGGGTCCAGCGTCCCGATGTACGGCAGGTCCCGGTAGCGCTCGGCGTAGTCCAGGCCGTAGCCGACGACGAACTCGTTGGGGATGTCGAAGCCGATGTACTTCACCGGGACGTCCACCTTGACCGCCTCCGGCTTCCGCAGCAGCGAAACGACCTCGAGCGACGCCGGGTTGCGGCTCGCGAGATTTTTCAGCAGCCACGACAGCGTCAGGCCCGAGTCGACGATGTCCTCGACGATCAGCACGTCCCGGCCCGCGATGTCGCGGTCGAGGTCCTTGAGGATCCGCACGACGCCGGACGACGACGTCGCCGAGCCGTACGAGGAGACGGCCATGAATTCCAGCTGCGTCGGCAGCGGCAGCGCGCGGGCGAAGTCGGTCATGAACATGACCGCGCCCTTCAGGACGCCCACCAGCAGGAGTTCGCCCTGCCCGTTGGGCGGGTAGTCGGCGGCGATCTGCGCCGACAGCTCCGCGATCTTGTCCTTGATCTGCTGCTCGGTGACGAGCACGGAGGCGATTTCGCCCTCGTACACAGGTCATTCCCCTCGTGTGGTGGGTTGGGAGGTGAGGCAGAGCCTGCCATGCGCCCGCCGCGCCTCCAAGTTGCCCGGCAACCACACGCCACCCTGACCGCGCCACCGGGCGACGAGGTCGTCGACCGCGCGCAGGTGCCCGTCGGTGAGTTCGCGCACGCCGGATGCCAGCAGCCACCTGCGGAGAACCCGCCGCCGCACCGCCGCGGGCTCCGCCGAAAGCACGCCTGCTTCCAGCCCTTCGGGGCCGCCCGCGCGGGTGAAGATCCTGTCCGCCATTGTGTCCAACGCCTCGCTGTCGTCCCGCAGCTGCGCGGCCGTGCGGGCCAGCGCGCCGGCGACGCCGCCGTTGAGGACGTCTTCCAGCAACGGCAGGACCTCGGTGCGCAACCGGACGCGGGTGAAGCGCGGTTCGGCGTTGTGCGGGTCCTCCCACGGCTCGACGCCGAGCTCGGCGCAGGCGGCCCGGGTGGTGGCGCGCGGGACGGCGAGCAGCGGACGGCCCCACGGCGGGTCGTGCGGCCGCATCCCCGAGACGCTGCGCGGGCCGGAGCCGCGGCCCAGCCCGAGCAGGACGGTCTCGGCCTGGTCGTCGAGGGTGTGGCCGAGCAGGACGAGGTCGTGGCCGGCCAGCGCGCGGTAGCGGGCCTTGCGCGCGGCGGCTTCCGGGCCGCCGGGGCCGGTGACGTCGGCGCGGCGCACCTCGGCTTCGTCGGCGCCCAGCGACTTCGCCGCGGCGGCCGCGTCGAGCGCGATCTTCGCCGAGCCCTCCTGCAGGCCGTGGTCGACGACCAGCGCGCGGACGCGGTGGCCGCGGTGGTGCCCGACGTACGCCGCCGCATCGCACAGCGCGAGGGAGTCGGCGCCGCCGGAAACCGCGACGCACAGCTCAGGCGGTGCCTCGACCGCGTCCAGGAAGGCTCGGACGGCCCGGCGGACCGCGGCGACCGCCGTCCCGGTCATCCGTGCAGGCGCCGGACCCACGCGGCCGGGTCGGCGATCTCGGCGCGCGAGGGCAGGGTGTTCGGCGAGCGCCAGACGGCGTTGAAGCCTTCCATGCCGACGGCGTCCACGACGTGCTTCGTGAACTTCGCGCCTTCTTCGTACTGGCGGATCTTCGCGTCGACGCCGAGCAGCGCGCGCAGCAGCCGGTCGAAGACGCCGCCGCCCTTGCGCCGGGCGGTGAACCGCGCGCGGATCGTGTCGACGCTCGGGACGACCTGCGGGCCGACGGCGTCCATCACGAAGTCGGCGTGGCCTTCCAGCAGCGTCGACAGGGCCAGCAGCCGGTCGAAGACCGCGCGTTCCTTCGGTCCTTGGAGCAGCTCGGCGAGGTTCAGCTTCGGCCCCTGCTTGATCGCCTCGGGCAGCCGCCCGACGAGGTCGGCGAGGCTGTCGGAACCGCCGCCCGCGAGCCCGGCGACGAGCCGCTCGACCTCGTCGGCGAAGTAGTCGCGCAGCCACCGGACGGCGGTGAACTGGAGGCGGTGGGTGCACTCGTGCAGGCAGACCCAGAGCCGGAAGTCGCGGCCGGGGACGTCCATCGCCCGCTCGGCGGCGACGACGTTCGGCGCGACCAGCAGCAGCTGGCCTTCCTTGTCCGGGCCGCCGAAGGGGTCGTACTGGCCGAGCACGCGGCTGGCCAGGAAGGCGAGCACCAGCCCGGTCTGCACGCCGGCGCCGCCGGCCAGGATCGGCCCGAACGGCCCGCCCTGCCGCGGCAGGGCGCGCCCGGTCAGCGCGTTCAGCCCGCCCGCGGCGGAGCGCACCCAGCCGGGGCGGTCGACGACCTCGCCGGGCAGCAGCGGCAGGTCGAGGCCCAGGGTCGTCAGCTCCCGGACGTGCCCTTCGGCCACGACGGTGAGCTCGCGCAGATCGGCGACGGCCGCCTCGGCCTCTTCCCGCGGGACCTGCGGGCCGCCGCGCACGAGCAGCGCGCCCGTCTGCGCGGCGAGGGCCCAGTCGACCATGGGCCGGGTCTCGGTTTCCTGACTCACCCTTCCGACGCTACCTGGCCCAGGTCGGTTTCCGGCCACGATCTTCGTACGGTTCTACGAGCACCCGCACTTGCGGAGGCTGGTGGCGAGGGCGTCGATCGCGTCCCGGCCCGGCTGCTGGTCGGAGCCGTTGGACATGAACGCGAACACCAGCACCCGCCCGTCCTGGTCCAGCACCAGCCCGGCGAGGGTGTTGACGCCGGTCAGCGTGCCCGTCTTGGCCCGCACCCAGCCCCGGCCGGCCTGCGACGCGGGCGTCTCGAACCGCTTGTCCGCGAGCGTGCCCGAGCCGCCCGCCACCGGGAGACCGGCCAGCATCGCGCGCAGCTTGGCCGTGTTCGGGTTCTTGCCGTCCGGCGCCGCCGCGGCCGCCATCAGCTGGGTCAGCAGCTTCGCCGGGATCTTGTTCTCGGTCGAGATGCCGCTGCCGTCGGACAGCTTGACGCCGGCGGTGTCGAACCCGTGGTCCTTCAGCACCTTGATGGTCGCCGCGGCACCGCCCGCGAAGGTCGCCTCCTGGCCGGTCGCCAGCGCGACCTGCCGGGCGAGGGCCTCGGCGAGGACGTCGTCGGACAGCTCCATCGTGTCCGAGACCAGCTCGGTCAGCGGCGCCGACTTGACCTCGGCGAGGACCTTCGCGTCCTTCGGCGCGGTCGCCTGGCCGCCCGCCGACGCGCTGAGCTTCGACGCGATCGTCCCCGCCAGCGCGCTGCCCGCGTTGGCCACGCGCTGGGAGTTGTTGTTCTTCGGGTCCATGCGTCCCGCGTCGGCCATCACCGAGCCGATCTGGGTGGCGAACGTCGACGGCGCGTCACCGGCGGCCCAGCCCGGCGCGGTCGTCGCGCCCTTGAACAGGCTGAGGTCGACCTGCACCTTCTTGACGTTCGGGTTGGCCTTCTTCACCTGCGCGACGAGGTCGTCGACGTGCGCGGCGCCCGGGTACAGCGGCGACTCGGTGCCCAGCGGCAGCGAGGTCAGGGTGACGTCACCGCCGCCGACCAGGATCACCGTGCCCGGGTCGGCGCCCTGGACGATCTTCGTCGACAGCCGCGTGTTCGGATCCATGGACAGCAGCGCGGCCGCCGTCGTGAGCACCTTCGTCGTCGACGCGGGGGTCACCGCCGTCGACGCGCTGTGGTCCCAGAGCGTCGTGCCGGTCACCGGGTCGACGACGCTGCCGTTGAGCTGCCCCAGCGCGCTGTTGCCCGCCGCGGCGGCCAGCGCGGACTTGACGCCGTTCGCGGTCGGCGCCGGTCCCGAGGTGTCGGGCCCCTGCAGCTGGCGCGTGGCCGCGACCGGCTCCGGGCTGTCGCCCTTCGGCGCGTTCGGCGCCCACGGCAGGCCGAGCCGGTTCGACACCTTCGGCATCGCGGCCGCGACCCCGCCGCCGGCCAGCAGCAGCACGACGACCGCGACGATGGCGATGATCTTGCCCTTGCGGCGCTTCTTCTTCGGCGGTTCCCCGGCGGCCGCGGGCTCGGCCGGCGGTGGCGGCGGCTCCGCGGGCGGCTCGTTCCGGGGCTGGGGCTGCTGCTGGAAGGCGCCGGGGAACTGGGTGGGCCGCTCGATCCCGACGGTCGCCTCGGCGTCGAACCGCTGCCCGTCCGGCTCGATCCGCATCGGCCGGGCCAGCGACCCGGCGGACGCCGACGGGACGACCCCGCGCGGCGGCTCCGGCGGCAGGCCGGGACGTCGTTCGGCCGGCTCGGCGGTGCGCTCCGGCGGGTCGGTGCGCGGGCGGTTCTCCGGCACGTCGATGCGCTGCGCCCAGGGCGCGTCGGCGCGCTGCTGCTGGGGCTGCTGGGTCTCTTGGCGGCGCTGGGCGTCCACGCGCTTCAGCTGCTCTTCGCGGCGCTGCTGCTCCTCGCGCCAGAGCTGGAGCTCTTCGCGCCACGGCTGCGCGTCCGGCTTCTCGGACCGCGGCTCCTCGTGGCGTTCCTGCTGCTCGCCGGGCCAGACGTTGCGCTCCACCGGCACGATCGGCGTCTTCTGCGGCGCCGGCTCCGCCTGGATGTATTGGGTGCTCTCGCCCTGCTTGACGTCGATGTACTGGGTGCTCTCCGCGACCGGCGCCGCCTCGGCCTCGGCCGGCTTGGGCTCCGGTGTCGGCTCCGGTTCGGACTCCGGCTTCGGCTTCGGTTCGCGGGAGCCGAGCCGATCGGCGAGGTCCTGCTTCGCCGGGGGCGGCGGGGGCGGCGGCTCCTCCGCGGGGGCGTTCAGGCCGGGGATCGGTTCGGGCGCGACGTTCGGCGCGAACCACGATCCCTTCGGCGCTTCACTGCCTGTGACGTTGGGCACGCCAGGGCGCTCCGGAGCGCTCGCCGGCGGGTCGGGCAGCGCCATCGGCGTGGTCTCCCGCGCACCGGACGACGAGCCGTCTTCGTCCGACGACGGCCACATCGGCTGGTCGTTTTCCGGCACCCACCACTCCTTCTCACCTGCCCCGGAAGGGGCCAAGCTCACATGCCTCAGGGCCGACATCGATGCGACCCGGAAGCAGGGCGTAGTCCACACTAGGAGACGTCAAGACAGTCATGAAGGTTGCCGCCCGCGACGCGTGGCATGCCGGGACCTAAAGAAGCAGTGAGGACAGGCGTGGAGTTCGACGTCACGATCGAAATCCCCAAAGGGGAGCGCAACAAGTACGAGGTCGACCACAAGACCGGCCGCATCAAACTGGACCGGACCCTGTTCACGGCCACGCAGTACCCGGCCGACTACGGCTTCATCGACGACACCCTCGGCCAGGACGGCGACCCGCTGGACGTGCTGGTCCTCGTGCAGGAGCCGACGTTCCCGGGCTGCCTGATCCGCTGCCGCGCGATCGGCATGTTCCGGATGACCGACGAGAAGGGCCCGGACGACAAGGTCCTCGCCGTCCCGACGAACGACCCGCGCCTGGAGCACCTGCGCGACATCCACCACCTGAACGAGTTCCACAAGCTGGAGATCCAGCACTTCTTCGAGGTCTACAAGGACCTCGAGCCCGGCAAGAGCGTCGAAGGCTCGTCCTGGGTCGGCCGCGCCGAGGCCGAGAACGAGATCGCCCGCTCGTACGAGCGCGAGACCGACCGCCTGGCCAAGGAAGAGGCCAACGGGACCGGTCACTGAGCCCGCGAAAAGGCCCCCTCGGGAGATCCCGAGGGGGCCCTTTCATTCCCCGGTCAGTGCGCCATGGCCAGTGCGGGTGCCTCCTCGGCCTCCGCGCGCTGTTCCATCGCCGACTTGTCCGACAGCGGCTTCTCCTTGAGGAACCACACCAGCGCGAAGCCGACGGTCAGCACGATCCCGCCGACCAGGAACACCGTGCTCATCGACTCGGCGAAGCCCTGCAGGATCGGCCGGGCCAGCGTCGGGTCGAGCGTGGACAGGAACGACGTGTCGTTGACGTCCAGGCCGCTCTGCATCTGCTTCGCGAACTCCGGGTGCTGCGCCAGCGCCGTCACGTAGGCCGGCTGGGTCATCGCCGAGCGGATGGCGTTCGCGATGCGGTCGCCGACCGTGCCGAACAGGATCGAGAGGAACACCGCGGTGCCCGCCGTGCCGCCGATCTGCCGGAAGAACGTCGCCGCCGAGGTGGCGACGCCGATGTCCTGCGGGCGGACGTCGTTGGTCGCGGCCAGCACCAGCGTCTGCATCGAGGCGCCGAGGCCGAGGCCGATCACGAAGGCGATGATCATGACCAGCGCGAGCGAGCTGTCGACGGTGATCGTGGACAGCGCGAACAGCGCCGCCGCCATCAGGCCGATCCCGGCCACCGCGAACATCTTGTAGCGCCCGGTCTTCGAGATGAGCCGGCCGCTGGTCATGCTCGCGGACATGATGCCCAGCGTCAGCGGCAGCATCTGCAGGCCGGCCTGGGTGGGCGTCGCACCCTTGACGATCTGCAGGTACAGCGGCAGCGACATCATCGCGCCGAACATCCCGGCGCCCTGGACGACGGTGACGAGCGTCGACATCCGGAACACCGGCCGCTTGAACAGCCGCAGCGGCAGCAGGGCGGCGTCGCCCATCCGGCGTTCGATCCAGACGAAGGCGGTGACGCCGAGCGCGCCGACGACGTACATGGCGATCGAGGCGGCGGAGCCCCAGCCCCACTCACGGCCCTGCTCGGCGACGATCAGCAGCGGCACCAGGCCGGTGGCCAGCGCGACGGCGCCCCAGTAGTCGACCTTCTGGTCCACGCGGGTGTGCGGGAGGTTCAGCACCTTGGTGACGACGACCAGCGCGGCGAGCGCGATCGGGACGTTGACGAGGAAGACCCAGCGCCAGCCGGTGATGCCGGCGAAGGTGTCGATGCCGGCGAAGAACCCGCCGACGACCGGGCCCGCGACGCTCGAGATGCCGAACACCGCCATGAAGTAGCCCTGGTACTTGCTGCGCTCGCGCGGCGCGGTGATGTCGGTGATGATCGCCAGCGCCAGCGACATCAGGCCACCGGCGCCGAGGCCCTGGAAGGCGCGGAACGCGGCGAGCTCGTACATCGACGTCGCCATACCGCTGGCCAGCGAACCGACCAGGAAGAGCGAGATCGCCGTGAGGTACATGGGCTTGCGGCCGTAGAGGTCGGAGAGCTTGCCGTACAGCGGCGTCGAGAGCGTCGCGGTGATCAGGTACGCGGTGGTGGCCCAGGCCTGCAGGGACAAGCCGTGGAGTTCGTCGGCGATGGTGCGCATCGAGGACGAAACGATCGTCTGGTCGAGCGCGGCGAGGAACATGCCGAGCATCAGCCCGGACAGGACGGTCAGGATCTGGCGGTGGGACAGTTTGCCGTTCGTAGCGGCTGCTCCTTCCGCCGTGGTGGTGTCGCTCATGGTGGGTCTCCCTCAGCCTTCGTCGTAGTTGCTTGTACCCGTCAACTACTTGTCTCGACCAAGTATTCCCAGAGAGCTTGCATCGTGCAATCAAATTTCCTGTGAGCCGCGTCTCCGCGCCCCCGGACGCACTGAAGGCCACCTCCGACCTGCGGAGATGGCCTTCAGCGGACGAGCGTCAGGCGGAGTAGCCCGGGATGGGGAACGGCGCCAGGAACTCGCGGATCTCCGCGGCGATCGTGTCCAGCGCGGCCTCGTCGGACGCGGCCGCCGCGGTGATCGTGCGGTCGATCCACGCCGCCACCTGGACCTGGTGCTCCGGCCGCAGCCCGCGCGTCGTGATCGCGGACGTGCCCAGCCGGATGCCGGACGGGTCGAACGGCTTGCGCGGGTCGAACGGCACCGTGTTGTAGTTCAGCTCGATGCCCGCGCGGTCCAGCGCCTGCGCCGCCGGCTTGCCCGCGACGCCCTTGTTCGTCAGGTCGATCAGCAGCAAGTGGTTGTCCGTTCCGCCGGACACGAGGTCGTAGCCGCAGGCGAGCAGCGCGTCGGCCAGCGCGCGGGCGTTCGCCACGATCCGGTGCGCGTACTCGCTGAACGACGGCTGCTGCGCCTCCCCGAGCGCGACGGCGATCGCCGCGGTCGTGTGGTTGTGCGGGCCGCCCTGCAGCCCCGGGAACACCGCCTTGTCGACGGCCTTCGCGTGCTCGGCGTCGGACAGGATCATCGCGCCGCGCGGGCCGCGCAGGGTCTTGTGCGTGGTCGTCGTGATGACCTGCGCGTGCCCGACCGGCGACGGGTGCGCGCCGCCCGCGACCAGCCCGGCGATGTGCGCGATGTCGGCGACGAGCACCGCGTCCACCTCGCGCGCGATCTCGGCGAACGCCGGGAAGTCGATCGTGCGCGGGATCGCCGTGCCACCGGCGAAGATCAGCTTCGGCCGGTGCTGGCGGGCGAGGTCGCGGACCTGGTCGAGGTCGACGCGGCCGGTCTCCTTGGCGACGCCGTAGCGCACCGGGGTGAACCACTTGCCGGTCGCGGAGACGCTCCAGCCGTGGGTGAGGTGGCCGCCGTCCGGCAGCGCCATGCCGAGCACGGTGTCGCCGGGCTGGGCGAACGCCAGGTACACGGCCAGGTTCGCCGGTGACCCGGAGTACGGCTGGACGTTCGCGTGCTCGGCGCCGAACACGGCCTTCGCCCGCTCGATGGCCAGCTGCTCGACCTGGTCGATGAACTGCTGGCCCTCGTAGTAGCGCTTGCCCGCGTACCCCTCGGAGTACTTGTTCGTGAGCACGGTGCCGGTCGCCTCGAGCACGGCCTGCGAGACGTAGTTTTCCGAGGCGATCAGGCGGATCTTGTCGTGCTGGCGCTTCGCCTCGTCCTCGACGAGCCCGGCGATGGCGGGATCGGCGGCGGCGAGTGCGTTCAGTTTCGGCTGGTGTGTCATGGCGTACTCCGGCTCTGGAGTGGCCTTCACCCAGGCGCGCGGTGCCGGCCTCGTAGTCGCTTCCCGGTGGTGCTCCACCTCGATGGCGCCAGTCGCTGCTGCGCGTAAGAGCCTAGTCCACCCCGCTCGAGGCTCGACGGTGTTCGGCGCACCACTTGCGGGTGCACCCGGACGTGCGGTCGCAGAACGGCCTGCCGCAGGTCGCGCAGCGCTTGACGCGGCGCCAGCCGCCGACGGTCACCAGTTCCGCCAGGCCCGCCGCGCCCGCGGCCAGCTCGCTTTCGCTCGCACGCGGCGTCACGTAGACGATCCGCCACGCCGCGCCGGTGTCGACGAGCCGCGGCCGCGCCCCGGCCTCCGCCAGCACGGCGTTGAGGCGGCGCGCGGCCGCGTGTTCGTCGGGCAGTCGCGCGACTATCCCGCACAGCGCCGGGTTTTCCTGGCGCAGCAACCGTTCCGCCACCCCGAGCTCGGGGTCCAGCGCGTGGAACGGCGGCACGACCGCGTGCTTGCGCACGTCAGTCGACGACCACGACGCCCATGGACCGGGCGGTGCCGGCGATCGTGCGCATCGCCGCGTCGACGTCGGAGGTGTTGAGGTCCGGCAGCTTGCGCTCGGCGATCTCGCGCAGCTGCTCCTTGGTCAGCTTGCCCGCGACCTCGTGGCCCGGCCGCGCGGAACCCTTGTCCCCCAACGCCTTCTTGATCAGGAACGACGTCGGCGGCGTCTTCAGCCGCAGGTCGAACGAGCGGTCCTCGAACACCGAGACGACCACGGGCACGATGTCGCCGCGCTGGGCCGCCGTCGCCGCGTCGTAGGCCTTCTTGATCTCGACGAGGTTGACCCCGGTCTGCCCCAGCATCTTGCCGAGGTCGACGACCGGGGCGTTGCCCGCGGTGAGTTCCAGGGTGACCTGGTGGGTGAGTTTCTTCGTCTTCGGAGCCATGCCCCGAAGCTAGAGTCTCCAGTTACTGGAGAGTCAAACTCAATCGATCGGCTTCGTCCCGGCGCGGTGCCGACGCGCCAGCTCCTGGTAGATCGCCGCGTTGTGCTCGACCCACATCCGCGCGGAGTCGGTCAGGGGCACGAACTTCTTCGCGGGGCTGCCCATCGCGATGACCTCCTCCGGCACCTCCGTCGACGGCGTGACCGTCGCCCCGGCAGCGACCAGCGCCCGCGCGCCGATCTTCGCCTTGTCGAGCACCGTCGAGCCGTTGCCGATCAGCGCCTGCTCCCCGATCGTGCAGTCGTGCACCAGGCACTGGTGGCCCACGGTGACGTTCTTGCCGACCTCGCAGACGCCGTCGTTGACGTGGATCACCGAGTTGTCCTGGATGTTGGCGCCCTCCCGGATGACGATCCGGCCGAAGTCGGCCCGGATCACCGCGCCGAACCAGATCGAGGCGTCCTTCTCGACGACGACGTCGCCGATGAGCGTGGCGGTGGGGGCGATCCAGGCGTCCGGGTGGACCTGCGGGCTGAGCCCTTCGAACGAGAACAGAGGCATGCCCGCACCCTAAACCGCCCCCAGCGGCTCAGCCCGTGATCGCCGCGTTGATGATGATGTCGACGGCCTGGTCGTTGCGGGTCGTCTGCGGCACGATCTGCGTGTCGCGCGGGTAAAAGCCCGGGCTGCCGCCCTTCGGGTACATCTCGAAGGTGAAGCTCCAGATCTTGTGCGTCGCCCACATCCAGTCGTTGACGCTGCCGTCGGTGATGTAGAGGTCGCTGGACTGCTGCGGGGTGTAGCCGTTGGTCGCGGCCATCTGCTTGCCGAGCGTCTGGAACTTCTGCGCCTCGGCCGCGGTCAGGCCCGGCGCGGTGTCGGCGTAGGTGTAGCCGAACGGCCAGAGCACCAGCTCGGAGTAGGTGTGGAAGTCGATGTGCGTCTTGATCTGCTGGACGCCGCCGACCACCCGCGAGTTCACCCAGTTCGAGACGGCCCGGGTCTCGGGCGCGGAGAACGCCGCCGTGCCGCGGTAGGTCTCACTGGACGTCGACCCAGAGGAACCGCCGCAGCAGCCCCACTTGTAGCCCCAGTTGCGGTTGGTGTCGGTGCCGGGGCCCTGGCGGTTCTTGCGCCAGCTGTGGAACGTGCCGCCGGAGATGTCGTACTCGGAGCCGTCCGGGTTGACGCTGGGGATCACCCAGATCTCGGTGCTGTCGACGAGCCGCTTGATCGCACTGTTCGTCGCATATCCGCTGGTCAGGCGGTCGACGATGTGGAGGCACATCTCGGTGGTGAGGTGCTCGCGCGCGTGCTGGTTGCAGGTGAAGAGCACCTCGGGCTCGTTCTCGTCGGTCGCGGCGTTGTCCGAGATCTTGATCAGCGACAGCGCGCGGCCCTCGTACGACGTCCCGGCGCTGCCGAGCTTCGTCAGCGAGGGGTAGTTCGCGACGGCTTTCTGCAGCTCGGTCTGCGTTTCGGCGTAGGTGTGGTAACCGGTGTAGCCGGCCGGGAAGTCCTCGACGGTCGCCGCGGTCCGCGGCCGGTTGACCGCGCCGAGCGCCTTGACGCCGAAGCCGAGCGCGCGCAGCTGGGCGGCTTCGGCGGGGTTGGCGATGACGGTCGTCGTGCCGTCCGTGCTGTCGAGGATGTCGGCGCCGGTCCGCGCGACCTCGGTGCGCTGCTGGGCCGTGCCGGTGCCGGTCACCTCGTACACCTGCGGTCCGGTGGGCTGGGCGGCACCGGCCGGTCCGCCGGTGGTGAGCATCAAGAGGGCGGCCGCGGCCGCCGCCAGGCACGTTCGTGGGCGCATAGCGTCTCCTGCTCTCGGGGGTCTCTCGACCCTGGCCGGAGCCGGACGTAGTGCGCAATCCGTACGTCTACGGATCTAAAGGGCGTTGCTAGCCGTAGTTGGCGAAGCAGAGCGCCTCGATGTCGCCCCGCAGTGCGGCGAACGGCCGCGGGCGCACCCGCTGCTGGACGACCGTGCCGAGCAGGTACGACAGGAGCGCGCGAGCCCGTGCGCGCGGGTCGTCGACGTCCAGGGGGGCGAGCAGCTCGGCCAGCAGCTCGGTGAGCGACGTGAGCATGGCGTCGATGGCCTGCGGGTGCTGGGCGCGGCCGGCGGCGATCCAGTACTCGAACCAGAGGAACGCCGCGTTGGGGTTGGCGGCGAACACGCTCAGGTACTCCTCGAGGACGGCGAAGAGGCGCGTACGCGGGTCGTCGTGCTTCGCGGCGACTTCGCGCAACCCCGCGGCGAAGGCGGTGATGTGCGCGGCCATGGCGCGGTCGATGAGGACGTCGATGTCGGCGAAGTAGTAGTGGATCGCGCTCTTGGTGAGCGGGCCGGCGTCGGCGATGGCGCGGACGGTGCACCCGGCGAGCCCGTCGCGGGCGAGGACGGTCCGCGCGGCCTCGACGATCTGTTCCTGCTTGGCCAGCTGGTTCGGGGAGAGCCGGTCGCTGCGACCGGGGACTGCGCTCACGGTGATTCTCGTTACCTTCTGACTGGACGGCAGCCCCGAATCCTAGGGCAGACGTCCCGCGGGCGGCCCGCGGGTGAAAAACCGGATTGGCCACCCCGCTCCGCGCAGCGGACAATGCCCGGCATGGTGATCTCAGGGGACAAGGGGCTCAGCTCGGCAGCGCGCAGCCAGCTGGAGAAGGAAATCGCGAACCTGCGCGCGCAGCGGGAAGCCCTCGCGCCGCAACCCGGCGAGCAGGAGCGCACCGGTGACGCGGCGGACCAGGCGGACGTGATCGACCGCGCGGAGGCGGCGGCCCGGCTGGACCGCCAGATAGCGGACCTGGCCGCGAAGATGGAGCACGGCGGCTACGGCAACGCGCAGCTCCCCGACGGCACGGTGGTGACGCTCCGCTTCTCGGACGGAGACGAAGAGACGTTCCAGGTGGTGACGGTCCCCGGCGAAGACGCGGACGCGATCACCTCGGACAGCCCCCTGGGCCTGGCCCTGGTGGGAGCCAAGGCGGGCGACGAGATCACCTACCGAACCCCCCGAGGCGACGCGAAGGCCACGGTGGTCAAGCTGACGCCCCCGAAGTAACCCCCTGCTCATCCGAAGGCCCCCGGCTCACACCGGGGGCCTTCGCCCGTCCAGACAAGGCGGGAAGTCCCCCCATAAGGGTGGTTCCGAAAAAGAAAATCGGCAGCCGACAACGCAACTCGACCACGCGGGGGGCCGGGGGCGGAGCCCTCCGGGCGGGGTGCGGGGCGGAGCCCCCCAAGACACGCGAGACAAGGAAAAGGCCCCCGCCCTTTGGGGGCAGGGGCCTTCCAACCTTGTCGAGCCGCCTGGGGGAATCGAACCCCCGACCTATTCATTACGAGTGAATCGCTCTGGCCGACTGAGCTAAGGCGGCATGTCTCCGGCTCGCGCTGGCGACGAGAGCAAGTGTAGCGGAGGCTGTGCGCGTCACTTTCCGGGGGGACCGTCGTTAGGGCCCTATGACGTCGGTCTCACTCCCCGGTCGACCTATCTGGAGGCTCTGGCACATGCGGCGAAGACTGCCCCGTTCGGTGGCCCTGCCGGCGGCCGCGGCGTTGCTCCTGTTCAGCGCGGCGCCGGCGAACGCCGATCCGACCTATCCGACGACGCCGATCCCGCAGCCGGCGAATCCGGGGCAGGCGCCGATCTCGGCGCCGATCGGGCCGCAGCCGCTGGGGCAGGCCGTCGGGGATGCCGGGACCGCGCTCGGGATCATCCGGTTGCTGCCCAACGCCGTGCCGACGAGCACGATCCTGCCGGGGTTCGGGGCCACCTTGCCGAAGCAGTCGGCGCTCGAGGCGGGGATGGGCCTGTCGAGCGCGTCGGCGAACTCGGACGCCTACCTGAGCTACGAGAAGGCGATCGCGCAGGCTTCGCCGTTCGGGTTGTCGATCGGCGGGAACGCGCCGCAGACGCCGGGCAGTGTCGTGCAGACCGCGTTGCCGGACAACCCGCAGCCGATCAGCGGGGGGCTCAACGCGCCGTCGAACCCGCTGCTGAACGTCGGCCTGCTGAACGGGAGCGCGCACGCGCGGTGGAGCCCCACGCTCGGGCCGTGCGTCGACACCATCGCGGACGCGAGCACGTCGGTGGCGAGCCTGTCGCTGCTGAACGTCGTCCCGTCGATGCCGAACCTGGGTCTGGACGCGCTGAAGCCGAAGCTCGACCCGAACTCGCTGGCCAGCGGGTTCGACCTGACGAAGGGCCTGCAGAGCCTGGGTGGCCTGCTGCAGGGTGGCGGGCAGACGGCGAAGGACGGCACCGGGTCGCTGCTGAGCCTGCCGAACACGCTGTCGTCGCGCTCGCAGGTGAAGCTGGTCGACGTGCCCGGCTCGAAGAACAAGGCCGTGCAGTCGACGTCGACGCTGCAGGCCGCGGACATCGAGATCCTCAAGGGGACGCCGCTGGCGCTGAGCATCAAGGTGGCCAGCCAGCCGACGCTGAAGGTGACGTCCACCGGTGACGCGAAGACGTCCAAAGTGGAGTACACCGCGCCGGTGCTGACCATCACGGCCGGCGGCAAGACGCTGTACACGCTGGACGCGGCGCACCCGACGAAGGACATCCCGATCGGGCTGCCGCTGAAGGGCCTGAGCGACCAGTTCGGGCAGCTGAACGACATCCCGGTGGTCGGCGGGCTGGTCTCGACGCTGACCAACGGCGTCCAGCAGGTCGGCAACACCACCGGCACGGTGCTGGACCTGGGTGTGCTGCGGCTGAGCATCGCCGGGCTGGACCAGAAGTCGGCGAACATGACCACGCCCTTCAAGGGCTTCCAGCTGGGCGCGTCGGCGCGGATGTTCGACCTGCAGCTGCTGCCGACGACGAAGCTCAAGAGCCTGCTGCCGGACGACCAGGCGAAGAACCTGCCGTCGTCACTGGCCCAGCTGTCGCTGGGCGAGCAGATCGCGCGGGCCTACGCGCCGACCGGCGGCGTGGTCTGCGGGTCGACGTCGACGCCGCCCGCGGGCGGTCAGGCACCGAAGGGGCCGGTGAAGAACCTCGCCTACACCGGCGGCGCGTACGACACCGTGCCGCTGTTCTGGACGGGTACCGCGATGCTGCTGCTGGGCGTGGTGATGGTGGCCGCGATGCCGGGCACGCGCCGGCGTCCGCTGGCGGTCGCGGTCGAGGAGAAGCCGTTCAAGCCGTCACCGCGTCCGCGCGACTGACCCGAGGGGTGTGAAGAAGCCCGCCAGGTTCGCCTGGCGGGCTTCTTCGCGCGGGTCACATGCCGAGGGCGGTCAGGACCTTGCGCACGGCTTCGGCGACCGGGACGCCGACCTGGCCGACCATCATCGCGACGCCGGAGACGGCGCCGAGCGCGCGACGCAGCCGCGCCGGTTCCGGCTGGGGCGCTTGGAGGGTGGCCAGCGACTCGTCGATGACCTGGCGGTCCGGGCCGGTCACCTGGGGGCGCAGCGCCTGGACGGCGTCGAGCAGTTCCCGCAGCGCCGCCTGCCGGTCGGCCGGTCCCTGGTACACGATCTTGCCGATCCCGGACCCGCTGACCTCGACCCGGTCACCGCCGTAGCTGTCGCCGTAGTGGTAGGTGCCGCTCATCGCTCGGTCCTCTCCTTCAGTGCACGATCTTGCCGATCCCGGAGCCGCTGACCGAGACGTGGTCGCCGCCGTACTTGTCGCCGTTGTGGATGTTGTTGACCGTGTACTTGAACCGCGCGGCCGGGTTGTTGATCGCCGCCATGATTTCCCGGACGATCTGGGAGACGACTTCTTCGTCGGTGGTGATCAACGCGGTGTGCGGGTTTCCCGCCGTTTCGATGACGAGCGCGAAAAGCGCCGGGCGCACCAGGAGGTAGAGCAGCCGGAGCACGGCGAGCCCGATCAGGACGCCCGTCACGACGAGCACGACGTCGCCGAGGTTCCGGTCCAGGTGCACGCCTTGGCTTTTCGCCGCGCGCAACGCGACCGTTGCCCCCATGCCGAGGACCAGCCACAGCAGCGTGAAGCCCAGGAACCGGCCGAACGCGGCGCCGCGGCGGACGGTCAGCCGCACCACCCGCGCCCGCGCGATGTTCCGCAGCGGGTACGCCTCGCCACCCACCCAGAGGATCTGCTGGCTGACTTTGACCTCTATGTCACCGTTCCGGTGGGGCATTTCCCGGTCCTTCCGTGCGGAAACCGCAGCGGGACCAGGGTCACTGGAACGGGAACCGGCGACAATGTCCTTTCGGGCGGACCTCAGCCCTGACGCAGAGTCGTGACCATCGCTTCGACCGCGATGCGGGGCTTCACGTTCAAGTCGATCGCCTCGCGGCACTCCAGCACCGCTTCGAGACGGCGCAGGGTCGACTCCGGCGTCCACGCCTGCGCCGCTTCGCGGATCTGGTCGGCGTGGTCGGGGTGGTTGAGCGTCGCGCCGGAGCGGGTCGCCGTCACCAGGACGTCGCGGTAGAAGCCGGCCAGGTCGATCAGGGCCAGGTCGAGCGTGTCGCGCTGGGTGCGGGTCGCGCGGGACTTCTGCTTCTTCTCCAGCTGCTTGACCGCCGCTTCGGCGGCCCGCTTCGCGCCGGCGACGCCCTTGCCGACGCCGTCGCCGCCCATCGCCGTCCGCAGCTCGTTGCGCTCGTCTTCGTCGCGCGTCTTGCTCGCCTCGCCCGCGTCGGCCTCCGCCGCGCTGATCAGCTGGTCGGCGCTCGTGAAGACGTCGCTCGGCCGCCGGAGACCCAGCGGGATCCGCAGCACGGTGGCCCGCCGCTGCCGGGCGGCCTCGTCCGTGGCGAGCCGGCGCGCGCGGCCGACGTGGCCGCCGCACACCGAAGCCGCCCACTGCGCGCGCTCGGGGTCGATGTGGTCGCGGCGCATCAGGACGTCCGCGATCGCCTCCGGCGGCGGCGTCCGCAGCGACACCAGGCGGCAGCGCGAGCGGATCGTCACCGAGACGTCCTCGGGGTGGTCCGACGGCGCGCACAGCAGGAAGACCGTGCGGTCCGGCGGTTCTTCGACGGCCTTCAGCAGCGCGTTCGACGCGCCTTCGGTGAGCCTGTCGGCGTCTTCGATGATCACGACCTGCCAGTGCCCGGTCGTCGGGCGGCGCGCGGCCGCCTGCACCAGGGCCCGCATTTCGGCGACCGAGATGGACAGCCCTTCCGGCACCACGAGCCGGACGTCGGCGTGGGTGCCGGCCATCGTCGTGTGGCAGCCGGGACAGGCGTCGCAGCCGGTCCCGGTGCTGCACTGCAGCGCCGCGGCGAAGGTCCGCGCGGCCACCGAGCGGCCGGACCCGGGCGGGCCGGTGAGCAGCCACGCGTGCGTCATCGCGCCGGGCGGGGCGGGCTCGCCGGCGACGATCTTCGCGGCGGCGGCCGCGGCCGCGCTCAGCGTTTCGACCGCGGGGTCCTGGCCGACGAGCTGGTTCCAGACACCGATCCGCTCGGTCGTCGTCACTTCGCCTCCACGCGAGGCTCTTCCGGGGTTTCGACGGGCAGGGTGACGTCGACGTCGACGTCCAGCGGCAGCGTCACCGGCTTCTCCGTCGTCGGCGCGAGCGCGGACAGGCGGCCGACGAACACGGCGCGCAGCGCGGTGCGGATGCGCTCGGCGACCTCGGCGTCGGTGCCGTCGGCGTCGATCACGACGTAGCGGTCCGGGTCGGCCGCGGCCATCTCGGTGAGCAGGTGCTGGACGCGCCACTGGTCGTTCATCGCGGCCGACCGGTCGCGCGGCGCGCCGTGCGGCGCGGAGTCCAGCAGGACGGTCAGGTCCGGGCGCAGCCGCCCGGTCGCCCAGTCGGCGAGGCCTTCGAGCTCGTCGCTGTCCAGGCCGGCGACGGCCGAGAGATGCGCCAGCGGCGAGTCGACGAACCGCTCCATCACCACGACGGAACCGGCGTCGAGCGCCGGCTGGACGTGCCGCTCGACGATGTCGGCCCGCACCGCGGCGGCGGCCAGCGCCTGGGCCCGCGCGCCGGTCAGCGACGCACCGGAAACGAGGGCGGTGAGCCGCTTGTCGTCGAGGGCCGGATCGGCCGCGACGACGACGGGCCGGGTCCCGCCGCGCATCCAGTCGGCGAGGTTGACGGCCTGGATCGCCGTGTTGATCGCGGTGGTGCCCTCGACGGCGATGAGGAAGCCGTTGACGCGCCGCGGCGTGCGACGCAGCGCGTTGCGCAGGTCCGACAGGATCGGCTCGGTGCGCTTGTCATCCATCTGCCGGTAGGCGAACAGGCCCGCGACCAGCGCGATCGCGGCGCCGCCGAGCATGATCGGCCGGGTGCCGTCGATCGTGACCGGGCTGCCCCAGACGTTGACGGTGTGCGGCGCGACCACGCCGACCAGAACCGGCACCGTGACCGTCGTGCCGAACAGGACCAGCTTCATCATCAGCTGGTAGATCGCGTTGATCCGGCCGCGGATGGCGTCCTCGACGCGGGAGCCGATGATCGTGACACCGGTGAGGAAGGCCGTCCCGGCCCAGAAGCCGACCAGCACCACGGTGATGAGCGAGATCGACAGGTGCGGCGACAACGCCACCAGCGCGAGCGAGAGCCCGGCCGCGATGATGGAGACGCCGAACAACCGGTCGTGCGGGAGCCGTCGGGAGAGCTTGGGCGCGAGCGCCATCCCGGAGGCCAGGCCGAGGAAGACCGCCAGCACCAGGAGGCTGAACGCCGAGTCGCCGGCCAGCAGGCTCGAGGAGTACGGCTTGGCCGAGCCGATCACGGCACCGCCGGCGGCGAACGCGCCGAACGCGCCGACCAGCAGGCCGCGCACGAGCGGCGTGCTGCGGATGAACCGGAAGCCATCGGCGATCATCGTCCCGACGCCGAGCTTCTCCTCGTCGGCCGGCTTGACCTTCTGCTCCGGCAGCACGTGGACGTTGCGCAGGGAAAGTTCGGGGATGCGGGTGGCGATGAGGATCGCGCTGGCCAGGTAGAGCAGGCCCGTGATGATGACGACCAGCTTCGCGATGCTGAGGCTCGCGCTCTCCCCGGGGAAGAGGTGGAAGGTCGTGTTGACGCCGGTGATGATCGCGTTCGCGCCGGCCGCGGTGATGACGGCGAGGCCGTAGGTCATCACCATGCCGAGCTGGTTGGCCGTCTCGACCTGGTCGGGCCGGCGGAGCAGGTTGGGAACCGCCGCCTCTTTCGAGGGAATCCACATGCTCGCCGCGCTGCCGACGAGGAAGTTGCCGACGAGGAGCCACCACGGCGCGCTGACGAAGGCGATGGACAGCAGGAAGCCGCAGCGCAGCAGGTCGGCGACCACCATGACCTTGCGGCGGTCGAACCGGTCCGCGAGCAACCCGCCGACCGGGGCGAACAGCAGCCCCGGTGCCAGGCCCGTCAGGACGACGCCGACGAAGGCGAAGTTCTGCGCGAAGTAGTTGTTCGTCAGCTTCGTGGCCAGGCCGGTGAGGGCGAGGATGTTCAGCCAGTCGGCCACGCTGCACAGGTACGTGACGCCCCAGAGGCGCCGGAACGGTTTGATCGCCAGTACCCGCCGGACCCGGTTGATCGTGGACGCCTCGGCGCCCGACGACGCACCCGGGCCGGCCCCGGGTACCGATCGCACGCCCTCGCTGATACGCCCACCCCACTAGTCACGGCGGTGCCGGACGCCCTCGTGAGGTCGCCCGACCGTGAAGTCAGGGTAGCCCGATCGGCCCTTGCCGCGCGGACGGCCCCGAGGTCCCGGCGGGGCGGGGACCAGCGAGCGGACGCTAGTCGAACAGCCCGGTCACGCTGCTGACCAGGCTGGACACCATCTCGATGGCGACAAAACCGAACACGATCAGCAACGCCACGGCGAGCATGACCCCGGCCGCGCTTGACGACGGCCGGTTGAACGCCGGCATCGACATCGACGGCAGCCGCCGCCGCTTGACGGGCACCACCTCGAGGTCTTCGTCGAAGTCGTCGCCGGTGTCCACGGGCGGCTTCCGCCGCAGTGGCCGCTGCAGCGGCGGCCGGTTCGGCCAGGTGCGCCGCCGGTTCCGCTGCCGTGGCAGCAACCCCATCGGCGGCGCGACTTCCTCGCCGACGGTGCTCGTGGTGCCCGCGGGCGGGATCGCCTCCGGGGTCCTGGCGCCCTCCTCCCGGAGGGTTTCCTCGACCATCCGGCGCACGGCCTCTTCGTCGGGCGCCACCGGCCCGGCCACCGGGATGGCGGCGGGCTCGTGGCCATTCGCGACCGCGGTACGTGGTTCGGGGTCGGCCGTGACGAGCCCCGAGACGGGGTCGGCGAACATTTCGCCGGGTGCTGCGGACAGAGTGCCGTCGCGCTGAGTGAGCTCGGGGGCATTGAAGAAGGGAGCCTCACCGTTCGCGCTCATGGTGACCACCTCACTACTGAATGTCCTCGCCTTTCCAGGGTAGCGACGCTGGCGGATAACGCATCCGCCCAATGGCTCTGTCTCCAGTGGAGGGTCGGTCACGCAGCGCAAGCCCGTGCCCGAACCCCCTGCAGTGTCCAGTCCGCCGGTGGCCGGGTCGACCGCCAATGGTGACGGATTGTAGTGAGTCCCGTCACAGCGGCGTCCGGCGGGCAGGTGGCCGGCGGCTGGCCTTTGCTGACCAGTTTGCCGGGTTCTGGTCGGGTTGGGCACGAGTTCGCGTGGAGACCGGGGTAGCGGACTGCGCCGCCTGGGGGCTTCCGGCAGGGGCTGATCGGACCGCGGCCGATGCGGGTGCGCGCCGGCCGGCGGCGCGCTCCCCCGGAACGCGACCACGCTCGGCCGCGGCGACGGACCGGTCCGCGCCGCGGCACTGCCAGGCCCACGGACGGCGCCCGCCGCGCCGACGCTCGTCCCTTTGCCCGGAAGTCATCGCACCTCTCCGCTCAGGGCACCTCCTCCTGTCCCAGGTCGATCATCTTCCGGCACCAGTCGCGGAGCATGCCGCGGCTGAAGGGGCTCAGCACCAGCTGGCGGAAGCCGTCGCCGCGGTCGAGGGCGGCCAGGGCGAACCTCCCCAGGTCCGTGTCCACCAGGACGAACCCGTGGTCGGGGAACTCCGCGCACAGGCCGCCGAACGCCAGCATGTCCAGGACCGCCGTGCCCGAGCGGGGCCTGGCCAGCACCTCGCGCATCGCCCACACGTCGTCGTCCTGGCCGTCGTGGACCAGGCCGTCGTCGTCGACCGACAACCAGATCGCTCGGGGCGATGCCCCGAACGGCACCTCCGGCAGCTCCGCCACCAGCATCTCCGGCAGCTCCTCGAAATCCGCCAGGTGGATCGCCGTGCGGCCGGGCAGCGAGCCCATCATGAACGCCCGCTCGCCGTCCGCGTAGCAGCGGATGTCCGCCGTTTCGGGCTCGCCGTCGAACACGCCGCACAGCGCCGCCCGCACCGAACCGCGCAGCATCAGCGACACGACCTCGAAGCCGATCTCGTTGAGCTCGCCGTCCTCGCCGAACGGCGTGCCGTCGATCCAGGCCGCCCACGCCGTGTGCCGCTCGACCTCGGCGACCAGGTCCGCCGGGTCGTCCGAGACCGGGCCGTGGACCAGGATTTCGTGGTCGCTGACGTCCGGGTTGTAGAGCCGGTCGACCGGGTCCCGGTCCGGCATCGCCGCCAGCACCGGGCCGGCCGCCAGCTCGAGCAGCTCCCTGGCCGCCGTGCGCTCAGCCATGCCGCCGCCTCTCGCCCGGATCCGGCCCGGCCTCCGCCGGCGAGGCTTCCGAAGACGCCCCCGGAGCAGCCTCCGACGCCGCGGCCGCCTGTCGCGGCTCCGGCACACCGCTGTTCAGCTCGGCCGCCTCGAGGATCGCGTCGCGCACCGTCAAGTCCCGCGGGGCCGCCGCCACCACTCTGTCCACTCCCTCCCCGGCCGTCGTCCGCACCGCTCCTTCCTCCTCACGCATGGCTCTGCACCGCCTCGACGATCCACTGCTCGGCCGTGCTCCGCGAGGCCGGACCCCAGGTCACCGTCCAGCGCCCGGTCCGGCCGACCGCCGCGCTGAACTGGTACCGGCCCAGGTCGTTGTCCACCAGCCCGAACGCGCCGTGCGGGTACTCGGCCAGGATCGCGTCGCGCACCGCGAGGTCGACCAGCACCGTGCCCAGCCGCGGCCGGGCCGCGCACTCCCGGATCTGCTCCACCGCCCGCTCGCACCGGCGCGGGATCAGACCGCCCTCGTCGGTCTCGATGCGCAGGTGCGGCCCGGGTCCCGGCGGCCGGTCGGGCAGGCCGTCGAACACCCAGCCCGGCAGCTCGCTCAGGAAGCCGGACCGCAGCCGCGCGCGGTTGCCCAGCTTGTGCAGCACCGTGGTGTAGTCCTCGTCGCCGAAGAACCGCACCTCCCACGGCTCCCGCCGGGCCGGGAAGACACCGGTGACCACGCCGCGGATGAATCCGCCGCGCAGCGCCCGGTACAGCCCGACCGCTTCCGCCGTGACCTCGCCGCCCGGGGCGAGGCCGATCGCGGCCATCCCGGCGACGAACCGGGTGTACTGCTCCACCTCGTCGGCGAGGCTCGACGCGGTCGAGGAGCGCCGCCCCGGCAGCGGTTCGGTGTCCGCCAGCACCGGCGGGATCTCGAACTCGGGGTCGTAGAACTCCATCACCGAGGGCCGCTCCGGCACCTCGGCCGACAGCGGGGCGATGACCTCGTCGATGACGTCGAAGACGGCGACTGAAGTGTTCACCCCTCGATTGAACACCCTGGCACCGACAATTTCTCGCACATATGTTCGAGTGGGTGATGTCGGTCGGTGAACGGTCGCCGAGCGGCTCAAGCATGCTCCGGCACCCGCCCTTCGACGAAGTCCGCGAGCCGCTCCACGGTGCCGGGCAGCCACCAGAGGCGACGGTGGCCGCCCCGCGGTCTGCCCAGGGCCGCCAGGTGCCGTCCGCGGTCGTCGTCGACGAACGCGAGCATCTCCCACCGCGAAGGCACGCCGTCGCGGGCGATGTCGAACTGGACGGTGCCGCGCCGGGGCCGCCGCAGGTCGTCCATGAGATCGAGGACGAGGCACTCCTGCCCGGGCTCGAGCACGCCCCGCCCGTCGGCGTCGAGGCACAACCCCTCGCCCGGCGCCGGCGGCAGGGGAGGCAGGCGCGTCAACGCCAGGCGGAGCAGCTCCGCGACGCCGCCCGGCGAAGGCCCGGACAGGCGCAGGCCGTCCCCGGCGATCCCGAACTTGGCCCGGTCGTCGAAGAAGGCCGAAGTCCACGGCTCGTCGGCCATCGCGACGGCGACGCCGCAGACGCCGCCGGTGCCGATGAAGCCGGTGAGCGACTCCATCATGTCCACGGCGGTGGCACTGCCGGCGGCCGCCGCCCGGACCGGCTTGAGGATCTTGGTGGTCACCGTGTGCACGGTGCGTGGTGTCTTGGTCACGCGTCCATGGAACCCGGGACCACCGACAATTTCCCGAACATCCGTTCGAGAGGTCACCCGAAAGTGTGGCCGGACACCATGAAGGCCCCTGGCGTACCAGGGGCCTTCATGAGCGGTCCTACTTGGCCTTCGTGGCCGTCGAGCTGCGCTTCGTCGTCGTGGACTTGGCGGCCGCGGCCTTGGCGGTCTTGCTCGTGCCCGCCTTGACCGTCTTCGCCGTCGTCGACGCCGGCTTGCGCGCCGGCGCCTTCCGCTTCGGCGCCGGCCCCTTCGCCCGCTTCTCGGCCAGCAGCTCGGACGCCCGCTCCGCGGTCAGCGACTCGATCTCGTCGCCCTTCCGCAGGGTCGCGTTGTACTCGCCGTCGGTCACGTACGGGCCGAACCGGCCGTCCTTGACGACCATCGGCTTCTTCGAGACCGGGTCCTCGCCGAGCTCCTTGAGCGGCGGCTTCGCCGTCGCGGACCGCCCACGCTGCTTCGGCTCCGAGTAGATCTTCAGCGCCTCTTCGAGCGTGATCGAGAAGAGCTGGTCCTCGGTCGACAGCGAGCGCGAGTCCGTGCCCTTCTTCAGGTACGGCCCGTAGCGCCCGTTCTGCGCGGTGATCTCGTCACCGGACTCCGGGTCCTTGCCGACCACGCGCGGGAGCGAGAGCAGCTTCAGCGCGTCTTCCAGCGTGATGGTCTCGATGTCCATCGACTTGAACAGCGAGCCCGTACGCGGCTTCGGCGCCTTCGCCTTCAGCGCCTTCTTCTGCGCGGCCGTGGCGTCTTCGGGGATCTCGATCTCCGGCAGCACCTCGGTGACGTACGGCCCGAAGCGGCCTTCCTTCGCGACGATGTCGTGCCCGCTCACCGGGTCGGTGCCCAGCGTGCGGCCCTCCTGCGGGGTCGCGAACAGCTTCTCCGCGATCTCCTGCGTCAGCTCGTCCGGCGGCAGGTCCTCGGGCAGGTTCGCGCGCTGCGACTCGCCGTTGACCTCGCGCTCGAGGTACGGCCCGTAGCGCCCGACGCGGACCACGACCGTGTGCCCGTCGGCGTCGCTGAACAGCGGGATCGAGTTGATCTCGCGCGCGTCGATGTCCTCGACGCTGCCCTCGACCAGCTTCTTCAGCCCGCCCAGGCGGCCGATCGAGCCGTCGACACCCATGTCGCCGCCGAAGTAGAACTTCGACAGCCACTGCGCGCGCTGCTCGTCACCGGCCGCGATGCGGTCGAGCTCGTCCTCCATGCCGGCGGTGAAGTCGTAGTCGACGAGCCGCTCGAAGTGCCGTTCCATCAGGCCGATCACGGCGAACGCGACCCACGACGGGACGAGCGCGGAGCCCTTCTTCCAGACGTAGCCGCGGTCCTGGATCGTCTTGATGATCGACGCGTACGTCGACGGGCGGCCGATGCCCAGCTCTTCCAGCTTGCTGACCAGGCTCGGCTCCGAGTACCGCGCCGGCGGCGAGGTCGTGTGGCCGTCCGGGTTCAGGTCCGACGCGGTGAGCGCCTGGTCCTTCTCCAGCACCGGCAGGCGGCTCTGCTTGTCGTCGGCCTCGCCACCGGTCTCGGTGTCGACGGCCTCGACGTACGCCTTGAGGAAGCCCGCGAAGGTGATCGTGCGGCCCGAAGCCGCGAAGGTGCACTCCTCGCCCGAAGTCGCGTTGCCGACGATCCGCACGGACATCGTGGTGCCCTTGGCGTCCGCCATCTGCGACGCGATCGTGCGCTGCCAGATCATCTCGTAGAGCCGGAACTCGTCGGTGTCCAGCTCGCCCGCCACCTGGCCCGGCGTGCGGAAGACCTCGCCCGACGGCCGGATCGCCTCGTGGGCCTCCTGCGCGTTCTTGACCTTGCGCGTGTACTGGCGCGGCGACGGCGAGACGTACTCCTTGCCGTACAGCTGCGTGGCCTGGCTGCGCGCGGCCGAGATCGCCGACTCCGACAGCGTCGTGGAGTCGGTACGCATATAAGTGATGTAGCCGTTCTCGTACAGCTTCTGCGCTATCCGCATGGTGCGCTCGGAGGTGAACCGCATCTTGCGGCCGGCCTCCTGCTGCAGCGTCGAGGTCATGAAGGGCGCGTACGGCTTGCGCGTGTACGGCTTCTCTTCGACGCTCGCGACCTTGAAGTCACGCTGCTTCAGCGCTTCGGCCAGGCGCCGGGCGTCGGCCTCCGCGAGCACGCGGACCTCGGTGTTCGACGCCTTGAGCTGCCCGTCCGACCCGAAGTCGCGGCCGGTGGCCAGGCGCGCGCCGTCGACGGCGACCAGGCGCGCGGGAAAGTTTCGCGGCGACGCTTCTTCGCCCGCGTCCATCGTCGCCGAGATGTCCCAGTACGACGCCGAGGTGAAGCGCATCCGCTCGCGTTCGCGCTCGACCACGATCCGGGTCGCCACCGACTGCACGCGGCCCGCCGAGAGCTTCGGCATGACCTTCTTCCACAGCACCGGCGAGACCTCGTAGCCGTAGAGGCGGTCGAGGATGCGGCGGGTCTCCTGGGCGTCGACGAGGTCGGCGTCGAGCTCGCGGGTCGAGTCGGCGGCCGCGCGGATGGCCTGCTCGGTGACCTCGTGGAAGACCATCCGGCGGACCGGGACCTTCGGCTTCAGCGTCTCGAGCAGGTGCCACGCGATGGCTTCGCCCTCGCGGTCGGGGTCCGTGGCGAGGTAGAGCTCGTCGACGTCCTTGAGCAGGCCCTTGAGCTCGGTGACCTTGGACTTCTTGTCCGGGGTGACCACGTAGAGGGCCTTGAAGCCGTTGTCGACGTCGACGCCGAGGCGCGCCCAGGACTCGCCCTTGTACTGGGCCGGCACGTCGGCAGCGCCACGCGGCAGGTCGCGGATGTGCCCGACGGAGGACTCGACGACGTACCCGCCGCCCAGGTAGGGGGCGATCTTGCGGGCCTTCGTCGGGGACTCGACGATCACCAGCCGCCGGTGCCCGGCGCCGTTGCCCGCCGAGGCTCCGTTCTTCTTGGTCCGTGCTCCTGCCACGCTGTCCTGCTCTCCGCTCATCTCGTCCCGCCAGGCGGAACTGCACCACGTCCCTGCCAAGGGCCCGCGTCTCGACCTGCCAGTGTGCACGCTGTTCCGGCCCGGACGGCGCGGAGGTGGCCCAACACGCCGCCGGTCCTGTGCCCAGCGCATCGCCGCTGACCTCGACGATGTTTCCCCAACGTACCTGCCACGTGATTTCGGCCACGTCCCGCGCAGCCTAGCGCGTGACCGTCCGGATACCCTCCGTTCGACGGTGGTGAGCGCGGGGACGTCACCGCTTCACTGGTTTCCCCGCCCAGCCGAAAGGATCCGCCATGACCCGACGCCTCCTCGGCGCCCTGCTCACCGCCGCGACCGCCACAGTATTACTGGGGACGACCCCGGCAAGCGCGGCCGCGGCGAACTTCGCCGGCACGGTAGCGCTGTCCAACTGCTCGGGCTCGGTGGTCAAACCGGCCGCGACGCCCGACTCCGCCCCCGCACTCGTCCTGTCCAACGGGCACTGCCTCGAGACCGGCTTCCCGGCGCCCGGGCAGGTCATCACCAACCGGTCGTCGAGCCGGACGTTCACGCTGCTGAACTCCAGCGGCGGCAACGCGGGCACGCTGCGGGCCAGGAAGATCGTCTACGGGACGATGACCGACACCGACGTGTCGCTCTACCAGCTCACCACCACCTACGCGCAGATCAAGTCGAGCTACGGGATCTCGCCGCTGGAGCTGTCCAACGCGCACCCGACGGCCGGCGCCGCGATCGACGTCGTCTCCGGCTACTGGAAGCGGATCTACTCCTGCACCATCGACGGGTTCGTCTACCGGTTGAGGGAGGGCAGCTGGACCTGGAAGGACTCGATCCGCTACACGTCCGCGTGCCAGACCATCGGCGGCACGTCGGGCTCGCCGATCGTCTCCGGCGGCAAGGTCGTCGGCGTGAACAACACCGGCAACGAGGACGGCGAGCGCTGCACGGAGAACAACCCGTGCGAGGTCGACCAGGCCGGGAACGTCACCGTGCACTACAAGACGAACTACGGCCAGGAGACCTACGGCATTCCCGCGTGCCTCACCTCGGCCAACGAAATCGCCCTCACGCAGGCCGGCTGCACCCTGCCCCGACCCTGACGCGCCACCCGCGCCCGGTCAGGCCGTGCTCGTCACGGCCTCCGGGTGCGGGACCGGCTTCGGTGCCGCGCCCGGCCACGCCGCTTCGGCGCCCGGTGGCGGTTCCCCGATCAGTTCCAGCAGCGCCTCCAGACGGCGTTTCCCGGTGACTTTGACGGCCGGGACCTCGGCCTTCGGGCCGGTCAGCTTCGCCGTGACGCCCAGCGGCGTCAGTGCCTCGACCAGCCGCTCGTGCATACCCGGCGCCAGCGGGTCGACGCCCAGCAGGTAGCCCTGCGTGCCGGGGCGGCCGCCGGCGAGCACCCACATCCGCAGCATCGCCCCGCTCAGCCGGAAGCCGTCCGGCACCGCCTTGCCCGAGTCGTCCTCCGCCGGGCCCGCGCAGCCCGCACGCAGCCACCGCAGCGCCAGCGGGAGCAGGTCGACGCGGAAGGACGTGCGGACCTGCGGGTTGCCGCAGTCGGCTTTCGAGACCTGGGCGTCGGCGCCGCGGCAGCGGAACTCGCGCGCCAGGACGTGCGCCCGCCACGGCTCCTCGACGACCACCGACAGCCGGGCGGCCGTGCGCCCGAAGCCGGTGATCTGGCCGTGGCAGCACAACAGGCCGGCCAGGTCGCCCAGGCCCGGCCCGCTGGCCTCGGCGGAAAAGAGCGAGATCGTCCGATCCACCGCGCCATACTAGAACACAAGTTCGATTCGGCGCGAGATCTTCACCTGGGCGGTTGATCGAGCTGGCGGCACGCCGGAGCGCGCTGCTCCGCCGCGGCCAGCGCCGGCACGCCCTTGAGGCCCGTGAGGTAGTCGAGCGCGTCGATGCGGTCGAGCGTGGCCTTGGCCTCGCCGAGCGCCTCCTTCGTCGCCGCCGCGTCGCCGCGAACGGCGTCGATGCGCTGCCGGGCGTTCTCCGCCTGCGTGCGGATCTCGGCGAACTGGCCGATGACGTGCTCGCGGCCGCCGTCCGCGGACGGCACCGGAGGCGCGCCGAGCGCGTTCAGGCCGGCCAGGCTCTGGTCGAGACCGCCGACCACGGACGAAAGCAGGTCACTGGACGTCCGGGACGCCTGCGCCGGCGTGCTGGGGTCGACGGTCGGCAGGGCCGCCAGTGCGCGGACGAGGTGCGTCACCGCACCGCAGTAGGCGTCCGCCCATCTCGCCGCGGGGTCGGCCTGCGGCACCACGGTCGTCACCGACAGACCCTGGTCCCGCGCCGGCGACTGCGCGGGAGCCTGCTGCCCGCAGCCGGCGAGGCCGATCGTGATCGTCGTGGTTAGGGCGGCGAAGACGGTTGACCGCGGCCGCACCTGAACACCTCCTGCTCGACGACGTCCCGGAAGGGCCGACGGTACCGACTCGGTGCTGCTTCGCAAGTCGCCGAGCCAGTGTGGGATGGCCTGACACGCCCCGGGCCCGGCACGCGACGCTGCGTGCCGGGCCCGGGGTGGTTCGTCAGGCCTTGACCTCGGCCGGCGTGTCGGAGATGACGGTGCCCCGCCGCTTCGACACCACGATCGCCGCCACGATCACCGCGACCGCGACGAGCGAGATGATGATGCGCACCGCGGTGTTGGCGTCCGGGCCGATCGAGAACTGCACGACGGCGGGCGCGATCAGCACGGAGACCAGGTTCATCACCTTGATCAGCGGGTTGATCGCCGGGCCGGCGGTGTCCTTGAACGGGTCACCAACGGTGTCACCGATGATGGTGGCCTCGTGCGCGGACGAGCCCTTGCCACCGTGGTTGCCGTCCTCGACCAGCTTCTTCGCGTTGTCCCACGCGCCACCGGAGTTGGCGAGGAAGATCGCCATCAGGGTGCCGCAGGCGATCGCGCCGGCCAGGTAGCCGGCGAGCGCGCCGGTGCCGAGGCCGAAGCCGACCGCGATCGGGGCGAAGACCGCCAGCAGACCCGGCGTCGTCAGCTCGCGCAGCGAGTCGCGCGTGACGATGTCGACGACCTTGCCGTACTCGGGACGGGTGGTGCCCTCCATGATCCCCGGGATGTCGCGGAACTGGCGGCGCACCTCGTAGACCACCGCGCCGGCCGCACGGGAGACCGCGTTGACGGCGAGGCCGGAGAAGAGGAACACCACGGCCGCACCGATGATCACGCCGACCAGCGTGTTCGGGCTGACGATCTCGTTGACGAACGACTTCGCCGCGTCGAGACCGGTGACCACGCCGTTGCCCATGCCCGACAGCGTCTTCGTGATCGCGTCCGAGTAGGACCCGAACAGCGCCGTCGCGGCGAGGACCGCCGTGGCGATCGCGATGCCCTTGGTGATCGCCTTGGTGGTGTTGCCGACCGCGTCGAGCTCGGTGAGGATCTGCGCGGCCTTCTCGTCGACGTCACCGGACATCTCGGCGATGCCCTGCGCGTTGTCCGAAACCGGGCCGAAGGTGTCCATCGCGACGATGACGCCGACCGTGGTCAGCAGGCCGGTGCCGGCCAGCGCCACGGCGAACAGCGCGATGCCGCCGCCCAGCAGGTAGGCGCCGAACACGGCCGCGCCGATCACGATCGCGGTGTACACAGCGGACTCGAAGCCGACCGAGATGCCGGACAGGATGACCGTCGCCGGGCCGGTTTCCGAGGTGCGGCCGACGTCCTTGACCGGCTTGTACTCGGTGCCGGTGTAGTAGCCGGTCAGCTTCAGGATGACCGCGGCGAGCACGATGCCGATGATCACCGCGACGGTCGCGATGACCGCCGGGTTGCCCGAACCCTCGAAGCCCGCGCCGAAGTCGGAGAAGCTGCTCGGCAGGTACACGAACGCCGCGATCGCCGACAGGACGGCGGAGATGACCGCGGAGATGTAGAAGGAGCGGTTGATCGTGACCAGGCCGCCCTCACCCGCGCGCGCCTTGGTGATGTAGACACCGATGACGGCGGTGATCACGCCGATCGCCGGCACGATCAGCGGGAAGATCAGGCCGTGCACGCCGAAGGCGGTGCTGCCCAGGATCAGCGCGGCGACCAGCATGACGGCGTAGGACTCGAAGAGGTCCGCGGCCATGCCGGCGCAGTCGCCGACGTTGTCGCCCACGTTGTCCGCGATGGTCGCGGCGTTGCGCGGGTCGTCCTCCGGGATGCCCTGCTCGACCTTGCCGACCAGGTCCGCGCCGACGTCGGCGGCCTTGGTGAAGATGCCGCCGCCGACACGCATGAACATCGCGATCAGCGCGGCGCCGAAGCCGAAGCCCTCGAGCACCTTCGGCGCCTGGCCCGTGTAGACGAGCACGACGACCGCGGCACCGAACAGGCCGAGTCCGACGGTGATCATGCCGACCACGCCACCGGTGCGGAACGCGACGCGCATCGCCTTCTCGCGGCCGCCCTCCTCACGCGAGGCGGCGGCGACCCGCAGGTTCGCCTGCGTGGCCAGCCACATGCCGAGGTAGCCGATCGCGAACGAGAAACCCGCACCGACCAGGAAGAAGATCGAACGGCCGATCTTCTCGTTCCAGTCGTCCGCGGGAAGGATGAAGAGCAGGAGGAACACGATCACGCCGAAGATGGCGAGGGTGTTCCGCTGCCGCTTGAGGTAAGCGGCCGCGCCTTCCTGCACCGCCTTGGCGATGTCCTGCATCTTGGCGGTGCCCTGGCCTGCGGCCAGCACCTCCTTGAGCAGGACGTAGCCGATGACGAGTGCGGCAAGCGCGACCACGGCGACTACACCGACAATCGTGTAGCCACCTCCGGAGAGCGTGATGGACCCGCCCTCCGCGAGGAACTGCCGTGACATTCGTCCTCCAGGAGACGTCGCCGTGCGCCAGCGTCGACGGCAAGCCGAGGGTTCGACACGGCCGGCGCTGGCATGGACCCTGTACCGAGCGACACGCTAGCCGTGCGGCGATGCACGTCTCGCATGACGCTCACCACAGAGGGTGTGGATTGCGGGAGTGTATTGGTATCGCAACCAGCGCCTTTAAGGCGTCCCCGGGACAGCACATTCCGTTACCTTGTGAGCCTCCTCACTTGATCGATCCCTCTGGCCGGATTCCGTTGGCGCTCCGGTGATCTCCGGAACTGTCGTACCCCTGTGCCAAGCTCGGCGGGTGGACGAATCACGGGGCCGGCGGCTGCTGGGGCGGGTGACCGCCGGCATCCCCGCGCGCGAAGACCCGGTCACGCACGTCGCGGACCTGCCGGGCCGGTCCGCGACGTGCGTGCCGTGGCCGTCGTGGGCCGACCCGGCGGTGGTGAGCGCGTTCGGTGACTGCGGCGTCTCGCTGCCGTGGGCGCACCAGGCGGAGGCGGCGTCGCACGCGTACGAGGGCCGCCACGTCGTGATTTCGACCGGCACGGCGTCGGGCAAGTCGCTCGCCTACCAGCTGCCGGTGCTGTCGCGGCTGGCCGCGGGCGAGAAGGCGAACGCGCTGTACCTGTCGCCGACGAAGGCGCTGGGCGCGGACCAGCTGCGATCGGTGTCCTCTTTGGACATCCCCGGCGTGCGGGCGGCGTCCTTCGACGGGGACACGCCGATGGTCGAGCGCGACTGGGTGCGCGCGCACGCCAACTGGGTGTTCACCAACCCGGACATGCTGCACCGCGGGATCCTTTCGCAGCACGGGCGATGGGCGACTTTCTTCCGGCGGCTCAGCTGCGTCGTCGTCGACGAGTGCCACAGCTACCGCGGCGTCTTCGGTTCGCACGTCGCTCTGCTGCTTCGCCGGCTTCGGCGCGTTGCCGAGCACTACGGCGCTTCGCCGGTGTTCGTACTCGCGTCGGCTACTACGGCTTCGCCTGCTTCGTTCGCTTCGCGGTTGACCGGCGTGCCTTGTGTCGCGGTGACGGAGGACGCCTCGCCGCGCGGCGCCCGGACGGTGGTGTTGTGGGAGCCGCCGCTGCTGGAGGAACTGACCGGGGAGAACGGCGCGCCGGTCCGGCGTTCGGCGGGCGCGGAGACGTCGCGGATCCTGGCCGACCTGGTCGTCGAAGGCGCGCGGTCACTGGCGTTCATCCGGTCCCGGCGGGGCGCCGAGCTGGCCGCGCTGGGTGCGCGTCGCATACTGTCCGAAGTGGACCCTGCCCTGGCGGAAACCGTTGCGGCGTATAGGTCTGGCTACCTACCGGAGGAGCGTCGCGCGTTGGAAGCGGCGTTGTTGTCGGGCCGGTTGCTGGGCGTCGCGACGACCAACGCCCTGGAGCTCGGCGTCGACATCGCGGGGCTGGACGCGGTGGTGCTGGCCGGCTACCCGGGCACGCTCGCGTCGTTCTGGCAGCAGGCCGGACGGGCGGGTCGGTCCGGCGACTCGGCGCTCGTGGTGTTCGTCGCGCGGGACGACCCGCTCGACACGTATCTGGTGCACCACCCGGCGGCGTTGCTGTCGCGGCCGGTGGAGACGGCAGTGCTCGACCCGGCGAACCCGTACGTGCTGGCGCCGCAGCTCGCGTGCGCCGTGGCCGAGCTGCCGCTGACCGTCCCCGAGCTGGAGATGTTCGGCGGGGAGGCGGCCCGGGAGGTGCTGGCCGAGCTGGCGGAGCAGAAGCTGCTGCGGCGCCGGTCGAGCGGCTGGTACTGGACGTCCCGCGACCGGCCGCACGCCGAGGTCGGGATCCGCGGCACGGGCGGCGAGCAGATCGCGGTGGTCGAGTCGGACTCCGGGCGGATGCTGGGCACGGTCGACCCGGGGTCGGCGTGCTTCGCGGTCCACCCCGGCGCGGTGTACCTGCACCAGGGGTCGTCGTACGTCGTCGACGAGCTGGACCTGGAGACGGGACTGGCGATGGTCCACGCGGAGAACCCGGACTGGACGACGACCCCGCGCGAGATCGTGGACATCGCGGTGCTGAGCACGCAGGAGAAGCAGGAGTTCGGCGGGGTGAGCGTGTGCCTCGGCGAGGTGGCGGTGACGTCGCAGGTGGTCGGCTACCTGCGGCGGCGGCCGTCGGGTGAGGTGCTGGACCACACGCCGCTGGACCTGCCGGAGCAGAGCCTGCGCACGCGGGCGGTCTGGTACACGATCTCGTCTTCGCTGCTGGGGCCGGCCGTCGCCGCCGGAGGACGTCCGAGGGCTTCGGCGGCGGTTTCCCGCGGGTCTGGGGCCGATGGTGAGGCGGGGACCGGGGGCCATCGGGTGGGGACCGAATCTGCGGGGCCGGCGGGGACCGGGGAGGAACCCCTGGCGAACGGTCGGGGGCCCGTTCACGAGGGTGGCAGGGCACCGGGGAGTGCCGGACTGATTCCGGCACGAGTCCCCGGTGCCCTGCATGCCGCCGAGCACGCGGCGATCGGCCTGCTACCGCTGTTCGCTACGTGCGACCGATGGGACATCGGCGGGGTGAGTACCGCGTGGCACGAAGACACCGGGGAGGCGACGGTGTTCGTGCATGACGGCCATCCCGGGGGTGCGGGATTCGCCGAACGCGGTTATGCCGCGATTGTCCCGTGGCTGGCCGCAACGCGGGAGGCGATCGTCTCCTGCGAGTGCCCGACGGGATGCCCGTCCTGCGTCCAGTCGCCGAAGTGCGGGAACGGCAACGATCCGCTGGACAAGGCGGGGGCAGTGGCTGTCTTGGGAACCGTGCTCGGGGCGTTGCGTCAACACGGTGCCTAGACGGCCACATGGTGGTTCATGGAGTTGTGCCGTGCTCCGCCTCGGCCGGGCTGGGACCGGCCGTCGGCGGTGGTTCGGGTGGTTCAGGCCGCGGTGGACTGGACCAGCTGCGGGGCTTCGGCACCAGCCAGGGCGCGGACGAGCACGTCGTGCACCTCGGCGGCGTCCGGCAGCTGCCAGCCGCAGACCTCGGGCTTCACGCGCCAGTGCACGACACCGTGCTGGAACGGCGACGGCGGCAGCGGGATCCAGCTGTCCTTGCCGTGCCACTGGATCGACGGGCGGGCGGCCAGCTCGGCCGGCACGTGGTCGGCGACGGTGGTGAGGAAGAGCCACCGGCCGTTCGGCAGCGCGATGATCGGGGCGGGGTGCCCGATGGCGCGCAGCAGGCGGCAGGCGCGCTTGCCGAGTTCGTCGTCGACCTCGATGGCGTCGAGGACGGTGCCGGTGGCGACGAGGAGGCTGTGGGTCCGGTCGGAGAACCAGGTGGCGACCTCGTGGGCGTGGGTGCCGATCTGCTCGCGCCAGGCGTCACTGGCCGGGACCGGACGGCGCCAGGTGAGGTCGTCGCCTTCGGTGAGCGGAGCGGGGTTGACGCCCGGGAGCACCGGCCAGCCACGCCAGGCGAGACCGATCGCCTCCGCCCGCAGTTCGATGCGGAAGGCGCCGCGCCAGCTGTCCGGCCAATTCGCGTCCAACATTGTCTTTCCTGCCTTAGGTTCCGGTTCTCCGCGACCCGCTGGGACCCTGCCGTGGTGTCGCACATCTCACTTAACGGCAAGTTGCACATTGCCCGGAACCCCCGCGCGACAACCGGTGGTTACGCGGCGATGAACGCCCGGTAGTCCCTACGGCCCGACCGAACCCGGCGGCTGCGGATCGACGGTGAGCGGCAGCCGCCCACAGACCGTTCGTCGTGCGAATCCCCAGGAGCGGGACCTTGTTGATCGGCTGGGCGGCGGCTTTCGCGCGGGGTATCGGCCCAGGTGAGCAGCGTGTTCGACCGCTCGCCGTGCACTACCGACCGCTGCCCGTGACAATTGGCCACTTATCGTCCGCCCGGACGGATCAGCCGGTCACCGTGGCATACCGACCGGTCGGCGTCCGCCGAGCGGGCGGCACGTGAGGGTCCCGGTGAGCGGTCGGCGGCCACGGTGAGGTGGCGCCGGTGGTCGTGGTAGCGCCGGTAGTCGTGGTGGCACCGGTGGTCGTGGTGGCGCCGCCCGGGCGGTGGTGCAGGCGGATTGCCCGGGTGGGGCGGCTCGGCTCTGGCCGACGCCGGCCACGGTGGCCAGCCGATTGGTCGGCGCGCCTCGCTGACCAGCTGGTCTCGGCAGCTGGTCGGTGAGTCCGGCGAGCCCCTGGTCACCCAGCCGTCACGGCGGCTGGCCGGTGGGTCCGGCTCGGGCCCTGGCGGAGGGGCCGGGCAGGCCGCCGAATGTCAGGCCCGGTGCCTGCACCTCTACGAAGGCGTCCAGTTGCTGCCATCTGCACGTCACCAGCGTGACCGCCATGCGGTCCGCGATCCACCTCGCGCGCTCGCAGGCCTGGGTTGGGCCTTCTGCCGCGTGTGAGGCCGCTGCGAGTGCGCCCAGGTCGGCGGCTGTCTCCGCTCGGTGACGGGCGAGGACCGCGGCCGCTAGCCAGCAGCCGAGGACCGCTACTCCGGTCAGTGCGGCCACCGCCATCGCCGTCCAGATGGTGGCCACGCCGCTGTCCGGGCTTTCGTCAGCCGGGCGCATCGGCGGCCTCCGTTCCCGGTTCGGCCACCGCGTACGCCGTTGCGTTCAGGTTGATCGACGGCAGTAGGCCGCCCGCTGGGTGGGCGCTCACCTCGACCGTTATCGCGTCGCCGTCGTGGCGGATGGCGAGGTTCGCGCCCGGTGGGGCGATCTGGTGGACCGCCGACGCCGCCTCTTGGGGCTGGCCTCTGGCCACCAGCCGCGCTGCCTCGCGGGCCGCGTCCGTGCAGCGGAGCTGGCTCGTCAGGACCGTGAGGCCTGCGACCAAGAGGACCGTCACCAGCGTGAGACCGGCCAGGCCGAGAGCTGCTTCGACCGTCACCGCCCCTTCGTCTCTTCGGCTCACGACGGCACCGTCAGGGCCTTCATGACCAGGTTCGTCAGCCACGAGACGACCGAGTCGCCGGTGAGGAGCGTGTAGAGGACGGCCGCGAAAGCCGCGACGGCGACCGTGACGATCGCGTACTCGACCGTGGTGGAACCGTCGTCGGAGCGGGGCGCGCGCATGGGTTTCCCTTCAGTACTTGTCGGTGGTCAGAAGAGCGGGCCGAGACGTCCGGCCAGGCCGATCACGACCGGCAGCACGCCCAGGCAGAAGAAGGCCGGCAGGAAACACAGGCCGACGGGCAGTGCCAGGGCCACGCCGGCTCGTTCCGCGCGTTCCTCCGCTTCGGTGGCGAGCTCGTCGCGGAACCGTCCGGCGAGGTCGGCGGCCGCCGTGGCGAACGCGGCCCCGGAACGGGATGTCCGGATCGCCGCGGCCGCCAGTTCGCCGAACCCCGCGACGGTTTGCACCGGTGCCCAGGCCTCCTCGGCGGTGGAGCCGAGGGCGAGCAGGCCGGCGGTCGAACGGAGGGCCGCGCCCGCCTCGGTCGGCGCGGTGTCGGCTACCGCGTCGAGCGCCGAGGGCACCGGCAGTCCGGCACGGAGGCAGGCCGAGAGGAGATCCAGCGTTCCAGCGAGCCGGAGCTTGGCCGCTGTGCCGAGGGTGGGTGCGCGCGGCTGCCGAGTGCGGCGAATGGCCCACCACCCGGCGGCGGTTACCAGGGCGCCCACGACCACGCCGGGCAATCCGCCGATGAGGATTGCCGTCGAGATGCCGCCGACGGTGGTCGCGAGGTGGGGGATCGCTCGGGGCCACTTGGGGGGTTCGGGGGCTGGGGTGCCGGACAGCCAGGCGAATCGCCTCGCGGCGGCCGAGTCGGTCGGCCAGATGAGGAGAGCCGCGGCGCAGAGAAGGAGGGCGGTCGCGGTCATCGGAGGTTCGCCCGGCTCGTTAATGCCCTGCACCATGCTGTTCCCGCCCAGAGCAGGATGCTGCCCGCCACCAAGAGCAGCTGGCCCGGTGCGCTGTCTGTCAGGACCTGCAGCGGGGATGCGCCCATCACCTGACCGAGCAGCACGCACAGCGCTGGGAGGCCGGTGAGGACCGCCGCGCTTGCTTGGGGGCCTGCCAGCTTCGCGCGGGTTCGGCGGGCTGATGTCAGCCTTGCCTCCGCGTCGCGGTGGGTGGCTTGCAGGACCTCTGCCATCGGGAGGCCGTGGCGCTTGGCCAATGTCCACGCCGTCGCCAGTTCGGGGAGGGCCGGTGCCTTCAGCTCTCCGTCCAGGCGGGCCGATGTGGCCAGCGCGTGCAGATCCTTTGCCAGCGCTGGGACCACCTCGGCCGCTGCCTCTGCCGCCGTCACCGGGTGGGCGCCGGAACGCAGCTCCGAGATCATCGTGCGCAGGGCCGTTGCCGTGTGGGCTGCCAGCTCTGTTTCCGCGGCCGTGCGGCGATGGGCTTGCCGCTCTTGGTGCCAGGCCAGCGTCAGGACTCCCGCCGCAATCGCTCCTCCCGCGCCTGCCAGGAGGCCCGCCACGGCCGCGGGGAGCAGCCATCGGAGTACGCGCCACACGTCGGGGAAGCGGAACGTCGCCGGTGGCTCGAGCGCGGCCTGGAGACGGCTCGGGGCCGCGGGCCAGCACGCCAACGCCGCTCCCACGCACAGCGGGAACCACGGGGTGATCATCGCGGCCTCCGGCCTGGGAAGTGGAGCGGGCTCAGCATGCGATCGCTCCCGTCGTGACGAAGAGGTGGCGGTCGACCGTCCAGCGGCCCGCGCGCCACACCGGGACGACTCGGGCGCGGCCGTGTTCGGGCCGCAGCACCCCCACTTCGGCAAGGCGTCGCCTGCCGCCAGGGTCGCGACGCATGTGGAGGACCACGCGGATCGCCGCGACGAGCTGGCTGTGGACCGCGTCACGGCCCAAGCCGCCCAGTGCGGCCAGTGCCTCCATGCGGGCCGGCACCTCGGCCGGGGAGTTGGCGTGGACCGTGCACGCGCCGCCGTCGTGGCCCGTGTTCATCGCCGCCAGTAGCGCGCCCACCTCGGCGCCGCGGACCTCGCCGACCACCAGGCGGTCGGGTCGCATGCGCAGGGCCTGGCGGACGAGCTCCGGCAGGCCCACCGCGCCCGCACCCTCCACATTGGCCGGCCGGGCGACGAGGCTGACGAACTGCGGGTGCGCCGGGTGCAGCTCGCCGGCGTCCTCGACGCACACGATCCGCTCGGCCGGGTCGACCGCGCCGAGCAGCGCGGCCAGGAGGGTCGTCTTGCCCGCGCCCGTGCCGCCCGTGACGAGGAACGCCATTCGGCGGGAGACGACCGACCGCAGCACCTTCGCGCCGTTCTCGTCGAACGCGCCGAGTTCCTGCAGCGAAGCCAGGTCATGCGACGCCGGGCGGAGGACGCGCAGCGACAGGCACGTGCCGTTCGCCGCGACCGGTGGGAGCACGGCGTGCACGCGGATGCGGCCGTGGGGGCCGGCCCCGGGGAGCCAGCCGTCCACATAGGGCTGTGCGTCGTCGAGGCGGCGCCCGGCCGCCAGCGCGAGGCGCTGGGCCAGCCGGCGGACGGCTTCTTCGTCCTGGAACCGGATGCCGGTGCGGGTCAGGCCTTCCGGGCCGTCCGTCCAGACCTCGGCCGGCCCGGTGACGAGCACGTCGGTCGTCGCCGGGTTCTCCAGGAGCGGGGCCAACGGGCCGGCGCCGACGAACTCGTCGCGGGCCCGGCGGGCCGCATCCAGCACCGCGTCGTGGCCGAGTGCGCCGCCGGCTTCGGCCCGGACGGCCGTCGCGACGGCGACCGGATCGGCTTGGCGACGGTCGCCGGCGAGACGGTTGCGGACGCGGTCGACGAAGTCGGTGGTCACGGTCTCACCCCCGTGGCCGGGGTATCGCCGGAGTCGGCCGTCACGCGGGTGCCGGCCAGCACGGTCAGGAGGTTCGCCGCGCTTACCGGGCCGCGGCCGGCGATGGCTGTGGGCAGCGGAAGCTCCGCTAACGGGCGGCGGTCACCGGAGCGGGCCGTCACGCCGGTGCCTGTCGGCACCGTCAGGAGGTTCGCCGCGCTTACCGCGCCGCGGCCGGCGATGGCCGTGGACAGCGGAAGCTCCGCTACTGAGCGGCGGTCACCGGAGCGGGCCGTCACACGAGTGCCTGTCGGCACCGTCAGGAGGTTCGCCGCGCTCACCGGGCCGCGGCCGGCGATGGCCGTGGACAGCGGAAGCTCCGCTACTGAGCGGCGGTCACCGAAGTGGGCCGTCACACGAGTGCCCGCCAACACGGTCAAGAAATTCACCGCGCTCAGCGGGCCGCGGCCGGCGATGGTCGTGGGCAGCACGAGTTCTCGCGCATGGCGGCGGTCGACGAAGTCGGTGGTCACCGTCGCACTCCCGTCGCCGGGGTGTTACCCGCGTGGGCCGTCACGCGGGTGCCTGCCAGCACCGTCAGGAAGTTCGCCGCGCTCTGGGGGCCGCGGCCGGCTAGCGCCAGGACCGTGGGCAGCAGGAGCTGGGCCACCCTGATCGGTGGGGCCGGCGGGTGGAGGCCGGCGCTCATCGGGCTGCCGCCCGGGCTTCGCGGCGTGCCACCGTCAGGATCTCTGCTGCCGCTGTTGCCAGGGGGCCCGCCGGTTTGGCCGGGAACTCGCCGCGCTCGATTGCTGTTGCCAGGCCGCGCTCGGGCTCCATCGATGCCAGCAGCGGCGGGCCGAGGAGGCCGGCCGTCCGGTCTGCCGCGACGCCGGTGCTGGACCGTCCACACGCGACCACGCCGAGGCGGGCCGTCAACGCCGAGAGTTGCCGCAGCACCTGTTTCGCCGCCATGCAGGCGCGGAACTCCACCGGCACCAGCAGCACGACGAGGTCGGCCACCGCGACCGCTTCCGCCGCCGCGTCGCCCAGTGCGCGCGGGAGGTCGCAGACCACCGTGCGGCCCGACCGGCGGCCGGCCGCGAGGACCGCCGACAGGGACTCGACCGCGGGGCCTTCGCCCTGCCGGCCGCAGGCCAGCACCGGCAAGCTGCCTCCGCGATGCCTTCGCTGCGGGAGCGCCGCCGCGAGCGACGACACCGAGACGCGGCCGCTCAGCCGGACCTCCGACCAGCGTGGCCCCGGGGTCTTTTCCAGTCCCAGCAACAGGTCCAGCCCGCCGCCGAGGGGATCGCAGTCGGCCAGCAGCGCGCCGCCCGGCTCCCGGTCGGCCGCCAGCGCCAGCGCCGCGGCGAAGACGGACGCGCCCGCGCCGCCCCGACCGCCGACCACGCCGAGCACCAGGCCGGCTTCCTCCGCCGGGGTCTCGACGACGTCGGCGAAGGCGCCCGCGAGCTCGGTCTCCTCGTCCGGCAACGAGATCACGCGCTCGACGCCGCCGCGGAACGCGCTCTCCCACGTCCGCGGCCCCGGACTGCCCTTGCAGACCAGGAGGATCCCGGCCCGCCTGGGCAGCACGGGTGGCAGCCGCGCGGCTTCTTCGTCGAGCACCACCAGCGGCGCTCTGGCCCAGTGGCCGCGGGCCGCCGTCAGGTCCGGTGCCCGGTCGAGCTCGCAGCCCGCGACCGCGGCCACGCGCAGGATTTCGTCGAGCACGGTTTCGTCCGCGGCGACCACGAGCGGTCGTTCCCCCGTCATGTGTTCCTCCCCCGTCGTCGGTGCGGGCCGTGGGTGGCCCGGGTTCCACCGTCGCGGGCGGCGGCTCGGGGGCGCAACGGGTCGGACGGGCGGCTGTGGACAACCGGGGTGTTGTGGACAACTGGGGCCCGGCGGGCGGCTCGGGAGCCGGTTCTGCCGGTGGGGTGTGGCAAGATCGCGCCCGCCCGCGACGCACGTGCGGCGGGAAAGCCGGACGAATACCCGCATTCGAAGGTTTCGACCAAATCGAAGAATGCGCGAGACCGCCTGGGGAAACGGAACCGAGAAAGGTAAGAGGAAGGCAAATCGGCGCGCGCCGAAGGGCCGAACCGAAAGGTAAGAGGAAAGTTAAGAGGGCGGCCCCCGCCAGGGGGGAGGGACGGGGGCCGCCGTGGGTTCAGCCCCGGGGGGTCGGACTGAACCGGCCCGGTTGGACACCGGGCTCCATCACTGTAACTCCGCCGGTGGCCGGTTCGCGCGCCGGGCGAGGCACACAGTTCGATAACGGCACAGCGCGCCGGAAGTGCCTTCCTGTCATGGATTTTCCGCCCGCCGCGCCGCGCGGGTGGTGGATCAACGGGACGCGCCGCGATCAAGCTCCTATCCTGGGCACGTGGCCGAACCGAGCAGTGCGCCGTCGCGCATCCGGAAGCCGGGCCCGGAGCACGCGGTGGCCGCGTTCTTCGACCTGGACAAGACGATCATCGCCTCGTCGAGCGCGCTGGCGTTCAGCAAGCCCTTGCTGAAAGAAGGATTGATCAACCGTCGCGCCGCGTTGCGCAGCGCCTACGCGCAGCTGGTGTTTTCGCTCGCCGGCGCCGACGAAAACAAGACCGAGCGGCTGCGGGCCGAGGTTTCCGCGCTGTGCGCGGGCTGGGACGTCGCCCAGGTTTCGGCGATCGTCCGCGAAACCCTGCACGACGTCGTCGACCCGCTCGTGTACGCGGAGGCGGCGGAGCTGATCGCGCGCCACCGCGAGGACGGGCACGACGTCATCGTGCTGTCGGCGACCGGCGAGGAGGTCGTCGCGCCGGTGGCGGAAATGCTCGGCGCGACCCGCAGCGTCGCGACGCGGATGCAGATCGTCGACGGCCGCTACTCCGGCGAAGTCGACTTCTACTGCTACGGCGCCAACAAGGCCGTCGCCGCGAAGCAGCTCGCCGCGACCCACGGCTACGACCTCGCCGAGTGCTTCGCCTACACCGATTCGAGCACCGACATCCCGCTGCTCGAGGTCGTCGGGCACCCGCACGCGGTCAACCCGGACAAGCTCCTGCGGCGCGAGGCCCTCGAGCGCGGGTGGCCGATCCTGGCCTTCGAGCGGCCGATGTCGCTGCGCAGCCGGCTCCCGGCCCGGTCGGCGGGAATGGTCGCGCTCGGCGTCGGCGCGGTGGCGGCCGGGGCGACCTGGTACGGCCTCAACCGTCGCCGTCGGTCCCGATAGCCGATCAGCCGCCACCCACACGGCCGCAGGGCCTCCGCTTTGCTTGGCCCAGCCCCGAATTGTCCGTCGCGCAGGGTGCCGGTGTCACCCGATCCAGCCTCTGTACCGGTGCACCCATCCGCGCACTTGAAGTGACCGGGCTCACGGCGTAGAAAGTAGGTGCGGACGTTCGGTCGGCCAGGGAGCAGGTAGAAGAGAAGCCTGTTCCACCCCGGCAAACCTCCGTGCGCGGACTCCGGGTACCCACGCGCAGCGCGCCGCGGGAGGCTCGTCGTCTAGGGACTGCGTAGTGGGACGCCACACGCCGAGTCCATGTAGGTACGACCAGAGTTGCACGCTTGGTCGCCCGAGAAGTTCGCGCTTGCAGGCGGCGCCCGTTGACCCTTCGGGGTCACGGGCGCCGCCTCGTCTATGCGGAAAGCCCGGCGGTGAGAAAGCCGGGTACAGCCCAGTCGCCGAGGTGGTCCGCAGGCCGTTCGGCCGATGCACATGTTGCGAACGGCGACTTTCCTACCGATCCGGGTACGACTGGACCGTTCGTGCGGTCGGTCGATGGACATCGACGGATTCGGTGAGTAGCTTCCCGATACTGGCGCCTCCGAGTGGACTTCTGACGTCCGCCGGGCGCCCGCAACTTTCTGGGAGGCTGGTCGTGACGACCCGAAATCGGAGGTTCCATGCGCTCGCCCTGCCCGTCGCGGGGGTGCTCGCCCTCACCGGTGTGGGTGTCGCGACCGCGGCGAGCGCACCGCGGGTGAGCGCCGACGCGCAGGCGGAAGCCGCGGCGTCGCAGGTGCTGCGGGGGCTGACGCTCGAAGAAAAAGTCGGGCAGCTGTTCGTGACGTGGGTGAACGGCAAGTCGGCCGACGAGGTGAACCCGAAGAACCAGACCGACTTCGGGGTCGACACCCCCGCTCAGGTCGTCCGGAAGTACCACCTCGGCGGCGTCATCTACTTCAACAACGACACCCGCGACAACTTCGACGACCCCGTCCAGGTGGCGAAGCTGTCCAACGGCCTCCAGAAGGCCGCCATCACCAGCGGGGCGCACATCCCGCTGCAGGTCGCCGCCGACCAGGAGGGTGGCACCGTCACCCGGATGGGCGCGCCGGCCACCGAGTTCCCGAACGCCATGGCCATCTCCGCCGGCCGGGACACGAGCCGCGCGACGAACGCCGCGACCATCCTCGGCCAGGAGCTGCGGGCCGTCGGCATCAACCAGGACTTCGCGCCCGACTCCGACGTCAACTCCAACCCCGTGAACCCGGTCATCGGCGTCCGGTCCTTCGCCGGGCAGCCCGGCCTGGCCAGCGACTTCGTCACCGCCGAGGTCGGGGGCTTCCAGAAGTCCGTGGCCGCGACCGCGAAGCACTTCCCCGGCCACGGCGCCGCGCCGACCGACAGCCACACCGGGCTGCCGCGGATCGACAGCACCGAGGACCAGTGGCGGGCGACCGACGTGCCGCCGTTCAAGGCCGCCATCAAGGCCGGCATCGACTCGATCATGACGGCGCACATCCAGTTCCCCAGCCTCGACCCGTCGCTCGAACCCGCCACGCTGTCGAAGCCGATCGTCACCGGCAAGCTGCGGAACGAACTCGGCTACAACGGCGTCGTCATCACCGACTCCCTCGAGATGCAGGGCGTGCGCGAGATGCACAGCGACGCCGAGATCCCCGTCCTCGCGCTCAAGGCGGGCGTCGACCAGCTGCTCATGCCGGTGCACCTCGACGTCGCCATCAACTCGGTGCTCAACGCCGTCAAGACCGGCGACATCCCGATGCAGCGGATCGACCAGAGCGTGCTGCGCGTGCTGAAGCTCAAGTTCAAGAGCGGCATGCTCTTCGCGCCCTTCGTCGACCCGAACCGGGTCATGAAGACCGTCGGCACGCCGGCGCACGTCGCCACCGCGCAGGACATCGCCGACCGCGGCATCACGGCGATCGCGAACGACGCCGGCTTCCTGCCGCTGAAGCAGAAGCCCGCCACGGCGCTCGTCACCGGCTGGGGCGTCTCCACGACGGCGACGCTCGCACAGAAGCTGACCGCACACGGCACGGCCGCGACGGCGTACCAGACCGGTCAGGCCCCGACGGACGCCCAGATCGCGCAGTCGGTGGCCAACGCCAAGAACGTCGACCTGGTCGTCGTGCTGACCAACAACATCGGCGGCTTCCCCCTGCAGACCAAGCTGCTGAACGCGCTGCAGGCCACCGGAAAGCCGGTCGTCGCGGTCGCCGCGCAGATCCCGTACGACGCCGGCTACCCGAGCGCCGTGCAGACCTGGCTGGCGACCTACGGCTACATCGGGCCGACGCTCGAAGCCCTGGCCAAGGTGATCCTCGGCGAGACGAAGCCGGTCGGGAAGCTGCCGGTCGACATCCCGGCGGGCGCCGACGTGCACACCGTCAAGTACCCCTTCGGCCACGGGCTGACCTGGTGAGCCTGAACCGGCGCCACTTCCTCGGCGCGGGCGCGCTCGCCGTCCCGGCCCTGGCGGGCGGCTCCGCGGTGGCCGGAGCCGAGCCCCAACAGCAAGCCCGTCCGACGAGGGTCCTCACCGGCGCGGAGCAGCTGGCCGCCCAGGGCTGGCGGTCCTTCGGGGGCCGCAAGCTGGGCGTCCTGTCGAACCCGACCGGCGTGTTGCTGAACGGCGACCACATCGTCGACTCGATGGTCGCGGCCGGCGTCAAGCCGGTCGCGGCCTTCGGGCCCGAGCACGGCTTCCGCGGCAGCGCGCAGGCCGGCGGCTCCGAAGGCGATTACACGGACCCGCGCACGGGCGTGCCCGTGTACGACGCGTACGGCGTCGACGCGACGAAGCTCGCGACGCTGTTCACCAAAGCTGGCGTCGACACGGTCGTCTTCGACATCGCCGACGTCGGCGCGCGCTTCTACACCTACATCTGGTCGCTCTACACCGCGATGGTGGCCGCCGCGAAGACGAACGCCGCCTTCGTCGTGCTCGACCGGCCGAACCCGATCGGCGGCCGGGCGGCCGGCCCGCTGCTCGACCCGAAGTTCGCTTCGGGGATCGGCCGGAAACCGATCGTCCAGCAGCACGGCATGACCGTCGGCGAGCTGGCCCGCTTCTTCGCCGAGGAGTTCCTACCCGGCGAAGGCGTCCAGCTCGCGCACCTCGACGTCGTGCAGGTCCGCGGCTGGCAGCGCGACACGCTCTTCGCGCAGACCGGCCTGAACTGGGTGCTGCCGAGCCCGAACATGCCGACGCCGGACACGGCGCTCGTCTACCCCGGCACCGGCATGTTCGAAGGCACGGTCTTCTCCGAAGGCCGCGGCACGACCCGGCCGTTCGAGATCATCGGCGCGCCCGGGCTCGACTGGCGCTGGCGCGAGAAGCTCGAAGACCTGCGGCTGCCCGGGGCGAAGTTCCGCGAGATCTACTTCGTGCCGACGTTCAGCAAGTTCGTCAACCAGACCTGTGGAGGCGTGCAGGTCGGCGTCGACGACCCGCGCGTCTTCGACGCCATCCGCACCGCGGTCGCCATGCTCGTGACGGCGAAGGCGCTGCACCCGGACGTCTTCGCCTGGCGCCCGGACAACTACATCGACAAGCTCTCCGGGTCCGACCGGCTGCGGACCATGGTCGACGCCGGTGCGGGCGTCGACGAGGTCACCGGGGCCTGGCGGGCCGAGCTCGCCGAGTTCGACCGCAGACGTCGTCACTACCTGCTCTACCGCTGAGGGGGAACTCCGTGCGTGCTAGGAAGGTCATCGCCGCGGCCACCGGAGTGCTGGTCGCGCTGACCACGTTGACTGTGTCGGATTCGGGAGCCAGCGCCATCGGACGCCACGACGACGCCGGCCGCTTCGACCGGCCGCAGCAGGGCTTCGCCGCGCCGTGGACGACCCTGCGCGACGGACGGCCGCAGGAGGTCAACCTCGACCCGGCGCCGCTGAAGGCCGCCGAGGACTTCCTGGCGAGCTGGACGAAACCGGACGCGACCGGGCACCCGCACTTCTCCGGCGCGGTCGGCCTGCTGGCCCACGACGGCGTGGTCGTCGACCGCTACGCCGTCGGCGGCGCGCTGCGGTACGCCGACGCCGCGGGCACAGAGCTGCCTCCCGCCCAGCAGGTCCCCATGCAGAACGACACCATCTTCGACATGGCGTCGATCTCGAAGCTGTTCACCTCGATCGCCGTGCTGCAGCTGGTCGAACGCGGGCAGCTCACCATCGACACCCCGGTGAGCCGGTTCTTCCCGGAGTTCGCCACGGGCGACAAGGCCGCCATCACGGTCAAGATGCTGCTCACGCACGTCTCCGGGTTCGACGCCGACCCGATCCCGTCGCTGTGGGCCGGCTACCCGGACATCCCCTCGCGGCGGCAGGCCGTGCTCGACAGCCCGCTGAAGAACAAGCCGGGCACGACCTACCTGTACTCCGACATCAACCTGCTCACCCTCGGTTTCATCGTCGAGAAGCTGACCGGGCAGACCCTCGACAAGGTCGTCCACGACCGGATCACCGCGCCGCTCGGCATGGTCGACACCGGGTACAACCCGCCCGCGTCGAAGCTGAACCGGATCGCCGCGACGGAGTACGAGGCCAACCCGCCGCGCGGGATGGTCCGCGGCAGCGTGCACGACGAGAACGCGTGGTCACTCGGCGGCGTCGCCGGGCACGCGGGCGTGTTCAGCACCGCGAACGACATGGCCGTCCTCGCTCAGACGATGCTCAACGGCGGCAGCTACCGCGGGCACCGGATCCTCCGCGAGGACACCGTGCGGCAGATGATGCTGACCAACTACAACCAGCAGTTCCCGGACGACGCGCACGGCCTCGGCTTCGAGCTCGACCAGCCCTGGTACATGGGCGCGCTGGCCTCCCCGGTCACGGCCGGGCACACCGGCTTCACCGGGACGACGCTGGTCATCGACCCCGAGTCGCGCTCCTTCGCGATCCTGCTGACCAACCGCGTGCACCCGACCCGGAACTGGGGCTCGATCAACACCGCGCGTCAGGTGTGGGCGACGTCGCTGGCCAGGGCGATGGCCGTCGAGCCCAAGGCGGGGAAGGACGCCTGGACGAGCACGCTGGGTAACGCGAGTGTCGCTACACTGAGTACCGGTCCCTTTACTACGCAAAGTGATCAAGCGCGCGTGACCTTTTACGCCTTCGTGGACACCGAGGGAAGCACTGATCCACTTCAGCTGCAGGCGTCCACCGACGGGGTGAACTGGCAACCGATCGCGCTATCGGTATCCGGCCCGGGTGCACCCTCCGGAGATGTGACGTCGCTCTCCGGGCACGGGCACCGTGCCTGGTGGCGGGCGGCGGGCACGCTTCCGCGCGGCACCTCGGTGAGCCTGCGCTGGCGTTACAGCACCGATCCGAACTACACGGGCCGCGGTGTTTCGGTCGACGGTGTGAAAGTCACCGAGAGCGGCCGATCGCTCCTCGACGGTGAACGAAACCCCGCCGCGTTCGTCGCGGAGGGTTGGCACTTGAGCTCAAGGTGACGGCGCCGTCGCCGACCGTCTAACTTATGGCCGAATTTACCGTCTCCTTGCCGTTTGCACCGCGACACTAAGTTGCCAAGTCGTTAGCTTGACCTCGTTAACAAGACCGACCTGGTTGGCGACTTTCTGGTCAGTGATTAATCGCAAATCCAGATCCGCAGACACGGACGGGTTGCGATCCGACCGAAGGGTGTGGGTAGCCTTGTCGCAGATGCCAACGGTTAGTAACTTTCCGACGGTGAGTGATACCGAATCCGTAGTCGGCACGGCACCGTCCGAGCCCGTATCGGTCCAGCCGGCCGTGCGGGACGCGGACGCCAGCCCGCTGGTCCGGATCCGGTCCCTGCTCCCCGGTCTGGCCCGCGCCGAGCAGCGCGTGGCGAAGGTGGTGCTCGAGGATCCGGCCGCGGTGGCCAGACGGAGCATCACCGAGGTGGCGCTGGCCGCCAACACGAGCGAGACGACCGTCACGCGGTTCTGCAAGGCCGTCGGCGTCGGCGGGTACCCGCAGCTGCGCATCGCGCTGGCCGCGGACACCGCCCGCACCGAGGCGCGGACCACCCGCAACCTCGGCGGCGAGATCGGCCCGGAGGACGACCTGGCCGCCGTCATCGGCAAGGTCAGCTTCGCCGACGCGCGCGCCGTGGAAGAGACCGCCGACCAGCTCGACGTCGCCACGCTGGAGCGCGTGATCGAGCTCGTCGCGAACGCCGGCCGCGTGGACGTCTACGGCGTGGGCGCGAGCGCGTTCGTCGCCGCGGACCTGCAGCAGAAGCTGCACCGGATCGGCCGCGTGTGCTTCGCGTGGTCCGACACGCACATCATGCTCACCTCGGCCGCGGTGCTGAGCCCCGGTGACGTCGCGATCGGCGTCTCGCACACCGGCGCGACCACCGACACCGTCGAGGCGCTGCGGGTGGCGCGCGAGCACGGCGCGATCACCATCGCCGTGACGAACTTCCCGCGCTCCCCGATCACCGAGGTCGCCGACTACGTTTTGACGACCGCGGCGCGGGAAACCACCTTCCGTTCGGGAGCGACGGCGAGCCGCATCGCCCAGCTCACCGTCATCGACTGCCTGTTCATCGGCGTCGCACAGCGGCACATGGACGCGTCGGTCAGCGCCCTGGACGCGACCAGGGACGCGGTCGGCTCGCACCGCTTGGGGGTCAGGCCGGACGGTCGTCGCCGTCCGCGGGAAACCGGCAAGTAATGACCGGAGAAAATGTGAGGCGCATGATGACCGTCCCCACGCAGGCGGTGCACGTCGATTCGCCGACCGAAACCCGCAATCCCCGCACCACGGACATCGACCTGATGTCCACCGCGGGGATCCTGGGCGCGATCAACGCCGAGGACCGCACGGTCCCCGGTGCGGTCGCCGCGGTGCTGCCCCAGGTGGCGCGCGCGGTGGACTACGCGGTCGAGGCCCTGCGGGCGGGCGGGCGCGTGCACTACGTCGGCGCGGGCACGTCGGGGCGCCTGGCCACGCTGGACGCGGCCGAGCTGGTGCCGACGTTCAACGTGCCGGCGGACTGGTTCATCGCGCATCACGCCGGCGGCGAGAAGGCCCTGCGCAGCGCCGTCGAAAACGCGGAGGACGACGACGGGGCCGGCGCGGCCGAGATGGCCGCGATGGTCCAGCCGGGCGACTTCGTGCTGGGACTCACGGCGTCGGGCAGGACGCCGTACGTGCTGGGTGCGCTGGCCGCGGCGTCGCGCCAGGGTGCCCGGACGGGCCTGGTCTCGGGCAACCCGAAGGCCGCCAAGCCCGCGGGCGTCGACGTGCTCATCGCCGTCGACACCGGTCCGGAGGCGATCGCCGGCTCGACCCGGATGAAGGCGGGCACGGCGCAGAAGATGATCCTGACGTCGTTCTCCACGGCGACGATGATCAAGCTGGGCCGGACCTACTCCAACCTGATGGTCAGCATGCGGGCGACGAACGCGAAGCTGCGCGGCCGGACCATCCGGATCCTGCAGGAAGCCACCGGCATGACGATGGCGGACTGCTCGGACGCGCTCACCGAGGCCGGGGGCGACCTCAAGGTGGCGCTGGTGCACCTGCTGTCGGGTGTCGACGTCACGAGCGCGGCGAAGGCGTTGCACACGTCGGGCGGACATGTCCGCAAGGCTTTGGACCTGGTGCGCGTGCGCGCCAGCTGATTGCTCTTCATCTGCTCACCTGTCTAACCTCTCAGATGAGGGAAGGCGGGTGGGCGATGGCGGGGACGGACGACTCGCGGCGCGGGCTTTCGCGCCGCGAGTGGGTGTCCATCGGCGGGATGGCGGGGTTCGTCCTGCTCCTCAACGTCGTGGGCTGGGTGGTGCTGGCGGTCTTCGTCGCACCCCACCACTACGCGCTGGGCACGACCGGCGTGTTCGGGATCGGGCTGGGCGTCACGGCGTTCACGCTCGGCATGCGGCACGCGTTCGACGCCGACCACATCGCGGCGATCGACAACACGACCCGCAAGCTGATGGCCGACGGCCAGCGGCCGCTGTCGGTCGGGTTCTGGTTCTCCCTCGGGCATTCGACGATCGTGTTCGCGCTGTGCCTGCTGTTGTCGCTGGGCGTCCGCGCGCTGGCCGGGCAGGTCGAGGACGACTCGTCGGCGTTGCACAACGCCACCGGCCTCATCGGCACGTCGGTGTCCGGCGTGTTCCTGTACGTGATCGCGATCCTCAACCTCGTCGTGCTGATCGGCATCCTTCGGGTCTTCAAGAGAATGCGCCACGGCGACTTCGACGAAGCCGCGCTGGAGCACCAGCTGGACAACCGCGGCGTCATGAACCGGCTGCTGCGCGGGGCGACGAAGGCCGTGCGCAAGCCGTGGCACATCTACCCGGTCGGGGTGCTGTTCGGCTTGGGTTTCGACACCGCGACCGAGATCGGGCTGCTGGTGCTGGCCGCGGGCGCCGCGACGTTCGCCCTGCCCTGGTACGCGATCCTCGTGCTGCCGATCCTGTTCGCGGCCGGGATGAGCCTGTTCGACACCGTGGACGGCTGCTTCATGAACTTCGCCTACGGCTGGGCGTTCGCGAAGCCGGTGCGCAAGATCTTCTACAACATCACGGTGACGGCGTTGTCGGTCGCCGTCGCGTTCGTCATCGGGACCATCGAGCTGGTCTCGATCCTCGCCGAAAAGCTGGCCATCACGTCCGGGCCGCTGGCCGCGATCGCCTCGGTGGACCTGGACTACGTCGGGTTCGGGATCGTCGGGCTGTTCGTGGTGACGTGGGTCATCGCACTCGCGGTGTGGCGGTTCGGGCGGATCGAAGAGAAGTGGTCGGCGAAGCTGTCCGGTTGACGCCCAGCGCGACGGTCGGGACGTCCGGCGCGATCGTGAAGAGCCGGTGCTGCTGCGGCACCATCAGCATCCCGCCGAAGACGCTCGCGAACACCGCGAACAGCAGCGCGCCGGGCAGGGACCGCACCGCGAGAGCCACGACAGCACGGCGCCGCTCGCGACCGGGGCGACGCTGTCGCACCACTGGCGCGTGCTGCGCGAAGCGGGGTTGACCACCACGACCGTCGAAGGCCGCCGGCGGTGGATCGTGTTGCGCCGCGACGATCTGCAGCGGCGGTTTCCGGGACTGCTGAACGCTGTTCTGGCTCAGGAAGCCGCGTCCGAAATGGACTTCGCTTCGCGCGCCCCGGCTTCGAACGCTTCGCAGCAGAAGAGCAGCCACGCGCGCACCCCTTCGGGCTCCCCGCTCGCGAAGCCTTCGGCGGCTTCGAGATAACGAGGTACCCGGCGGAAGAACGCGACTTCCGGAACGCTCAAGGACTTCGGGTCCAGACCGGTCGCGACCATCGTCAGCCGCGCGGCCGCCCGCGCGACGACGCCGTCCGCGCTGCCGAACGGCTTGAGCGCCAACAGTTCTCCGTGCACCACCGCCGTCAGGACCGGGCCCGGCACCGATGTCGCACCCGTCACCAGCTGGGCCAGCAGCTCGAGCCGGCCGCCGCCGGACCGCGGGCGCCCCAAGGCATCCAGGTCGTCGACGAGGTCGGCCGCGGCGAGCACGTGCAAGCGCGCCAACGCCTGCAGCGGCGCCCGGCGCCACGTCGGCAGCAAGGATTCGAGCGTCTCCGCGACGCGCAGCGCGCCCGCGAGGACCGGGTCCGCGACCGCGCCGTCGGCGGGCAGCTCGGGGTTCGCGCCCTCGATGCCGGCGGACGCCCGCGCCGCGCGCACCGACGCTTCCGCCGCCGTCGCCGCGCCGCCGCGGAGGTTGGCCGGGAGGCGGTGGACCGCGAACACCGCGTCCTGCGCGGACTTCGCCGCCGCCGCGACGCCTTCGAGGTCGAGGAGGGGCTTCAGCGGATCAGGCATCGAGCACCTGCCCCGAGCGCTGCACCACGGGCGGCAGGACCGACCACGGGAAGTTGATCCACCGGTCCGTGTGCCGCCAGACGTACTCGCACTTGACCGTCGAGTGCGGCTTTTCGTAGACGACGGCCGAGCGCACCTCGGCGACGTGCTCGAGGCAGAAGTCACGGACGAGCTTGAGGGTGGCGCCGGTGTCGGCGACGTCGTCGGCGATCAGCACCTTCTTGCTCGTGAGGTCGACGACGTTCGGCACCGGCGGCAGCATCACCGGCAGGTCGAGGCGCTGGTCGACGCCGGTGTAGAACTCGACGTTCATCACGTGCAGGTTCTTCACGTCGAGCGCGTAGCCGAGCGCGCCGGCGACGAAGAGGCCGCCGCGGGCGATGGACAGGATGAGGTCCGGCGCGAAGCCGTCGTCGGCGATGGTGTGAGCCAGTTCACGGCTCGCGGTGCCGAACAGCTCCCAGCTCAGCTCTTCGCGCTCTTCGGCCATCGATCTCGCCCTTCGTCGTGGTCAGCCGAGCATAGGCAACGCCCAAGTGGCCTTTGACAATGCTCGGAAATTGGCTATCCGGGAAAGCCAAATGCGTGTTTACCGTGGTCACGTGAGCGACTGGAACACCCGACCGACCCTGTCCGGCGAGCACGTCCGCCTGGAGCCGCTGACCCTCGAGCACGCCAAGGGCCTGCTCGAAGCCGGGGCCGACCCGGGCGTCTGGGCGTGGCTGAGCATCCGGCAGCCGGGGGATCTTCCGGCCGCGGAACGGATGGTCGAGCAGGCCCTCGCCGACCCCGCACGCCGGGCGTTCGCGCAGATCGACGTCACCTCCGGCCGGGTCGCCGGGACGACGTCGTACTACCAGGTCGTCGAAGCGCACCGGATCCTCTCGATCGGCCACACGTGGATCGGCGCGGACTGGCAGCGCACCGGGCTCAACACCGAGGCGAAGCTGCTCCTGCTCACGCACGCGTTCGAAACCCTTGGCGCGCAACGGGTCGCGTGGGAGACCGACATCCGCAACCTCCGTTCGCAACGCGCCATCGAACGGCTTGGCGCGCTTCGCGAAGGCATCCAGCGGGCACACCGGATCCGGCCGGACGGGTCGTCGCGCGACACCGTCCTCTACTCCATGCTCGCGCCGGAGTGGCCGGCGGCGAAGGCCCGGCTGAACGAACGCTTAGTCACCGCTGCTCGCCTGGCTCGGTGAAACGACCGGGCAACGTGGGTGCAACCTTTTACAAGGCGGACTAACGTCGCTAGCGTGCCGCTAGCCGTCATGTCGGCGCACTACAGGAGGCCTTGCAACCATGACCGAGCAGTCCCCAGCCCTGGACAACCTGCTCACCGAGAGCCGCACGTTCCCGCCCAGCGACGAATTCGCTGGCCAGGCCAATGCGAAGGCCGACCTCTACGCCGAGGCCGATGCCGATCGCGAAGCGTTCTGGGCCAAGCAGGCGGAGCGGCTGACGTGGGACACGAAGTGGACCACGGTACTGGACTGGACCAATGCGCCGTTCGCGAAGTGGTTCGTCGGCGGCAAGCTGAACGTCGCGTACAACTGCGTCGACCGGCACGTCGAGTCCGGGCACGGCGAGCAGGTCGCGATCCACTGGGTCGGCGAGCCGGGTGACACGCGGGACATCACCTACGCCGAGCTGAAGACCGAGGTTTCCAAGGCCGCCAACGCACTCGCGTCCCTCGGCGTCACCGCCGGCGACGTCGTGGCGATCCAGCTGCAGATGGTTCCCGAGGCCATCTTCGCGATGCTCGCGTGCGCGCGGATCGGCGCGCTGCACAACGTCGTCTTCGGCGGCTTCTCGCCGACGGCGCTGCGGGCCCGCGTCGACGACGCCGCCGCGAAGATCGTGATCACCTCCGACGGCCAGTTCCGCCGCGGCAAGGCCGCGCCGATGAAGGCCAATGTCGACGAAGCGCTCGAAGGCGCCGAGACCGTCGAAAAGGTCATCGTCGTCAAGCGCACGGGCGACCAGCTCGAGGGCGACGTCCCGTGGACCGACGGCCGCGACCTCTGGTGGCACGAGCTCGTCGACGGACAGTCCGAAGAGCACACGCCGGAAGCCTTCGACAGCGAGCACCCGCTGTTCATCCTGTACACGTCCGGCACGACCGGGAAGCCGAAGGGCATCCTGCACACCTCCGGCGGCTACCTGACGCAGACGGCGTACACGCACCACAACGTCTTCGACCACAAGGCCGGCGAAGACGTCTACTGGTGCACCGCGGACATCGGCTGGATCACCGGTCACAGCTACATCGTCTACGGCCCCCTCGCCAACCGCGTCACGCAGGTCGTCTACGAAGGCACGCCGAACACCCCGCACGAGGGGCGGCACTGGGAGATCATCCAGAAGTACAAGGTCTCCCTCTACTACACCGCGCCGACGCTGATCCGCACGTTCATGAAGTGGGGCGCGGAAATCCCGGAGAAGTACGACCTGTCGTCGCTGCGCGTGCTGGGTTCGGTCGGCGAGCCGATCAACCCCGAGGCGTGGATCTGGTACCGCGAGAACATCGGCGCGGGCCGCACCCCGATCGTCGACACGTGGTGGCAGACCGAGACCGGCGCGATCATGATCTCGCCGCTGCCGGGCGTCACCTCGACCAAGCCGGGGTCGGCGCAGAAGGCGCTGCCGGGCATCTCCGCGAAGGTCGTCGACGACCAGGGCAACGAGGTCGGCCCGGGCGGCGGCGGGTACCTGGTGCTCGACAAGCCGTGGCCGTCGATGCTGCGGGGCGTCTGGGGCGACGAGGAGCGCTTCAAGGACACCTACTGGTCGCGCTTCAAGGAGCAGGGCTTCTACTTCGCCGGCGACGGCGCGAAGTACGACAACGACGGCGACGTCTGGCTGCTGGGCCGCGTCGACGACGTGATGAACGTGTCCGGCCACCGCATCTCGACGACCGAGGTCGAGTCGGCGCTGGTCTCGCACCCGACGGTGGCCGAGGCCGCGGTCGTCGGCGCGACCGACCCGACGACGGGCCAGGGCATCGTCGCGTTCGTCATCCTGCGCGGCAACGCGGTCGACGGCGGCGAGGAAGCCATCCAGGCGCTGCGCAACCACGTCGCCAAGGAGATCGGGCCGATCGCGAAGCCGCGGCAGATCATGGTCGTGCCGGAGCTGCCGAAGACGCGCTCGGGCAAGATCATGCGCCGGCTGCTGCGCGACGTCGCGGAGAACCGCCAGGTCGGCGACGTCACCACGCTCGCCGACTCGTCGGTGATGGACCTGATCTCGTCGGGCCTGAAGTCGGGCAAGTCCGAGGAGTGAGCTAGCGTTCTCCCCGTCAGAGCCCTTCCGGCTTCGCGCCGGGAGGGCTCTGTCATGACCCCCGAGTGGCACGGCTCGAACGCATGTTCTACGCTGTGCCGCGAACCACACCCCCTTCCCCGGGCAAGGAGACGACACGACGATGACCGTGGATGTCCTGACGCACGACGAGGAAACGGCTTCGGCTCCGGCTTCCGCTCCGGAGGTTCCCGCCGCTGAGGCCGCCGTCACCGAGTCCGCGTCCCCCTCTTCGGAAGGCTCGCCCGAGCCGGCCGGTTCGCCCGAGCAGGCTGCCGAGGAGGCCCCCAAGCCGAAGCGCGGCCGCCCGAAGGGTGCGACGGCGGCGACGGCGAAGAAGACCCGCACGGTCGAGCTGATCCTCACGGTCACGGGCACCGCCGACGGCGAGTGGCAGGCCGAGCTGAAGAACGGCTCGAAGTGGGTCGCGAAGGGTCTGGAGATCCCCGCGGCGGCGGTGTCGCGCGCGGCCAAGGAGCTGCACGCGGACCTGTCGGGCCCGATCGACGAGGTGATCAACCAGGCCCGCGAGGCGCAGGCGGCGAAGGTCGCGGCGCTCGAGGCCGAGCTCGAGAAGGCCAAGCAGGCCCTGGCCGAGCTGGACGCCTGAGACTTCACTCCGGGAAACGCCCGGTTCCGCTTCGAGCGGGGCCGGGCGTTTCCACTTCAGGCGATCGGCGGGTTGCCCGGCAGGGGTGACTTGAACTCCACCCACATCGAGTCCGTCAGCGCCTCCACGTGGTGGGCCACCCCGCGTGGGTGCAGCAGCGAGTCCCCCGGCTCGAATTCGCCCTCCACGCCGTCCACCGCGCCGCGCAGGCGGCCGGACAGGACGTAGACGATCGAGTCGTGGTCGTGCGCGTGCGTCGGCGAGGCCACCCCCGCCGGGTAGTGGATCAAATACGCCAACCCGCTCGACGCCGTCTCCAGCAGCCGGAAGCGGCCCTCGCCGCCGTGCAGCGGGAGGCCCTCCACCGTCCGCAGCGGCTGCCACACCTGCTCCTCCATGCCCGCCATCATGGCCCATCGCGGCTGAGAGTCCACACAGGACGGCTTAGGTAAGGCACGCGTTAATTAGGCGTACCTGACAAAAAGAACAAGTCTCGCCACGATTCCCCGTTCGTGTTTCACTTGTCGGGTGACCGAAACGATTGACGGTGACGCCGTCGAGCACGCCCACGAACCACACCAGGGTGTCGGCGGGAAGCTGAACTGGCTGCGGGCCGGGGTTCTCGGGGCGAACGACGGGATCGTGTCCGTCGCGGGCATCGTCGTCGGGGTCGCCGGCGCGACCACCGAAAGCACCACGATCCTCACCGCCGGAATCGCCGGGCTCGTCGCCGGCGCCTTTTCCATGGCCGGCGGGGAATACGTCTCCGTGAGCACCCAGCGCGACACCGAACAGGCCTTGCTCCGGCTGGAAAAGCAGGAGCTCAAGACGATGCCGGAGGCCGAGGAGCGCGAGCTCGCCGAGATCTACGAGGAAAAGGGGCTCTCGCCGGAGCTCGCGAGCCGGGTCGCGCGCGAGCTGACCGAAAAGGACGCCCTGCAGGCGCACGCGGAGGCCGAGCTCGGCATCGACCCGGACAACCTGACCAGCCCGTGGCAGGCGGCGTGGGCGTCGCTGCTCGCGTTCTCCGTCGGCGCGCTGCTGCCGATCCTGTCCATCGCCTGGGCCGGCGTCTCCCTGCGCGTGTGGGCGTGCGCCGCCGCGGTCGTCGTCGGCCTGACGCTGACCGGGTACGTCAGCGCCAGGCTCGGCGACGCGAACGTGGTGCGCGCGATCGTCCGCAACGTCGGCGTCGGCGCGCTCACCATGGTCGTGACCTACTTCGTCGGGGTGATCTTCGGGGTCACCGTCGGTTAGCTAGTGCACGCCCTTCATCAGCTTCCGGATGAACGGGATGCCGAGGAACAGCAGCACGCCGACGCCGATGGCGATCCCGCCGACCGTGCTGAAGTACGGCGCTTCGTCGTCGACCGAGTAGTACTCGGCGAGCTTGCCGGACATTGCGGTGCCGAAGGAGATCGACAGGAAGTTCAGCGCGACCATCTGCGTCCGGAACGCCTCCGGCGCCAGCTTCGTCGACAGCGACAGCCCGACCGGCGACAGGCACAGCTCGGCGATCGTGAAGACGAACAGGATGCCGACCATCGCGAGCATCGGGCTCGCGTTCTTGCCGCTGCCGACCATCGGCAGGAACAGCAGGAACGCCGCGCCCATCAGCACGGTGCCGAGGACGAACTTCATCGGCGTCGACGGCTGGCGCTCGCCGAGCTTCGTCCACAGCGCCGCCAGCACCGGGGCGAACACGATGATGAACACCGGGTTGATCGAGTTGACCCAGGACACCGGCAGCTCCCAGCCGAACAGGCTCCGGTTCAGCCGCTGGTCGGTGTAGGCCGCGACGACCGTGAACTGCTGCTGGTAGAGGGAGAAGAACACCGCGCTGGCGATGAACATCGGGATGAACGAGAACACCCGGCTGCGCTCGACACCGGTGATCTTGCGGCTGGTCAGGATGACGAGGAAGTAGACCACCGAGATCACGCCGACCACCACGACGACGACGTCGGCGAGGTTGCCGGGGTTGACGACCCCGGTGACCACCAGCGCGACGATCGCGGCGACCAGCACGACGGCGGCACCGACCGCGAGCGCGCGCTGCGACGACGGCAGCGGGTTCGGGACCTCCTTGGCCTTGTCGCCGAGGTTCTTGCGGCCGAACGTGTACTGGACCAGGCCGAGCGCCATGCCGATCGCGGCGAGGCCGAAGCCGAGGTGGAAGCCGACCTCCGTCTGCGCGAGCCCGGTCAGCAGCGGGCCGACGAAACCACCGAGGTTGACGCCCATGTAGAAGATCGTGAAGCCGGCGTCGCGCCGCTCGTCACCCTCGGCGTAGAGCGTGCCGACGATCGCCGTCGCGTTGGACTTCAGCCCGCCGCTGCCGACCGCGACGCACACGAGGCCGACGCCGATGCCGGCCAGGCCCGGCAGCAGCGCCAGGCTGATGTGGCCGATCATGATCAGCACGGCGCTGTAGAACAGCGTCCGTTCCGAGCCGAGCAGCCGGTCGGCCACCCACGCGCCGACGACGGCGGAGAGGTACACGAGGCCGCCGTACGCGCCGACGATGCCGAGCGCCGACTCCTGCGCCAGGCCCAGGCCGCCCTGTTCGACCTTGTAGTAGAGGTAGATCGGCAGGATGCCCAGCATCCCGTAGTAGGAGAAGCGTTCCCACATCTCCACGCCGAAGAGGTTCGCCAGTCCTCGTGGGTGCCCGAAGAACCTCGTGTCCTGCTGGACCTCGGTAGAGGTGCTCACAACTGTCGTCATCCTTCGTCTAGGGACTTCGTTGTCGCTTGGCATGCTATGAGCACATCCGGTGAACTCACCACCGGCACCCCGTGTGGCGGCGGCCATAACGGTCGGTGACAAAGGCGCATTAAAATACCGTCAAAGGTGCGCCGGGAAGTCTGGTCGGCAACGCTGATCGCCGACCCCTGGAGCCGCCCGTGTCCCGCCCGTTGAGCGAATTCGCCCGCTACCTGCGCACCGAGACGACCGGCGGGCTCATCCTGCTCGGCGCCACCGCGATCGCCCTGCTCTGGGCCAACTCGCCGCTGCGCGACAGCTACCACGCGCTGCGCGAGGTCCGGCTGGGCCCGGAGTTCCTGCACCTGAACCTGACGCTCGACGACTGGGTGAAGGACGGCCTCCTCGCGCTGTTCTTCTTCGTCGCCGGGCTCGAGCTCAAGCGCGAGCTCGTCGTCGGCGAGCTGTCCCGGTTCAAGCAGGCGATCCTGCCCGTCGTGGCCGCGGCCGGCGGCATGGTCGTGCCCGCGCTCGTCGCGCTGTCGGTCGGCTGGGGGGCGCCCGGCATCGAGCGGGCCTGGGCGATCCCGGTGGCCACGGACATCGCGTTCGCGCTCGGCGTGCTCGCGCTGACCGCGTCGAACCTGCCCTCCAGCGCGCGGGTGTTTCTGCTGTCGCTGGCCGTGGTGGACGACCTCGGCGCGATCGTCGTCATCGCCGTCGTCTTCACGACCGGCTTCGACCTGGTCGCGGTGGCCGTGGCGGTGGCCGCGCTCGCGCTGTACGCCTTCCTGCAGCACCGCCGGGTCCGCACGCCGTGGCTGTACGTGCCGCTCGCGCTGGTCGTCTGGGTCGCCGTGCACTCGGCGGGCATCCACGCGACGATCGCCGGCGTCGCGCTGGGCCTGCTCACCCGCGTCCGCGCCGACGAAGGCGAAGCCGAAGCGCCCGCGCTGCGGCTCGAACACCGGCTCCAGCCCTGGTCGGCGGCCGTCGCCGTGCCGGTGTTCGCGCTGTTCGCGGCCGGGATCTCGGTCGGCGGCGACGCGCTCGGCGCGGTCTTCACGACGGCCGTGCCGCTCGCGGTGCTCGCCGGGCTGCTCGGCGGCAAGGTGATCGGCATCCTCGGCGCCAGCGCGCTCGCGGTGCGGCTCGGCGTGGCGGAGAAGCCGCGCGGGACGGGCTGGCGGGACATGGCCGCGTTGTCCGTGCTCGGCGGCGTCGGCTTCACGGTCAGCCTGCTGATCGCGGAGCTGGCGTTGCCGGGTGACGCGAGCGAGCCGGCCAAGGCGGCGGTGTTGATCGCGTCGGCGATCGCGTCCCTGCTGGCGGCGGCGCTGCTACTCCGCCGTAGCAAAGTGCACGCCCGAATCTCCGACACACTGTGAGTCCGCCGCGCCCGGTTTCCGGACACATGGCACGATGACCCGGTGAGCAGCCCCAAACACGAACGCACCGGCCCCGACGGCGTGGGGGCCGTGCCTTACCTCCCGCTGTCCTCCGACACCGACGTCCCCGGCGACCAGTCGATCGGCAGGCTCGTCGGCGACGCGACCCAGCACATCTCGACCCTGGTCCGGGCCGAGATGGAGCTCGCGAAGTCCGAGCTGGTCGGCGAGGTGAAGAAGGGTCTCAAGGGCGCCATCTACTTCCTGATCGCGCTGACGGTCCTGCTGTACAGCTCGTTCTTCTTCTTTTTCTTCCTGTCGGAAGGCCTCGCGGACTGGTTCCGGCCGCTGCACCGCTGGGGCGCGTTCGGCATCGTGTTCGTCCTGATGCTGCTCGTCGTGGCCGCGGCCGCGTTCCTGGGCTACCGCAAGGTGAAGAAGTTCAAGGCACCCGAGCGGACGATCGCCAGCGTCAAGGAGACGGCGGCCGCGCTGAAGCCGCACAAGGCGCCCGACGCCGACTTGACCACCACCCGCGACTGAGTCGTTGCACCCGTCCCCCGACCCGTCGAGCGTCCGGCTCGACGGCCCGTGGGCGCACCGCGACGTGTCCGCGAACGGCATCCGGCTGCATGTCGCCGAGCTCGGCGATGGGCCCGTCGTGGTGCTGCTGCACGGGTTCGCCGAGTTCTGGTGGACCTGGCACCACCAGCTGCGGGCGCTCGCCGACGCCGGGTTCCGCGCGGTCGCGGTCGACCTGCGCGGCTACGGCGACTCGGACAAGCCGCCCCGCGGTTACGACGCCTGGACGCTCGCCGGCGACGTCGGCGGCCTGATCAAGTCGCTCGGGGCGCGCCGCGCGCACCTCGTCGGGCACGCCTGGGGCGGCCTGCTCGCCTGGACGGTCGCGTCGCTGCACCCCCGGCTCGTCTCGTCGGTGACGGCGATCGGCGCCGCCCACCCGCTCGCATTGCGCTCGTCGGTCCGCCCCTGGCGCGGCCAGGGCCGCGCGGCCGGGCACCTCTTCCGCTTCCAGCTGCCGATGGCGCCGGAGAAGTGGCTGGTGAAGGACGACGCCCAGGCCGTCGCGGACCTGTTCACCGGCTGGGCGGGGAGCCGCTGGCGGTCCACTTCGGACTTCTCCGACACCGTCGAGGAGTTCCGGCACGCCATGCTCGTCCCCGGCGTCGCGCACAGCGCGCTCGAGTACTACCGGTGGGCGTTCCGCGCCCAGTTCCGCGGCGAGGGCCGGCGGTTCACCGACGCCGTCGGCGGGCGGATCGCGGCGCCGACCCTGCAGCTGCACGGCGCCGACGACACCTGCATCCTCCCCGAGACGGCGACGGCGTCGGTGCGCTGGGCGGGCCCGCACGCCGAGCCCGAGCTCTGGCCGGGCGTCGGGCACTTCCCCCACCTGGAGGTCCCGGACCGCACGTCGGCGGCCCTCGTGGACTTCCTCAGCCGAGGCTGATGGCGAACTTGGCCCGCTCCAAGGACTCCTCGGACGCCGGGCCACCGGGGTTTTCGGTGGCCAGGGCCTGGTTGAGCGCGACGAAGGGCCGCATCCGCCGTTCGTAAGCCGCGAAGGCTTCTTCGTGGCTCGCCCGGCCCAGCTCCTGAGCCAAGACGTACGCGCCGACCAACGCCAAGCTCGTCCCCTGGCCGGACAACGGCGAAGCGCAGTAACCGGCGTCGCCGACCAGCGCGATCCGGCCCGACGTCCAGCGGTCCAGCCGGACCTGCGCCATGGCGTCGAAGTAGAAGACCTCCGCCTCGGCCATCGCTTCGAGCAGCTTCGGCACCTCCCAACCGACCCCGGCGAGGCGTTCGGCGACCAGCTTCTTCTGCTCCGGAACGGCCAGCCGCGGCAACGGGTCCGAGCCGAAGCCGAGCGTCACGCGCAGCTCGCTGTTGCCGCGCACCGGGTAGGCCACGCCGCCGGTTTCCTCGTGCCGGAACCAGACCTGCCAGTCTTCGAGGCCGAGGAAGTTGGCCGCGGGGAAGATCGCGAGGTACTGCCCGAGGTGGTGGATGAAGTCCGCCTCCGGTCCGAACGCCAGCCGCCGGACCGCCGAGTGCAGCCCGTCCGCGCCGATGACCAGGTCGAAGGTGCGGAAGCCGCCGTGGGCGAACTCGACGCGGACTCCGTGCGGCTCTTCGGTGAGCGCCGTGATCGAGTCGCCGAAGACGTACTCGGCGTCGGTGGCCTCGTGCAGGATCGCGACGACGTCGTCGCGGAGCACCTCGATGTCGGCGCTGTCGAGCCGCCCGCTGCTCAAGGCGAACTCCTCGGACCGGAACAGCTCGCGCCCGGCACCGTCCACCATGGACATGCCGCGCATCCGGGTGCGCACCGCGCGCAGCCGCTCGCCGAGGCCCATCCGGTCGACCACGTCGAGCGCGACCCCGCGCACGTCGATCGCCTGCCCGCCGCTGCGGATGCCGGGCGCCCGGTCCACGACTGTCACGTCGAAGCCTTCGCGCGCCAGGTACCAGGCCAGGGTGCCGCCGGCGACCCCCGCGCCGGAGATCAGGACGTTTCGCATGTTCCCTCCAGAGTCGTACGCTGATGACGACAACACTGGAGTTCACGCAGTTCGAAGGCCAATTCTGTACTAGTACAGATGGTCAGCTGTGCTAGGTCAGGGGGACGCCGTGAAGTACGTGGCCATCGCCGACGAGCTGCGCGACCGGATCGCGCGCGGCGAGCTCCCGCCGGGGGCGCGCGTGCCCTCGACCCGGCGGCTCGCGACCGACCACGGCGTCGCCATGGCGACCGCCGCGAAGGCGCTCGCTCTGCTTAGCCAGGAAGGCGTCGTGCAGGCCGAGCCGCGGTCCGGCACGGTCGTCGCGGGCCGGGAGCGCCGCGGCGGGCCACGGGGGCTGACCCGCGAGCAGCTCGTGCGGACCGCCATCGCGATCGCCGACACCGAGGGCCTCAACGCGCTGTCCATGCGCGGGGTCGCGGCGCGCCTCGGGGTCGCGGCGATGGCGCCGTACAAGTACGTGCGGGGCAAGGACGAGCTGGTCATGCTCATGGCCGACGCCGCGTTCGGCGAGCGCGGCTACCCGGCCACCCCGCGCGGCGACTGGCGGGACCGCCTGACGCTCGGCGGCCGCACGCTCTGGTCGCTCTACAAGCGGCACCCGTGGCTCGCCCAGCTCGCGCCCCTCACCCGGCCGCTGGCCCTGCGCAACCTCGGCATGCACGGCGAATGGGCCCTCTCGGCGCTGTCCGAACTGGACGTCGACGCGGCGACGCTGTGCGACCTGCACGTCCTGTTCTTCAGCTACGTCCAGGGCATCGCGATCCACCTCGAACGCGAGCAGAGCGCGCTGGCCTCGTCCGGGCTGTCCGAAGAGCAGTGGCTCGACCTGCAGGCCCCGGCCATGGCGGCGATGACCGCCGGACGGCCGGTATTCGCCAAGATGCTGCGCGACCTCGGCGGCGACGGCTACGACCTCGTGCTCGATGACCTCTTCGAGTCGGGCATGCGGGCGCTGCTGGACGGCCTCGCGCTGCGGTTCGGGCGTTAGGCGGCGCAGGACCCGGTGGAGACGTTCGTCGTCTGCGACGGCGCCGCGTCGACCTCGGCCCGCACCTGCTCGGCGGTCAGCGTGAAGCCGGTTTCCGGGTCCTCGACCGCCGCGCCGAACACGACGCCGATGACGCGGCCGTCCGGCGTCACCATCGGGCCGCCCGAGTTGCCGCTGCGGATCTCGGCGCGGACCGTGAAGACGTCCCGCTGCACGGTGTTGGCGTCGTAGATGTCCGGGCCGCGCAGGTTGATCCGGCCGCGCACGCGGGCCGGCGTCGCGCGGTAGGGGCCGTCGAGCGGGTAGCCGAGCACGACCGCGCTGTCGCCGGCGCGGGCCGTCTCGGACGCGAACTGCAGGGCCGGGGCGCGCAGCCGCGGCACGGCGAGCACCGCGATGTCGACCTCCGGGTCGAAGTAGACGACGCGGGCCGGGTAGTCGCCCTGGGTGGTCTCGATGCCGACGGTGTCGGTGCCGGCGACGACGTGCGCGTTCGTCATCACCCGCTGCGGCGAGATCACGAACCCGCTGCCCTCCAGCGACCGCGAGCACGAGCTGGCGCTGCCGCGGATCTTGACGACGCTGCCGTGCAGCTGCTGGACGATCCCGCTGCTCTGCAGCGCCGGGTCCGGCGGCGAGGTGTCGGCCGTCGGGGCCTTCTGGAACGGGTCGACGATGGACGGGAAGCCGGACGCGTCGAGCAGCTTGCGCAGCTGGCTCGGGAAGCCCTGGGCGGCCTCCGGCATGGCGTCGTTGACCTTGCCGAGCACCACCGAGCCGTTGATCGCCTTGGCCAGACCCGGCACACCGGAGACGGTCGTCAGCGGCGTCGCGATCAGCCACGCCACGACGAAGACGACGAGGGCCTGCACGACCGCGCCGAGCGTCTTGTCGATGCCGGAGAACCGGTCCGGGTTGATCTTCTGGCGGAGCCTGCGGCCGACGTAGACGCCGATCGCCTCGCCGAAGGCCACCAGGAACACGACGGTCGCGACCGCGAAGGCGACCTTCCAGACCGGGTCGTCGAAGAAGGCGACGACCACCGGCGCGAGCTTGATCCCGGCGAGCGCGCCGAGCACGACGCCGACGAGCGACGGCAGCGCGACGATCACGCCCTGGTATGCGCCGGACACCGCCGCCAGCACCGCCAGCAGCAGGACCAGCACATCGACCCAGTTCACCGCGTCACCCCTCTGCCAGCCGCGCCTGGTAGGCGGCGAGCGCTTCGTCGAGGTCCCGGACGTCGCCCGAGTCCCATTCGCGCTCCCAGCCTCCCAGGCCGAGCAGGACGGACAGCAACCCGGCGGTGAAACCCCAGACGAACAGGCCGGAGACCTCGAACGCCGGGCCCTTCCACGGCGCGCCGGCCTTCTTGACCATGAACCGGTTGGCCGGGTCGGCCAGGTCGGCGAGCGCGACGCGGGCGACGGACGCCGTCTCGGCCGGGTCCACCGCGTGCACCGGCGACGGGGTCTCCCAGTGCGCCAGCACCGGTGTCACCGCGAACTTCGAGACCGGGACGAACAGCTCCGGCAGCACGGCGACCGGCCGGACGCCGGACGGCACGACTCCGGTCTCCTCCTCGGCCTCGCGCAGCGCGGTGCCGACCGGCCCGTCGTCGCCGTCCTCGGCGCCGCCGCCCGGGAAGGCGACCTGGCCCGCGTGCGAGCCCAGGGTGTCGGCGCGGCGCTGCAGCAGGACGTCGGGCTCGCCGTCGGCCTCGCGTTCGCCGAAGAGGATGAGCACCGCGGCGGCGCGCGTGTAGGTGTCCTCGGGCGGGCTGAAGCGGGTGAACGTCTTCGAATCGACCTCGCCGCTGACCTTGACCAGCGGCCGGAGCCACTCGGGGACGGACTCCGGCTCGACCAGCGGTCCGATCATGAAGTCCCTCCCACTGCCGCGCGCACCTGGTCAGTGTTCCTGAACAACCGTGGGTTCGCGATGAACCTGACTTCACCGGACGCGGTCACGAGGTAGGACGCCGGGAGCGCCGAGGGCACCTTGAGCGCCGTCCGGACCGGCCCGCTCTGCCCGTCGCCGTCGTACACCGACGGCAGGTGCACGCCCAGCTTGGCCAGCAGGTCCAGGCCGTCCTTCGCGGGGCTCTGCACCTGGACGCCGAGCACGCGCACGGCACCCGGCTGGTTCGCGTACTCCTGGAGCACGGGCAGCTCGGTCCGGCACGGCTCGCACCACGACGCCCACACGTTGACCAGCACCGGAGCCCCGGCGAGGGCCTTGCCGACGTCGACGCTCGCGCCGTCGCCGAGGCAGTCCGCCTTGACCCCTTCGAGCTGCTTCACCGGCTGCTTGGCGCTCGGCGCCGGGCACGGCTGGAGCGCCGCCGCCGACCTGGCCGGAGCCAGGTCTTCCGACGGCTTCGCCGCGGTGTCGCCGCTGCGGGGCAGCAGCGCGACGATGAGCGCCACCGCCAGCACGGCGACGGCGAGCGCCCATTTGGTGACGGTCGTCACCGGGGCGCCGCCATGGCCAGGATGTGGTCCTTTTCGACCCCTTTGACCAGCTTCGCGGCTTCCTCGAAGCCGGTCGGGCCGGTGCCGTACGACGGGCAGTCCCGCGCCAGGGGGCAGGCGCCGCAGGCGGGCTTCTTGGCGTGGCAGACGCGCCGGCCGTGGAAGATCACCCGGTGCGAGAGCATCGTCCACTCCTTGCGGGGGATCAGCTCGCCGACCGCGTGCTCGACCTTGACCGGGTCGTCCTCGGCCGTCCAGCCCCAGCGGCGGACCAGCCTGCCGAAGTGGGTGTCGACGGTGATGCCCGGGACGTCGAAGGCGTTCCCGAGCACGACGTTGGCGGTCTTGCGGCCGACGCCGGGCAGGGTGACCAGGTCCTCGAGCTTGCCGGGGACTTCGCCGTCGAAGCGCTCGACGAGCGCCGCGCCGAGGCCCATGACGGAGTTCGCCTTGGCCCGGTAGAAGCCGGTGCTGCGGAGGTACTCCTCCAGCTCCGCGCGGTCGGCGCCGGCGTAGTCGGCGGCGGTCCGGTAGCGCTTGAAGAGGGCGGGCGTGACGAGGTTCACCCGGACGTCGGTGGTCTGCGCGGACAGCACGACCGCGACCAGCAGTTCCAGCGGAGTGGTGAAGTCGAGCTCGCAGTGGGCGTCGGGATACACGTCGTCCAGGCAACGCTTCATCCGCCTGGCGCGTCTCACCAGAGCTAACCGGCTTTCACCAGCGCCCTCACGGGGGGCGTTCGTGGTGGCAGGTGGCACCCCGATAGCCTACGGGCGCCGTCGGACGAGCCGGTCAGTGCACCGGTGGACGACCGACACGCCAGAGCACCACCTCGGCGCAGTTTTCCGGCCGCCATGAGCGAGGATCTGGAGTAGATGCTTTTCACTGAGTGTTTCGGGGTCCGGTCATGACTGTCTGGTTCGTCATCCTGGTCCCCCTGGTGATCATGTTCTTCGCGCTGTTCATGGAGCGCGTGGAAAGCCGGCTCAAGCACGTCGCGGTGCAGGAGAACGAGGTCGAAGAGTTCCTCGAGCAGGCGCAGCCCAACGAGGTCAGGGCGCTCTACGGGCACGGCATCGGCCGCGCGCTGGAGCTGTTCCGGCTGCGTAGGCTGGGCGGACGGGCAGCCAGGCTACGCGCGCGCCGCGTGCGGAGTTAGGCTCCACGTTCGAACGAGATCATCCGGCGGGCGCGCGCGTCCGACGGGCGATCTCGTGAGTACGCCCTAGACTGACGCGCAAGTGATCGGCGTCACGCTCCTCCACTAGCGAGGGGAGCGTGAACGTTTCTCGACGAGGAGGCACCCGAGGTGGACGAAACCCTGGCCCGTGCGGGCATTTTCCAGGGTGTGGAGCCGGCAGCGGCGGAGGCGCTGGCCCAGACCTTGGAATCCGTGGAGTTCCCCCGCGGCCATGTCATCTTCAACGAGGGCGAGCCCGGCGACAAGCTGTACATCATCCAGTCCGGCAAGGTGAAGATCGGCCGCAAGTCCCCGGACGGCCGCGAGAACCTGCTGGGCATCTTCGGCCCGTCCGACATGTTCGGCGAGCTGTCCATCTTCGACCCCGGCCCCCGGACGTCGAGCGCGACCACGGTCACCGAGGTCCGCGCGGTCACCATGGACCGCCCGGCCCTGCGCCAGTGGATCTCGACCCGGCCGGAGATCGCCGAGCAGCTGCTGCGCGTGGTCGCGCGCCGCCTGCGCCGGACGAACAACATGGTCGCGGAACTGATCTTCACCGACGTCCCGGGCCGCGTGGCGCGGGCGCTGCTGCAGCTCGCGCAGCGGTTCGGCAGCCAGGAGGCGGGCCTGCTGCGGGTCACGCACGACCTGACGCAGGAAGAGATCGCCCAGTACGTGGGCGCGTCTCGCGAGACCGTCAACAAGGCTTTGGCCGACTTCGCCCACCGCGGCTGGCTGCGGCTCGAGGGCAAGAGCGTGCTGATCCTGGACCCGGAGCGCTTGGCTCGCCGGGCTCGCTGAGTTCTCACGTCGAAGGCCCCCTCACCCTTGCGGGCGAGGGGGCCTTCTTCTTGGTCTCGAACACGAACAAAGAGCCGGGCGCCACCCCCGACGTGGCGCACCGGCTCTTCGTTTGTCGCGCGGACCATCCCCCGACGATCCGCGCTCCCCGCCCTCCGGGATCAGGCCCCGACCCAAGTGCCGGAGGGAGCTGGGTTCTGTGCTGTTGTTCAACCATCACGGCCCATACCCACGAATTCAAGGCCATTCACTCTCAAGGACGCCGCCCCGGCCGTTTCGTTGCACGAGTTCACGGAGAATATCGTGAGTGTTACCCGATCGAGACCTGGTGACGCAGCTGACCCGTAAATAACTGGTACCCACGTACCACTCTGCGGCATACTGGTACGCGTGTCCCACTCCGAAGGTCGTACGTCTCTGGCCGACTACCGCGGCGCGCTGACGACCCGCGCCGCCCGGTGGCCCGCCGTCGCGTCCGTGCTCGCGCGCCTGCCGATCGCGATGATCGGCATCTCGGCTCTGCTCTACGTCCAGCGCGAGACCGGGTCCTTCGCCGCCGCCGGGCTGGTCTCGGCCGGCTCGCTCGTCGGCGTCTCGGTGGGCGCGGTGATCCAGGGCAGGCTGATCGACCGGTTCGGCCCGACGCGGCCGCTGCTCGTCGTCTCGGCGCTGCTCGCGCTGTCGATGACCGCCCTGGTCACGGCCATCGAGTCGCACGCTTCGACGACGGTGCTGGTGGCGTTCGCCGCGGCGACCGGCCTGTCGGAACCGATGGTCGGCTCGGCGTCGCGGGCGCTGTGGACACGGCTGCTGCCCCCGGGCGGCGCGCGCAACGCGGCGTTCTCGTACGAGGCGATCAGCATGGAGGTGTTCTTCATCCTCGGCCCGGGTGTGGCCGGGCTGCTGGTGCTGGCCCCGTGGGCGGGCACCGGCCTGGTGCTGGGCGTCGCGCTGCAGTTCACCGGCGCCGTGCTGTTCGCGCTGAGCCCGGCGGTTCGGGCGTGGGGTCCGTCCCCGGCTTCGGCCGGCTCGCTGCTGGGCGCGCTGGCCAGTCCGGGCATGCGGACGCTGGCGTTGGCCGCGCTCGGGTTCGGCATGGTGATCGGGTTCGTCGAGGTGGCCGTCCCGGCGTCGGCGACCGAGGCGGGCGCGCCGTCGTTCGGCGGGTTGCTGCTCTCGGCGTGGTCGCTGAGCTCGGTGGCGTTCGGCGTGGCGTACAGCCTGCGGCCGTGGCCGCGCCGGATGGGCCTGCGGCTGCCGGCGTTGCTCGGTGGCTTCGGGGCGCTGGTGGCGTTGCTGGCGTGGCCGTCGTCGCTGTGGGGACTGGCGCTGGTGATGCTGCTGGCGGGCGCGTTGATCACGCCCCAGTCGACGGCGCACTCGTCGGCGATCGAGCTGGTCGCGCCGTCCGGGACCGCGGCGGAGGCGTTCGGCTGGGTGCTGACGGCGGTGACGCTGGGGCTGGCCGCCGGGCAGTCGGTCAGCGGGTACGTCGTCGAGCACGCCGGCCCGTCGGCGGCCTTCCTTACGGCGAGCGTGGCCGGGCTGGTGCTCGCGCTGCTGGTTTGGCTGCTGCGGGGGACGGTCCGGGCGCCCGCGGCGGCCGCCGAGGCTCGGCAGCTGGTCGGCGTTCGTTAGGCATTTTCGCAGGTCAGCCGCTGCTCGTGGCGTTTTTGTCGGTGGTCGCCGCTAGCTTTGCGGAATGGACGTCACCGCGCCTGCCCACCGCCTGTCGGCGGCCGTTTCCGCCGCTTCGCGCCTGCTGCCCGCCCGCGCCGGACTGCGGTTGCGGGCGGACGCGGCCGGGCTGACGGTCGCCGGCAGCGACCCGGACCTCGCCGTCCGGTTCGACTGCCCGGCGACGGCCCACACGGACGGCTCGGTCACCGTGCCGGCGGCCCCGCTGGCCGAGACTTTGAAGATGCTCGACGGCCTCGTTCGCCTGGTCGTCGAAGGCAGCCGCTTGGCCCTGCGGGTCGACAACGCCCGGTTCGCGCTCCCGCTGCTGTCCACCGAGGTCGGCCCACCGGTCGCCGAGCTGCCTCAGGTGTCCGAAGTGGACGGAGCGGCGTTCGCGTCGGCGCTGCGGATCGTCGCGGGAACGGCCTCGAAGGACGACCCGCTCCCGCTGTTCACCGGCGTCCGCCTGCAGGCAGGCGACCGGCTGACGCTGACGGCGTCGGACCGCTACCGGATGGCGGTGGCCCGCCTGCCGCTGCTTTCCCCGGGCTCGTTGGACGTCCTGGTCCCGGCCACACTGCTGACGGAGGCGGCCCGCCAGGCGAAGGGCGTGGTCGGCCTGCACGCGGGCCCGGGCCGGTTCGGGTTGAGCTGGCCCGGCGGTTTGGTGGGCACGGCGGTCCTCGACGCGGGGTTCCTGTCGGAGGACTCGATCCCCTCGGCCGCGGTCGACACGAGGGTGACGCTTTCATCGGACGCGCTGGCGGCGGCGGTCCGCCGGGTAGGGGTGTACGCGGAGGACCGCCGGGTGTTGACGTTGGAGGTCGGCGACGCGCAGGTCCGTTTGGCGAGCGCCCGCCAGGACACGGGCGAGGCGGAGGAGACGCTGAAGGCCGAGGTCAGCGGCGGGCGGACGTCGCCGTCGTTCCAGGCCCGGTATCTGCTGGACGCGTTGCAGGCGTTCGCGGGCGAGCGGGTGGAGTTGTCGATCCAGCCGGGGATGCGGGCGTGCGTCCTGAGGGCGGCGGAGCCCGGGGAGGTGGAGCTGACGTACTACCTCATGCCGATGCTGGCCCGGTAGGTCCGGCCCCCTGGGTGAACCAGCTGCCCGCCGGCGGCGTGAGTCGCCCGCACGGCTCGTCCTGCTACGCCGGCTGCAGCGTGCCGAAGCGCTTCAACGTGCGGATCATCGGGGCCGTCTCCACCTGCTGAACCCCCGCCAGCCCACCCAGGTCGTCCGCCAAATACGCGTATAACGCCGCGTCGTCGCGGCAGCCCACGTTCGCCACCATGTTCGCCGGCCCTGTGGTTGCCGCCGCGAAGGCCACCTGTGGGTGCTTCGCCAACGCGCGCCCCGTTGACTCCAATGCCGATGGTGCCACCGTCAACCACAACGTCGCCGTCAGCGGGTAGCCCAGCAGGGCCGCGTCCACCTCCACGTCGAAGTACAACGCGCCCGATGCCCGCAACGCCGACAGCCGGCGGCGGACCGTCGACTCCGAGCGGCCCGATGCCGCCGATAATGTCGACATGTCGGCACGTCCGTCGTGGGCCAGCGCTGCCAGCAGGGCTGCGTCGCCCGGCTCCGGGTGGTACGGAACAGCCGCAAACGCCGGGCGCAAAGCAGCGACCTCAGCGGCGGACAACGCACTCGACCGGCCCGGCCACCCCGCCGGGCCGCCCGCGAAACGGCGCAGCAGCCGGTACGCCGTCATCGACACCACCCGCGGGGTCCGGGGCAGCCGGCCCAGCAGCAACCCGTCCGTCTCCTCGCGCAGCGGTGCCCGGATGAAGCACACTATCTCCGTCCCGCCCGACATCAAGCTCACCCACTGGGTGTCCGGCCGCCGGGCCAGGGCCGCCGCGATCGCCCCCGCCGCGTCCGGTACGCAGCGCAGCCGGACCAGCCAGTGCACCTGCCCCAGCGGCGCCGCCTCCGGGACGCCCACCACCCGCAGCACCCCGGACGACCGCAGCTTCCGGTAGCGGCGCGCCACCGTCTGGTCCGACACCCCCAGCACCGATGCGATCGTGCTGAACGACGCCCGCCCGTCCAGCTGCAACGCGTGCGCCAAGCGGCGGTCCAGGTCGTCGAGCAGGCCGGATTCCACCAACCGAGCCTAAGTGGTGTCGAATTCCGCGCACAATGCGAGCATCGAGGGAAGAAAGTGCCGGAACGGCGAATCCTGGAGCCGTGAACATCGACCACACGGTCTTCCTGACCAGGGACTACGAACGCACCTGGCAGCGCTACGAGCAGCTCGGCTTCACGCTCAGCCCGCCGTCGCGGCACTTCGCGGCGAGGACCGGCACGAGCGAACCCGTCCCGAGCTGCACCGCCAACCGCTGCGCCTGCTTCGGCGGCTCGTTCCTCGAACTCATCGGCATCGTCGACGAAGCCGCCGGCGACCCCTGGCACGTCCTGCCGATCCTCGACGCCCGCGGCGACGGCCTCCACGGCTGCTCCTTCGGCGTCGACGACTCCGCTGCGGCCTCGAAGAGGCTCGAAGAAGCCGGCCTTTCGACCTCGGGAGTGCTGAAGCTGCAACGGGACGTCGAACTGCCCGACGGCACTCGCACCGCGCGCTTCCGCAGTGTCCACATCAGACGTGACCGAACTCCCGAGGGCATCCTTCACACCGCCGAACACCTCACCCCGGAGTACGTCCACCAGCCGCGCTACCTCGACCACCCCAACGGCGCCACGGCCGTCGCCGGGATCGTCCTCGTCGTCCCCGACGACGAGATCGCCGCCTACAAGAGCCGTTACGCCGTAATAACCGACGGCCAGGACCTCGTCGACATCGTCGGGGTGAACGACCTCCTGCCGGGCGAGACCCCGAAGGAGCTGCCGTACTTCGCCGCCCACGGGGTCGTGGTCGCGGATCTGGCGAAAGCGCGGACACTGATCGAGCAGCACGTCCCGACCACCACGCACCGCCATGGATTCTTCGTCCGCGCCGAGGACGCTTTGGGAGCCGCCGTCTACTTCGAACAGGAGACACGATGATCGTCGAAACCAGCACCGGCCGGATCCGTGGCACCGCGCACGAGTTCAAGGGCATCCCGTACGCCACAGCCAAACGCTTCGAAGCACCGACAAAGCCGCAACCGTGGACCGGCGTCCGCGACGCGCTCGAAGCCGGACCCGCGGCACCGCAACCGCCGTCACGACTGGAGCACGCCCTCGGGCCGATGCCGCTGCCGCAGAGCGAGGACTGCCTGAGCCTCAACGTCTTCACGCCGTCGACCACCGGGAGCCGTCCGGTGCTCGTGTGGATCCACGGTGGCGGGTTCTCCAGCGGCTCGGGCGGCCAGGTCTGGTACACCGGCACGCGCCTGGCCCGCGAGGCCGACGTCGTCGTCGTGACGCTCAACTACCGCCTCGGCGTGCTGGGCTTCCTGAGCGCCGAAGGCGTTCCGCCGAACCTCGGCATCGCCGACCAGCTCGCCGCGCTCGGCTGGGTTCGGGACAACATCGCCGCGTTCGGCGGGAATCCGGCCGAGGTCACGCTCGCCGGACAGTCGGCGGGCGCGCAGTCGACGCTCGCCTTGTGGTCGTCGGCGCGCACCGAAGTCAAGCGGATCGCGCTGCAGAGCGCGCCACTCGGGATGCGACCGTCCACACCGGACGAAGCCGCGGTGTCCGCCGGAAGGTTCGCCGAAGCCCTGAAAGACGACATCCGCACGGCCCCGGTCGAGCGGCTGATCGCCGCCCAGCTCTCCGTCCCCGGCAAGCCCGGCTCGTTAGAGCCGCCGTTCCAGCTCGTCGCCGACGGCGACCTCGTCGCGGACGACCTCATCGAAGCGGCACCCGAAGGCCCGGCGCTGATCAGCTGGACCCGCGAAGAACTCCGCGCCTTCGTCCCCGATGCGCCACAAGAAGTGATCGACGAAGGGAACCGCTTCTTCACCAGCGACCGGCTGGCGAAGAAGCTCGGCGCCTTCACCTACCGCTTCGACTGGCAGGCCCCGGGCAACCGGTTCGGAGCCTGCCACTGCATCGACATCCCGTTCCTCTTCGGCACCCACGACGTCTGGGACGCGCCGATGCTCGAAGGCGCCCCGAAGGGCCTGGAGAACGCAACCGGGCTGCGCGAGGTGTGGGCCGCCTTCCTCCACGGAGCGCGGCCCGGCACGCTCAGCCCGCCGAAGCTGCCTTGACCGCGGCCTCCACCTCGGCGAAGGACGGGTTGACCATCGCGGTCGACCCGACGATCACGGTCGGCACCGTCTCGTTGCCGTTCGCGACCTCGCGCACGCGCGCGGCGCCGGCCGGGTCCTCCCAGATGTTGATCTTGCGGATGTTGAAGCCGCTGCGCGACATCGGCCGGTCCAGCGCGGCGCAGAACCCGCACCCCGGCCGCCAGTAGAACTCGACCTCGACGTTGCTCATCCCTGCTCCTCCGACCGCAAGTAGTCCAGCTGCGCCTGCACGCTCAGTTCGGCCGGCGCCCACAGCGCCCGGTCGACGTCGGCGTACACGACCTCGACGACCTGGCGCGGGGTGGCGTCCGCACCCAGCGTCTTCAGAGCCGAACGCACCTGGTCCAGCCGCTGTTCCCGATGGGCAAGGTACTCGCGCGCGGTCGCGGGGAGATCGGGCAGCTCTGGACCGTGCCCGGGCAGCCCGAGCGTGCCCGCCGGCAGCTCGATCAGCTTCCGCAGCGAGCGCAGGTAGTCACCGAGGTCGTGCAGCACCGTCGTGCCGCGGCCGAGGATGGTGTCGCCGGTCAGCACCTGGCCGTCGAGCACCAGCGACACCGAGTCGTCGGTGTGCCCCGGCGTGTGCAGGACCCGGAGGGAGAGACCGCCGGCCGAGATCACCTCACCGTCCACAAAGGACGAAGCGCCGATGCACAGTGAAGGGTCGAACGCCCGGACCGGCGCGCCGACGCGCTCGGCGAACCACGGCGCGCCCTCGGCGTGGTCGGGGTGGAAGTGCGTGAGCAGCACCAACTCGACGTCGCCGACGGCGGCCAGCAGTTCGAGGTGCTCGAGGTCGCGGTAGCCCGGGTCGACGACCACGGCCGGCGAGTCCGGCGTCGCCCGCAGCACCCAGCTGTTGGTGCCTTCGAGCGTCATCGACGACGGGTTGTTCTCCAGCAGCACCGACGCCGTCTCGGACACCTGGCGCAGCACGCCGTACGCGGGGGCACTCATCGCTTCTCCAGTACGACGCGGACGTGGTCGTTCTCGCGGACGAGCGTCGGCGCGATCCGGACGATCTCGCGCCGCTCGTTCAGGATGTCGTCGGCGGTCGCGAACTTCGCCAGCTCGCTCAGCGTCAGCCAGGTCGGCGGCATCAGCATCCGGCGGCCTTCGCGCGCGTCGGCGATGGCCTCTTCGGGACGCTGCCAGCCGGAGCTCGACGCCTCCGACGTCGCCCCGTCGGCCTCCTGGCCTTCGGGCAGCTTCGCGACGTAGAACCGGGTGTCGTAGCGGCGCGGCTCCTGCTCCGGCGTGATCCAGTGCGCCCACGGGCGCAGCAGATCGGCTCGCAACGTCAGGCTCGCGTCGGCGAGGAATCCGGCCAGCGACACCTCACGCGTCTCCAGGGCCTGGCGGGCGGCCGCGTACGGCGCGACGTCGGTGAGGACGGCGTCCGCGCTGCCCGCGAGCAGCACCCCGGACTCCTCGAACGTCTCGCGCACCGCCGCGCAGGTCAGCGCCCGCGCGAGCGCGTCGTCGCAGCCGAACCGCGAGGCCCACCACGACGGCTCCGGGCCGGCCCACGCCACCGACGCGTCGGCGTCGCGCTTGTCGACCCCGCCGCCGGGGAAGACGGTCATCCCGCCCGCGAACGGCATGCCCTTGACCCGGTGCTGCAGGAAGATCTCGACGCCGTCGGCGCCGTCCCGGACCAGGATCACGGTGGCCGCGTCCTTGGGGACGACGGGCGGCCCGTCGGCGTTGGCGCGGGTGGCTACCCCGGTACCGACGGGGAGGTCGAAGACAAACTCCGTTGGCTGCTCCACCACCGGAACATACCTCCGGACCCCCGCGTTCCGTCGCGCAGTTGTGGCATCCCAGACACAGCGAAAGCCGCACTTTCCTAGGGAAAGTGCGGCTTTGCACCGCAAACTACGGGGCGGTCCAGCCGCGCTGGTCGCCGCCGGAGCGGGAAGCGCCGTTGAGCCGCATCTTCGCCGCCTCGGCCCGCTCGCGCTCGGCCAGCTCGGCGTGCAGCTCACGCAGCAGCGCCCGGTCGCGCTCGCTCAGGCTCGGGTCGTCCAGGTCCAGCGCGGGCAGCTCGACGACCTCGTGCATCGACGGCTTGCCCGCCGCGATCTCGCGGCCCTTCTCCGGGTCCTCGGCCAGCGCCTGCCGCAGCTGCGCGACCTCGGCCGGCGTCAGGTCGGCGGTGCGCTCCGCCCGCGTCTCGGACCGGTCGGAAGACCGCTCGGCCCGCGACTGGCGGGGCGGCTCCGGGGCGGGCGGCGGCGACACGATCGGCACCACCGGTGCCACCGGCTCCGGCGGGGTCGTCGTGGCCGTGCTCGACCGGATGCTGTGCCTGCTGCCCGACGATTCCGCGACCGGCTCGGCCTTCACCGTGGCCGCCGGCTTGACCGGCTCGGACGGCCGGTACGCCGATGCCGACGACGTCGTGTTCCCGGTCACCCACGCCGGCGACGCGGCCGCCGAAGCGGCCTGGTGGTACTCGGAGTGCGCGACACCCGGACCGCTGACCTCGACGACGGAGTGGATCCCGGCGCGGCGGAGCGCCGTGTCGACGCGGAACGCGACCGCGGGCGGGTTGCCCTCCGGCCCCAGCTCGACGAGCACCACCCGCTGCGGCAGCGCGCCCGGCACGCTGCCGGCCGGGGTGTTGCGCCACACCGCGTGCACCGACCGGACGTCCGGCAGGACCTGCAGCGTCCGGTCGAGCGCCTCGGCGATGCCGAACTCCGGGGAGTTCTCGCCGCTGAACCGGTGCGTGTTGACCGGCTCGGCCTCGTCGACCAGCAGGTCGTTCGCCAGCGTCGCGTCCGACCGGCTCATCTCGAGGACGAGCGCGAGCTCGCGCTGCTCGGCGGAGCTGACCGGGATCCGGCCCGCGATGAGCGTGCCGGTGGTCAGCTCGACCGCCTCGTCGATGTGGGCCCGGGCGATCAGCTCACGCGCCTCGGTGAGCGCGCTGTCGTCGATCCGGCCCGCCAGGGCCAGCAACAGGTTGTGCAGGCGCAGGGGCACCGAAAACCCGTCCATGGGCGGGCCGTCGTGGACCTCCACCATTGCCTTGCTCCCTCCCAGCTCGCTGGCGGGCGAGCGTTATGCGGCTACTAGCCGGTTCCCCGCAGCGGCGCCCACGCAGACCAGCTCCGAATCGGCCAGCGCGGCCCGGTGGTACTCCGGCAGGTCGAAGCGCGGCGGGATGACCTCGACGCTGGGCTCTTCGTCGCCCAGCACGCGCAGCACCCGCTGCAGTTCGCCGGTCAACCTCGGCAGACCGGTGAGCGCGGTGATCAGCAGGACGCGCTTGGCCGTGCCCTGCCCGACCACACCGACGTGTCGCCAGCTCTGCCGCACTTCCCCCACGTCCGGGCGACCTCGCAACGTTGCGTGGATCAACACGGACACGGAGTCGACCGAGTTAACCCATTCGGGCGCACTCGCCGTGAATGTGTACCGGTTCTCGGCAACGTCGTCTACCCCCAGCGTCGAACTGACCTGGTGCCAGTCGGCGCCGTGCGGGATCAGACCCGCCACGAGCAGGCGGTACTCCGTTTGGTCGAGGTCAATCCTGTGCTTAAGCAAAGACCTCGGCAGGGTCCGGGCGAGGGTGCCCATGGCACCCTCGCCGAGCCAGTCGCGGAACCGCCACAGCAGCTGGTCGGGCAGCCGCCCGGCCAGCCGGAGCAGCAGCTCGTGGGTGGACTGCTCGATGTCCGGGTCCATCACTGCACCTCCACGATCAGTTCGACCTCCACCGGCGACCCGATGGGCAGCTCCGCGACGCCGACGGCCGAGCGGGCGTGGATGCCCGCGTCGCCGAAGACCTCGCCGAGCAGCTCGGACGCGCCGTTGACGACCGCCGGCTGGCCGGTGAAGCCCTCCGCGGAAGCCACGAAGCCGACAACCTTGACGATCCGGGTGACGTTGTCAATGCCCACCAGCGCGTGCACGGCCGCGAGCGCGTTGAGCGCCGATGTGCGGGCGTGGCCCTTCGCCTCTTCGGGGCTGATCTCCGCGCCGACCTTGCCGGTCGCGGCGAGGACGCCGTCGACGAAGGGCAGCTGGCCGGAGGTGTAGACGTGGTTGCCGCTCTGGACGGCGGGCACGTAGGCGGCCAGCGGGGCGGCCACGCCGGGCAGCTCGATGCCGAGCTCCTTCAGCCGTTCGCTCCAGCTCACGCGGGTCAGCCCTTCGGACGCTTGAGGTACGCGACGTGCTGCTCGCCGCTCGGGTTCGGCAGCACGGTGACCAGCTCCCAGCCGTCCTCGCCCCACTGGTCGAGGATCTGCTTCGTCGCGTGGATCAGGAGGGGGACGGTCGCGTACTCCCACTTGGTGGCGCTCATGAACCGGGAGCGTAGCCAAGCGGGCAAGACCGCCGGGTGCCGCCGCCGGAAAACGGCGCGCGACGCGCCGGGGTGTGGCCCATCTCACGTCGCTAGCGTGGGCACGTGGAAACGTGGCGCGTGATCGCGACGGCGCTGCTCGCGGCGGCCGGGCTGCCCCTGGTGCTCGTCGTGATGGCCAAGGTGCGCGACCGGACGCAGAGCTCCGGCCAGGTCGCGCTCGGCGGCGTGATCACCTTCACGCTGCTGCTCGTCGTGGGTGTGCTCACCCTCACCGTGCTGCCCGGGCTCGTCGCCTGGGTGCTGGTCGCGGCGGTCGCCGCTGCGGTCAGCGTCATGCTGCTGGCCAGCTGAGAGCTGATTTAGGGTGAAGAAGTGACCACTCCCCATGCCGGCTGGACCGACGAGCTTGCCCGCGCCCGGCTGCACTTCGTCACCGGCAAGGGCGGGACCGGCAAGACGACGCTGGCCGCCGCGCTCGGCCTCGCGCTCGCCCGCGAAGGCCGGCGCGTGCTGCTCATCGAGGTCGAAGGCCGCCAGGGCATTGCCCAGCTCTTCGACACCGAGCCGCTGCCGTACGCCGAGCAGCGCATCGCCGCCGTCCCCGGCGGGGGCGAGCTGCGCGCGCTGCACATCGACGTCGAAGCCGCGCTGCTCGAGTACTTCGAAATGTTCTACAACCTGGGCTTCGCCGGCCGGACGCTGCGGCGGATGGGCGCGATCGAGTTCGCGACCACGCTCGCTCCCGGGCTCCGCGATGTCCTGCTCACCGGGAAGATCAAGGAGTGCGTCGGCCGCACCGAGTCCGACGGGCGGCACACCTACGACGCCGTCGTCGTCGACTCGCCGCCGACCGGCCGGGTCGTCAAGTTCCTCGACGTCACCAAGGCCCTCACGGATCTGGCGAAGACCGGCCCGATCCGCGGCCAGGCCGAGGGCGTCGTGCGGCTGCTGCACTCCGGCGAGACGGTGGTCCACCTGGCCACGTTGCTGGAGGAGATGCCGGTCCGCGAGACCGTCGAGGCCGTCGCCGAGCTGGACGGCGCCGACCTGCGCCCGGGCGCCGTGCTGGTCAACCGGGTCCGGCCGCCGCGGCTGCCCGCCCGGTCGGTGACCGCCGCCGCGGACGGCCGCGTCGACGCCTCCCGCGTCCGCGACGGGCTCGCGTCGGCCGGGCTGAAGCTGCCGCAGGAGACCCTGGACGCGCTGGTCGACGAGACGGTCGAGCACGCCGTGCGGGTCGCCGCCGAACAGCGGGCGCGCGAGCAGCTCGCCGAGGCCGACCTGCCGACCCTGGAACTGCCGGACCTGACCGACGGCGTCGACGTCGCGGCCCTCTACGACCTGGCCGAGGCCCTGACCGACCAGGGGGTGCGGTTGTGACCACCATCGACATCGACGCGCTGCTCGACGACCCAGAGAGCCGCGTGATCGTCTGCTGCGGCTCCGGCGGCGTCGGCAAGACGACGACCGCGGCGGCGCTGGCCCTGCGTGCGGCCGAGCGCGGGCGGCAGACCGTGGTGCTGACCATCGACCCCGCGCGGCGGCTCGCCCAGGCCCTCGGGCTGCGCGAACTCGGCAACCACCCGAAGCAGGTGCAGGTCGAGGGGTTCGAGCCCAAGGGCGAGCTGTGGGCGATGATGCTCGACATGCGCCGCACGTTCGACGACATGGTGCGCGTGCACGCCGGCCCGGAACGCGCCGAGCAGCTGCTGAAGAACCCCTTCTACCAGACCATTTCCACGTCGTTCTCCGGCACGCAGGAGTACATGGCGATGGAGAAGCTGGGCCAGCTGGCGGCGACGGGCGACTGGGACCTGATCATCGTCGACACCCCGCCGAGCCGGTCCGCATTGGACTTCCTGGACGCGCCGACGCGGCTGTCGTCCGCTTTGGACGGCCGGATGATCCGGCTGCTGACCGGCCCGGCGAAGGCCGGCGGCTGGGGCCTGCGCAAGGTCGTCAACGCCGGGTTCTCGATGTTCGCCAAGGCCGTGTCGACGATCATCGGCGGCCAGCTGCTGACCGACGCGTCGGCGTTCATGCAGGCGTTCGACAGCATGTTCGGCGGCTTCCGCGAGCGCGCCCGCAAGACGGCGGAGCTGCTGCGCTCGTCCGGGACGTCGTTCCTGGTGGTGGCCGCGCCGGAGCCGGACGCGCTGCGCGAGGCGTCCTACTTCGTGGAGCGGCTGTCGTCGGAGTCGATGCCGCTGGCGGGGCTGATCGCGAACCGGACGCACCCGGTGCTGGCTTCGCTGTCGGGCGCGGAGGCGCTGGCCGCGGCCGAGACGCTGCAGAACGCGCCGTTGGCCGAGGCGGTGCTGCGGCTGCACGCGGACCGCGTCGGCCTGGCGGCCCGCGAGGAGCGGCTGCTGGCGCGGTTCACCCGGGCGCACCCCGAGGTGGCGCTGGCCCGGGTGCCCGCGCTCGCCGGTGACGTCCACGACCTCGACGGCCTGCGCGACATCGGCGTGAAGCTCGCCGGCTGAGTGACACGGGCGGCGCGCCGGCAGGGCCGCGCCGCCCGCGACCGCTCAGCCGACCTCCACCCGCTCCTCCGCGTCCCGCTTGGCCGCTTCGAGCAGGTCCGCCCAGCTCACCACGTCGGGGCGGCGGCGCAGCAACGCCCGCCGCTCCCGTTCGGTCATGCCTCCCCACACGCCGAAGTTGATCCGGCCGTCGAGTGCTTCGGCGAGGCATTCCGTCCGGACCGGGCAGCCCATGCAGACCGCCTTGGCCCGGTTCTGCTCCGCGCCCCGGACGAACAGGCCGTCCGGGTCGGCGTCCCGGCAGGACGCGTTGATTCGCCAGCTCGACTGGTTGGTTTCCATACCCCCAGCTCCCTACCCTGGTGATCGACGCACCAGCGGGGAAAGGCACTGCGCTCCCTTGCCCCCGCGAGCGTGTCTCCCTCTGCTCACGTCGGTTCCCGGGCACCTCCCCGGTGCCGGTGCCGCCGATCGGACCAGGCGAGCTCCCACCCGCGTTGATCCATCCGTCGGCTTTTCTTCGTGAGACGTTGACGGACTGTAGGGGCCCTCGGTTCCCCCCGTCGAGACCCAGGATGCCTTCCGTTACCAGATGTCACCGAAGGGGGTCGGTTTTGTCACTGAATTCACACCCTCGGAGACACGGCGTCACCGGCGCCCCACGCGCCCCGGGTAGCCTGGCCCTCGTGCGAAAAGCGGATGGTTTGTTCAAGCTCATCGGCCTCTGTCTGCTCGCGGGGGTGCTCGTCGCCGGCATGCTCTTCCCGGTCGTGGGGGCCGCCGGTGTCATGTCCAACCAGGCCAGCGAGACGGTGGAGAAGACCTCCTCCGACCTCGCGGACATCCCGCCGCCCCTGGTGACGACGGTCACCGACAGCACCGGGAAGCCGATCGCGACCCTGTACGACCAGTACCGGCTGCCGATCAACGAGAACCAGATCAACGAAGCCATGAAGTGGGCGCTGGTCTCGGTCGAGGACAAGCGGTTCTACGAGCACCACGGCGTCGACTGGCAGGGCACGCTGCGCGCGGCCGTCAGCAACAGCACCGGCGCCGACACCCAGGGCGCCTCGACGCTGACCCAGCAGTACGTGAAGAACTACCTGATCAACGTCGTCTACCGGAACGACCAGGTCGGCCAGAAGAAGGCACAGGAGCAGTCGATCGCCCGCAAGCTGAAGGAAGCGCGGATCGCGATCCAGCTCGAGACGAAGCTGACCAAGCAGCAGATCCTCGCCGGGTACCTGAACATCGTCGAGTTCTCGCGCCAGATCTACGGGATCGGCGCCGCCGCGCACGCGTACTTCAACACCACGCCGGAGAAGCTCACCGTGCCGCAGGCCGCGCTGCTGGCCGGGCTGGTGAACAACCCGATCAACAACGACCCGTGGAAGCACGCGGACAAGGCGACCGCGCGCCGCAACCTGGTGCTCGACCGGATGGTGGAGAACAAGAAGCTGGCCAAGGCCGACGCCGACCGCTTCAAGGGCGAGCCGCTGGGCGTCGTGCCGGACAGCCCGGCGAAGCCCCCGGCCAACTGCATCGGCGCCGGCCCGGAGTCCGGGTTCTTCTGCCAGTACGTCGAGGACTACCTCCTCAAGGCCGGCGGGATGACGAAGGACCAGCTCTACACCGGCGGCTACACGATCAAGAGCACGCTGGACGAGCGCGCCAACCACGAGGCGAAGGTCTCGGCGGAGACGCAGGTCAACAAGACCCAGAAGTACGTGGCGAACACGCTGTCGCTGGTCAGACCGGGCAAGGACCGGCACGAGGTGGTCGCGCTGGCCGCGAACCGCGACTACGGCCAGGACCAGGACGCCGGGCAGACGACGTACGCGCTGCCCACCGGCGTCTACAACACCGGCGGCGCGGGGTCGACGTACAAGATCTTCACGTCGGCCGCGGCCATGGAAAAGGGCGTGGCGGGGATCTTCTCGCCGGTCCAGGTGCCCGACACCTACGTGTCCCACGTGTTCAGCGGTGGTGGCAACAACTGCCCGCCGACGGGACCGCCGCTGCGGTCGCGCTGGTACTGCGTGGGCAACGCCGGTGACTACAGCCGCATCGCCCAGGGCGCGACCCTGCAGACGGCGCTCGCGACGTCGCCGAACACCGCGTTCGTCGAGCTCGAAGACCGGCTCGGCAGCACCGCGCCCGGCATCGACATGGCCAAGCGGCTCGGCATGCGCGACACGATGGCGAGCAACGTCGGCGGCGGCACGGTCGACCCGAAGTCGGACAAGGACGAGAAGCGCCTGACCCAGGCCGAGTACTACGGCCCGAAGGGGAGCTGGCCGGGCTTCGGCGCGTTCACCCTCGGCTTCAGCCCGCTGAGCGGCCTGGAGCTGGGCAACGTCGCCGCGACCATCCTGTCCGGTGGCGTCTGGTGCCCGCCGACGCCGATCGCCGCGGTGACCGACCGCAACGGCCAGCCGGTGCCGATCAAGGAAGCGCCGTGCGAGCAGGCGGTGCCCGAAGGCCTGGCGAACACCCTCGCGGTCGGCATGAGCAAGGACGACCAGCCGGGCGGCACGTCGGCAGGCGCCGCGGCGGCGGTCGGCTGGAACCGGCCGATGATCGGCAAGACGGGCACGACGCAGGGCAACGTCTCGGCGACGTTCGTCGGCGGCACCCCGCAGCTCGCGGGCGCGGCGATGACGTTCAAGTTCGGCGGCGGCCAGGGCGGTATCTGCGACGGCAACGCACCCGGCACGGTCCGGGTCTGCCCCACCGGCAACATCTTCGGTGGCAAGGCCCCGGCCCGGACGTGGTTCGGCGCGATGAAGAACATCATGGACGCGAGCCAGCCGGTGTTGCCGTTGCCGCAACCGGATCCGCAGTACATGGGCGGCGGCGCCCGCTAGCCCGGCAGGAAGGGCCCGTGGGGAACCGCGGGCCCTTCTTCAGTTCTGCGGCATGTCCGACAGGACCTCGGTGTTCCACCACTGGTAGAGCTGGTCCAGCTCGTCGTTCGTCGTCACCTTGGTGGACAGCAGGATGCCCGCCACCAGGTCCTTCTTCTCCGTCCAGACCAGCTGGGCCGGGTCGCCGAGGAAGCACGTCAGGTACTCGCCCGGGATCGGGTTGCGGACCTCCGCGCGGTAGTACGTCCCCCAGATCTTCGGGTACTTGTCCGGCCGGCACGCGCCCTGTGCGTCGTTTCGGGTGAGCCCCTGGGTCTTCACGATGTCCTGGAAGAACGCGTCCATCGCCGCCGCGTCCGCGAAGCGCAGGAACCGCGCCCCGGTCGGCTGCCGGAACACCACGTTGCCGATCTTGACGTCGCCGACGTTCGAGTCCGTGCACTCGGCCGCCGCGGCCGCGCCGGGCGGCGGCGGCGCGGGCACGCACGTGTATTGCTTGTAGACCGCGGGAAGCGCGGCGAACAGCTTGCCGTCTGGCGCCGGTTTCGAGTCCGAAGTGGACGGTGGCGTCTCCGGCGTCGTGTCGCGTGGCGTCGGCGGCGCGGAGCTCGTGACGGTCACCGGCGGTGTCGGGCCCGGACCGCCGGTCTGCGCCGTCTGGCCCTTGGTCACCACGTACGTGATCACCAGTGCCACCACGACGACTCCCGCCAGCGCGGCGCACAGCGCGATCCACCGGTTCCGCTGGGACTTCGCCGGCCGGGCCGGCTGCGGCTGAACGGGGATCGGGACGCTTCGCGGCCCGGTCGGCGGGCCCGCGTACGTCCCGGTCGGCGGACCCCCGTAGGGCGCCGTCGGCATCGGCATCGGCCGCGGCGGGGTGAGCGGGTTGGCCGGGGCCGGGGTCGTGTGCTGCCACGTCGGCATCGGCGGCGCCGGCGCGGCGAGGGCCGTCCGGACGGCCTCGGCGAACGCCTTCGCCGTCGGGTACCGGTCGGCCGGGTTCTTCGCCATCCCGCGCGCCACCACCGCGTCCAGCGCCGGCGGCAAGCCCGGCCGCTCCCGCGACGGCGCCGGCGGCGGCGCGTTCAGGTGCGCGCCCATCTGCGCGGCCGCGCCCTCAGCCGGGAAGGGGCGCCGCCCGGTGAGGCACTCGAAGAACACGCACGCGAGCGCGTAGACGTCGACGAGCCCGGTGATCGGCGCGTCGCCGAAGCGTTCGGGCGCCATGTAGTCGAGCGTGCCGATCACGTTGCCGGTACCGGTGATCGACGTCCCCTCGGCGGTCATCGACCGCGCGATGCCGAAGTCCACGAGGTACACGAAGTCCGCGCTCGTCACGAGAACGTTCGACGGCTTGACGTCCCGGTGCACCAGGCCGTCCTCGTGGGCGGCGTCGAGCGCGCCCGCGACCTGCTCGACGATCCCCGCGGCGCGAGCCGGGTCCAGCGGCCCGTCCTGGAGCACTTCCTTCAGGTCACGGCCTTCGACGAGCCGCATGTCGAGGTACAGGCGGCCGTCGATCTCGCCGTAGGCGTGGATCGGGATCACGTGCGGTTCCCGCAGCCGCGCGACGATCTGCGACTCGCGGCGGAAGCGCGCGCGGAAGGCTTCGTCGGCGACGAAGGGATCGGACAACAGCTTCAGCGCGACGACGCGGTCGTGCGCCGTGTCGTAGGCGCGGTGTACTTCGCCCATGCCGCCGCGGCCCAGCAGGCCTTCGATCCGGTACGGCCCGAACTGCTCCATCGTTCTCCCCAAGCCCCCCGGCCTGATTCCCGTCTCCGGGCCGACGCAAATGCTAAGTGGCAGGTTCCCCGTAACGGCGGCGAAGTCATCCAACTGTTGAGCACGTATCCTGGACTTCGTGAGCACGCTCAGTAACACAAGCACGTCGGGGGCCACCGCGAAGCGCCTCGCCGCGGGGACGGTGGCGCTCGGCGTCGCGACCCTCGGTTACGCCGTCGGCATCGAACGGCGCCACTGGACCCTGCGCACCGCCGAGCTGCCGGTGCTGGCGCCCGGGTCACGGCCGTTCACGATCCTGCACGTCTCGGACCTGCACATGCTGCCGGGCCACCGCAGCAAGCAGCGCTGGGTCGCCGCGCTCGACGAACTCGACCCGGACCTCGTCGTCAACACCGGCGACAACCTCTCGCACCGGACGGCGGTCCCGTCCGTGCTGCGCGCGCTGGGGCCGCTGCTCGACCGGCCAGGGCTGTTCGTCTTCGGCAGCAACGACTACTACGCGCCGAAGCCCAAGAACCCGGCCCGGTACCTGATGCCGCAGGGCAAGAAGAAGCGCATCCACGGCGTCCAGCTGCCGTGGCGCGACCTGCGCGCGGCGTTCGTCGAGCACGGCTGGACCGACCTGACGCACGTCCGCCGCACGATCGACGTCGGCGGCCAGGCGGTGTTCGCGGCCGGCGTCGACGACCCCCACCTGCGGCGCGACCGCTACACCGACATCGCGGGCCCGGCCGACAGCGGCGCGGCGGTCCGCATCGGCGTGACGCACTCGCCGGAGCCGCGGGTCCTCGACACGTTCGCCACGGACGGTTACGACCTGGTCCTGGCCGGCCACACGCACGGCGGCCAGCTCCGGCTCCCGGGGTACGGCGCCCTGGTCACGAACTGTGAGCTGGATCGCAGCCGCGCGCGGGGCGCCTCGCGGTGGGGAGCGCACATGTGGCTGCACGTTTCGGCCGGCTTGGGGACGTCTCCGTGGGCGCCGGCCAGGTTCGCGTGCCCGCCGGAGGCGAGCCTGTTGACGCTGGTCCCGCGCGGGTCCGGGTCGCCGAAGTCGCGAAAGCTGGCCCCCCGAAAAGCCCGCGACAGCGTCCGCTAGACTTCTCCACGACCCGTTAAGCAGTACCTCGGGGTGTGGCGCAGCTTGGTAGCGTGCCTCGTTCGGGTCGAGGAGGTCGTGGGTTCAAATCCCGCCACCCCGACGAGTAAGAGCCGGTGTCTTCGGACACCGGCTCTTCTGGTTTCAGCGGGTCGCCGTCACCTCGACCCAGCACTGGCTGAAATCGCCGTCACCGCCGCGGGCCCACGTCCAGGCCGAACGGGCCGCGCTCGCCAGCTGGTCGCGGTCGCGGCCCTCCTCCTTGAGCGCCTCTTCCAGCCGCGACTCCACGTACTTCGCCAAGTCGCGGTAGCTCATGTCCGAGCGGTAGCGCGCTCTCGACACCACCTCGGTGAACCCCGCCGTGACGCACTGGTCGGCGATCACCCGGCCGGCGAACGGGTTGCCGCCCGCCTGGCGGCGCAGCAAGTAGTGCCCTCTCAGCGCCGCGTCGACGTTCGCCGTCTTCGGGCGCAAGCGAGCCTTACTCCAGTCCGATGTGGACAAAGCGAGCCGGCCGCCCGGCTTCAGCACCCGGCGCAGCTCCGCCAACGCGTCCAGCGGCCGGGACAGGTGCTCGAACAATGCGTGGGAAAACGCCACGTCCACGCTGCCGGACGCGAACGGCAGGTCGTAGGCCGACGCCACCAGGAAGTCCACTGTGGACCGACCGGACCGGCGCGCGAGGTCGCGGGCCATCGCGATCTGCCCCGCGTCGAGGTCTACGCCCGCCACCCGGGACTCCGCGGCGAGGCCGAGCGTGATCGAACCCGGGCCGCAGCCGAGGTCGACCACCCACATCCCGGGTCCGAACAGCGGCTGGGCGAACGTCGCGCGCTCCGCCGCCGTGCGCGCGGACATCATCGAAACCGCGTCTCGCCCGTAGCCCGGCGCGTAACCCTCCAGCACCCCGCACACAGTACGGCCAGAAGGTGGCAGGATCGAGGGGTGAGCACGCAGTCAGCGAACCAATATCCGCCCGCGGTGGTCCCGGACCGGCTGTTCGACGACGCCGAAGCCGAGAACCGCTGGCGCGCCCGCTTCCACGCCCCGCGGATCTCCACTCCCGACTGGGCCCGCGACGCCCCGGACGCCAACGTCTACGTCTCGAACGCCAGCGGCGTCTGGGAGGTCTACGCCTGGAACCGCGCGACCGGCGAGCACCGCCGCGTCACCGACCGGCCGAACGGCACCCTGCACGCGACGCCGTCCCCGGACGGCGAATGGATCTGGTGGTTCGACGACACCGACGGCGACGAGTTCGGCTCGTGGGTGCGCGAGCCCTTCGCCGCGACCGAGGGCAGCGAACCCGAGAAGGCCGTGCCGGACGTCCACGACGGCTACCCCGCCGGCCTCGAGATCGGCGCGAAGCTCGTCGCGGTCGGCGTCTCGACCGACGACGGCAGCGAGCTGTTCGCCCGGATCGGCGGCGAGACGCACCGCTTCTACAGCCACGCGGACGACGCCGGCATCGCGTCGCTCTCCCGCGACGAGAGCCTGATCGCGATCTCCCACTCCGAGCACGGCGACTCGCGCCACCCGGCCCTGCGGGTGCTCGCCACCGACGGGTTCGGGACCGTCGCGGAGAAGTGGGACGGCGAGGGCAAGGGCCTGACCGCCCTCGAGTTCTCGCCGCTGCCCGGCGACCAGCGCCTGCTGGTGCTGCACGAACGCCGGGGCCGCGAGGAGCTGCTCGTCTGGGACGTCCGCGCGGACACCGAGACCGAGATCGAGCTCGACCTGCCCGGCGAAGTCGTCGCCGGCTGGTACCCGGACGCGCGCGCTCTGCTCGTCGTCCACTTCCACGAAGGCCGGAGCTCGTTGTACCGCTACGACCTCGACTCGGCCGAACTGTCCTCTGTGGACACGCCGGCCGGGCGCATCGGCGGCGCGGGCGTCCGTCCGGACGGGACGGTCGAGTACTCGTGGTCCAGCGCCGCCGAGCCGGCCGCGGTCCGGGCGCGCACCGCCGACGGCGCCGACTCGGTGCTGCTCGAGCCGCCGGGCGAGCGCGCGCCGGGGTCGGAGCCGGTGACCGACGCGTTCGTCGAAGGCGTCGGCGGGCGGATCCACGCGCTGGTGTCGCGGCCGCCGGACGCGCCGGAGGGGCCGCTGCCGACGGTGTTCTCGCTGCACGGCGGCCCGCACGCGGCCGACGAAGACCGCTTCTCGGCTTATCGCGCGACTTGGCTCGACGCCGGGTTCGCCGTCGTCGAGGTCAACTACCGCGGTTCGACCGGCTACGGCTCGGCCTGGCGCGACGCGATCGAGGGCCGGCCCGGGCTGACCGAGCTGGAGGACGTCGCCTCGGTGCACGACTGGGCCGTCCAAACTGGACTCAGCGACCCGGCCAAGTGCGTGGTGAACGGCGCTTCGTGGGGCGGCTACCTGTCGCTGCTGGCGCTCGGCACACAGCCGACGCGGTGGGCTGCGGGCGTCGCCGGGGTGCCGGTGGCGGATTACGTCGCCGCGTACGAGGACGAGATGGAGCAGCTGCGCTCGTTCGACCGCGCGCTGTTCGGCGGATCGCCGGAGGACGTGCCGGCGGTGTACCGGGAGTGCTCGCCGATCACGTACGTCGACGCCGTCAAGGCGCCGGTGCTCGTGCTGGCCGGCGACAACGACCCGCGCTGCCCGATCCGCCAGATCGAGAACTACCTCGACCGGCTCGCCGGCCGCGACCTGCACCACGAGTTCTACCGCTACGACGCCGGCCACGGCTCGCTGGTGATCGCGGAGACGATCAAGCAGACGTCGATCGAGGTCCACTTCGCACTGCGGGCGCTCGGCCTGCGCTGACGCACCCGCCGGGAGGCCGCACGGTCTCCCGGCGGGGTCAGCGGTCGGAGTGCAGGACCCCGCCGGTGGCCCAGTGGTCGGCGCCGATCTCGACGAGGGTCACCTGGACCCCCTCGGGCTTGCCGCCGCAGGTGCGGATGAAGGCGTCGGTCAGCTCCCGGACCAAGGCGCTCTTCTGGGCGGGGGTGCGACCGGGGAACATGGCAACGCTGATCATCGGCATGACGCGCAGCCTAGAGCCCCCGGTTCACCGACTGAAGCTTCGTGACGGCGGCCGCGTCGCCTTCGAAGTCGAGCGCGACGGCGTCGCGGCCGAACACGAACAGCAGCAGGTCGACGGGCTCGCCGACGACGGTGACCGGGTCCGGCCCGGTCTTGACCGCGGCCTCGCGGCCGTCCCTCGTGCGCAGCGTGACGCCGACGGGGGCCTTGCGGAGGTTGAGCTTGGCGGCCTGCTTCGCGGACTTCCAGGCGGCGGCGTCCCGGGTGGCGTCGGCGGGCCGGGGCTCCCAGCCGGGCTGGGCGCGCCGGACATCCTCGTGGTGGACGAGGAACTCGGCGGTGTTGGTCAGCTCGTCGAGCGGGCCGATGGCGGTGGGCCAGAACTTCGCCGGACCCCGCCGGACCTGCGCGACGAGGGTGTCCCAGGGTTTGGCGGCGTAGCGGTCCTGGACCTTCTGCGTGTACCCGGCGAGCGCGGGCACGACGATCCCGGGAGCGGCGTCGGGCCGGTGCTCGCGCACGACGAGGTGCGCGGCGAGGTCCCGCGTGGTCCACCCTTCGCACAAGGTGGGCGCGTCGGGCCCGAGTTCGGTGAGGAGGGAGCTCAAGGCCTGGCGTTCGTCAGCAGCGACACCCATGTGGTCGACGTTACCCGCCGGTACCCGGGAACGGCGACGGGAAGAGACCACCGGCACGTGTCGTTGATCCATCACGTGAGCCGACTCTTCAGCCCGATCACCGTCCGCGGCCTGACCCTGCCGAACCGCGCCTGGGTGTCGCCGATGTGCCAGTACTCCGCCACCGACGGCGTCCCCGGTGACTGGCACCTCGTGCACCTCGGTCAGTTCGCCACCGGTGGCGCCGGGCTCGTCATGACCGAAGCCACCGCCGTCACCCCCGAGGGCCGGATCAGTCCCCAGGACACCGGCATCTGGACCGGGACCCAGGCCGACGCCTGGCGGCGGATCGTGGACTTCGTGCACGGCCAGGGCACGGCGATCGGCATGCAGCTCGGTCACGCCGGCCGCAAGGGCTCGGCGCGCCGGCCGTGGGAAGGCGCCGGCAGCGTCCCGCCCGCGGAAGGCGGGTGGGAGAGCGTCGGCCCGTCCGCGACCGCGTTCGGCCAGTACGCCACTCCGCGCGAGCTCACCACGGACGAGGTGGCAGCCCTGCCGGAAGCGTTCGCGGAAGCGGCCCGGAAAGCCGTGACCGCCGGCTTCGACGTGCTCGAACTGCACTTCGCGCACGGCTACCTCGTCCACCAGTTCCTGTCGCCGCTGTCGAACACCCGCGTCGACCGGTACGGCGGCGACTTCGAGGGCCGCACCCGGCTCGCGCTGGAAATCGCCGACGCCGTGCGGGCGGCGACGAACGTCCCCCTCTTCGCCCGCCTCAGCGCCACCGACTGGACCGATGGCGGCTGGACCCTCGACGACTCCGTCCGGCTCGCGAAGCTCCTGGCCGAGCGCGGGATCGACCTGATCGACACCTCGACCGGCGGCAACACCCCGAACCCGGACATCCCCGTCGGCCCCGGCTACCAGGTGCCCTTCGCCGAGCGGATCCGCGCCGAAGCCGGCCTGCCGACCGGTGCGGTCGGCATGATCACCGACCCGCACCAGGCCGAGGAGATCATCGGCAACGACCAGGCCGACGCCGTGTTCCTGGCCCGTGCCCTCCTGCGCGACCCGCACTGGCCGCTCCGGGCGGCGAACGTCCTTCACGCCGACGTGCCCTGGCCCGACCAGTACGCGCGCGCCAAGTCCTGGCACTAGTGGTGGAAGGCGGTCGCCTTCGCGGGATCCTTCGGGCGGCCGCCCTCCTTCTCCAGCTCGGGCAGCGCCCGGGCCAGGTCCGCGAGCAGCAGGTCCGCCAGGTCGTGCGTGAAGCCGTTGCGGACGACGATCCGCAGCACCGCCAGGTCCGTCCGGTTCTCCGGGAACGTGTACGCCGGCACCAGCCAGCCGCGCTCGCGCAGCCGGCGTGACACGTCGAAGACGTCGAACCCCGCGTCCGCGCGGGTCGTGAACGCGAACACCGGCAGCTGGTCCCCGCGGGTCAGCAGCTCGAAGGGCCCGAGCTCGGCGATTCCGGCGGACAAGTGGAGAGCGACGTCGCGCGAAGCCTGCTGCACCGCCCGGAAGCCGTCCCGGCCGAGCCGCACGAACGTGTAGTACTGCGCCGCGACCTCGGCGCCCGGGCGGGAGAAGTTCAGCGCGAACGTCGGCATGTCGCCGCCGAGGTAGTTCACGTTGAACACCAGCTCCGACGGCAACGCGGCCTGGTCGCGCCACACCACCCAGCCGACGCCCGGGTACACGAGCCCGTACTTGTGGCCCGAGGTGTTGATCGACGCCACCCGCGGCAGCCGGAAGTCCCACTCCAGGTCCGGGTCGAGGAACGGCGCGATCATCGCGCCCGAAGCGCCGTCGACGTGCACGGGGATATCCCAGCCAGTCCGCGACGCCAAGGCGTCCAAGGCCGCGGTGATCTCGGCGACCGGCTCGTAGCTGCCGTCGAACGTCGAGCCGAGGATCGCCACCACGCCGATCGTGTTCTCGTCGCAGCGGGCGACGGCTTCCTCGGCGCTCAGGTGGTACCGGTCGCCCTCCATCGGCACCAGCCGCGGCTCGACTTCCCAGTACTCGCAGAACTTCTCCCAGCACACCTGGACGTTCACGCCCATCACCAGGTTCGGCTTCCCGGTGCGCCCGAGCTTCGACCAACGCCGCTTCAGCGCCATCCCGGCGAGCATGCAGGCCTCCGACGAGCCGGTCGTCGAGCAGCCCATGATGTCCGTGGGATCGGGTGCGTGCCACAGGTTGGCGAGGATGTTGACGCAGCGGCGCTCCAGCTCGGCCGTCTGCGGGTACTCGTCCTTGTCGATCATGTTCTTGTCGACGCACTCGGCCATCAGCTCGCGCGCCTGCGGCTCCATCCACGTCGTGACGAACGTGGCGAGGTTGAGCCGCGCGTTGCCGTCGAGCATCAGCTCGTCGCGCACCAGCTGCAGCGCGGTGTCCGGCGGCAGCGAGTCGTCGCGCAGCCTGTCGTGCGGCATGACGAAGCCGGCCGCCAGGGCCGGGTTCGCCCCGGCGTAGAGCGGGTTGGTCCCGGCCGTGCGGTCGCGGTCGGTTTTCCCCTGATGCAAGACCATGCCACCGAACGTACTGAGCCCCGCAACGCGAAAGGGGCCGTCCCGTCCGGAACGACCCCTTTCGCGCGGAAAATCAAGCCTGCTGGGCCTGCCACATCCAGTGCGCCTCTTCCAGCGCGCGGGTGATCTCGATCAGCAGGTCCTGCGTGACGAGGTCGCTCTTGTCGGTCTCGTCGATGCGGGCGCGCAGCCGCTCGATCAGCTTCGCGAGGATGTCGACGATCGCCGCGACCGTGGCCTCCACGGACTGCCAGTTGTCGGGGTACTCGGGCGCGCCCGAGCTCTCCACGACGGTCTTGGCCTTGCCGTTCGGCGAGACACCGATCGCGTTGGCGCGCTCGGCGACCTCGTCGACGTACTGGCGCGCGGTGTTGACCAGCTCGTCGAGCTGCAGGTGCGCGCTGCGGAAGTTGGCGCCGACGACGTTCCAGTGGGCCTGCTTCGCGATGAGGGACAGGTCGACCAGGTCGACCAGCGTCGCCTGCAGGGCGTTACCGGTGATCTCCTTGTCGGCCTCGGAAAGCGGGCTCTTGATCGGAGACTTGCTCATCTCTGGTGATCCTTTCCTCGGACTCGTTCGGAAGCGGAAGCGGGGGTCAGACGGTGGCCGACAGCGCGACCTCGATGTTGCCGCGGGTCGCGTTGGAGTACGGGCACACCTGGTGGGCCTGCTCGACCAGATGGTCGGCCTGAGCCTGCTCGAGGCCCGGCAGGGAGACGTTCAGCGCGACGCCGAGGCCGAAGCCGACCTCCTGCTTGAGCACGCTGACCTCCGCCGTGACGGTCGAGCCGTTCAGCGGCACCTTGGCCTGGCGCGCGACCAGCTGCAGGGCGCTGTGGAAGCAGGCCGAGTAGCCGGCGGCGAAGAGCTGCTCGGGGTTGGTCTTGTCCCCGCCGGGGCCGCCCATCTCCTTCGGGATGGCCAGCGACTCGTCGATGACGCCGTCGGACGAGGTCACCTCGCCGTTGCGGCCGTCGCCGCGCGCCGTCGCCACCGCGGTGTAGATCGCCTGCCCCATGTTCAGCCTGCCTTCTGTCCCGGACGCTCCACAGCGAGCGTCTCACTGGACACAACATCCCGCACCCGCGGAACGGTGCCCCCACATGGCAGGCGTCACGTGGGTGAGTTACCCGGGCACTCCGAGACAAAACTTCTGTGTTCAATCGGGGCTCCGCCCCGGCCGGGGGCTCCGCCACCCGGAACCCCCGAAAGACTTCATGCGGCGCGCGTCACCGCGAATTCGGCGACCTGTCGCCCGATCAGGCGAAGGGTGCGGACGCTCTTTTCGTCCGACGCGCCACCGCCTTCGTCGAACTTGGTCTCGGCCGAGTTGATCGAACCACCCAGCGGGGTGGCCCAGCCGCGCAGCGCGTGCGTGATCGTGCGGAGCTGCTCGAGCGTCGTGACCGCGGCCTGCCAGCCGTAGGCGACGGCGGCCAGCCCGACCGCGCGGCCGTCGAGGTAGGGGCGCTGGTCGTCGCGCAGGTCTTCGACGTAGTCCAGGGCGTTCTTCACCAGGCCGGACAGCGCGCCGTGGTAGCCCGGCGACACGACGACGAGGCCGTCGGCCTGCCGCACGGCTTCGATGAGGGTGGTGGCGCGCTCGTCGCGGTCCGGCTCGCCGGCGTCGTAGAAGGGCAGCACCAGTTCGGGCCCGGTGAGCATCCGGGTCCGGACACCGACTTCCGCCGCACCGTCGAGCGCGATCCGCAGCGCGCGTTCGGACTGGGAGCCCTCGCGCAGAGAGCCGCCGATCCCGAGCACGTTGATCGTCCTGGCTGAAGTCACGTCTTTCAGGCTAACCCCTCCACTTAAGTGGATATCCAGAGTTTGGGACCGAGGGCCGCATCACAGCTGGACCTGTTACCTACTGACGAGTAACGTCCCGGGCGTACCGAAGCCCAGGAGGCAACGATGGCGATCCCGCTCCCGGTCCGCGCCCAGGCCGCGGCGTCCCAGCTCGCGTTCTGGCTGCCCACGCCGGTGAAACGGGCACTGGCCGGGCGCCCGGTGCGGCTCGACGGCCAGGACCTCGCGCTCGACGCCCAGCTCCTGCTCCGGCTGCAGAAGCTGGCCGGCGCCGAACTGGTGCGAGGGTCGGTGGAGCAGTCACGCGCCCTGCTCGACGCCGGGCGGCAGCTGGTCAGCGGCAAGCCGATCGAGCCGGTCTCGGTGCGTGAGATCGCTGTGCCGACACCAGACGGCGACCTCCCGGCGACGCTGTACACGCCGGTCGGCCTGCCCGAGAAGTCACCGCTACTGGTGTTCTTCCACGGCGGCGGCTGGGTGATCGGGACGCGCGCGAGCCACGACAACGCCGTCCGGTTCCTGGCCAAGCACGCCGGGGTGCGGGTGCTGTCGATCGAGTACCGGCTGGCGCCGGAGTTCCCGTTCCCGGCGGCGACGGAGGACGCGCTCGCGGCGTTCGAGTACGCGGTGGCGAAGGCGAGCGACCTCGGCGCGGACCCGGCGCGCATCGCCGTCGGCGGCGACAGCGCGGGCGGCAACCTCGCGGCGGTCACGGCGCAGCAGGCCGTGCGGCGGGGCGGGCCGGCACCGGCGTTCCAGCTGCTCATCTACCCGGCGACGGACTTCGCGCGGCGGTACCGCTCGCAGGACCTGTTCGCCGAGGACCTGTTCCTGACGGACGTGCACATGAAGTGGTTCGAGGGCCACTACGTGCCGGAGGGCACGGACCTGACCGACCCGCGGCTTTCGCCGCTGCGCGCGGACGACCTGAGCGGCCTGCCGCCGGCCCTGGTCGTCACGGCGGGGTTCGACCCGCTGCGCGACGAAGGTGAGGCATACGCGGAGAAGCTGCGCGAAGCGGGTGTCGAGGTGGCGTTGCGCCGCCACGAGGACCTGATCCACGGGTTCATCAACTTCACCGGCGTGGGCACCCGGTTCCGCGAGGCGCTGGCCGAGACGGCGGGCGCGCTGCGGCAGGGTCTGTCCAAACGGGACTGAACACCGCCGGCGGGACGAACCCGGAGCCCGGCGCGGAGGAATGTCCGCGGCCGGGCTCCGGGCCCCCCTGTTTTTCGGTGGCTACGAACCTGGAACCGGCAACGGCGGCACCGGCAGCGGCGGCACGGGCAGCGAGCCGAGCAGGCCGCCCAGGATGCCGGTGACGGCGCCCAGCAGCGCCTTGAGCAGATCGCTGACGATCTTCAGCGGGCCGGGCAGGTCCGGGATCGGCGGCAGCGGCAGCGGCGGCAGCTGCCGCGGCTTGGCGGTCGGGTCGGCCAGCAGCCGGTTCGACTCGTCGGCGCGGCCCTTGGCCAGGCCGGCGAGCTGCTGGGTGTCGGTCTGGATGGTGTAGCGCTTGCCGGCCACGATGTCCGCGAGCACGGGGCTGAGCTGACCGAGGTCGGCGCGCGTGGCACCGACGTTGCCCGCGTAGGCCACCTTGGTCAGGTCGTCGCGCATCTGGAGCACCTGTGCGGCGAGGGCCTGGGTACTGGAGGAACCCTTGCCCCCGTCCGGGGCCGCCGAGGCGATCCCCGCCATGCCGACCGCCAGCAGACTGCTCGCGGCTACCAGGGCGATCGACCGCCCGAACTTGCCTTTCATTTCCTACCTCCTGGCGTCGAGACCTGACGGGGTAAATCGATACCCCCCGTATCGGAGATAAGCCACCCGATCACCGGTTGGGGATGTTTTCTAACCCTTACGTGCCGGATGCGAAGGCAGCGAACTAGACCGCAATTGATTAACGTCGAAAGCTTGCCCTTCCCCCTGAAGATCATCATGATCGATTCTCCCCGTAACTGCTGGTAGCGGATGTCCACTGTGGAGCATTTGGGTCACTCACGCGGGTGTAAACGGTGATCATTTAGCTTCATCACTCCGTCGGACCGCGTGTCGCGACTGCTCCAGACGGGTCGTCCCCCACGCTCGCACCGCCACCCACACGGTGTTGCCCGAGGTGGGCGCGGGAATGCGAAATCAATTCCGAAATCGGGCAGGGGAAAAACGGGGAAACCGCTTCACGGAGGTGCGGGGGCCCGTGCCGGGAGCCACGGATGGCGCAACGCGCCGGAGCCGGTCGATGCCGCGACCGCGAGCCGGTCGGACCGCCCCTACAGCGGCAGGCCCGCCTCCAGGTGCGCCACCGCGCGGTCCAGCACCGCCAGCGTGTCCAGCTCCGGGTCCGCCGCCGCGCCCACGAACGCGGCCAGCACCACCCCGACCACCGCGCCCGCCCAGTTGCGGACCTCGAAGTCGTCCGCGGCGCGGCCCGTTCGCTGGGCCGCCAGCCCGGCCAGCAGGTCGATCCCCTCGGCGAACTTGTCCATCACCGCCAAGCGCAGTTCCGGCTCGCGGAACACCAGCAGCTGCCGCTGGCGTTCCTGCTCCCACGCCTCGCCCGACAGCTGCTCGCGGATCACGTCCACCGTCGCGCGCAACGCGCCGATCGGGCTGAGCTCGGCCGGCTGGGCCAGCGCCGCCGCGATCAGCAGCGGGTCGAACGGGTCGTACAGCACCGTCTCTTCCTTCGTCGGGAAGTAGCGGAAGAACGTGCTGGGCGAGATCTCCGCCGCCGCCGCGATCTGGTCGACCGTCGTGGCTCCGTAACCCTGCTCGCGGAACAGCCGCAACGCGTGCCGCTGGATCGCGGCGCGCGTCCTGGCCTTCTTGCGTTCCCGCAGCCCCGAGGGCTCACCTGGCGACGACGTCATGCTCCGATTCTCGCGGCCGCGTCTCCGGGGCCGCCCGCCCGGGCAGGAACAGCAGCGCGAGCAGCGCACCGGCCACGCCCAGCCCGGCGCACACCCACAGCGTCGCCGCCATGCCGTCGGTGAACGCCACCCGCGCGGAGCCGGCCAGCGACGGCAGCTGAAGCTTCTCCGCGACGGCCACCGCGGCCGACGCGCTGCCGCGCACCGCGGCCGCCACCGGCGCCGGCAGGCCGCCGACCGCGACACCGTCGCGGTAGACGCCGTTGAGCACCGTGCCGAGCACCGCCACCCCGATCGTGCCGCCGACCTGGCGCAGCACCTGGATCAGCGCCGACCCGGCACCCGAGCGGCCTTCGGTGAGCGCGCCCATCGCCATCGACATCAGCGGCGGCAACGTGCACCCGGTGCCCAGGCCGATGACGCTCTCCCAGGCCACGGTGACGCCGTAGCCGTCCGACGGCGACGTCGTCGAGCCCCACGCCAGCCCGGCCGCGAGCAGCGCGAACCCCGCCGTGACGACCACCCGCACGCCGACCGCGGCGACCAGCCGTTCGGCGATCTTCGCCGACACCAGCATCCCGCCGATCAGCGGCAGCAGCCGCACGCCGGTCTGCAGCGCATCGGCCCCCTGCACCGCCTGGAACAGCTGCGGCAGCACGAACAGCAGGCCCATCAGCGCGAACGACGCCATCGTGGCGAGCACCGCGCCCCAGACGAACCGCGGCTCGCGGAACAACGCCAGGTCGGTGAGCGGCGCGGCCGTGCGCGTCTGGGCCCGGCAGAACACCGCGAGCACCACGGCCCCGAGCGCGATCAGGCCGTACGTCACCGGGTCGGCCCAGCCGTGCTCGCCCGCGTGGACGAAGCCGTACGTCAGCGCGACCAGCCCGGCCGCGGAGAGCGCGATGCCCGTGAAGTCGATCCGGCCCCGCCCGGAGCCGGGCGTGAGCGGCACCAGTACCAGCACCGCGACCAGGCCGACCACGGTCAGCGGGACGTTGATCAGGAACACCGAACCCCACGCGTAGTGGTCGAGCAGCCAGCCCCCGAGCAACGGCCCGAGCGGGATGCCGACGAACGTCGCCATCACCCACGTGGTCAGCGCCTTCGCGCGCTCCTCCGGCGGGAACAGGATGTTGAGCAGCGACAGCGAGAGCGGGATGAGGAACGCGGCGCCGGCGCCGAGCACGACGCGGGCGGCGATCAGCTGGCCGGGCGTGCTCGCGTAGGCGCAGCCCAGCGAGGCCAGCCCGAACAGCGCGAGCGCGCCGAGCAGCAGCTTCTTCGGGCCGAACCGGTCGCCGAGCAGGCCCGCCGGCAGCAGCAGGGCGGCCAGCGCGAGCGTGTACGCGTTGCCGAACCACTGCAGCTGCGTGGTCGTGGCGCCGAGGTCGACGGCGAGCGTCGGCACGGCGACGTTCAGCACCGTCAGGTCGAGACCGACGGTCAGCAGGCTCACCGCGAGCGCTCCGAGCGCCCACCACCTGCGTGGCTGGAGTTGAGTCATAGCGACCCCCAATTGATAGTTACTACCAAATGAGAGTAGCTCTCAAAATCTTCGGACACCAGCGGGAAATAAGTTGCACGCGCGTACCACCTTGGGTTCTCATCGAGGACGTGCCGTTCCAGCCTTACCGCCGGGTCCTGACCGTCCCCCGCGTCCCGTCGACGATGGCGCTGATGTTCCTGGCGCGGCTGCCGATGACCATGAACGGCGTGCTGATGACGCTGTACGTCGTCACCGGGCTGGGCCGGGGCTACGGCGCCGCCGGGCTGGTCGGCGCCGGCGTCACCCTCGGCATGGCCCTCGGCGCGCCGCTGCTGGGCCGCTGCTTCGACCGCTACGGCCTGCGCCCGGTCGTCGCCGTCTGCGGGACCGGCACGACGGTGTTCTGGTTCGCCGCGCCGCACCTGCCCTACGCGGCGCTCGCCGCGGTCGCGGTCCCGGCCGGGATGCTCTCGGTGCCCGCGGGTTCGCTGGCGCGGCAGATCCTGGCCGCGCTCGTCCCGGTCGAGGAGCGCCGCGCGGCGTACTCGCTCGACACGATCTCGATCGAAGCGACGTTCATGATCGGCCCGGCGCTCGGCATCGCGGCGATCACGACGCTCTCCCCGACGTTCACGCTGAGCGCGCTCGGTGCGCTGTTCGGCGGCACGGCGCTGCTGATCTGGCTCGTCGACCCGCCGATCCGCGAAGCCGCCGAGCCCGGCGCCTCCACCGCGCGGCCGCCACTGCGGAGCTGGCTGACCGGCCCGCTCGTGACGACGCTGCTGATCGCGGCCGGCACGCTGTTCGTGCTCGTCGGCACGGAACTGGCGACCCTGGCGACGCTGCGGGCGAACGGCGAGCTCGGCGTGACCGGGCTGGTGATCGCGGTGATGTGCGCCGCGTCGATCGCCGGTGGCATCGTGCACGGCGCCGTGCAGCGGTCGCTGCCGCAGGGCGTGCTGATGCTGCTGCTCGCGCTGCTGGTCGTGCCGGTCGGGCTGGCCGGCCACCCGTGGTGGCTGCTGACGCTGGTGCTGATCCCGACGAACCTGCTCTGCGCGCCGACGCTCGCGGCGACCACCGAGACGGTCACCCGGATCGCCCCGCCCCAGGTCCGCGGCGAGGCGATGGGGCTGCAGGACGCGTCGACGCGGCTCGGCCTGGCGCTCGGCAGCCCGGTGGTCGGCTTCGCGATCGACCACTCGAGCCCGGCGTGGGGCTTCGCCGCGGCCGGCGTCGGCGGCCTGGTGATCGCCTCGGCCGGCCTGCTGCGCCGGCGCGCGCCGGAACCGGCCGCGGAGCCGGTCCCGGCGCTGGCCGAGAGTTAGCCGGTCTGCCGCGGCTCGTCGTGGGGGGTGGGGGGGGGGGGTGGACCCCCCGCCCCCCCCCACCCCCCACGCCCCCCCCCCCGCCCCGCCGGCGGGGGGGTTTTGTT
>NZ_JBFANX010000031.1:0-108399 GCF_040675005.1 Amycolatopsis sp. NPDC049691
GGGTCTCGGGCTCCCCCCCGCCGCCCCCCCCACCCCCGTCGCCGGCGCCGGCGCCCCCGGGGGGGGCGGGCGGCGGGCGCCCGCCCCCCACGGCCGGGTCAGAGCCAGCCCGGGCGGGTGCCCTTGCGGAGCCGCCGCCACTCCCCCGCCCACCGCTCGCGCAGCTGCGCCGCCGCCGCGGCGTCGCGCGCGTGGAGCAGTCCGAAGGTGAAGGTGTTCTGCCCTTCGCCGTGCCCGGCGATGGTCAGGTGGTGCAGCACGTCCCGGCCGACCACGGTGTCCTGGTGCTCGCCGAGCGTGCTCTGCACGGCCTTCACGTTCTTGCGCCAGGCCCGCAGCTTCTTGCCGTAGACCGGCTTGACGGTGTCGGCGGCGTAGCGAGCCCGCTTCGCCTTCTTGCGGACCTCGTGCAGCGCCCTCTCCAGCTCGCGGCCCTCCTTGCCGCTCGCCGCCGCTTCGGCGCGCCGCAGCTTCCGGGCGGCCTTGCGGACCGGCTTGCGCAGCGCGGCCTTCGCGGGCTTGCGCGCCCGGCCGGTCAGCGGCGGGTCCTCGACCAGGGTGTCCAGCGCGCGCAGCAGGCTCAGGTACCGCTTGCCGGTCAGCGCCGCCATCGCCCGGGTGCGGCCCTCTTCGGCCTCCCGCGCGAAGTAGCGGGTCAGGTACTGGCGCAGCGGCCCGAACACCAGCTCGGACGGCACGTCGTCGAGCCGCTCGCGCAGGCGCTGCTCGGTGACCTCGGTGTCCCGCGCCGGGGCGAGCTGCTGCCCGAGCCACTTCAGCTCGGCCGCGAGCGGCGCGGTCGCGTCCTTGTCCACAATGGACCCGAACGTGCGCAGGGCGCTGCGCAGCTTCCGGGTCGCGACGCGCATCTGGTGCACGGAGTCCTCGACGTCCAGCCGGACGCCGACGTCCGCGCGGCGCAAGCGTGCGTAGTGGTCGCGCAGCGAGGCCAGCACGATGTCGCCCGCCGTCGGCTTCTTGCGCCCGCGCGGTGGCACCGGGACGCGGTCGCCGATCAGGCGCCGCAGCTTCGACGGCCACGGCGAGGCCGAGGCACCGGCTCCGGTCAGCGCCCGGTCGAAGTCGTCGAGCCTGCCCGGATCGGTCCCGGGGTCGAGCTCCAGCTCCAGCTCGCGCCACTCGTCGAGGCGCGCGCTCTCGCCGCCGGCTTCGCCGGTGACGTGGTCGTCGGTGAGCGTCGCGATCGTGCGGCCGTCGCCGTCGGCGAGGCGGTGGGCGAACCGGTCGGTGCGCAGGTGCGCGATCGGCACCAGCTTCTCCCCCAGCGTGAACGCGCGCACGAGCCGGCGCAGCCGGCCGGGGACCTTGTTCGGGTCGCCGCCCAGCGGCAGCTGGATCTCCTGCCGCTCGTCGGCGGAGACCGGCAGCTTGAGGTGCCAGCCCGCGTCGTGCCCGCCGACGCGGCGGCGCAGCGTGATGCCACTCCTGGCCAGCCGGAACGTCTCGGTGTCGTAGTAGGAAGCGTCGAGGATCTGCTCGACCGGGTCGTCCTGCGTCGCGACCCCGGCGACGCCGACCAGGCGCGGCACGCCGCTCCCCGCGACGATCTCGTACTTGCGCTCGCGCTCGGTCACCGACGACGGCGCTGCCATGATCATCCTCCCTTGGGACCGGTTCTCCCCACGGATACCCGGCGTGTGCCGGCCCGACACGGGATTCGCCGCGCGAGCAGCGGGTATCCCGCCCGCGACCCCCGAGCCCGGACCAGGAGAGTGCATGAACGGCAGCCAGCCCGCAACCGACCTGACCACCGTCCTCGCCGGCGACCACCGGGAGCTGGACCGCCTGTGCACCGAGCTCGAGCTCGGCCAGGGCAGTCCGGAGAACCGGAAGGACCTCGCCGACCACCTCATCGCCGAGCTGGTCCGCCACGCCGTCGCGGAAGAGTCCTTCCTCGACGGGGACGGCGCGCTCGCCGAGGCGGACGGCCTGATGCGGCAGCTGGAGGGCGCGGGGCCGCAGGAAACCCGGTTCGAGCGGCTGCTGGGCGGCCTGATCCGCGCCGTCCGGCGGCACGTCCACGACGAGGGCCCGGCGGCGGTGCGCCAGGTCCGGCTCACCTGCTCGCCCGAACGGCGGGCCGAGCTGGGGAAGGAGGTCGTCGCGGTCCGGGACGCCGCGGCGACGGTGCCGCACCCCGACCTGTCCGACCGGGTGCCGCAGTCCGAGCAGCTGTGGCCGGGGCCGGGTTTCGTCGACCGCGCGCGGGACGCGCTCCGCCGGGCCGCGGACTCGCCCGGTTGAGCACCGCGCGGGGGCGGACGCCGGCATCGGGTTGAATGGAGGCCGGCACCGAGGGAGGACGACGGCGGGCATGAGCATCGGCGAAGACGAATGGGCACGCGACCGGGCGCGGTTCGGGCAGGACGAGGAGCCGCCGGCCGGCCCGCTGACGCGGCAGTTCGCCGAGCTCACGCGCCTGCTGCTCGACGTGACCCCCACCGTCGGGGGCGTGCTGCGGCTCGTCGTCGGCGCCGCGAGCGCGGTCGTCCCCGGGGCCGACCTGGTCAGCGTCACGCTGCGGGAGCCCGACGGCACCTACCACACGCCGGTCGAGACCGACCCGGTCGCGGTGCGGCTGGACCAGGCCCAGTACGACCACGGCGAAGGGCCGTGCGTGGAGTCGGCCCGCCCCGACGGCCCGGCCATCGGCTGGTCCCAGGACCTCGCGCACGACCCGCGCTGGCCCTCGTTCGGCCCGGCCGCGGCCGGCTTCGGCTACCACTCGGTGCTGGCGACCGCGCTGCTGCCGGACGCCCGCCCGCCCCGCAGCTCGGGCGCCCTCAACATCTACTCGAGCCGGCCGGGCGCGTTCGACGCCCGCTCGGTCGACCTGGCGCTCCTGCTGGCGACGCACGCGTCGCTGGCGCTGGCGCACACCGAGTCCGTCGCGGCGGCCGAGCTGGAGCGGGAGCACCTGCGCCGCGCGGTCGAAAGCCGGGACGTCATCGGCCAGGCGAAGGGCATCCTGATGCAGCGCCGGGGCATCAGCGCCGCCGAAGCGTTCGACGTGCTGCGCCGCGCGTCCCAGGACCTGAACGTCAAGCTGGCCGACCTGGCCCTGACGCTCGCCACCCGGCACACCGAGGTCGACCTCCCCGCCGAGCGCTGACCCCGCAGACGGCGAAGGGCGGCACTTCCGCGGGAAAGTGCCGCCCTTGGTCCTGCGCCGGTTACTGGGCCGAGTACGGGGACCGGTTCTCCAGCGACGGGCTGGCGGCCGGGTAGCGGCCGTCCTGGCCCGGGACCGGCGTCACCGTCGCCTGCGGCTCGGGTTCCACCCGCTGCTGGCGCCCGCCGCGCTGGACGACCGCCTCCACCTCCTGCTCGCCGCGGATGCGGGCGAGCGCCGCGAGGGTGATCGCGTGGGCCAGCGCGAGGATCAGCAGCAGCACGCCGAGCCGTCCGACGACGCCCGGGAGGTCGCTGCCGCCCAGGTTGACCGTGGAGATCAGTGCCAGCACACCGAGCGTCGCCAGGTGGAACAGGACGGTGACCAGGCGGGTCATCGAAGCGCCGGCCGCCGGGTCGCCGTAGGAGTTCTCCAGGTAGCGGCGGCCGCTGCGGTAGATGATCTGCCCGTCGATCAGGACCAGCGCCACGCCGATCGCGAGGAACGACAGGTACGCGTTCGTGGTCATGCCGGGACGCTCCTTCTCCTGGTGGGGACCTCTTCGGGAGGAATACCCGGCCGGTCGCGGAGGGAAACGCCGCGGTCACCCCGTGAAGGTGTCGGGGTCCGGTCCGGTGCGGTGCCCGTCGTCGAGCTTGCCGATCGCGGCCATGTCCTCGTCGTCCAGCTCGAAGCCGAAGACGTCGATGTTCTGCCGGATCCGCTCCGGCGACGACGACTTCGGGAAGACGATGTTCCCGAGCTGGACGTGCCAGCGCAGAACTACCTGCGCGGCCGTCCGGCCGTGCTTTTCGGCCAGGTCCTTCAGCACGGGGTCGTCGAGGACTTCGGCCTGCGCCAGCGGGCTCCACGCTTCGGTCGCGATGCCGTGCGCCTGGTGGTAGGCACGCAGTTCGGGCTGCTGCAGCGCCGGGTGCAACTCGATCTGGTTGACCGCGGGCACGGTGCCGGTCTCCTCGGCGAGCCGGTCGAGGTGCGCGGGCTGGAAGTTCGAAACGCCGATGGCGCGCGCCTTGCCCGCCCGCAGGATGTCTTCGAAGCCCTGCCAGGTGCGGACGTAGTTGTCCTTGTGCGGCAACGGCCAGTGGATCAGGTAGAGGTCGACGTAGTCGAAGCCGAGGCGGCGCAGACTGCCTTCCAGCGCGGTGATCGCGTTGTCGTGCCCGTGCGCGTCGTTCGCCAGCTTCGTCGTGACGAAGACGTCTTCGCGCGCGAGCCCGGACTCCGCGACGCCGGCGCCGACCCCTTCTTCGTTGCGGTACATCTGGGCCGTGTCGATGTGGCGGTACCCCGCTTCCAGTGCGGTTCGCACGGCCTGGGCGGTGTCTTCCGGCGGGATCTGGAACACGCCGAACCCGAACTGCGGGATCCGCACGCCGTTGCCCAGGTCCACGGCCGGAACGTCGGTGGTGGTCATGCCTGCGGCCTACCCGGGGGTTCCGGGCGCGAAACACGGCGGGACGGTGGCCGTCCCGCCGTGTCGCCCGATCGTGTTGCTTACGTGCCCGGGCGGTCGACATCACCGCGCCACGCGCCGGTTTCGCCGCCGCGGTGTTCGATGAACTCCTTGAACCGCTTGAGGTCGCCCTTCACCCGGCGGTCGAGGACGCCGAGCTTGTCCGCCACGTTTTCGGCGAAGCCCTCCGGGTCGATGTCCATCTGGGCGGTGACCCGGGTGTGCGTGTCGTCGAGCCGGTGGAACGTGATCACGCCGGCGTGGTCGGGACCGGAGTCGGAGGTCCAGGCGACCCGCTCGTCCGGGTGCTGTTCGGTGATCGTCGCGTCGAATTCGCGCGTCACGCCACCGAATCGCGTCACCCAGTGGGTGTGGGTGGCGTCCACCTGGCGGATCTCTTCGACGCCCTCCATGAACCGCGGGAACTCCTCGAACTGCGTCCACTGGTTGTACGCGGTCGAAACGGGGACCTCCACGTCCACGATTTCGGTGATCGTGCTCATGCACTCCTCCTCGTAGGTGGTGACACCGAATCGGCTACCCGGTGCACCACCGGCCAAACCCGGCGTGGTTGACCGCGCACGGGTCCGGGTACACGGCGCCCAGACAAGGAGGTGTTCCGTGATCGAAGAAGTGAACAAGAAGCCGGCGGCCGACCGCTCGGTCGGTGAGCTGGTGACGGACCTGACCGACGAGGTCAAGCGGCTCGTCCGGGACGAGATGCGGCTCGCGGTGTTCGAACTGCAGCGCAAGGGCAAGAAGATGGGCGTCGGCGCCGGGCTGTTCGGCGCGGCCGGTCTGTTCGCGTTGTTCGGCGCGGGCACGCTGGTCGCGGCCGCCGTGCTGGCGCTGGCGCTCGTCCTGCCGGGCTGGCTGGCCGCGGTGCTCGTCGCGGTCGCGCTGTTCCTGGTCGCCGGCGTCGCGGCGCTGGTCGGCAAGAAGGAAGTCACGCAGGGCGTGCCCCCGGTGCCCGAAGAAGCCATCAGCGGGGTCCGCGAGGACGTGGACACGGTGAAGCAGGGAGTGCACTCATGAGCGGGGACTTCCCGAAGAACGCCGAAGAGGCGCGGCTCGACCGGGACACCACGCGGGAAGAACTGGCCGAAACGCTGGAAGCGCTCGGGCAGAAGCTCGACGTGAAGACCCGGGTCAAGGAAAGCGTCGACGAGAAACTGGACCAGGCGACCGCGAAGGTCGCCGACGTGACGAACGAACCGACCGCGGTCAGGTTCCGCCAGGGCGCCGACGTCGTCCGGAGCAACCCGCTGCCGGTGTTCGCCGGCGTGCTGGGCCTGGTGATCCTGATCCGGCTGATCCTGCGACGGAGGAACGACTCGTGAACAAGGTCCTGTACAAACCGCTGAGCTGGGTCGTCGGTGCCCTCGGCGGGGTCCTCGCCGGCCAGGCCTTCAAGCAGGTCTGGAAGCGCGTGGCCGGCGAAGAGGACGCGCCCGACGCCACCGACCGCGACTACACCTGGCGGCAGGTGATCATCGCGGCGGCGGTGCAGGGCGCGATCTTCGCCGCCGTCAAGGCCGCCACCGAGCGGGCGGGTGCCATCGGCTACGAGAAAGCCACCGGCGACTGGCCGGACGACTGAACAGAGTCCACAGTGGACGGCGGGAGGCGGACCGCCGGGCGGTCACGCCTCCCGGCCGGGCAGCGGGGTCAGCTCGGCGATCGCCGCGCCGACCCGGGGCTGGATCCGCAGCAGCAGGTCCGCGCCGGTGGCCTCCAGCGAACGGGTGACCGCGTGGCCGCCGACGACCACGGCGAGTTCGGCGCGGGTGTTCGCCTCGAGCAGCGACCGGACGCCGGCGCAGCTGAGGAAGGCGACGCGGGTGAGGTCGGCGACCAGCCGCTCGCCGGTGGCGAGAGCTTCGTCGAGGGTGCCGACCGTGGCGGCGTCGATGTCACCCACCAGCGTGATGACGCGGACTTCGCCCGGTCGTACGGTGCTGGTGAAGGTCAAGCCGGACGGCTCGTCGATCGTGCGAAAACAGTGCATGGCGCTCCCTATCGCGGCGTGCAGGGGCGCTGACCGGAGCACGTGAGTCTGAACAACAGCCAACACCCTGACCGTACGCCACTGAGCCCTGAGGTCAACCCCGCGGGTTTCCGCGCTCCGACCTCGGGTAACCGGCCGGGACGCCACCACCCGGCCCGGAAGGAGACCCATGCGTGTCGTGATCGTCGGCGGCGGGTTCGCCGGCTACCACGCGGCCAAGAGCCTGCGGAAGACCGCGGGCGAAGACGTCGAAGTGGTCGTGCTGAACCCCACCGACTACTTCCTCTACCTGCCGCTGCTGCCCGAGGTCGCGGCCGGGATCCTCGACCCGCGGCGGGTGACGGTGTCGATCCCCGAGACGCTGCCGGGCGTGCGGCTCGTGCTCGGCAAGGCGACGGGGGTCGACTTCGACGCCCACGAGGTCTGCTACACCGACCCGGAGGACCGGGAGCACCGGATCCGCTACGACCGGGTCGTGCTCGCCGCGGGCAGCGTCAACAAGCTGTTGCCGATCCCGGGCGTCCCGGAGTGCGCGCACGGCTTCCGCGGCGTGCCCGAGGCGCTCTACCTGCGCGACCACATCACGCGGCAGATCGAGCTCGCCGCGGCGGCCGACGACCCCGCCGAGCGCGACGCCCGCTGCACGTTCGTGGTCGTCGGCGCCGGCTACACCGGCACCGAGGTCGCCGCGCAGGGACCCGCGTTCACCGAAGCCCTCGCCCGGCGCCACCCCGAGCTGGCCGGGCAGAAGATCCGGTGGCTGCTGCTCGACGTCGCCGAGCGCGTGCTGCCCGAGCTCGACAAGCGGCTGGGCCGGACCGCCGACGAGGTGCTGCGCGGCCGCGGGGTCGAGGTGCTGATGAAGACCTCGATCGACCACGCCGACGCCAAGGGCGTCACGCTGACCACGGGCGATCCGGTGCCGACCCACACCCTCGTGTGGTGCGTCGGCGTGCGGCCGGACCCGCTGGTCGCCGACCTCGGGCTCGAGACCGCCAAGGGCAGGCTCGTCGTCACCGAGCAGCTTTCCGTGCCGGGCCGCGACGACGTCTTCGCCTGCGGCGACGCGGCCGCGGTGCCCGACCTCACCCGGCCCGGCCAGTACACCGCGATGACCGCGCAGCACGCGGAGCGGCAGGGCAAGCTCGCCGGGCGCAACGTCGCGGCGTCGCTGGGCTACGGCCGCCCCGGCACCTACCGCCACCACGACCTCGGCTTCGTCGTCGACCTCGGGGCCGGCGCCGCCGCGGCGAACCCGTTGCACATCCCGCTGTCCGGGCTCCCGGCGAAGGCCGTCACGCGCGGCTACCACCTCATGGCGATGCCCGGGAACCGCGTGCGCACGGCGGCCGACTGGGTGCTGGACCGGCTGACCGGCCGGCAGACCGTCCAATTGGGACTGGTCCGGTCCGGCGCGGTTCCGCTCGACACCGACTCCCCCGAACTCCCCCGGCGCTGAAAGGACTTCCATGACCGCCGAACCCGCTCGTTCCGAAGGCCCGTCGGTCGTGACCGCGGGCGACCCCGCCGGGCCGAAGATCATCGTGCTCGACCCGGCCGGCGCCGCGCGGCACGACGAGCTGCCCGCCACCTGGCGCCCGCTGGCGGAGCGGCGCGGGATCTTCTGGTGCCGCGTCCCGGCCGGCGGCGCCCTCACCGAGGCCGACGACCTCGTGGGCGACCACGGCCCCGGCGATCCCGAAATCACCGTCGTGGCGAGCGGTCCGTTCGCGGCCGAAGCCCTCCAGCTCGTCGAACGCCACCCGGGCGGGGCCGCGCGGCTGCTGCTGGTCGACCCGGCGTCGGACGCGTTCCTGCCCTCCGGTGACGCCGCGAAGGCGAACGAAGACTGGCTGGCCGAGCACGACGACGTCGTGGCGAAGCTGCGCGAAGCGGGCACGGAGGTGCGCGTGATCGCCTCGACGACCGAAGGCCCGGAGGACCGCGTGCCGCCGCCGCTGCCCCTCGGTCACCCGGACGTGGTGGCGGCCGTCCGGTCGGCGCTCGGCGACGTTTAGCCCCGCGGGACGGGCGGTAACCGCCGCGCACGACGGTTGCCGCCGACCCGAAGGGAGTCCACTGTGGACACAACCGCGCTCCGCGACCTGACCGACGCGGACGGGCCGTTCGCGTCCGTGCACTTCGACTTTTCGCACGACACCGAGGACGCCGCCAAGCTCCTCGCGCTCCGGCTGAAGGAGATCGAAGCGGGCCTGACCGATCAGCGGGCCGATCCGGCCACGGTCGAAGCCGTCCTGCGGGCGGTGCGCGACAGCGCGCCGCCGGTCGGCAAGGCGGGCCGGAGCATCATCGCCGCGCACGGCGAGGTGCTGCTCGACCGGCGCCTCGCCGCCCCGCCGCCGGAGCCGGTCGTACGGTTCTCGGCGCTGCCGTACCTGCTGCCGCTGGCGACCCACGCCGAAGAAACGCCGAAGTACGTCCTGGTCGTGGCCGACCGGGTCGGCGCCGAGATCACCGAGTACGACGATGGCGAGCCGCGCACCGAGACGGTCGAAGGCGAGAACCACCCGGTGCACAAGGTCCGCGGCGGCGGCCCGGCCCACCACACCCTGCAGAACGCGGCCGAGGAGACGGCCCGGCGGAACCTGGCGGCCGTCGCCGAGCACGTGACGAAGGCGGTGGAACGGTCCGGCGCGCGGCTCGTCGTCCTGGCCGGGGAGAAGCAGGCCCGCGCGGCCCTGCACGAGACGCTGCCGGAGCACCTCCGCCGGATCGCCCGCGAGGTCGAGGGCGGCAGCCGGGCCGAAGGCTCGTCGCGCGCGGAGCTGGACCGGCGGGTGCGCGAGCTGCTGACCGGCCGCCACCTCGCGGCGCTCGACGACCTGGCGGACAAGTTCCGCGCCGGCTCGGGCCGCGAAGACGGCCTGGCGGTGAGCGGCCTGGAAGCGGTGGCGAGCGCACTGGCCGAGGCGAACGTCGAGACACTGCTGGTCGGCTCACCGGGCGACACGGCGGTGTTCGGCGGCCCCGACCCGGCGCAGGTCTCCGTGGGCAAGGCCGGGCTGCAGGCTTTGGGCGTCCCCGAGCCGGAGCGGCGGCGGGCGGACGAGGCGCTTCCCTTCGCGGCGGTGGCGACCGGCGCGGAGGTGGTGGTGCTGGACGAGCGCGTCGACCTGTGGGAAGGCTTCGGCGCCATCCTGCGCCACGGCTGAGCCGGCGCCTTCACGACCTTCGCAGCCGGCGGACCGCACCCCGGTCGGGTTCCACGCCGAGGCCGGGCCCGTCCGGCAGGTGCAGTTCGCCGCCTTCGTAGCGCAACGGCGTCGTCAGCAGTTCCTCGCTCATGAGGAGGGGCCCGAACAGCTCGCTCCCCCACGTCACCGCCGGCGCGGTGCAGGCGAGCTGCAGCGACGCCGCCGTCCCGACCGGGCTTTCGATCGAAGTCCCGGCGTGGCACGGGATTCCCGCCGCGGCCGCGACCTCCGCGATCGCCCGCGTCGCCCGCAGCCCGCCGGACTTCGTCGTCTTGAGGGAGAACACGCCGGCGGCGCGCAGCTTCGCCAGCCGCAGCGCGTCGCCGGGCGTGCGGAGGCTTTCGTCGGCCATCACCGGGATCGGCAGGGCGCGGGCGATTTCGGCCAGCGCCTCGACTTCCGCGCCCGGCACCGGCTGCTCGACGAGGTCGACACCCGCGTCCGCCAGCCGCGGCAGGTACTTCAGCGACGTCGGCAGGTCCCAGCGCGCGTTGAGGTCGACGCGCACGCTCGCCACCCCGACCAGCTTCTCCGCCACCGCGCACACGCGGGCGACGTCGTCGGCCGGGTCGAGAGCGCCCATCTTGAGCTTGAAGCTGCGGTGGCCGGCGTCGAGCTTCGCGAGGGCCTCGTCGGCCACCACCGGCGCCGGTTCCGTGCCCAGCGCCCACGTCACCGGCACCGACCGCCGCGCGACCCCGCCCAGCAGCGTGTGCACCGGGACGCCGAGGGCGCGGGCCCAGGCGTCGTGCAGCGCCACCTCGACCGCGGCCTTGGCGTGGAGGTTGGCCGCGACGACGTCGCCGAGATCGCGCAGGATCCCCGCGATGTCGTCGACGCGCCGGCCGAGCAGCACCGGCGTGAAGTACCGCTCGACGACGACCGCCATCGTCTCCACCGACTCACCGCCCCACCACGGGCCGCCCGGCACCACGCCTTCGCCGGCACCGACCGCGCCGCCGCGGGTGTGGACGAACACCAGCAGCACCGGCTGCGCGGTCATGCCGGTGCGGGCGAAGCGGTGCGGGCGGCGCAGCGGCACGTCGAGCAGCGCCGTTTCGACGCGGTCGATCTCCAAGTCGGACAAGGGGTTCCTCCCGGTGGCAAGGCCGGCCGGGCCCGCGCGGGCCCGGCCGGCGTGGACGTCAGGCGCGTTCGAGCACGAAGTCGTACGCCGCCCGCAGGCCGCCGTCCGTACCCGGCCGCGGGTCGAGCACGAGCTCGGGCTTGGTGGCTTCGGCGACGTCGCTGTCGAGCCACTCGCCGCCCTGGAAGTACAGCTGCGTGGTGATCGTGCGGTAGCCCGGCGCGCGCACCATGAGGTGCAGGTGCGCGGGCCGCCACGCGTGCCAGCCCGCGGCGGCGACGAGCCTGCCCGTCGGGCCGTCGGTCGGGATCTGGTACGGCGCCGGCCGGACGGTGGTGATCTCGAACCGGCCCTCACCGTTGCACACCACGACACCGCGCAGGTTCCCGTCCGGGATGTCCGGCGCGAAGCCCGAGTAGTAGCCGTCGTCGTCGGCGTGCCAGATGTCCAGCTCCGCGCCGGCGACCGGAGCGCCGTCGACGTCCCGGACCTGGCCGGCCAGCACCAGCGGTGTGCCCTTCTCGACCGGGCGCATCGGCAGCGTAGCCTGCCACGGCAGCTTTTCCTGGCCCGGCAGGTAGTACGGGCCCTGGATGCTGCCCTTCGTCCCGTCCTGCGTCCGGGCGGCGACCTCCTCGACGACGTGCTCGACGAAGACGTCCAGGAACAGCGGCCACTCCCCGCCCTCGCCGACGTCCATCAGCCACTGCTTCGCGGCCTGGAACTCCGGGTAGGTGACGTCGTGCTCGCGGATCGCCTGGTGCACGCCGCGCAGCACGGCACGGGCGACCTCGTCGACGCGCTCGGCCGGTACGTCTCCCGTTTCCCGGCCGGCCGCGCGGAAGGCCGCGCTGGCGGAGCTGCCCGAGCCCGCCGCGGTGGGTACGTGGTGTTCGGTGGTGGTCATGGCGGGTCCTCCGTCAGCGGGAAAGGGTGGTGGCGCCGGGGTTGTAGAGGTCGGGGACGGTCCAGCCGTCCAGGTCGTACTCGGCCATGCACTGCTCGGCGAAGCCCTTCATCGCCTCGGCCGAACCGGACTGCTGGGACGCGAACAGCAGCTCGGCGCGCACGCCTTCGTGGTTGCCGGAGTAGTTGCGCTCGTAGAGCTCGTGCCTGCCGCCGAACTCGCTGCCGATCGAGTCCCAGATCAGCTTCATCAGCTTCACGCGCTCGACGGCGTCGTAGCCGTTGGAGCCGCGGACGTACCGGTCGAGGTACGGGCGGATCTCCGGCGAGGAGAAGTCCTTCGCCGACGAGGGCAGGTAGATCAGCGCGGAGCCGAGGTCCTGCATGATGATCTCGCGGATGCGCGGGTAGCCGAGCGTCATGAACCAGCGGTAGGCCAGGCCGTAGTCCAGGTGCGGCAGGACGGCGCCGTTGCGCCACTCGTCCGGGTTGGCGGCCATCGCGTCCGAGAGCGCCCAGAACAGGTTGCGCCAGCCGATCACCTCGCCGACGCGGGTCTGGATGCCGCGGAAGTCCTTGGTGCCGGTGACTTCCACGCCCTTCATCAGCAGGCCGGCGATGAAGTCGAGCTTGACCGCCAGCCGCGCGACGCCGTGGAAGGTGAAGCGGTGCAGGAAGCCCGAGCCGGGGAAGAACGTGCTCGCCTTCTCGGCGTCGCCGTAGATGAAGACGTTCTCCCACGGGATCTTCACCTTGTCGAGGACGAAGATCGTGTCGTTCTCGTCGAACCGGCTCGACAGCGGGTAGTCGAACGGGCTGGCCGTCGCGTCGGCGACGTTCGAGTAGCTGTTGCGGCAGATCAGCTTCATGCCCGGCGCGCCCATCGGCACCGTGCAGACGAGCGCGAACTCGCGCTTCTTGATCGGCAGGCCGTAGTGGGCGATGAAGTTGTAGTTGGTGATGGCCGAGCCGGTCGCGACGACCTTGGCGCCGGAGACGACCAGGCCGTCGTCGCGCTCCTGCTCGACGTGGATGAACAGGTCCTTTACGTCGTCGGGGTTGCGGTCGCGGTCCACCGGCGGGTTGATGATCGCGTGGTTCCAGTAGAGGACCTTCTCCTGCGACTCGGCGTACCAGCGCCGCGCGTTGTCGGCGAACGGCTCGTAGAAGTCGGAGTTCGCGCCGAGCGTGCCGAGGAAGGCGGCCTTGTAGTCCGGGCTGCGGCCCATCCAGCCGTAGGTCATCCGCGCCCAGGCGACGATCGCGTCGCGGTCGGCGAACAGGTCCTCCCGGGACTTCGGGGTGCGGAAGAACGGGTGGGTGAAGCCGCTGCTGCCGGTGTCGGTCGGCGCGGTGAGCACGGACTGCCGGTCGGGATCGTGGAGGGCGTCGTAGAGGCGGGCGGTCATCCGGACCGAGTTGCGGAACGCCGGGTGCGTGGTGACGTCGTCGACCTTGTCGCCGTAGATGAACACCTCCCGGCCGTCGCGGATCGACTCGACGTACTCGTCGCCGGTCATCGGCCGGGTGGTGCGCACCTTGGCGGGCGCGTCCTGCTCCTGGATGCTCATCGGGAACCCTTCGTCGGTTTCTAGGAGGCTGCGGTGAGGGGGGCGAATTCGGCGGCCGAGCCGAACCAGCCGAGGTCGGGGCAGTCGACCGAGGCCGACCAGTGGGCGCTGCCGCGCGGGCCGAGCTCGCGGAACCCGCCGGCGAAGAACAGCAACGGGTCGGCGTCGCTGGTTTCGAGGTGCTCGACCTCGCCGATGACGATGAGGTGGTCACCGCCGTCGTAGACCCGCCACGGGCGGCAGGAGAGGGTGGCCGCGGTGCCGGTCAGCACCGGGGCGAGCGTGCCTTCGGCCCATTCCGGCGCCCGGTCCTGCGGCCGGCCGGCGAAGTGCCACGCCGTGTCGAGCTGGTCCGCGGCGAGGACGTTGACCGCGAAGGGCGCGCCGTCGAGGTAGCGGCAGGCCTTCGACCGGCGCGTCAGCGTGACCTGGCACAGCGCCGGCTCCAGCGAGACGGCGGTGAACGCGTTGACCGTCGCTCCGTGCGGCTCGCCCTGGTCGTTGCGGCAGGTCACGACCGTGACGCCGGTGGCGAAGCGGCCGAAGGCGTTGCGGACTTCGCGTTGGTCGAGCGTCATTGCTCCCACCTCCTGTACGCTGTGCGTACAATTTGAACGCTATGCGGACACGTTAGGGAGAGTCCCCCGCCGGGTCCGCGTTGTCAAGACGAGGTCCCCGGCGGGGGTGCGGAAGGATGGGGCGATGGAGACCGACCGCGACTTCATCCAGAGCATCGAGCGGGGCTTCGCCGTGCTGATGGCGTTCGACGCCGAGCGCGCGAACCCGACGCTCGCCGAGCTGGCGTCCGCGACCGGCCTGTCCCGCCCCGCCGTCCGCCGGATCCTCCTGACGCTGCAACGGCTCGGGTACGTCCGCGGCGACGGCCCGCGCTGGACGCTGACCCCGCGCGTGCTGAGCATCGGCCAGCACTACTCGGCGTCGCACGGCATGATCGAGACCGCCCAGCCGCGGCTGCTCAGCCTCGCCGAGGAGACCGGCGAATCGGCCTCGCTGGCCGCGCTGGACGGCGCCGAGGTCGTCTACGTCGCCCGCGTACCGGTGCGGCGGATCATGAGCATCAACGTCTCGATCGGCACGCGCGTGCCGGCGCACGCGACGTCGATGGGCCGGGTGCTGCTGGCCTGGGCGCCGCCGGCGCTGGTCGACGAAGTGGTGGCGGCCGGGCTGCCGCGGTTCACGGCGTCGACCGTCACCGACGAGGAGGAGTTCCGCCGCGCGCTGCGGACGGTGCAGGACCAGGGGTGGGCACTGGTCGCGGAGGAGCTGGAGGAAGGGCTGCTCTCGGTGTCGGCGCCCGTCCGGGACGCGAGCGGCGCGGTGGTGGCGGCCCTGGCGTCGTCGACGTCGAGCGGGCGCTCCGACGTGGCGAAGCTGCGTCAGGAAGTGGTGCCGCTGGTGGTGCGCACGGCCGCGCGGATCAGCGCCGACCTCGGGCACCGCGTCGTGCCCGGCACCGGCCGCGAAGGGTTCTTCTGAGCCTCAGTCGTCGTCGAAGACCGAGAGGGCCTGGCGGCGGTGCAGCAGGTCGACCGCCGCGTCCAGCTGGTGTTCGAGGTCCTTGAGCCGGAGCCGCTCCGCCGGGGTCAGCCCGCCGTGGTGGAGGGCGCCCTTGCGCAGCCGGTGCTCCTCGTCGATCAGGTCGGCGATGCGGTCGGTGATTTCGTGGCCTGCCATGGGAAGTTCCCCTCCTGTCCGTCCGCGAGCATACGCCGCGCGGGTACCCTCGCCCGGGTGATCGAGGTCGCCGACCTGGTGCGCGCCCGCGGGGCCCGGGCGAGCCTGTGCGTCCTGCGCGACGGCCGGGTGCTGCTCGACATCGGCCCGCCGGACGCGCTGTACTGGATCTTCTCGGCGAGCAAGCCGTTCGTCGCGCTGCTGGTGCACTCGCTGGCGGTGCGGTCCGCGGTGGACCTGGACGCGCCGGTGGCCCGCTACTGGCCGGAGTTCGCGGGCGGCGGCAAGGGCGCGGTGACGATCCGCCAGGTGCTGCAGCACCGTTCGGGGTTCGCGACGGCCCGCGGGTTCGCCCGCGACGCGCTCACGATGGCCGACTGGTCGCGCGCGGTCCGGGCGATCGAGCGCGCACCGCTGCGCTGGGCACCCGGCTCGGTGGCGGCGTACCAGCCGATCGTGTTCGGGCACATCCTCGGCGAGCTGGTCCGGCGGGTGACCGGCACGTCCGTGGACGCGCTGCTGGCGTCGGAGTTGCTGGTCCCGCTGGGGCTAGAGGACACGTTCCTCGGGCTGCCACCGCAACTGTGGCCCCGGCACGTGCCGGTCCGCGGCCGGGGGCTGGGCGGCCCGGTGACGGCCCGGGTGGTGAACCGCCGCGCGGTCCGCCGGGCGGTGATCCCGGCGGCGGGCATCTCGACGACGGCCCGCGACCTGGCCCGGTTCTACCAGGCCCTGCTGGACGGGTTCGCCGGGCCGGCGGTGGCGGCGGCCCGCCGGCCCTCGGGCGACGCGGTGGTCGACCGCACGATCGGCACGCGCGTCCGCTGGGCGCACGGTTTCCAGCTCGGCGGGGTGGGCCGTCCGATGGGGACGCTGAGCGCCCGCGAGACGTTCGGGCACAACGGGAGCAACTGCTGCATAGGGTGGGCGGACCCGGGCCGGCGGCTGGCGTTCGCGTACCTGACGGACCGCCTGGTGCCCGGCCACAGCGCGGCCGCGCACCTGGGCGAGGTGGCGGACGCGGTGCTGCGGGCCTGCGACTGAGCACCACCTCGTGAGTGGGAAACAGGGTTCTCACTCACGACCGCCGGGCGAGGTCCACGAACCCCTGCACCACCGGGGCCACCGTCCCGGCCCGCCAGGCCAGTCCCAGGTCGATCACCGGCACCGGGTCCTCCAGCCGCCGCAGCGCCACCCCGCGGCGGCGTAATCCCCGCGCCCGGTGTTCCGGCACCGCCGCGATGCCCGCGCCCTCCGCGACCGCGCGCATCAGCTGCTCGTCCTCCGGTTCCTCGCGCACGATCGGCGGGACGCCGTCCGGCCACACCTGCGCGCTGATCGCGTCGTACTGGCCCGGCCCGTTCGACCGCGGCCAGAACACCACCGGCTCCGCCGCGATCCACGCCCGCCGCAGCCGGCCGCGCCGCCGGGCCAGCGCGTGCCCCGACGGCAGTGCGATCAGCACCTCCTCCGAGCCCACCACCGCCACCTCCACCCCCGGGAAGTCCACCGGCGGCCGGACGAACCCCACGTCGATCTCGCCGGCGGACAGGCGGGCCAGGTTCAGGCTCGTCCAGCCGGTCTCCAGCGCCAGCTCCACGTCCGGGAACGCCGCCCGGTACGCCGCCACCAGGTCGCCGGCCAGCGGGCCCGGCGCCGACCGCGTGTAGGCGATCCGAAGCCGCCCGGCGTCGCCGCGGCCGGCCGCCGCGATCACGCCGCGGGCGCGGTCCAAACGCGACAGCAGCTCCCGCGCCTCCGCCGCCGCCACCCGGCCCGCCTCCGTCAGCGCGAACCGCGGCCCCGACCGGTCCAGCAGCGCCACCCCCAGCTCCGCCTCGAACGCGCGGATCTGCTGGCTCAGCGACGGCTGCGACACGAACAGCCGCGCGGCCGCGCGCGTGAAGTGCATCTCCTCGGCGAGCACGGCGAAGTAGTGCCAACGGCGCAGGTCCACCCAGCCACTATAGGCCGGGCCTATAGATCGAGAGGGACGAAGTCTTGGACCCCTCGCGCGGACCGGTCCAAGACTGGGGACCGTGAACCGCACCGATCGCAAGTTCCACGCCCTCGCCGCGGCGGCCGACCGGGGGCTCCTCGACCCCATGGCCGGGTTCGTCGACCTCGCCGGCATCCGCGAAGCCGTCGAGGACCTGACCAAGGCGTTCGCGCCGCTCGGCCGCGTCCAGCACACCGTCGCGGCGAAGGCGTGCGGCCTCGCGCCCGTCCTGCGCTACCTCGCCGACCTCGGGGTCGACGCCGAGGTCGCCAGCCCCGGCGAGACGGCGGTCGCCGAAGCCGCCGGCCTGCGCGGCGCGCGGCTCGTCCTCGACTCCCCCGCCAAGACGACCGCCGAACTCGCGCACGCCCTGGCCGAGGGCACCGCGATCAACGCCGACAACTTCCAGGAGCTGGCCCGGCTCGACGACCTGGTGGACCACCCGCGCTCGGTGCTCGGCCTGCGGATCAACCCCCAGGTCGGGGCCGGCCGGATCGGCGACACCAGCACCGCGACCGCGACGTCGAAGTTCGGCATTCCCCTGCGGGACAACCGGACCGCCATTCTCGATGCCTTCGCGCGGCGGCCGTGGCTGACCCGGCTGCACGTCCACGTCGGCTCGCAGGGCTGCCCGCCGGAATTGATGGCCGACGGCGTCGCCGCGGTGCACGCCCTCGCCGAAGAGATCAACGCCGGACGCCGGCAGGTCACGAGCATCGACCTCGGCGGCGGCCTTCCGGTGAACTTCGCTTCCGAGGACCCGGGCCCGACCTACGCCGGCTACGTGACGACGCTGCTGGCGAAGGTCCCCGCCCTCGCCGACGGGCGCTACACGTTCGTCACCGAGTTCGGCCGGTCCCTGCTGGCGAAGAACGGCTTCCTCGTCTCCACCGTCGAGTACACGAAGGTCTCGGGCGGCCGGCCCATCGCCGTGACGCACGCCGGCGCGCAGGTCGCCGCCCGCACGGTCCTCCAGCCAGAGCACTGGCCGCTGCGGCTGACCGCATCGGACGCCCAGGGCCGGCCGAAGACCGGACCCGAAGTGCCGCAGGACATCGCCGGCCCGCTGTGCTTCGCGGGCGACCTCCTGGCCAAGGAACGACCGCTGCCGCTGCTGGAGCCCGGCGACCTGGTCGTCGCGCACGACACCGGCGCCTACTACTTCGGCGCGCACTACGCCTACAACACGCTGCCGCGCCCGGCCGTGCACGGCTTCACGGTGACCGAGCGCGGCGACGTGGAGTTCACGCCGATCCGCCGCGCGCAGTCCCTCGCCGAGCTGGTCGCGGACGCCGGTGCCGAATACGTCGGAGCGCTCCCCGCGGCGTGATCACCGGCGTACGATCCGGGCACGCCGAGGGGAGACTGCCATGGGGGCCGGTCAAGACCTGCCGCGGTTCGCCGCGCTGCCGATCGGGATCGTCGTCGCCGCGCAAGCGGTGGTGCTGACCGCGTTGTCCGGCCGTTACGGCTTCCACCGCGACGAGCTGTACTTCGTCGCGGCGGGCCGCCGGCCGGACTGGGGTTACGTCGACAACCCGCCGCTCACACCGTGGCTGGCGCGCGCGTCGACGGCGCTGTTCGGCGAAACGCCGTCCGGCCTGCGGGTGGTCGCGACCCTGCTCGGCATGGCGACCGTCGTGGTCGTCACGCTGATCGCGCGCGAGTTCGGCGGCGGCCGCGGCGCGCAGCTGTTCACGGCGATCGCGACGGCGCTCTCGGCGTACGTCCTGGTGGTGTCGCACATGCTGGCCACCAACTCCGCGGACGTGCTGCTGTGGTCGCTGATCGCGCTGTTCGGGCTGAAGCTCCTGCGCACCGGCGACGGCCGGTGGTGGCTCGCCGTCGGCGCCGCCGCGGGGGCCGGCCTGGCGAACAAGTGGCTGGTACTGCTCCTGCTGTCCGGGCTGGGCATCGGCGTGGCCGTCGCCGGGCCGCGCCGGGTGCTGCGCTCCTGGTGGCTCGCGGCCGGCGTGGGGATCGCCGCCGTGCTGGCCGCGCCGGTGGTGGTCTGGCAGGCGTCGCACGGCTGGCCGATGCTCACCGTCGCCGGCGGGATCAGCGAGGACGACGGCGGCGAGAACCGCGCGTTGTTCGTGCCGATGCAGCTGGTGTACCTCTCCCCCGTGCTGGTGCCCGTGTGGATCGCGGGGCTCGTGCGGCCGTGGCGCGACCCGGCCCTGCGCTGGGCCCGCGCCCTCGCGGTCGCCTACCCGGTCGTCTGCGCCGAACTGCTGGTCCTGGGCGGGAAACCGTACTACTCGGTGCCGTTGCTGCTGCCGCTGGTGGCGCTCGGCGCGGAGCCGGCGCTGCGGTGGCTGGGCCGCGGTGGCACGGCCCGGCGCGCGCTGACCGGCGTGGCGGCCGCGGTGTGCGTGGTCGTGTCCGTCCTCACCGGACTTCCGGTCGTGCCGGTGGCAGCACTGAACGGCCCGCTGCTGGCGGTCAACAAGGAACCGGGCGAACAGGTCGGCTGGCCCGGGTTCGCCGAAGCCGTCGCCGGTGCCTGGGACCGGATCCCGGCCACCGAGCGGGACACCGCGGTGATCGTCGCCGGGAACTACGGCGAGGCGGGCGCGCTCGAGCACTACGGACCCGCGCTCGGCCTGCCCCAGCCGTACTCGCCGCACATGTCCTACGCCGACTGGGGTCCGCCGCCGGACCGGCTGGTCGGCCCGGTCCTGGTCGTCGGCGGCTTCGAACGCGGCTCGCCCGCGTCGCGGCTGATCACCGGGTGCCGGCTGGTGACGAAGTACCACACGGCCGAAGGCGTCGACAACGACGAGAACGGCACCCCGCTGTCGTTGTGCTCGCTGACCGAGCCGTGGTCGACCGCCTGGCCGAAACTGCGGCAGTTCTACTGAGCCCGGTTCGCGCTACCCTCGGGCGCATGGTGGCGACGCGCACGGCGGTGGCCGTGGTGGGGGCGGGTCCGGCCGGGCTCACGGTGGCGAACCTCCTGCGGCGCGCGGGGATCCCCTGCGTGCTGCTGGAAAGCGAGAGCCGGGCGTTCATCGAGCAGCGGCCGCGGGCCGGGTTCATCGAGGAGTGGGCCGTGCGCGGGCTCGAACAGCGCGGCCTCGGCGACCGGCTCGTCGCGCGGGCGCCGCGGCACGAGGCGTTCGAGTTCCGGTTCGCCGGGCGGCGGCACCCGTTCCGCTACGGCGACGTCACCGGGCAGCGGCATTTCGTTTACCCGCAACAGCTTCTGGTGACCGACCTGGTCGCGCAGTACACCGACGCGGGCGGAGAGGCGTTCTTCGAAGTCGCCGACGTCCGGCTGCAGGACCTGACATCGGACTCCCCCGCCGTCACGTTCCGCACCGCGGACGCCGAACACCGGATCGAGTGCGACTTCGTCGCCGGCTGCGACGGCGCCCGCGGGATCACGCAGGGGTACCTGCCGCCGGAAACCACCGTGAAGTCCCACCACGACTACGGAATCGGCTGGCTGGCCCTGCTCGCGGAGGCACCGCCGTCCGCCGACGGCGTCCTGTTCGGCATCCACCCGCGCGGGTTCGGCGCGCACATGGCCCGCACGCCGACGGTGACGCGCTTCTACCTGCAGACGGCGGCGGGCGAGACCGAGGCGGACTGGCCCGACGAACGCGTGTGGACGGAACTGAAAGCACGGCTGGCGGTGCCGGACGGGCCGATCATCGAGGGAAAGCTGATCGAGAAGCGGATCCTCGACATGCACAACTACGTCGTGGAGCCGATGGGGCACGGCCGCCTGCACCTGGCGGGCGAGTCGGCGCACCTGGTCGCGCCGATCGCGGCGAAGGGCATGAACCTCGCGCTGCACGACGCGTTCCTGCTCGCGGAGGCCTACCAGGCGCACTATGCGGGCGATCCCACGCGGCTGGCCGGGTACTCCGACGCGTGCCTGCCGCTGGTGTGGCAGTACCAGGAGTTTTCCCAGTGGCTGTCGGACATCTTCCACAACACCGCGGCCACGGGCGAGAACCCGTTCGCGGCGCGCATCGCGGAGGCCCGGATGCGCCGCCTGCTGGGTTCGCCCGCGGCCGCGGCGGCGTTCGCGGAGCTGTACATCGGCAAGAACGCCGACCTCTAGCTCCAGGCGATCTTGAACACCCACGCGTAGCGGCCCGCCTGCCGGGCCGCGGCCGGGACGTCGATCACCAGCGCGCCGTTTTCGACGGTCCAGTGCAGGTTCCCGCGGTAGCCCAGCAGCGTCACGCGGTCGCCGTCCCGGATCGGGACCGGTGCGGCGACCACCAGCCTGCTGCCCGGCGCGGCCAGCGAGTGCACGTAGAAGGCCTCGCTCTGCTTGACCGTGAACCGCAGGTCGCCGAGCTGGGCCATGCGCGACCAGTACGTCGTGCCGTAGATGGCTTCGCCGTTGACCTTCAGCCACGCGCCAGCGTCACGCAGGTGCTTCTGCATGACGTCCGGGATCGTGCCGTCGAAGTCCGGGCCGATGTCGAGCAGGAAGTTGCCGTTCTTCGACACGATGTCCACGAGCGTCCGGACGACCTCCTCGGCGGTCATGTACCGGTCGTCGGGGGTCGCGCGGTTGTAGCCGTAGGAGAACGGGTCGAGCCCGCGGCTCGCCTCCCACTTCGCCACCACGGTGTTCGGGTACGTCGTGTACTCCGGCGTGGTGAAGTCGTGGTCGGGGATGCCGCCGCGGTCGTTGTAGGTGACGTCCTTGGGGCGCTTGCGGTTCTTGGCGCGGTTGAAGTACTCGGTGAGCACGTTTCGGCTGTCGTTGACGCCGCCGATGTCGAACCACAGGACGTCCGGGTCGAACTCCGAGATCAGCTCGAGCACCTGCGGGGCCTGGTAGTCGCGGACGAAGTCCTTGCCCGCGGTGTAGCCGGTGTAGGGCAGCGGCGCGCCGGTGTACGGGTTGCGCGGCGCGTGGCCCATCCACGGGTTGTCCGGGTTGAACCACTCGGGCAGCGAGAAGTACAGGCCGTTGCGCAGCTGGGGTGTGTACTTCCGGGAGGCGGCGAACAGCTCGGCGATGATGTTCCGCTTCGGACCGAGCTTGACGGAGTTGCGGTCGCTGACCTTGGTGTCCCACAACGCGAAACCGTCGTGGTGCTTGGACGTCAGGACGTAGTACTCCGCGCCGGCGTCGGCGATCAGGTTCAGCCACGTGCGGGGGTCGAACTTCGCGGCGGTGAACAGCGGGATGAAGTCGTCGTAGGCGAAGTTCTCGCCGTACTTCTCCCGGTGGTAGGCGTAGGTCGCGCCGTTCGGGTCCTGCTGGTTCTGCCAGTACCACTCGGCGTACTGCTGCCCGACCGGCGCCCACGCGGGCACGGCGTACACACCCCAGTGGATGAAGATGCCGAACTTGCTGTCGGTGAACCAGTAGGGCGCCCGGTGCGTCGACAGCGAGGCGTCGGTCGGCCGGAAGTCCGGGATCCCGAGCGTGATCGGGACCTGCTGGGTGGCGAGGGTCCCGCGGCCGGCCGTGACGCGGACCTGGCCGTTCGTCGTGGTTCCGGGCGGGACGGACGCGTTCGGCGCGATCCCGAGCCGGACGGTCGCCTGCTCCCCCGGCGCCAGCGCGCGGATGGCCGCGGGCACGGTCGTGCGGCCGCCGGGGACGTCGACGGTGACGCTCACGCGGTCGCCGGCGCCGAGCCACACGGTGCCGGCGTTGACGATGGTCGCTTCGGCGGCCTGCGGGCCGCCGTCGGACAGGAGGTTCACCGTGGAGCGGCTGTCGAGCACGAGCGCCGAGCGGCCGACGGCCACCGGCTGCAGGGTGAGGGCGAAGACGTGCAGGCTGGAGACGTTCGGCGCGGGGGTCGCCGTGGTGGGCAGGGTCAGGGCGACGGCTTCGCGGGCCGGGTCGACCCAGACCTGGCCGGTGGCCAGCGAAACCGGGTTGGCGTCCACGACCCCGCCGGGTGCGTACCGGAACGGCGAGACCAGCGCGCCGGTGCCGGTGTACCAGTCCGGGCCGGAGAGGGAGCCGGTGCTCGTGCTGCCGTCGGCGTAGTGCACGGTGGCCGTGCCGCCGGTCGTGCCGTAGCTGGCGGCGACCAGGAAGTAGGCGACGAAGTAGCGGCCCTTCGGCAGGTCGATCCGCTGGCCGGTGGCGGCGATGTTGTTCTTCGCGCCGGCGGCGGCGGACCCGAGGGTGAACGGGACCCCGCCGACGGTCGTCGTCCGCCCGGCGGGCAGCTGTTCGGCGGGGAAGGTGTAGCCGGAGCCGTCGAAGTCGCCGCCGGTGGCGGACGCGCTGTCGATGCCGTCGTTGGTGAACCACGTGTCGAGGGCGACGGGGACGGGCGGCGGGGGCGGGACGATCGGGGTGCCGGGACCGTCCGGCGCGGCGTCCACGGGCACGGCGGCACCGGCGGGGGTGAGACCGGCGGCGCCGAGAGCCACCGCGCCACCGAGCGCGATGCCGAGGGCTTGCCGGCGGGGGAAGGTCGTCACTGAACCTCCAGGGATCGGATGACTACGGCGGATTGACGGCAGAGTTGGGCCATAGTTGGCCACTCTGCCGTTGGCGGGGCTGATTCATCCGATGACTGACCCTGCTCGTTGGGCCTTCCGGTGTCAAGAGGCGATCGAAGTGAACCTCGCTCGGGTCCGGCGCGTAGTCCTGGGTAACGAGCTGCAGCAACTCGCCGCCGGAACCAGCCGCGCACCGAAAGGCCAGACCGATGTCCACCTCTCAGAACGCGCTGAGCCGCCGCGCGATCGCCATGCTCAAGGCGATCCGCGACGGGCGCGCCGAGCTCCGCTGCAGCTGTGCACCCGACCTCCGCGTGGACGGGCTGCCGTGCTGCGACCAGAACACCGCCCACGACCTGGCCCGCGCCGGGTTGATCCGCGCGGCCGGCACGCCGTCGCCGGGCCAGTGGGCCCCGGCCGAACTGACCGATGCCGGCCACCGCGCACTGGGCGGCTTTCCCGCCGCCGCGTGAGGTTTCCGCCCGAACGGCCGTGAACGACTCGTTCACGGCCGTTCCGCGTGCCCGAAAGGCGCCTCGCCGAGATTCCCCCGCGAAATCCGCGCTCCCGCTGAACCGCCGCGCACCACCGGCCGTGCTCTGGGTGAGGGCGTCTCGCACACGCCCTCCGGGGTCGCCACGACGCAACGATCCGGGCCAGCCTCCGCCCGATCGGGACCGGGCACTCCGGCGAGCGGCCGTCGCGGCAACGGCCACCTCGCGCGGGCCCGTCCGGCATCCCCAGAATCCCGGACGGGCCCGCCCCATTCCTGACACCCCTGTCCGGGGTCTTGTCCGGTTCGCTCACCTGATCAGCGGTCCCCGGTCCGGACCAGCCACGCCACTGTGAGTGGATGCGACGCTTCCTGGCCGTGAGCGCGGCAGTCCTGGCGGGGTTCGGCATCCTCACGACGGCCGGCACCGCCCACCCTGAAAGCGCTCTCCCGGCATCCACCGAGCACGCCGTCCACGGCTGGGTCGGCACCTGGGCCGCCGCGCCCGCGGCCGCCGTCGCCAATACTCCGGACGGCTACCCCAGCTTCTCGATCCGCAACGTCGTGCACACCAGCGCGGGCGGCGGCCGGGCGCGCGTCCACCTCTCCAACGCCTTCGGCGCTTCTCCCCTGACCTTCGGGCACGTCACGATCGCGGTACAGGCCGACGGTCCCGACGCCGTCCCCGGCACACTGCGCTCGCTCACCTTCGGTGGTGCGCCGAGTGTCGTCGTCCCGGCCGGCGCCGAAGCGCTCAGCGATCCCGTCGACGCCCGGATCCCGGCGGACGCCAACCTCCTCGTCACGACGTACGTGCCCACGAAGTCCGGCCCGGTCACCTACCACCCGGCCGCGTCGCAGACGTCGTACTTCACCCGCGCCGGCGACTTCGCCGGCAGCGAGGCGGGCGCGCCCTACACCGAGCAGACGTCCGTGTGGCACTACGTTTCCGGCGTCGACGTCCAGGGCGGTGCCGAAGCCTCGATCGTGACGCTCGGCGACTCGATCACCGACGGCGTCGGCTCGGTCGCCGGCGCCAACCACCGCTGGCCGGACTACCTCGCCGACCGGCTGCACGGCCGCTTCGGCGTCCTCAACGCCGGCATCAGCGCCAACCGGCTGCTGCTCGACGTCCCCGGGTCCGGCGCCGGCCAGAACGCGTTGTCCCGCTTCGACCGCGACGTGCTGAGCGTCGGCGGCGTCCGGACGCTGATCGTGCTGGAGGGCATCAACGACATCCAGCAGGACCCGCACCAGACCGACCCGGACGCGATCACCTCGGCCTACCGCCAGCTGGTGGCGCAGGCGCACGCACGCGGCATCCGGGTCCTCGGCGGCACGCTCACCCCGTTCAAGGGCTGGCGCGTCTACGACGAAACCCTCGAAGCGACCCGCACCGCGGTGAACACCTTCATCCGCACCAGCGGGGTCTTCGACGGCGTCGTCGACTTCGACGCCGCCGTCCGCGACCCGGGCGACCCGCTGCGGATGCTGCCGGCCTACGACTCCGGCGACCACCTCCACCCGGGCGACGCGGGCTACGAGCGGATGGCCGCCGCGGTCCGGCTAGACCGGCTGTGAGCGCGGGATGAACAGCACCGCCACCAGGCTCAGCAGCGCCACCGCCACGAGGTAGAGCGACACCGACAGCGAAGTCCCGGTGGCGGTCTGCAACGCCGTCGCGATCAGGGGTGCGAACCCGCCGCCCAGCACCGCGCCCACGGCGTAGGAGAACGACGCGCCGCTGTAGCGGTACCGCGGCTCGAACAGCTCCGCGAACAACGCCGACTGCGGCCCGTACGTCGCGCCCAGCCCGATGTTCAGCACCACGACCGCGACGATCAGCCAGACCGCGGCCTTGGTGTCCACCAGCAGGAAGAACGGGATCGGCCAGACGACCAGCAGGATCGACCCGGCCAGGTACACGGGTTTGCGGCCGGCGCGGTCGGACCACGCCGCCGTGACGAGGATGCTCACCAGCCACGTCAGGCTGCCCACGATCACCACCACCAGCAGGGTCGTGCGGTCGATCTTGAGCACCGACGTGCCGTAGGAAAGCAGGTACGCCAGGAAGATGTAGCCGATCGCGGTGTTGGCGATGAAGCTGCCCGACGCCACCAGCAGTGCCCGCGGCCGCTCGCGCAGGACGTCGACCATCGGCCGGCTGCTGCGCTCCTCTTCGTCACGCAGCCGCGCGAACACCGGCGTCTCCTCGATCCGCAGCCGGATCACCAGGCCGACGCCGACGAGCACGATGCTCGCCAGGAACGGCACCCGCCAGCCCCAGGACGCGAACTGCGCGTCGGTCAGCGACCGGCCGAGGACGAAGAACAGCAGCTGCGCCAGGATCAGCCCGGCCGGAACGCCGATCTGCGAGAACGACCCGTACCGGCCGCGGCGGCCTTCGGGCGCGTGCTCGACGGCCATCAGCGCCGCGCCACCCCACTCGCCGCCCGCGCTCAGCCCCTGCAGCAGCCGCAGGACGAGCAGCAGGATCGGCGCCCAGACGCCGATCGCGGAGTAGGTCGGCAGCAGGCCGACGCCGACCGTCGCGAAACCCATCAAAAGCAGGGACAGCACGAGCATCGCCTTGCGGCCCACGCGGTCGCCGAAGTGGCCCCACAGGATCCCGCCGACCGGGCGGGCGAGGAACCCGACGCCGAGCGTCGCGAACGCGGCGAGGGTGCCCGACGCGGGCGAGAGCGACGTGAAGAAGAGCTTGCCGAACACGAGCGCCGTCGCCGTGCTGTAGATGAAGTAGTCGTACCACTCGATCGTGGTCCCGATCGCGCTGGCCACGGCAACCCGCCGCAGCTGTCGTGCCGCGACCGGGGTGCTCACGAGCCGGCCAGCGCGGGGACGAGGTCTTCGGCCAGCAGGTCCATCAGCAGCCCGTCGTGCCAGCTGCCGTCCGGCCCGCGTTCGTACGCGCGCATCCGGCCGACCGGCCGGAAGCCCAGCGACCGGTACAGCTGGATCGCGGACTTGTTGTCCGCCGCCGGGTCGATCACCAGCCGGTGGTGCCCGCGCACGGTGAACAGGTGCTCGGCCAGCGTCCGGATCGCGTCCGTGCCGAGGCCGCGGCCCTGCCAGTCCGGGTGCACCGCGATGTCGATCCCGGCGTGCCGGTACTGGGGGTCGGCTTCCTCGAAGGCCAGCTCGATGCCCACGACGACGTCATCGTGCTCGATGGCGTAGGTCGTGGTGCCGTCGTCGGGGTCCAGTAGGTAGGACACCTGCGCCGCCACCGGTTCTTCGGCGTCCGCCCACCAGCGGGCGATGTCCGGGTGCGACAGGATCTCCTCGAACCGGGCGGCGTCGGCGGCTGCGGCGGGGCGCAGGCGGACGCGGCTTCCGGGGATCAGGCCGGTCATCGGCTCAGTGTCGACCCCGGAAGCCGTCCTTGTCGAGCGGTCGTTCAGCCGCTCGTCACCAGGGGTTGTTGTCCTGCTCGTCCGGATCGGCCGCGGTCCCGCGGCGCGGTGGCGTCGCCGGGCCCGAGGCCGGCGGCGTCGCGGCGCCGCCGGACGGCGCCGGCGGTGCGGGCGGGGGCTCGGCCGGCGGCTGGTCCTCGGGCTCGTCCGGGTCGGGGAACCGGCCGCGGAGGTTGTCCAGCAGCAGCGTCCGGGTCTCGCGGTCCTCGTCGCCGAGCTGCTCGGCCATCACGCCGGCCACCTTCTCGGCGATGCCGGACTGCGCGCGCCGCATGGTGGTCAGGATGGCCCGGGACAGCTCGTCGAGGGGGAACGACTTGATCTTGTTGCTGAACGTCAGGTCGGTGACGGTGCCGTCCGCGCCGACGGTGACGCTGACGGCGCCGTCGCTGCTGCTGGCGGTCAGCCGCAGCCGCTCGGTCTCCTCCTGCGCCGCCTGGTAGCGCTGCGCCTTCGCCGCGAACCCGGCCGCCCAGTCGTCCATCCGGCGGATCGCCTCGTCCGGGTCGCGGATCAGGTCGCCGAGGCCGTTGTTCGGGGACGTCATGCCTGCCTCGATTCCGCCGTGCGCGGCGACGCGGCGAGCTGACGCTCGAACGGCTGGGCGTTGCCCTCTTCGCCGTCGCGGTAGGACTGCGCGGCCGTCTTGACGTTGTCCGCGAGCCCGCGGACGCCTTCCGCCGACGCCGTGAGCGCTTCCTTCGCCTTCTCCCCCGTCGGCCGGATGATCGGCGGCAGGAACGCGCACAGCAGCCCGTAGGCGTGGTCCGACATCGCCGAGTCGGCCGCGGCGGACGCCGTGTCGAGCCGGTCCACCAGGCCCTCGACGTGGCTCGCGTGCGCGACCAGCTCGTCCGGCTCGACCTCGAAGCCCGCCGCCGTCATGCGTTCACTTCCAATCCTGGTTCTTCCAGTCGCCGATCACCGGGGGCGCCACCACCTGCTCGCCCGCGAAGAAGTTCGGGTCGTCGCTCTCGAGGTAGTCGGCCGACTTGTGTTCCTTGTCGTCTTCCTTCTTGCCGCCGCGGGCACCGGCACCCATGCCGCCCATGCCCGGGCTGCCCGCGGCACCGGCTTTGCCCGCCATCCCGGCGTTGCGCGCCGCCGCCGCTTCGGCCTCCGCGGCCGCGCCGGACGCGGCACCGCCGCCCAGGCTGCCCGCGCCCGTACCGCGCACGCCACCGCCGACGCCGCCGGCACCCGAGCCACCGCCGATCCCGCCGAGGGAGCCGCCCCCGGACCCGCCGCCGATGCCGCCGAGCCTGCTCGCGATGCTTTCGCCGTTGATCCCGCCGCCGCGGCCGATGGTCGGCATCTTGCCGGTGCCACCGCCCGGGATGCCGCCGCCGGGGATGCCCCCGGGGCCGGTGCCGGTGGGCAGGCCGGTGATCGGGTCGATGCCGGGCGGAGTGAACCCGGGGATCGGGCTGCCGCCGCGGATGCCACCGCCGCCGCCACCGGAGACGTCCGGGATGTTCGGGATCGACGGCGGCGTGAAGCCGCTGCCGCCGGTACCGCCGCCCCCGGGGATGCCGGAGGGGGTGAAGCCGGACGTCGTCGTCGAGTCGTCGAAGCCCGGCGCCGACGAGCCGGGGATGCCGGAGCCGGTGAAGCTGCCGCCGGGGATGTCGGGGATGCCCGCGCCCGAGAAGCCCGAGCCACCGGCACCGCCGCCGCCGGCGGCCGGGATGCCGGCCCCGGAGAAGCCCGAACCGCCCGCTCCGCTGCCACCGCCCGGGATGCCGGCGCCCGAGAAGCCGGACCCGCCCGCGCCCGAACCGTCACCGGGGATGCCGCTGCCGGAGAAGCCGGCGCCGCCACCGGGGATGCCGGCACCGCTGCCACCGGGGCCGCCCGCGCCGTCGAGCCCGGCGGCATTCAGGCCGGCCGGGGTGCGACCCGCGGCCGTGGGGTCGAGCGCCGGGTCCATCGCCGTTCGTGCCATCAGCGGCTGGGCGCTGCCGCCCGCACCCGCGCCGCCCGCCGCGGTGCCCTGCCGCTGCGCCGTCGCCGTCGGGAGCTTCGGCGGGGCCGGGAACCGCGGCGTCGCGACCGCGGCGCCGATGGTTTCGTCGTACTGCGTCATGATCTGCGCGGCGTGGTCCCGCGCGGCCTGCTGCGCCCGGTAGGTCTGCATCGCTTCGCCCGCCGCCGCCGCGTACTGCACCGGGTCGGTCATCGACATCAGGCGCTGGTTGGTGCTCTGCAGGTCGAACTGCACCGGCGGGTTCGCGACCATCTGCCGCTGGGTCTCGTTCAGCGCCTGGGAGTGGATCTCCTGCTGGCGCCCGGCGAGCGTCGCTCCCTGCGCGGTCGCGCCCAGCCACTTGCCGACGCCGGCGAGGTGCTCGCGCACGGCGTCACCGGCGTCGCCCTGCCAGTTGCTGGTGCTCGCGTTGATCGCGTCGCCCAGGGTCTTCTGGTGCGTGCCCAGCTCGTTGCCGACGGCCACCCACTCCTCCGACGTCTCCGCGACGCTGGCCGGGTTGGCGTCCTGGGTGATGGCGTCGTTCATCTGCTCGTGGCTCGCGTTGGCCCACAGCGTCTTCGGCGCGCCGCCGTTCTCGCGCATGGTGAGACCCTCGTCGAGGCCGTGCTTCGCGGCGTCGAGGTGCTGCTGGTACAGCTCCTGGATCTTCTTGTCGCGCAGCACCGGGTCGACGGCCGGGCCGAGCCAGCCGGCCCGGATCTCGTCGTCGATCTGCTGGGTGGCCATCTCGCGGATCTCGTCACCCGAAGGCAGGTTGTCCGCCTTCAGCGGCCCGACGTAGTACTTCGACGACGAATCGGCCGTCACGTCGTAGAGCGGACTGCGCGGGTTGTAGTCCGGGGACGACGGGTCCGAGACGGACTCGGCGGTGGGTGCCACGGTCTCCCTCAGCTCTGGTCGGCGGTCGGGAGCGAGGTCAGCGTCGCGCGCGTGGTCTCTTCCCGGGACTTGTAGTTCTTCTTCGCCAGCTTGATGGCTTCGATGTAGGTCGGGAACTCCTGGCGCGCCGCCTGCAGCTGGGTGACCAGGCCGTTCTCGTCGGCGGCGGTGTTCACCATGTGCGCGGAGACCCACTGGCCGGTCGCGGTCCGGCTCATCGCCGGCGCGTCGTGCAGCCGCTGCAGGTTCGCCCAGCGCTGCTCGAGCGACTCGAGCACGCCTTCGAGCGCTTCGATCAGCTGGTTGCCCGTGGTGTCGTCGATGGCGAAGCCGCCGCTCTGCGCGAGCCGCTTCAGCTGGGCACCGGCGAGCCCGACACGGACCGCGGCCATGGCCTTCTGCGCGGGCTCGGTCGCGGTCTGCATCTGCGCCGTCGCCTGGAGAGCCTGGGCAACCGCCTGGGTCTCTTCCGTCATCAGGACTGTTCCCTTTCCGGTCAGTACACCGCGGCGATCGCATCGCGGATCGCGCGGGCGAGGTCGGCCCGTCCGGCCGGGACGTATTCGGCGGTCAGCTCGCCGGCCTCGCCGGTCGTGGTGTGCACCAGGTAGCGGCCGTCGGCGGTGTCCAGCCAGCTCAGCGGGTCGCCCGCCAGCCGCTCGCCGCGCCGGCCCTGCGCGGTGACCGCGATGTGGCCGCCGCCGAGCCGCGGTTCGGCGAGCACGCGTTCGAGCACGGCGACGTCCGAGGGCTTCGGCGCCGGCGGCCGGCGGCCCGGCCGCACCACGGCCTTGACCTCGATCATGCCGAAGGCGTCGGTCTCTTCTTCGTCGAACTCCGCGTCCGCGATCCGCTTCGCCGTCATGGCCGAGACCTCGCGCCCGGCCGCGCGGTGCACGACGTGCTTGCCGGTGGTCGCGGCCGGGGCGGGCGGCAGCACGCCGGTGACGACCTCGACCAGCTCCTCGTCGGCGAACAGCGAGAAGAGCAGGTCGTCGGTGTCGGGGGCCTGGGTGATGCCGAGCGCCTGGGCGCCGTCGGTGACCACGAGCACGGCGACGTCGGCGCCGAGGCCGTCGATCCCGCTCACCGCAACCGAAACCCGCGGCTCGGCGAGCAGCTCGAACGCCGTCCGCACGCCCGGGTGCAGTTCGCCCGAAACCGAAAGCCGTCGCTGCTCGAGCGCGTCGTACACCTGGCGCGCGACCCGCACGAACCGCAGCGGGTCCGCCGGGAGGTTGCCCGCGCGCAACGGGTAGCGCCGGATGTCGCCGCCGGTCGCCTGGCCGACGACGAGGGCTTCGACGACCTCGAGGACGAACTCGAACCTGTCCGCCATTTCCCCTCGCTGCATTCGTTCGTCAAACCCTCAAGCAACTTTCCTGCCGAAGGTTAGCAGTGCCCGGGAACCCCGCGTCGGCGCCGCCACGCGGGTGCCCGAAAGACCACGATCCCCGGCCTGTGCGGGCAAAGCGCACTAGGTGATCACGTCACCCGATGCGGTGCTGGTGCACGCGCAGCTGGAGGGTGACAAGATCCAGTAGCGGTGTCGCAACGCCCAGCTCACGGGCACGCGCGGTGAGATCGCCGAAGATCTGCTCCCCCTCGACCGGGTGACCGGCGAGCAGGTCGCGGTACAGCGAAGATCCCCCCATCGCGGGGTCGGTGACGGTCTTCCGGGTGGCCGCGAGGTCGGCGGCGGGGACGGGGTACCCGGCGGCCGCGGCGACGGCGGCCGCTTCGGCCACGACGGCTTCGGCGAAGTCCGCGCCGCCGGGGACGGCGACGACCTCTCCGATGGTGCCGCGCATCAGGCTGTTCACCGCGCCGATCGCGGCGATGAACACCCATTTCGCCCACATGGACTCGGTGATCCGCGCGTCCAGGGCGGCGGTGAACCCGGCGTTCTTCAGGGCCTCGTCGACCGCGGCGAGGTTTGTGGGCGCTTCGGCGCGGGCGCCGTAGGCCAGGCTCTGCAGCGGGCCGAGCCGTCGGATGGCGCCGTCGTCGTCGATGGTGGTCTGCACCTTGGCGACGCCGCCGAGCACGGCGTCGGAGCCGAAGCGCTTGTCGAGGACGTCGATGTGCGCGAGCCCGTTGAGGAACGGCAGGATCAGCGTGCCGGGGCCGACGGCGGGGGCGAAATCGTCGATGGCCGAGGCCAGGCCGCTCGCCTTGACGGCGAGCAGGACGAGGTCGTAGGTGCCGTCGAGGGAGCCGGTCTCGACCAGCGGCGGGTCGAGGACGGTGTCCTCCCCGAGGCCGACGATCCGCAGGCCGCGTTCCCGCAGCAGCTTCGCCCGGGCCGGCCGGACGAGGAAGGTGACGTCCCGCCCGGCTTGCAGCAGCCGTCCGCCGAAGTACCCACCGGTCGCGCCGGCGCCCACCACGAGAATCTTCAAGTCGCTCACAAGACGACGCTACGCCTGCCGCGCGGGTGTCCCACGGTCCGGACCACAGCGTTTCCACAGCAAGACACAGCAAAACGACAGGTCGTCCGGGGTTTGGCGCACGTTGAGCGGACATGGGAAGACGGATCCGCTGGACACTGGCGGGTGCAGGGCTGACGGCGGCGGCGCTGACGGCCGTGCTGGTGGCGGCGCCCGACGGACACCGGCCGGCGGTGGTGTCGCCGGCTTCGGAGCCGCCCGACGACACGGCGATCAGCCCGGGGGCGTCGACGACGTCGGAGGCGCCGTACCCGGACTTGTCGTCGGTGGCCGGTTCGGTGAGCGCCGCGGTGAGTGCGGAGTCCCGGGGAACGAGTGTCGGGTTCGTCCTGTACGACCGTGAGTCGGACGAGGATCTGGCCTCGCTGGACGCGGACAGCCCGTACTACACGGCCTCGGTGGTGAAGCTCCTGATCGCGATCGACGAGGTCCACGAGGGCGGAACGTGGGCGCTGCCGGACGCGGAGTCGGTGGCGGACCTGACGGACATGCTGGAGGGCAGCAACGACGCGATCGCCTCGCGGTTTTGGGAGCGCAACGGCGGCAACGCGATAGTGACCCGCACGGCGGCGTTGATCGGGTTGTCGCACACGACACCGCCCACGGACCCGACCCAGTGGGGAATGGCGAGGACGAGCGCATCCGACGTGGTGACGACGTACGAGTACTTGCTGGACGTGGTCCCGGACGAGGTGGCGGCCCCACTGCTGGCGGCATTGGCGGCAGCCCGCAACCCGGCGGACGACGGGTGGGACCAGTACTTCGGGATACCGGACGGCTTGGCCGGGCGGTCGTGGCAGATCAAGCAGGGGTGGATGATCCTGCGGAACGCGCTGGTGTTGAACACTACGGGGGTCGTGAGTGGGCGGTATGTGGTGGTGTTGCTGACGCAGCAGCCGTCGGTGAGCTCGGCCAAGGGAAGAGCAGCGGTGACGGCGGGGATCGAGCAGCTGGCACCGGTACTGACCCAGCTCGACGCTACGTGACTCGGTGGGGCCGGGTTTATGCAGATGACGAGCGCAGCCGGCGAACAGCGCCGACGAGGCGGCAGCGGATGTGGGCTCAGCCTGCGGACAGCAAGCGCTTCCTGCGAGGAAACGCAACTCAACCGGACGGCGGGCCCGGCCAGCGTTCGCCCGACACGGGGCACCGCGCGCAAGGCCGGCTTCCAGCGACGAGGCGAACAGCGGGTGACTCGCAGCTGGCGGGCTGGCAGCGAGCGGCTCACGGCTGGTGGCTGACTGCTCGCGGTGGACGGCGAGCGGCTGGCGCGGGCGACTCGCGACTCGGGCCTTGCGACCGGCGGCTGGCGCCCCGGCCGGCGACTCTCGACGAGCGGCTAGCGACTCGCAGCTGGCGGCTCGCGGCTCGCGGCTCGCGGGCCCGCGAGAGATGTTGGTCCGATTGGGGCGTCGGATCCAGTCCAGCTGAGGACCGCTGGCGTTGCCCTTGGGGACATGAGGGCGTGGGTGTAGGCCCGTAGCCTTGTGGCTGCGGGCCTTTCCCGTGTTCGATCGGCTCAGGCTGCGAATGGCAGCGGTTGATGCAGGTTGTTGCGTCTGGGTTTTCGGCGTTTGTCCAGGAACGCTGGTGGGAGGAACTCCGGTAGGCCGTCGGCGGCGATGCGGACCTCCCAACCGGAACGGTGTAGCAGTCGGTGGTGGTGGGCGCACATCAGGACCAGGTTGTTCAGGTCTGTCGGGCCGCCGTCGGCCCAGTGGCGGATGTGGTGGCCCTGGCAGTGGCGGGGTGGGCGGTGGCAGCCGGGGAAGGCGCAGCCGCGGTCGCGCAGGAACAACGCGCGGCGCAGGCCTGCGGAGATCAGGCGGCGGAGCCGTCCGAGGTTCAGGGGTTCGCTGTTCTCGCCCAGCACCGCCGGGATGATCATGCTGTCGCAGGCATGGATCCTGGCCTCCGCCGCCGTCATCGTGCCCGTGTCGCCCAGGGTCGCCTGGCCGACGCCGGACTTCAGATCCTTCAGCGACACCGCGACCATCACGTGCGCCCGCTCGCCCGCCTGCATGGGCAGGTCCGGTGAGTTGAGGGCGAGATCCACTGCGTCGGAGAAGGCGTCGCCGTAGCGTTCCTGCGGGGAGCGCAGGTCGGCGCCCTCGGAGGGGTTGGTGCGGCGTTCGGCCAAGGCATCCAGCAGGGCGCTCGCGCGGGTGCCGGTTTCGTCGTCGAAGCGGCCGTGCAGCTCCCAAATCCCGGTTCGTTTGCGCCGCAGGGACAGTTCCCGGGCGGGAACAGCCGGTTCGGTCGTGTCGGGCTCGGGACCGTCGGGGTCCAAATGGGCCACGATGCGGGCGCCGAGGGCGGCGACCTGCTTGTAGCCCGCGTTCGATGCCAGGGCCAGCAGGTGCTGCTCGGCGTCCTCGCGATGTGCGGGCGGGACCTGCGTGAGACTGCCGATGACGGTGTCGATCATCGGGTTGCTCAAGCGGCCCTCCGCCGCGGCGGCCGCGGTAGCGGGAGCGACAGGTGCCGGGCTGTCGAGGTGGTGGCCGGGGTGCAGGGCCTGGGCTCGTTTGACCATCGTCTCGGCAGCGGACTTCGGGATGTCAGCCAAGTGCTCGAGGAGTCGGGCGACCGAGCGGTAGCCGAAGAGTTCCATCACCCCGCGGGACTCGATTTCCACCAGCAACGCACCGATCTCCGCCTCGGCAGAACGCACCACGGTGAGCAGAGTGGCGATGCGATCGGCCAGGGCCATCGCATCCGTCTGCCACACCGTTTCCGTTGCCATACAACAAGGTTAACCGAACCCGAACACACGATCATCACACGAAAGGGTAGAAAGAGTAAGCCCGGCAGGGACACCGCTGCGTGGGGAATCGGCGCTCCCAGACACAGGAACACCCAGCCATAAGAAGCGCCGATTTCCCACGCCCCGGCGAAGCCGTATCAGTAAAACTCAACCACGAGCCCCAAGGCCAACAGAACGCGCCCGATCAATATCAGGCCCACGGTACAACCGTTCAGGAATCCGAGCCAAAGTAGAAGGATGAACCTGGTCCCCAAGACCATAAAGCTTCTGAAAACTCATGATCAACGGCCGCCAGGCATCGGGGTCGATGTGATCGGCACTCCCCGGAACCCGGATCGAGTCGTGCACGAAGACCCGCTGGACCCGCACCTCGACAGCCACAATCCCCCCACGCTGCAGGGGATCCTCGTCGGCAACCGGATGCACGGCCTCGACAACAGCCTCCATCGCAACAGGACACTCACCGACCCGAGGCGGCGAAACGGTCTCGGAAGCAACAGAAGTCAACCCGGCGCGCGAAAACTTGTCGGCGACGTGGAAGTACCCCCGCTTCACCTTCCCAGGAGGCACAGGATCGGAACCGGTGGTCAGAGCCAACCGGTCAACAGCGGGAGCCAACTCGTCCGAAGGCAGGTTCAGCACGCATTCCCGAGTACGCAACAGGTTCTGAGTCGTCTTGGAACGGGCACCGAGCCCCAGCATCGCCCGCCAGCCGAGCCAGAACGCCGATGACATCGGTGCCAGGTTGGCCGAACCGTCCTCGTTTTCGCTCGATATCAACACGACCGGGGTACCGAAGTACAGGATTCCGGGCTCGATCGCCGTGTGCGCAGAAGTCTTCACGCCTCGATCCTGCCCACCGCGCACCAGCCGGACTGGCGGGAATCGGCCGTCGCGATCACCGGCGCCGACGGACGGCGCCGGTGATCGTCGAACGTCAGCCGGCCGCGGTCAACGCCCGGCGGGTCAGCACCCGGGCCAAGTGGCGGCGGTACTCCGCCGTCGCGTGGGGCTCGTCGGGCGGGTTCGTGTCGGCAGCCGCCAGCGAGGCCGCCTCGGCGATCGACTTCCCCTCGGCTAACGCCGACTCCGTGGCCGTCGCCCGCAGCGGGACTCCGCCCATGTTCACCAAGCCGACCCGGCCGCCGACGACCGCCACCCCCACCATCGCCCAGTCGATCGCGCGGCGGGTGAACTTCTCGAAGCCCCAGCCCATCCCCGTCTGACGGGGCAGCCGAACCTCGATCAGCAGCTCGGCCGGCTCCAGCGGCGTCGTGAACGGGCCGAGGAAGAACTCCGCCGCCGGGATGCGCCGCTCCCCCTCCGGGCCGCGCGCGACCAGGACCGCGTCGGAGGCCAGGATCGCCGCCGGCAGGTCCGCCGCCGAATCCGCGTGCACCAGCGAACCGCCGATCGTGCCGCGGTGGCGGACCTGGCGGTCGCCCACCGAAGCCGACACGTGCGCCAGCAGGGGCGCGTGCTCCAGCAGCACCGGGTCCCGCGCGAGGTCGCTGTAGCGGGACAACGCGCCGATCACGACGTCGTCGCCGTCGAGGCGGACGTAACGCAGCTCGTCCACCGGGCCGATGTCGATCAGGTACTCCGGTGCCGCCAGGCGCAGTTTCATCAGCGGCAGCAGGGAATGACCACCGGCGAGCACCTTTGCCTCGTCGCCCAGGGAAGCCAGCCGGGCCAGCGCGTCGTCCACTGTGGACACGCGCTGGTACTCGAACGCGGCGGGGATCACTGGTCCACCTCCTGGCCCGATGCCTCGATCACGGCGCTGACGATGTTGTGGTACCCCGTGCAGCGGCAGAGGTTGCCCTCCAGCCCCGCCCGCACCTCGTCGCGCGTCGGCTTCGGGTTGTCAGCCAGCAGCGACACCGACGCCATGATCATGCCCGGCGTGCAGAACCCGCACTGCAGGCCGTGCTGCTCGCGGAACGCGCGCTGCACCGGATGCAACGAGCCGTCCGAAGAGGACAGTCCCTCGACGGTCGTGACGGCGTGGCCGTCGGCCTGCGCGGCCAGCACCGTGCAGGACTTGACCGACTCGCCGTCGAGCAGCACCGTGCAGGCGCCGCAGGACGTCGTGTCGCAGCCGATGTTCGTGCCGGTCAGCCCGGCGGTGTCGCGCAGGAAGTGCACCAGCAACGTCCGGTCCGGCACCTCCTCGGCCACCGGCCGCCCGTTGACCTCGATCGAAACCTTCACCGTGCGTTTCCCTTCGAAAGTGCGGCCCAGACCCGGATCGGGGTCGTGGGCATGTCCAGGTGCCGGACGCCGCGGGCGGAAAGCGCGTCCACCACGGCGTTGTGCACCGCGGGCGTCGAGCCGATCGTCGCGGCTTCGCCGATTCCCTTGACGCCCAGCAGGTTCCGGTCCGTCGGGGTGGCCATGTCGACCAGTTCGAAGTCCGGCAGCTCGGCGGCGGTGACGAACGAGTAGTCCGCCAGCGTCGCGGTCGTCGGGTTGCCGTCCTCGTCGTAGGTGACGACCTCCATGAGCGCCTGCGCGGCACCCTGGCCGAGCCCGCCGTGGCGCTGCCCGCGGAAGGTCAGCGGGTTGACGATCGGGCCGGCGTCGTCGACGGCGATGATCCGCCGCAGCTCGACCTTGCCCGTCTCGGTGTCGACCTCGACGACGGCGAGGTGCGCGCCGAACGGGAACGTCGGCTTGCCGCCGCCGAACCAGACGTCGGCGGTGAGCTTGCCCTCGCCGGCCGTTTCGGCGACCTGCGCCCAGCTGAGCACCGTGCTCGACGGCGCGCCGCGGACCTGCCAGACGCCGCGGTCGGCGTCCAGCTCGATGTCCTCGGGGGCGGCTTCGAGCAGGTCGGCGGCCAGCTGCCGGGCCTGCGCGATGACCTCGTCGGCGGCCTGGCGGATCGCCGAGCCGCCGAGCTGCAGCGACCGGGAACCGAACGTGCCGACGGCCTTGGGCACCTCGTCGGTGTCGCCGTGGCGGACGGTGATCTTCTCCAGCGGCACGCCGAGCTGGTCGGACAAGAGCATCGCCAGCGACGTCCCCAGGCCCTGGCCGTGCGGAGAGCTGCCGGTCCAGGCGACGACCGAGCCGTCCGGGTGGATGTCAACGCGGCCGCTCTCGCCGCCGGCGTCACCACCGGTGATCTCGACGTAGGCGGCGATCCCGAGGCCGAGCTCGACGGTCTCGCCCGCGTCGCGGCGCCGCTGCTGCTCGGCGCGCAGCTCGGTGTAGCCGGCGGTCTCGAGGACCTTGTCCAGCGCCGCCGCGTACTCGCCCGTGTCGTAGGACGCGCCGGTCGGCGTCTGGTACGGGAACTCCTCGGGACGGATGAAGTTGACGCGGCGGACCTCGGCCGGGTCCATGCCGATCTCGGCCGCGAACACGTCCATCGCGCGCTCGACCGCGGCTGTCGCCTCCGGGCGGCCCGCGCCGCGGTAGGCGGCGATCGGCGTCGTGTTCGTGACGACCGCGCGGCTGCGCGTCTCCACCTTGGGGAACCGGTAGACGCCGACGGCCATCAGCTCGGTCAGCGTCGGGAGGAACAGCGTCCGCGGGTAGGCGCCCGCGTCCTGGACGACGTCGAGGCGGTACGCCAGGACGGTGCCGTCGCGCCTGCCGCCGATGGTCACGGTGTTCTGCTGCGCGCGGCCGTGCGTCATCGAGGTGAGGTTCTCGCTGCGCGACTCGACCCAGCGCACGGGCCTGCCGATCTCCTTCGCGGCCCAGGCGAGGACGGTCGCCTCGGGGTCCGCGCCGATCTTCGCGCCGAAGCCACCGCCGACGTCCGGGGCGATCACGCGCACCCGGTCTTCGCCGACGCCGAGGCTCATGGCCACCTGCGTGCGGGCGATCTGGGCGTTCTGCGTGGAAAGCCAGACCGTCAGGCGGCCGTCCTCGCCCCACGCGCACGAGGCGCCGCGGACTTCGAGGGGCGCCGGGGCGACGCGCTGGTTCACGATCGCCTGCGTCACGACGACGTCGCAGCCGTCGAAGATCGACTCGTCGAACTCCTGCGCGCCGTTGACCTGCATGACGTTGCTGCCCTTGTCGGGGTACAGCAGCGTCTCGCCCGCCAGTGCCGCGTCGATGCTCGCGACGGCGTCGAGGGGGTCGTAGTCGATGTCGACCAGCTCGGCCGCGTCGGCCAGCTGGTAGCGCTCCTCGGTGAGGACGAGCGCGACGGGCTCGCCGACGTAGCGCACCACGCCGTCGGCCAGCCACGGTTCCTTCACCGGCCCCGCGTCGTGCGGGTCGAGGCCGAGGTCGGCGGCGGTGAACACGCCGAGCACCCCCGGCGCCGCCTTCGCCTCGCTGACGTCAATGCTGCCGATCCGCGCGTGCGCGACCGGACTGCGCACGAACACCGCATGCGCGGCGCCGGAAAGCGCTTCCTCCCGCAGATCGTCCACGTAGGTGCCGCCCGCGGTGATCAGGTTCTGATCCTCCTGGCGGACCACCCTGGTCCCGACAATGCTCATCTGGTCTCCTGCTCGCCGATACCCCGCCGATCATGCCTTGTCGTTTCAGGAGAACGCCAGCACCACGGCCAGTCCGAGCCCGGCGATACCGATTCCGATGCGCAACGGCGTCGCCGGGAGGCGGCGGACGAGGTTCGAGCCGAGCCACGAGCCGGCGAGGGAACCGAGGCAGACGGCGAGCGCGGCGGCCCAGGCGACCTTGCCGGTGCAGGCGAAGACGATCGCGGCGAGCAGGTTCGCCGAGCCGGTGACCAGGTTCTTCGCGGCGTTCGTCCGGGCCAGCGGCTGGCTCCAGACGGAGACGAGCAGCGCGAGCATGAGCACTCCGGCGGCGGCACCGAAGTAACCGCCGTAGACACCGATGAAGAACGCGGCGACGGCGGTGGCCGGGCTCAGGCCGTGGTGTTCGGCGCCTTCGGCCAGCCGGCGCAGCCGCGGCCCGGCGATGAGGACGATCGAGGCGCCGCCGATCAGCCACGGGACGATGGCGGTGAAGGCGTCGGACGGGGTCAGGAGCAGGACGAGGCCGCCGCACGCACCGCCGACGGTGGTGATGAGGCACAGCGGCACGAGGTTTCGCCGCTGACCGGCGAGTTCGGGGCGCGCGCCGGCGGCGGCTCCGGCGGTGGTGCCGAGCATGGCGACGGTGTTGGTGACGTTCGCGGTGACGGGCGGCAGGCCGGCCGCGAGGAGGGCCGGGTAGGAGACGAGGGAGGCGAGCCCGGCGGTGGCTCCGGTCAGGCCGGCGCCCACTCCGGCCAGGATCAGGAGGAGGAAGGTGCCGGGGTCGGTGATCACGTTGTCATCTCAACACGCTGGGAGGGGTCGGCTTCGGTGAGGTTGCTCCCACCACGGAGGCGAGCCGCCATACCCGGCGGGCAAGGTATAGCCCGTTATACGAATTACTCCAGCCTTGTCCGAAACCGGACGGGATCCACCGCCGGGCTTGCCCCGCCGGACCGGGCCGTCCCAGAATCCGCTCTGACAAGGTTGTCATCGAGCGGAGACCGAACCATGGGCGAGTTGAACCGACGTCAAGCCCTCCTGAGCGCGGGCGGCGTCGCGGCCCTCCTCGCCGCGGGATTGCCACCCGCCACGGCGGCGGCCGAAAGCGCCGCGCCACCCGACCCGGTCGCCGCCACCTACCTGCGGGTTCTCCTCCGGCACACCCGCTGGGCCGAACAGCAATTCGACCGGGCCGCCGGGATCTACCCCGCCAAGGACTTCACCTTCGCCGTCGTCCTCGGGAACGCCCTCCTCCTCACCCGCGACGGCTACGACGCCGCCACCGCCGGCATCGAAAAGGCCGAACTCAAAGCCCACACCCTCGCCACCATCAGGCACTTCGCCGCGTCGAACCTGCTCGCCGGCGGCGGCGAATGGGGCCGTCGGCTCTTCTTCGACACCACTTTCCAGTCGTACTTCCTGCTCGCCGCCCGTCTACTGTGGACGGACCTCGACGAGGTCACCAAGCAGAACGTCGAGCGCATCACCACCGGGCAAGCCGCCTACACCACCGCGCTCGGCACCCGCGACGACCCGACGTCCGGCGGCTGGACACCCAACGGCCTCCAGGGCGGCTACCAAGGTGACACCAAGCTCGAAGAGATGGGCGTCTACGCCCAGTCGCTCGCCCCGGCCCTCGCCTGGGCGCCGGGAGATCCGCGCGCGGCAGACTGGGGAGCGGCCTTCGGCACCTGGAGCCGCAACGAAGGCGGGCTCCCCGCCGCCGATCTCGCCAACCCGCGGCTCGTCGACGGTCGCCCGATCGACGCCAACACCGCCACCAACCTCCACGACACGTTCCTCGTCGAGAACCACGGTTCCTTCGGCCCGCACTACCAGGAAGAGCTCTGGCGCACCTCCGGTCGCAACGCGATGCACTTCCTCGCCGCCGGCACGCCGCTGCCCGAGGTCCTCACCGCCCAGCCGAACGGCGAGCTGCTCTGGCGCACCATGCTCCTGATGACCAGCGACGCCGGCGAGCCGCTGATGCCGATGGTCGCCGACCGCGAACACCTCTACGGCCGCGACGTCATCCCGCTCGCCTTCCGCGCCCAGGTCCTCGGCGACCGCCACGCCGCCCACGCCGAAGCCCAGCTGGCCGCCCGGCTCGAGCCCTACCAGGCCTACGCGCCCGCCGACCGGATCACGAAGTTCTCCGGCGAGCCCAAGTACGAACCCGAAGCCCGCGCCGAGCTCGCCATCAGCTACCTCCTCCACGAGTGGCGAGCGAACCAGCGCCCGATCACCCCGGTGACCAAGGCGGAGTTCGACACCCACGCCGCCGGGGCCGCCGACTTCGGCGCCGGGCCCGGTCTGCTCGCCCACCGCTCCCCCGCCGCCTGGGCGGGCACCGTCACCAAGCCCGGCTTCGTCAAGTTCGCCTGGCAGCCGCACCACGACGACTGGCTCTTCGTCCTCGGCGGCGCCAACCCGATGCTGCTGCCCGCCACGAACATCGCCGTCAAGGAACGGCACGCCACCACCTACGCGAAGGTCCGCGACGGCTTCGACGGCACCGTCGGCCTCCTCCGCTTCGACGCCGGGTACGCCGCCTTCGCCACCCTTCCGACCGGTTCCGCCGTGTACGCCAGCACCGGTGTCGCCGAAGGCGAAGGCGTCCTGAACGTCTACAACCTCGCGATGCCGGGCGTCCCGGGCCTCGACGGCGACCGCACGTACACCGCCGCCGAAGGCACCGTGACGATCAAGGCGCCGGCCGGCGGCGCCCGGACCGACGACCTGACGTTCGCGCCGGTCACCGCCCGGTACGTCCGCATGCTCGGCGTCCAGCCGGACCCGCAGTACGGCTATTCGGTCTGGGCCTTCGAGATCCGCGCCGGCGACGGTCCGGACCTCGCGCGAACCGGCACCGCGTCGGCGTCGTCGGCGAGCCCCGGCAAGGAGGCCAAGTACGCCACCGACGGCGACACCACCACCCGCTGGGCAGTGTCCACTTCGGACCGGCCGCGGGCGGACAGCTGGCTCGCCGTCGACCTCGGCGCGCCGCGGACGGTCGACCGCGTCCGGCTGAACTGGGAAGCCGCCGCCGGCCGCAAGTACCGCATCGAAACCTCGCCGGACGGCGTCACCTGGACGACGGCGGCGACCTACCGGGTGCCCGCGCTCAGCAGCACGAAGGGCCGCCTCGACATCGACGGCCGGGCCGGGATCACCGTCACCGGACCGAACCCGCTCACCGTCACCGGCGACCACGTCACCCTCTCCGACGGCCCGCCCGCCCCCTTCGTCGCCGAGCTGCGCCCCGGCCCCGCGCAGGCCAGTGGCCGCGTCACGACCGGCGCGACCGCGGTCGAAGCCACCGTCACCGACGGCTTCCTCGTGCTGCTCAACCTCTCCGGCACGGCGGCGAGCGGCACGGTGCCCCTCCCGGGCAACCGGTTGTACCGCGGCGAGCAGACCCTCACCCGGACCGGCACCGAATACTCCTACGCCCTCGCCGCGGCGGAAGGCCGCATCGAGCGCCCGCGGTTCACGCTCAACGGCCCGGCCGGGGTGAAGGCGGTCGTCCGCGACGCGAGCCGGGTCGAGCTGACCGCGCCGTCCGGGCTGCTGCCCGTGCTCGTCACCGTCACCCCGGACGGCGGCCGCGCGCGGCCGGTGCTGCTGCCGCCAAGGCGGACCGTGCCGGTCGTCTTCGGCGACGTCCGCCCCTACCCGCTGGCCGACCGCGCGCTCGGCCGGACCACCTTCCCCGCCGAACCCCTGCCGCCGGGGATGTCCAGCCCGGCCGCCGCGGTCGACGACGACCCGGCGACGGCGTGGCGGCCGGGGCCGGACGGCCGGATGGTCGTCGATCTCGGGGCGGTGACGGCGGTTTCCGCGGTCGAACTGGCCTGGACCCGCGGACGCGTGCCCGCCACGACCGTCGAAACCAGCGTCGACGGCGTCACCTACGCGGCCGCGGACTCGGGTCCGGCCCGCTACGTGGCCGTCCGGACGCGCTGGAAGACCGGCGACGCGAGCCTTTCCCGGCTGTCTGTCCGGACTTGATCGATCTCGCACCGCTCGCGGTGGCCCCGAGGGCGAGTACCTTTGCAGCACAGGGCCCCCGGGAGGACGGATGCGCGTCACGATCGCCGAGGTCGCCCGCCGGGCGCGGGTGAGCAAGACGACCGTGTCGAGGGTGCTCAACAACAAGGCCGATGTGGACGCGGCGACCGCGATCCGCGTGCGCGAGGTGATCGCGGCGACCGGGTACATCCCGAGCGCCGGCGCGGTCGGGCTCGCCCGCGGGGTGACCCGCACGGTCGGGATGCTGGTGCCGGGGCTGACCTGGCCGTGGATGGGCGAGGTGCTGCAGGGCGTCGCCGACGTCGTGGAGGCCAAGGGCTACGGCCTGCTGCTGTCCACGGCCAACCGCGGCACGGACTCCCTCGACGAGTTCTCGCGGCAGGTGTCGGCGAAGGCGTTCGACGGGCTGCTGCTCGTCGAGCCGCCGGACGCCGTGCGGCACCTGCGCGTGCTGCACGACTCCGGGCTGCCGGTGGTGGTGATCGACGACCGCGGGCGCCGTCCCGCGTTCCCGTCGGTGGGCACGGACAACCGTCAGGGTGGCGCGGCCGCGGCCCGGCACCTCCTCGCCGTCGGCCGCACGCGGTTCGCGACCGTGACCGGGCCGCGCGACTTCGGCTGCACCACCGACCGCCTCAACGGGTTCAACGAAGTCGTGCGCGATGCCGGGCTGACGCTCGACCCGCGCCTGATCATCGAAGGCGACTTCACGAGCGAAAGCGGCGAGGCCGCGATCCTCCAGCTCCTCGCCACCGGCCCGGAGTTCGACGCCGTCTTCGCGCACAACGACCTCACCGCGGCAGGGGTGCTGGCCGGCCTGCGCAAGTCCGGGCGCGCGGTGCCGGGGGACGTCGCCGTGGTCGGGTTCGACGACATCCCCCTGGCCGCGCACACCCAGCCGGCGCTGACGACGATCCGCCAGCCGCTGCGGGAGATGGGCGAGACCGCGGCCCGCCAGCTGCTCGACCGGCTGGGTGGGGCACCCCGGCCGGACGAGCCGCTGATCGTCCCGACGTCACTGGTGATCCGCGAATCGACTCAGGACACGGTCAACCCTCCCGAAAGCGGGACGTTGCGCGAGGAATCCCCGACGTAGACGCGGTACTGGCCCGCGTTCGTCGTCCACGACCCGGTCCAGTGCGCGAGGTCCCGCGGCGTGAGCGGGAACGACACCTGGGTGCTCTGCCCGGGGTTGAGCTGCACCTTCTTGAACCCCTTCAGCTGTTTCGGCGGCTCGCCGTTCCCGGCGGGCTGGCCGATGTAGAGCTGGACGACGTCGGCGCCCGCGCGGGTGCCGGTGTTGGTCACCGTCGCCGTCACGGTCGCGGTGCCGTTCGTACCCTGGGGCGTGACGACCAGGTCGGAGAACCCGAACGTCGTGTACGACAGGCCGAAGCCGAACGGGAACAGCGGGTCGAGGTTCCGGCTGTCGTACCACCGGTAGCCGACGTTGAGCCCTTCGGAGTATTCGATCCGGTCGTTCGCGCCCGGGAACTGCTGGACGCTTGCCGTCGGCAGGTCGGCGAGCTGCTTCGGGAAGCTGATCGGCAGCTTGCCCGACGGGTTGACGTCGCCGTAGAGCAGCGACGCGAGCGCGTTGCCGTTCTCCTGGCCCGGGTACCAGCCCTCGATCACCGCGGCGACCTTGCCCAGCCACGGCATGGTCACCGCCGACCCAGTGTTGAGCACGACGACCGTGCGCGGGTTGGCCGAGGCGACGGCGTCGATGAGGTCGTTCTGCTGGTTCTGCAGATCGATCGTGTCGAGGTCCTGGGTCTCGGACTCGCCGTAGCTGGCGAACACGACGGCGACGTCCGCGGTGCGGGCGGCCGCCACCGCACCCGGGATGTTCGGCGTCTGGACGTGCTCCCCCGCCCCGTCCACATAGGACACGGTGACGCCGGAGCCCGCCCTGGCCTTGATCCCGTTGATGGGGTTGACCGACGCCGGCGACGGGTTCACCTTGGCGCTGCCGCCGCCGATGTTCTGCGGGTCGATGCCGTCGCCGCCGGACAGCGCGATCGACTTCGTCGCCGCCGTCAACGGCAGCACCCCGGTGTTCTTCAGCAGCACCGACCCGGCCGCGGCGACGTCCCGCGCGGTCGTCACGTTGGCCGCGTTGGTCACCACCGAAGCCGGTGAACCCCGCCGAGCCCGGTCGAAGACGCCGAACCGGAACATCTGGGTCAGCACCCGCCGGACCATGTCGTCGACGCGCGCCTGCGTGACCTCGCCGCGGGAGACGGCGTCGAGCAGGCCCTGGCCGAAGAACGCGCCGCCGGGCATCTCCATGTCGAGCCCGCCGTTGGCCAGCTGCCGCGGGCCGCCGGTCGCCGAACCCCAGTCGGAGCCGACGAACCCGCCCCATCCGGCGTCCTGCTTGATCGCCGTGGTCAGCACGCCGCTGTTCTGGCACGCCGGGACGCCGTTGATCTGGTTGTAGGCGCACATCATCGACGCGACCTGGCCCTGGCTCGCCACCTGCTGGAACGCCGGTAGGTACAGCTCGTGCAGCGTCCGGTCGTCGACGATGACGTTGTCCGACGGCGTCCCGCGCGACGCCCCGGCCTCGACGTTGTAGGCGGCCGCGTGCTTGGCCTGCGCCATCACGCCCTGGCTCTGGATGCCCTGGATCGTCGAGGTCCCCGCCGCGCCGGCGAGGTACGGGTCCTCGCTGTAGGTCTCGAAGTTGCGGCCCCAGCGCGGGTCGCGGACCAGGTTGATCGTCGGGCCGAGGGCGATGTCGACGCCCTTGCCGGCGAACTCGGCACCCATCGCGCTGCCGTACCGGTTCATCAGCCCGGTGTCCCAGGTCGCGGCGGCCGACACCGGCGCCGGGAACTGGGTGACGCCGTCGAGGCCGTCGCCGACCCCGGCCGGCCCGTCCTGCAGGCCGAGGGCCGGGATGCACAGCTCCGGCACGGCGTCGGTGTTGCCGATGTACGGCCCGGTCGCGCCGTTGCCGTGCAGCACCTTGACCTTCTGCTGGGGCGTCATGACGGCCAGCAGCTGGTTCACCCGGTCGGCGACCGGCGCGGTGGATCCCACCCACGGGCAGCCACCCGGGTTGGTGGGCGTGGTCGTCGGCGGCGCGCTGTCACTGGTGTGCACCGCGAACTCCCACAGCGAGACACCCCACTGGGTGGCTCGCGCGGTCGCGTTCAGCCGGACATAACGCGCCGTGCCGGACACCGCGGGGTGCTCGGTGCCGCCCGCGCCGGTCACGGTCGCCGCCGTCGTCCACGTCGAGCCGTTGGTGGACAGCTGGATCGTGTACGCGCTCGCGTACGCCGCCTCCCACGTCAGGTCCACGCCGCAGACCGGGCGTGCGCTGCCGAGGTCGACCTGGATCCACTGCGGGTCCGCGGCCAGGCTCGACCAGCGGGTCCCGCCGTCGCCGTCGAACGCCGCCGACGCCGGGAAGGCGTCGGACTGGACGCTGGACGCGGTCGCGGGCTGCCGCAACGCCGCGTTGGCGCTGCCGCACGCCTGGGCCGATCCGTCGCCGAAGACCTGGAACTCCCACAGCGACACGCCCCACTGGGTCGCCCGCTGGGTCGTCGTCAGGCGGACGTACCGGCCGCTTCCGGACACCGGCAGCGTCTGCGTGCCGCCGGTGCCCGTGGTGGTCGAGTACACAGTGGACCACTGGCTGCCGTCGGCCGAGGCCTGGATCGTGAACGCCTTCGCGTAGGCCGCCTCCCACTGGAGCACGACCTGGTTGAGCGTGTGCGATCCGCCGAGGTCGACCTGCAGCGTCTGCGGGTCGGCGGCCAGGCTCGACCAGCGGGTGCCCGGGTCGCCGTCCACCGCGGCCGACGCCGGGAAGGCGGCGTTCTCGGTGGAGGACGCGGTCACCGGATGCCCCTGCGAAAGCAGCGTCGGGGCCGCCTGGGCGGTGAACAGCGGCGCGGTGAGCAGGCCCACCGCCACCACCGCGGCGAGGGCGAGCCGCTTCACTGGTAGACCCGCACGTAGTCGATCACCATGTCCTGCGGCAGGACGGTCCCCGCTCCCGGCGGGCCGGGGAAGTCGCCGCCGATGGCGTTGTTGAGGATCAGGAAGAACGGGTGGTCGTAGACCCACGGCCCGCGCGTCGACTCCACGGTGGCGCGGTCGATCGTCTCGAACGCGTTGCCGTCGACAGAGAAGGTCATGTGGTTCGCGTCCCAGTCCAGGCCGAACTTGTGGAAGCCCGCGGCGACGTCCTGACCGAGGTCGAACGGTGCGCCGATACCGCCGGCGCCGTTGTACGCCGGGGCGTGGATCGTCGAGTACGCCAGGTTCGGCGACTTGCCGACGTGTTCCATGATGTCGATCTCGCCGCAGTTGGGCCACGGCGTGCCGCTGAAGAAGTTGGCGCCCAGCAACCAGAACGCGGGCCACAGCCCCTGCGTGCCGGACACCTTGATGTTCGCCTCGACGTGCCCGTAGGTGAAGCTGAACTTGCCCGCGGTGTTGATCCGGCCGGAGGTGTACTGGCAGGTGCCGCTGCCGCTGATCGGGTCGACCGGGCACGCGCTGCCCGGAGTGGCTTCGCGGCGGACCTGGATGACGAGGTTGCCGCGGCCGTCCTGCTTGGCGTTGTTGTTGTTCGTGTAGTACTCGAGCTCGTTGTTGACCCCCGGCCCGGTCTCGGCCGTCCACTTGCTCGCGTCGGGAGCCGCGCCCGCAGCGCCGTTGAACTCGTCGCTCCAGACCAGCGTGCCCGGGAAGTGCGGGGCCGGCGGCGCGGGCGGCGGCTGCACCGGGTTGCCGCCGGTGCCGTAGACGTCGAAGCCCCACAGCGAGTAGCCGTAGCCGTTGGAGCGGGCGGTGCCGTACATCCGGACGTACCGGCCGGATCCGTTGACGGTCAGCGTCTCCTTGAAGCCCTTGCCCGTGGTGGTCGAGTAGACCGACGTCCAGTTCGCGTTGTCGTTCGACACCTGGATCTGGTACGCGACGGCGTAGGCCGGGTCCCACTGCAGGACGACCTGGTGGATCGTCGCCGTCGCGCCGAGGTCGACGGTGATCCAGCCGGGGTCGACCCAGCCGGTGGTCGCGCTGGTCGCCCAGCGCGTGGCCGGGTCGTGGTCGAAGGCCTTGGCCGGGAGGCAGCCGGGGCACGCGCCGTCGTCCTGGTAGGAGGACGCGGTGCCGGGCTTGCCGTAGGACAGCAGGACGTCACCGGGCTGGGTCGTGCCGCCCCCGCCGTAGACCTGGAACTCCCACAGCGAATAGCCGTACTGCGTCGCCCGCTGGGTGCCGGTCAGCCGGACGTACCGGCCGCTGCCGGTGACGGTCAGCGTCTGGTTGCCGCCGGTCGCGGTGGTGGTCGAGTAGAGGGACGTCCAGGTGGCGCCGTCGGTGGACGCCTGGATCGTGAACGCCTTGGCGTAGGCGGCTTCCCAGTTCAGCACGACCTGGGACAGCTGCTGGGTCGAGCCGAGGTCGACCTGGAGGTACTGCGGGTCGCTGAAGCCGCTGGACCAGCGGGTGCCGGGGTCGCCGTCGACGGCGGCGGACGCCGGGAACGCGGCGGACTCGGTCGAGGACGCCGTCACCGGACGGCCTTGGGAGAGCAGGACGGGCGCGGCCTGCGCCACCGGCGCGGTGAGCAGGGCGGCCAGGGTCAGGGCGAGGACGGCGAGAACCCGGATCCTCGGCATGCGGCGTTGCATGGGCACCTCCACGGCGAACCGGCGCCGGGACGGCCTTGCCCCGGCGCGGATCGGCTCACGTGGTCTTCGGCGCGGGTGTGGGTCCCGGCCGTTGGCACGCTCTTAGTTCAAGATATAAATAAAGGACCATAAAATGTCAACTTCCCTGCGCCGGACGGTCACCGACCACGCCGGACACTGGTCCGGGCGAGGAGAATCCGCGCCGGATCCTTGACTCCGCCGAACCTGGCGCTGTTAACTGCGATCTCACCGACGGAACCGGTTCCGTGACCGCCACCCGGGACGGCTCCGCCGAGACACGCACCCTTCGGGCTGACTGGTTCGCGCTCCTCGCACCACCCGGTACCGCTCCTCCGGCTCACGGCGCCGGGCGGGTGACCTGGGGGCGGACCCGCCGCACCACCCGACGCCGGCGCGAGCTGTGGGGCTCGCCCGGCCCGTTTCGCACGTCCTCCCCCCGATCAGCAGGCAGGCCGATGAGATCAACGACGTTCTCCCCCGTACACCGCCTCCTCGTCATCGCGACCACCTTCGTCACCGCGGTCACCACCGCGGCGGTGGTCGGCTCCGCGCCGGCCCAGGCCGCCGCGTGCGGCACGGCGAACCTCGCGCAGGGCCACCCCGCGACCGCGTCCTCGACCGAGAACGGCGGCACCCCCGCGTCCGCCGCCGTCGACGGCAACACCGGGACGCGCTGGTCCAGCGCGTTCAGCGACCCGCAGTGGCTGCAGGTCGACCTGGGCTCCGCGCAGCAGCTCTGCGACGTGGTGCTCACCTGGGAAGCCGCGTACGCGAAAGCGTTCTCCGTCCAGCTGTCCCCGGACGCGAGCACCTGGACGACCGCGTATTCGACGACCACCGGAGCCGGCGGCACGCAGACCGTGCCCCTCACCGGGACCGCGCGCTACCTGCGGGTCTACGGCACCCAGCGGGCGACCGGCTACGGCTACTCCCTCTGGGAAGTCGCCGTGCACGGCACCGGTGGCGGGACGACCATCCCGCCGACCGACCCGCGCAACCCGGACCTCGGCCCGAACGTGTCGGTGTTCGACCCCTCGACGCCGGCCGCGACCATCCAGAACCGGCTGACGCAGATCGCGAACCAGCAGCACACCAACCAGTTCGGCGACGAGCGCTACGCCGTGCTGTTCAAGCCGGGCACCTACACCGCCGACGTCAACCTCGGCTTCTACGAGCAGGTGGCGGGCCTCGGCCTGTCGCCCGACGACGTCAACCTCAACGGCCACGTCCGCGTCGAAGCGGATTGGCTGCAGCAGGGCGACAACCCGAACAACAAGGGCAACGCGACGCAGAACTTCTGGCGGTCGGCCGAGAACCTGTCGGTGACGCTGCCGGTCGGCCAGGTCGAGCGCTGGGCCGTCGCGCAGGCCGCGCCCTACCGCCGGATGCACCTGCGGGGCAGCCAGATCCAGCTGTGGAACGGCGGGGACGGCTGGGCCAGCGGCGGCCTGATCGCCGACAGCAAGATCGACGGCGTCGCCGTTTCCGGTTCGCAGCAGCAGTTCCTGACCCGCAACAGCGAGCTGGGCGGCTGGCAGGGCGGCGTGTGGAACATGGTGTTCGTCGGCTCGACCGGCACCCCGCCGGCGAGCTTCCCGAACCCGCCGGAGACGGTCGTCGGCCAGACCCCGGTGGTCCGCGAGAAGCCGTTCCTCTACGTCGACGGCTCGGGCAGCTACAACGTGTTCGTCCCGGCACTGCGGCAGAACTCGCAGGGCACGAGCTGGGGCCACGGCGCGCCGGCCGGGCAGTCGATCTCGCTCAGCGAGTTCTACGTCGCACACCCGTCCGACTCGGCCGCGACGCTCAACGCCGCGCTGGCGGCGGGCAAGAACCTGCTCGTGACGCCGGGTGTCTACCACCTCGACCAGGCGCTGAACGTCACGCGCCCGGACACCGTGGTGCTCGGCCTCGGCCTGGCGACGCTGATGCCCACCAACGGAACCGCCGCGATCACGACGTCCGATGTGGACGGCGTGAAGATCGCCGGGCTGCTGATCGACGCCGGCGCGGTGAACTCGCCGGTGCTGGTGCAGGTCGGCCAGCCGGGGTTGAACGCGAACCACGCGGCCGACCCGACGTCGCTGCACGACGTGTTCTTCCGGATCGGCGGCGCGGCCGTCGGGAAGGCCACGCAGACGCTGGTGGTCAACTCGAACAACGTCATCGGCGACCACATGTGGCTGTGGCGCGGCGACCACTCCTACGGCGTCGGCTGGAACGTCAACACCGCGGCCAACGGCCTGGTCGTCAACGGCGCCAACGTGACGATGTACGGCTTGTTCGTCGAGCACTACCAGCAGTACGAGGTGCTCTGGAACGGCAACGGCGGGCGGACGTACTTCTTCCAGAACGAGATGCCGTACGACCCGCCGGACCAGGCGTCGTGGTCCAGCGGCGGCGGCCGGCAGGGCTGGGCGGCGTACAAGGTGGCCGACTCGGTGACCAGCCACGAAGGCTGGGGACTGGGCAGCTACTGCTTCTTCAACACCAATCCGTCCATTGTGGCCAGTCACTCGTTCGAGGTGCCGAACACAAGCGGGGTCCGGTTCCACAACCTCGTCTCGGTGTCACTCGGCGGCGTGGGCACGATCGCCCACGTCGTCAACGATTCGGGTGACGCCGCGAACACCGGCCACCAGGTGAGCCCGCTGGTCTCCTACCCGTAGCACCGCGGCGACGTACGCGTCCGGGCGGACCAGCCAGGCTTCGCCCGGACGCGCACCCAGCACCCCGCCCACCGGGATCTCCACCGACCGCACGCCCTCCGCTCGCACGCCCGGCGTCGTCAGCAGCAGGAACCCCTGCCGGGCCAGGTCGCGCAACCGTCCACTCGCGACGGTGAGGTCCGGCAGCAGGATCCCGGGCCCCGGCGGCGGGACCGCCCCGCGCGGCGGCCGTCCGGCGAACGGCCGGAGCGGATCGGGCGTGGTCAACGGCGAATCCACGTACCAGAACGGTTCCGCCAGCCGGCCCGAGTCGACCAGCGCGCAGGCGGCCGGATCGTGCGCCGCGCGCGTGAGGACGTCCAGCCGGCGGCGGTGCTGCTCGTCGTCCTGGGGCACCAGGAAGTCCATCGTGGCCGTGGTGACCGCCGCGTTCTCCACCGCCGCCGCGTGCCGCTCGGTGTGGTAGCTCTCCAGCAGCTCCTCCCCCGCCTCGCCGCGCAGGACGGCGGCCAGCTTCCAGGCCGCGTTCTCCGCGTCGGCCACGCCGGAGTTGAGCCCGCGCGCCCCGAACGGCGCGACGAGGTGGGCGCAGTCCCCGGCCAGCAGCACCCGGCCGACCCGCATCCGCGGCACCAGCCGCGTGTGGAAGCGGTACACCGACCGCCAGACCACCTCGTAGGGCACCGCGCCGATGATCGCCCGGATCCGCTTCTCCAGCGCCCCGCCCGACTCCTCGGCCGCGAGGTCATAGTCCTCGGGGACCTGCCAGTCGATGCGGAACTGCGAGCCGGGGCACGGGTGGATGAGCACCTGGCGGCCCGGGTTCCACGGCGGGTCGAAGTAGAACCGCCGCTCGGCCGCCCAGCCCGGCAGGTCCGCGCGGATGTCGCAGATCAGGAACAGGTCGCGGAACGACACCCCTTCCAGGTGCTGCCCGAGGGCGTGGCGCACGGTGTCACCGCGCGCGCCCGCGCAGGCGATCGCGTAGTCGGCCTCGATCCGGCGCGGCCCGTCCGCCGTGTCGCACTCGACGACCACCCGGCCCGGCTGGGTCAGCTCCCGGACACGGTGGCCGCGGCGGACGTCGATCAGCGGCTGCCGTTCGATCAGCTCGTCCAGGACCTCTTCGACGCGGGCCTGCGACAGGTTCACGAACGGCGGCAGCGCCGACCCGCCGTCGGGCAGTCTCAGGGAGAACAGCTCGCCGGCGCGGTGGAACGTCCGCGCGGTCGTCCAGGTCAAGCCCTCCTCGGCGAGGCAGCCCGCGCCGAGCGACGCCCAGACGTCCAAAGTGTCCCGTTGCTGGCAGATGGCCTTGGACCCCACGGGATCGCGTACCTCGTGCTCGTCGACGAGCACCACCGGCACACCCCAGCGCGCCAGCAGCAGCGCGGCCGTCTGGCCGACCGGGCCGCTGCCCAGGACGGCGACGGTCATCCTTGGAGCTGGTCCCAGACTTCGCGGTCGCGTTCGGCCGTCCACACCACCGGCCGTTCGATGCCGCCCAGCTCGTCCCACAGCCGGGAGACGTCGAAGGGCAGGCAGTGCTCGAAGATCGGCCAGTGCCCGTACCGGTCGGCCAGTGCCGCGTGCGTGCGCTCGAAGGCTTCCTTGAGCGTGCCGCCGGCGTCGCGGACCGCGCCGACCTCGCGGATCATCGTGTCCAGGAAGTGCCGGGTCTGCGCGATGGCGGCGTCGACGGCTTCGCGGCCGCGGCTCACCCCGCCGCGGCCGCCGATCAGCGACCCGGCGCCGAACGCGGCCACGCGGTCCAAAGTGGACGAGGCCCACTCGCGGTGGAACGCGTCGCCGGTGTAGAGCGCGGCCTCCGCCTCGACGAGATCGCCCGCGTAGAGGATCCGTTGCCGCGGCAGCCACGCCACGATGTCGCCTTCGGTGTGGCCGCGCCCGCAGTACTGCAGGACGAGGTCGCCGCGGTCGCCGCCGAGGTCGATCGTCAGCCGGTCGGAGAAGGTCAGCGTCGGCCAGGTCAGGCCGGGCACCGAGTCCGCGCCCTTGGCCAGCCGCGGCATCCGGCCGAACTCGCTCTCCCAGTCCTCCTTGCCGCGCTCGGCGACCAGGGCCCGGGTGTTCTCGTGCGCGACGATCACGTCCGCGTCGAACGCCGACGCGCCCAGCACGCGCACCGCGTGGTAGTGGCTCAGCACCAGGTAGCGCACGGGTTTGTCGGTGTGTTCGCGGAGTTTCGCGAGCCACTCCGCCGCGGCGACCGGCGTGGCCAGCGCTTCGAAGCAGACGAGGAAGTCCTCGCCTTCGATGGCGCCGATGTTGGGGTCGCCCTCGGCGGTCAGCGCGTACACGCCGTCGTCCAGGACTTCCAGGGTCTGCGCTTTCTCCGCCAGGTCGGCCGAAGAGGCGAACGCTTTCTTCGTCACGGCGAGCGCTCCTCACGATCGTCAAAGGTTTGACTATCTCGCCGGTCACCCTAACCCCGCCGGCACCCCGCGCGGAACCCCTTCGCCTAATCTGGCCGCATGACCGACCGACCGGCCGAAGACCTCGACTACCTTTCGTTCGTCGACTACGCGATCGGGAAGGCGAAGGCGGAGCTGCCGGACACCGACCCCGTCGCGATGCGCCTCGGCCTGACCCTGCACCGGCTGGCTGGCGCGCTGGTCTACGACTGGGAGTCGACGGTGCACCGCCCGCGCGGCCTGAGCTGGGGCGGGTTCCGGGTGCTGTTCGTGCTGTGGCTGGCCGGCCCGCTCGAGTCCCGCCACGCGGCGCGCCTGGCCGGGATGAGCCGCGCTGCGGTGTCGGCACTGGTCAAGACCCTGGAACGGGACGGCCTGGTGACGCGAACGCAGGTTCCCGAGGATCGCCGCGCGGTCCGGCTGGCACTGACGGACGCGGGCCGCACGGCGGTGACCGACGCCTACCAGGCGCACAACACGCGCGAGCGGGCCTGGGCGGCGTCGCTGTCGCCGTCGGAGCAGACGGTCCTCATCGGACTGCTGGAGAAGCTCACCACGAGCCCGGCGGCCGCGGCGGCCCAGCGGCTCAGCTAGCTGGCCAGCCCGGGCAGGGTGTGCCCGGTCTGCTCGGCCTTCGCGCGCAGGTACCGGACGTTGCTGTCGGTGGCGAAGACTCCGGTCGGCACCCGGTCGCGCACGGTGATCCCGGCCGCCTCGAGCTGCGCGGCCTTGTCCGGGTTGTTCGACAGCAGGTTCACTTCGGCGACCCCGAGCGCTTCGAGCATCTGCGCGGCAACGGTGTAGTCGCGGGCATCTTCGGGCAGGCCGAGCGCGGCGTTGGCGGCGTAGGTGTCGAGCCCCTGGTCTTGCAGGGCGTAGGCGTCGAGCTTGTTGTAGAGGCCGATCCCCCGGCCTTCCTGACGCAGGTAGAGCAGATAGCCGCCGGCGGCGGAGATCCGGTCGACGGCCTCGGCCAGCTGCGGGCCGCAGTCGCAGCGCGCGGACCCGAAGACGTCCCCGGTGAGGCATTCGGAGTGCGGGCGCACGAGCGGCACGTCGCCGGGGGTGCCGAGGACCAGGGCGAGGTGCTCACCGTCGTCGGCGAGGTTGCGGAAGGTGACGGCTTCGGCGTCGACCTCGATGCCGCCGTGCAGCCGCAACGGGATCCGCACCCGCGTCCGCACCTCAGCCGTCATGCTCGCTCCCCTGGGATCGCCCACTCGGCCGACCCTACCGGAGGTTCGGACGCGAACTTCCGGGCTCGGGCCGGTACCGGTGGCAACACCAGTGGATCACCGGTTCTTCCCGGTTCGGCCGCGAAAACCAGTGGCCTTCGCCTCGTATGCTCGGCCGCATGATCCCCGGTGCCACCGCCGCCTCGTTCCTGCTGGTCGTGATCCTCGGCGCGATGTCGCCCGGGCCGGACTTCGTCGTCGTCACCCGCTCGTCGCTCACCGGTGGGCGGCGCGCCGGGATCGCCGCCGGGGCCGGGATCTCGCTCGGGGTCTTCGCCTGGGTCGTCGCCATCGCCTTCGGGGTGGCCGCCGTGCTCACGGCCTCCGCCGTCGCCTTCATGGTCGTCAAGCTCGCCGGGGCCTGCTACCTCGTCTTCCTCGGGGTCAAGGCCTGGCTCGCCGTGCGCCGCGGCGAATACCGCGACCTGGGCGAAACCACCGCCAAAGCCCTCGACGCCGGCGCCGCGTTCCGGCAGGGGCTCTTCACCAACCTGCTCAACCCGAAGGTCGCCGTGTACTTCCTGGCCCTGCTGCCCCAGTTCCTCCCCGCCGACGGCTCCACCCTGCAGACCCTCGAGCTGGCCGCCATCGCCACCGCCGGCACCGTCGGCTGGTTCGCCGTCCTCGCCCTCGTGGTCGGCGCGCTCAAGCGGTTCTTCGCCAGCGGGCGCGTGCGCCGCGGGCTCGACGCCGTGCTCGGCAGCGTGCTCGTCGCCCTCGGGCTGAAGGTCGCCGCCGAGACGGCCTGAGGGGCCCGCCGGAGCGGGCCCCGGCCGTCACAGCTGCTCGGCCGCCAGCGCGGTTCCCTCGACCCGCGCCTTGATCTTGGCGAACGCGATGTCGCGCGACGTCGACGTGTCGTCGGCGAACGGCGAGAACCCGCAGTCGTCGCACGTGCCCAGCCGGTCGGCCGGCAGGTACTTCGCCGCCGTGAGCACCCGGTCGCGGACCTCCTCCGGCGTCTCCACCCGCGGGTCGATCGGGTCGATCACCCCGACGAACACGCGGCGGCCGTCCCCCAGGTGATCGGCGATCACCTGCAGCGCGCGCTCCGGTTCGGCCTCGCTCGCGAGCTGCACGTAGAAGTTGCCCGCCTGGAGCGAGAGCAATGCCGGCAGCAGACCCGCGTAGTCGACGTCGAGGCTGTGCACCGAGTCCTGGTCGCCGCCCGGGCAGGTGTGCACGCCGATCTTCGCGCGCTCCTCCGCCGTGAAGCGGTCCAGCACGGCGTTGTTGAGGTCGACGAACTGCCGCAGCAGCCCGCCGGACGGGTCGAGCTTCAGCGACAGCCGCCCCTCGGTGAAGTCGATCTGCACGCTGTGCGCGCCCGCGTCGAGGCTGCGCCGGATGTCGGCTTCGGCTTCGTCGACGAGATCGGCGAGGAACTGCTCCCGCGAGTACCCGTCGATGCCGTCGGCCGGGTAGATCAACGAGAGCGCCGACGCGGCTATCGCCGCCTGCTTGACGGGCTTGCCGGTAAGGGCTTTCGCGCGCGTCAGGTAAGCGTCCGCGTGCGTCGCGTAGCGGAACGGGCCCGCGGTCAGCCGCGGCAGCTGGCGGGTGTGGCCGTCGGCGAACGGGATGACGACGCCGTCCGGCGCCAGCGCGGTCAGCCCGGCCAGCGGGTAGGTCGCGAAGCTCGGCTTGCCCTGCTCGCCGTCGGACACGACCGGCGAGCCGGTCTCTTCGAACCGGCTGATCGTGTCCGCGAGGGCCCGGCTCTCCAGCTCGGCGAGCGCGGCGGCGTCGATCCGTCCGGCCGCGAAGGCGCCCAGCCCCTCGATCAGGTACTCGGGGCGCGGGATGCTGCCGATCGGTTCGGTGGGCAGGGTCATGGCGTCCTCCGCTTGCTTGAAGGTCCGGACCGGCCACGACCGGCGCGAAGCCGGCCTGACCGGCCTCGTGCCCTGCGAACGTAACGTGCTTCCGAGCGGTCACGGAGCGCGGATCACCCGGTCGGAGCAGCAAAAAGCACGAAATGAGAAGACGATTGGCGGTTCGCCGGGAGGACGATTGGGTATTCGCTCTGGCGATACGGCGGGTTCGGCGCCGAAGGAGTACCCCGATGCTCAGCCACCACGACCGCACCGAGCTCGAGAAGATCGAGCGGCACCTCGAGGTCACCGACCCCGATCTCGCCACCGCACTGCGCGAGGGCAAGCGCCCGAAGTCGCGCGCGCTCCGCAGCGCCTTCCTGATCGTCGTCGACGTCGTCGCCGTGACCCTGCTCGTGCTGGGGCTGGTCCTGCCCGACCCCGGCGTGACGCTCTGCGGGATCCTCGCCCTGACCGGCACCGTCTGGACCCACGTGGCGCGCCACCGGCTCTGAGGCAACACTGGGCGGCGTGAAGTGGGTCCTGCACGTCGACCTCGACCAGTTCATCGCCGCGGTCGAGATCGCCCGCCACCCCGAGCTGCGCGGGAAGCCGGTGGTCGTCGGCGGCAACGGCGACCCCACCGAACGCGCCGTCGTCGCGACGGCGTCGTACGAAGCCCGCGAGTTCGGCGTCCAGTCCGGCATGCCGCTGCGGATCGCGGCCAAGCGCTGCCCGGACGCCGTCTTCCTGCCCAGCGACCCGCCGGCCTACCTCGAGGTCTCCGAGCACGTGATGGCCGCCGTGCGGGAGTTCCCGGTCGTGGTGGAGGTGCTGGGCTGGGACGAGGCGTTCGTCGGGGCCGAGACCGACGACCCCGAGGCGCTGGCGGCGGCGATCAAGGACGCGGTGGCGCGGGAGACCGGGCTGTCGTGCGCGGTCGGGATCGGGGACAACAAGCTGCGGGCCAAGCTCGCGACCGGGTTCGGCAAGCCGGGCGGGATCTTCCGGCTGACGCAGGCGAACTGGTGGGAGGTCATGGCAGCGCGCCCGACCGACGCGCTGTGGGGCATCGGCGGCAAGACGGCGAAGAAGCTCGCCGAGCTCGGCATCACCACGGTCCTGGACCTGGCCGGCGCCGACCCGGCGGAGCTGGCGGCGCGGTTCGGCCCGAAGACCGGCCCGTGGCTGCGCCTGCTCGGCGGCGGGATCAGCGACGCGGAGGTGAGCGCGACGCCGTACGTGGCCCGGTCGCGCAGCCGCGAGACGACGTTCCAGCGCGACCTCACCGACCCGGCGGAGATGGCGGCGGAGGTGTCGGCGCTGGCGAAGCGCGTGTCACAGGACGTCCTGGACGAAGGCCGGCCGGCGGCGCGGGTCGCGGTGAAGGTCCGGTTCGTGCCGTTCCTGACCCACACGCACAGCATCACGCTGCCCGAGCCGACGTCGGACGCGGCGGAGATCGACCGCGCGGCGCGGGAGGTGCTGGGGATGTTCGAGCTGACCCGCGCGGTGCGGCTGCTGGGCGTGCGCGCGGAGTTCCCGCGCGAGGACTAGAGCCCGTCCGGGAGCGGCAGCGGCCGGTCCGGGTCCAGTTCCACCCCCACCGCCCGCAGCGTGTGGTCCAGCATCGCCCAGATCGTGCCGCTCAGCTGGGCGGTCAGCTGGTCCAACGTCAGCGCGCCCGGGTGGTCGAGCCAGCGGGTCGTCGCCGATTCGACGTAGCCGACCAGGCCGAACGCGATCGTGTCCGCCGGGGCCGGGTCGCGGCCGAACGCCGTCAGGTAACCGGTGAACAGGCTGCTCAGGTGGCGGGCGATCGTGCCGCGCACGTCCGTCGGGCCCGGGGCCGCGCGGGACAGGTAGCGGTGCAGGTGGACGTGCTCGGTCAGCCAGCGCAGGTGCGTCGCGATCACCGTCGAGATCATCTCGTTCGGCGAGCCCGACGGGTGCCAGAGCGGTTCCAGCTCGGCCGTCACCAGCTCGGCCGCGCGCTGGGCGATGGCCCGCTGGAGGTCCGCCGCGTCCGCGAAGTGCTTGTACAGCCGGGTCCGGGCGACGCCGGCGCGTTCGGCGATCTGCTCGGTCGAGACGTCCGGGCCGTGCTCGGCGATCGCCGCCAGTGCCGCGTCGACGAACTCCGCGCGCCGCCGTTCCTGCTGGCCGGCCCAGCGCGTCGCCCGTCCGTCGACCTTGGTCACCCGGGAAGCCTACTCAAGCCCGGCGAGCCGGTGTACGCTCGCCGAAGTAGCTAGTACAGCGTGTACCCCATACTTCCGAAGGGAGCGCCATGGGCGTCGAGGCCCAGGACCGGGACGTCACCGCGGCTCGCCTGCTCAAAAGCTCCGCGAAGAACTCCTACGACCCGTACGTCGACATCGACTGGGCCGCACCGCTCGCCGAAGACAAGGCGTACATGCCGCTGGAGCGGGTCTCCCTCTACGGCACCGACCTGTGGGCGAAGCTGACGCCGGAGCAGCGGATCGAGCTGTCGAAGCACGAGATCGCCAGCATCATGAGCGTCGGCCTGTGGTTCGAGATCGTCCTCATGCAGCTGCTCGCCCGGTACGTCTTCGACCTCGACGCGCGCACCGAGCACGCGCAGTACGCGATGACCGAGATCGGCGACGAGACCCGGCACTCGGTGATGTTCGCCCGCACCGCCGACCGGCTCGGCGTCCCGCGCTACGGCGTCCCGAAGGTCGTCCACCGCGCCGCGAAGGTGTTCGGCGCGACCGCGGCCGGCCCGTCGATGTTCGCCAGCGTGCTGGTCGCGGAGGAGACCACCGACCGGCTGCAGCGCTCGATGATGGACGACGACGGCATCCAGCCGCTGATCCGCTCGGTCAACCGCATCCACGTCGTCGAGGAGGCCCGGCACGTCCGGTTCGCCAAGGAGGAAGTGCTGCGGGAGACGCCGAAGCTGTCGAAGGCGGCGCTGCAGCGGCACCGGGTACGGACCGCGCTGGTCGCCTTCGGCGTCATCGACAGCATGGTCGACCCGCGGATCTACCGCAGCGTCGGGATCGATCCGCGCGAGGGCCGCGCCGCGGCGCTCGCCAACCCGCACTTCCACGAGACGCGGCGCTGGATGGCCGAGAAGATTGTGCCGTTCCTGCGCGAAGCGGGGCTGATCGGCGGCCGGTCCGAGGGCATCTGGCGGCGCGCGCACCTGATCTAGCCCTTAATCCCTTCGCGCGCCGGCCGCGGTTCCGCCACGATGCTCGCGTGACGACCACCATCCGCCCCGCCCGCGCCGACGACGAAGCCGCACTCGCGAAGCTGGACGAACGCACCTGGACGACGACGGTCTCCCCCGCTCCGGCGCCGCCGCCCGGGACGCCGTTCTTCGACGAGGACTGCCGGCCCGAAGACGTCTTCGTCGCGGAGCACGACGGCGCGGTCGCCGGCTACGTCCGGCTCGGCAAGGGTTTCGGCATCCCCGCGCACGACCACGTGCGGGTGATCGGCGGGCTCGCCGTCGACCCGGACCGGCAGCGGCTCGGCATCGCCCGGCGGCTCGTCGAAGCCGCCGTGGCCGAGGCGCGGGCACGCGGGGCGCGCAAGGTGACGCTGCGCGTGCTGGGTCACAACACCGCGGCCCGCCGCGTCTACGAGGCCTGCGGGTTCGTCGTGGAAGGCGTGCTGCGGGCCGAATTCCGCGTCGACGGCCACGACGTCGACGACGTTTTCATGGCCCGCTCGCTCGCTTGACAGCCTCCCGGCGGCTTTGCCATCCTGGTTCCGGGCCGAGAGGCGCTGCGACGGAACTCCTTCCGCCACGCTCGGCCCGTACCACGACTCCAAGGGCGCCTCCCGCGAGGGAGGTGCCTTTTCGTTGTCCGCAAGGACATTCGTGCTGCCTCCCGCGCGTCCCGCCGACGAGCTCCGGAGTGCACCGAAGAATGAGTGACAAACTGCAGAACCGCAATGGCCTCGACTTCGCCGTCGCCGACCTCTCCCTCGCCGACGCCGGCCGCACCCAGCTGCGGCTGGCCGAGCACGAGATGCCCGGCCTGATGGCGATCCGCCGCGAGTACGCCGCGGCGCAGCCGCTGAAGGGCGCCCGCATCGCCGGGTCGCTGCACATGACCGTCCAGACCGCCGTGCTCATCGAGACCTTGGTCGCCCTCGGCGCCGAGGTGCGCTGGGTGTCCTGCAACATCTTCTCCACCCAGGACGAGGCCGCCGCCGCGGTCGTCGTCGGCCCCGAAGGCACCGTCGAAGCGCCGGCCGGCACCTCGGTGTTCGCCTGGAAGGGCGAGACGCTCGAAGAGTACTGGTGGTGCACCGACCGGCTCTTCGCCTTCCCCGGCGGCCAGGCCCCGAACATGATCCTCGACGACGGCGGCGACGCCACCCTGCTCGTCCACAAGGGAGTCGAGTTCGAGGCGGCGGGCGCGGTGCCGCAACCGTCCGAAGAGGACTCCGACGAGTACCGGATCGTCCTCGATACGCTGCGCGCGAGCCTCGCGGCCGACGGCGACCGGTTCACCCGCATGGCCAAGGAGATCCGCGGCGTCACCGAGGAGACGACCAACGGCGTCAAGCGGCTCTACAAGCTCGCCAAGGACGGCGAGCTGCTCTTCCCCGCGATGAACGTCAACGACTCCGTGACGAAGTCCAAGTTCGACAACAAGTACGGCATCCGGCACTCCCTTGTGGACGGCCTCAACCGCGCCACGGACGTGATGATCGGCGGCAAGCGCGTCGTCGTCTGCGGCTACGGCGACGTCGGCAAGGGCGCGGTCGAGGCGCTGCGCGGGCAGGGCGCCCGGGTCGCGGTGACCGAGATCGACCCGATCTGCGCGCTGCAGGCGGCGATGGACGGGCTGGACGTCGTCGAGCTCGACGACGTCGTGGCCCACGGCGACATCTTCATCACCACCACCGGCAACTTCGGCATCATCTCGGCCGAGCAGATGAGCCGGATGAAGCACAACGCGATCGTCGCGAACGTCGGGCACTTCGACAACGAGATCGACATGGCCGGCCTGGCGAAGCTGCCCGGCATCACGAAGAAGGAGATCAAGCCGCAGGTGCACGAGTGGACGTTCGCGGACGGCCACGCGATCATCGTGCTTTCCGAGGGCCGCCTGATGAACCTCGGCAACGCGACCGGCCACCCGTCGTTCGTGATGTCGAACTCGTTCACCAACCAGGCCATCGCGCAGATCGAGCTGTTCGCCAAGCCCGGCGAGTACGCCACCGACGTGCACCGGCTGCCCAAGCACCTCGACGAGAAGGTGGCCCGCCTGCACCTCGACGCACTCGGTGTGAAACTCACCAAGCTCACGAAGGCCCAGGCGGAATACATCGGCGTCGACGTCGAAGGTCCGTACAAGCTCGATCACTACCGGTACTGATCCAGGATTGCTCCATTCGACGCAGTTTGGTTCATCGGGAAAGTGGCCATCCTCCCCGTGACAGCGCATCCGCCCGGCCGGCACGCCGGACGGGTCCCATGCGAAGGAGTGTGTGTCAAGTGATCATTCTCGGTGTAATTCTTCTGGTCATCGGGTTCATCGTGGGTATCCCGGTGCTTTACACCATCGGCATCATTCTCGCGGTGGCCGGTGTGGCACTGGCCATCCTGGGCGGCACCGGCCGCCGGATCGGTGGGCGTGCGCACTGGTACTGATTCGCAGGTAGCGAACGGCCTGGCACGGCGTCAGCAGCACTGCTCGCCGCGCCAGGCCGTTCGGCCTTCTTTCACCGCCGCGAAAGCGATGAAGAGGGCAACGGCCGGATCGGCCCACCACCACCCCAGAACGGTGTTGAGCACCAATCCCGCCAGCAGGACCGCGGAAAGGTAAGTGCAGAGCAAAGTCTGCCGCGAATCCGCGACCGCGCTGGCCGAACCCAGTTCCCGGCCCGCCCGCCGTTGCGCGGCGGACAGGACGGGCATCACGACGAGCGAAACGGCCGCCAGGACGACACCCGTGAGCGAGCTTTCCGGTGCCGCCGCGGTGAAGAACGTCCGCAGGGAATCCGCCGTCACGTAGGCGGCCAGCGCGAAGAACGACAACGCGATCATCCGCAGGGCCCGCCGTTCGCGGGCTTCCGGGTCTCGGCCCGAGAACTGCCACGCGACCGCGACCGCGGAAGCGACTTCCACCACCGAATCCAGTCCGAAGCCGACCAGCGCGCCGGACGAGGCCGCGGTGCCCGCCGTCAGCGCCACGGCCGCTTCGACGACGTTGTAGGCGATCGTCGCCGTCACGAGCAGCCGGACCCGGCGCACCAGCCCCGCCCGGCGGTCCGGAGCGATCGCGACCGGCGAGCAGCAGCCGTCGGAGCACGCGTCCGTCATGCCGGCTCGCACTCTTCCCGCGGCTCGACCGCCAGCACCACCCGGACGAGTTCGCCCAGGGCGCGGGCCAGGTGGGCGTCGGCGATCTCGTAGCGCACCTGACGTCCCTCGTAGCCGGCCACGACGAGCCCGCAGCCGCGCAGGCAGGACAGGTGGTTCGAGACGTTCGAGCGGCTCAGCCCGAGGTCGGCGGCCAGCCGCCCGGGGTAGGCCGGGCCGTCCAAGAGGGCGGTCAGGATCCGGCAGCGGGTCGGATCGGCCAGCGCGCGCCCGATCCGGGCCAGCGCCGACTCCCGCGTCTCACACGTCACCATGCATTGAACTGTACATCCAGGGCTGACATATCCACAACGGACGGAAAATAAAGGGTCCTCCGGCTCCGAGGGGGAGGGAGAGCCGAAGGACCCCGTTAGTGTTAGCACATCGCCAAGCCCGTGTACACAGCTGCATACACGATCGTGTTACGTCTTCACGCCTCCCTGACGCCGCGAAGGCCTCCCCAGCCGGGGGTGAAACCGGGCGGGAAGGCCTTCGCGGATCCTGGCGGGAGGCTCAGGAAGCTTGGCGCAGCAGGGGTTTCCCGGGTGCTGCGGCGCAGCGGCACCCGCCGCCGAGCGCCTCGCAGTCGACGATCAGGCCGTGCCGGACCCGGTCGGCGTCCGAACAGGCCGCATCGGTGCACTCGGTGAATCCGCCTTCCGGGTGCACCACCGGCGTGCCGTGACAGTGGTCCACGCCCGCATCACACGAAGCACATTCCATAACCCCTTGGTACCACCGGGAACCCCGCGGACGCGGGACGACCGCGACGGCGTGTCGCGCCGGCCACCGCGGCCGGGATCAGGCCGACTTGGGGGCCCGCTTCCGCGGCGCCGGCTTCTTCTTCGCGGCCGGCTTTTCGTCCTCATCGGACTCCTCCGAAGAGGACTTCGCCCCGCGGGACTTCTTCGCGGCGTCCACACTGGCCTGCAGCGCCGCCATCAGGTCGACGACGTCCGCCTTCGCGGTGACCGCCGCGGGCTTGGTCGTCTCCTCCCCCGCCACCTTGGCCTCGATCATCTCCTCGAGGGCCTCGCGGTAGTGGTCGTGGTACTTCTCCGGCTCGAACACCGGCTCGGCCAGCGAGTCGATCAGCGACCCGGCCATGGTCAGCTCCTGCGGCCGGATCTGCGGCGGGTCGTCGCGCAGGAACGGGAAGTCGGGCTCGCGGACCTCGTCCGGCCACAGCATCGTCGTCATCACCAGCACGTCGGCGTGCACCCGCAGCACCGCCATGCTCTCCCGCTGCCGCACCGCGACCTTGGCGATGGCCACCTGGCTCGACTTGTGCAGCGCGTCCCGCAGCACCACGTACGGCTTCACCGCGTTCTTCTGCGGCTCCAGGTAGTACGTGCGGTCGTACTGGATCGGGTCGATCGACTCGAGCGGCACGAACTCCAGCACGTCGATCGTGCGCTGCGTGGGCAGCGGCAGGTCCGCCATCTCGGCGTCGGTGATGACGACCATCTCGCCGTCGGGCAGTTCGTAGCCCTTGGCGATCTCGGCGTAGGGCACCTCGGCGCCGTCGATCGTGCAGAACCGCTTGTACTGGATGCGGCCGCCGTCGGCCTCGTGCACCTGGCGCAGGGAGACGTTCTTGTTCTCGGTGGCCGCGTACAGCTGGATCGGGATGCTCACCAGCCCGAACGACACCGAGCCCTTCCACATCGCCCGCATGCCACGCACCTCCGAGATCGCCTTCACGCTACGTGACAACCGTAGCCCGAAACGTCCCGAGGCGACAGCCTGATCTAGACCTCTGCCAGGTACTTCTCCCAGAGTGCGGGGTCCATGAACCAGTTTTGGAAGTCCGTCGGATCGGTGAACCCGTTCGCGAACCGCCGCGCGACCGCGGGGTTCTGGCCGGCGACCCCGAGGATCTGGAGCACGTGCGGGGGCGGCGGGAGCAGCAGCGCGTTGGTCCATTCGGTGACGTGCCGGGCGTACTCCCAGTAGCGCTCGAACGTGGCGTCCATCCACTCCGCGTCGAACGGCTCCTCGCCGCGCTCGACGATCGCGTCCAGGTAGGTGGCCGCGCAGTGGCTCGCGTTGTTCGAGCCCTGGCCGGTGATCGGGTCGTTCGCGACGACGACGTCGGCCATGCCCAGCACGATCGCCCCACCCGGCAGGGTGCCGACCGGACGGCGCACCACCGGCGTGTAGCCGCCGGCCAGCGTGGCCTTCGCGTCGGTCAGCTCGGCGTCGCGGCAGCGGTCGTACTCCCACGGCACGAACTGCTTCATCAGGTCGAGGATCCGCCCGAAGTGCTCGGCCGGGCCGGGGCGGTCGTCGAAGCAGTCCAGCGGCCCGCCGGGGATGCCCTCGAAGAAGAGGATGTCGCAGTTCCCGCTCAGCGTGTACGCGGGGATCATGAACAGCTCGCCGACGCCGGGGACGATGTTGAACCGCACCGCCATCCGGTCCGGGTGCTCCGGCCGCGGCCGGACGCCGTGGGCGTAGGCCAGCGACAGCGCGCGCATCGGCTTCGTGTACGGCGAGCGCTCGGGCACCCGGTCGAACAGCTGGACCAGCTCGCCCTTGCCCGCCGAGATGATCACCAGGTCGTAGAGCCGGGACAGGGCGTCCAGCTCGGACGTCATCACGCCGTGGATGACGAGCTTGCCGCCGCGGTCTTCGAACAGCTCCAGCCAGCCCGCCATCTTGACCCGCTGGTCGACCGACTGCGCGACGTGGTCCAGCTCGGCGAACCAGTCGAGGGCGCGGCCGCCGTCGGGCGCGGCCACGGACACACCGAGGCCTTCGACGTTGACGGTGTCGGCCTCCCACAGGTTGATCCCGAGGTCCCGCTCGTGCTGCAGCGCGTCGTGGAACATGCACTGCGTCGACATCACGCGCCCGCCGCGAATCTCGTCCGGCGTCCGCGCGGACATCACCGTGACGTCGTAGCCCTTCGCCTGCAGCCCGAGGGCCAGCTGCAGCCCGGACTGCCCGGCGCCGACGATCAGAACCCTGCGCATGAAGCTCGTTCTCCTTCTCAGGCGTTCGGGACGCTGCCGGCCAGCTCACGCGGACCGGACAGCACGGCCAGCGACAGCGTGTGGCTGACCAGCTCGGTCAGGGTGGCGATCGCCGAGGCGCGGTCGCGGGCGTCGCAGGTGACCAGCGGGACGCTCGGGTCGAGCGCGAGCGCGTCGCGCACCTCGTCGAGGTCGTGCACCGGCATGCCCTCGAACTGGTTGACCGCGACGACGAACGGCAGGTCCGAGTCGTTCTCGAAGTAGTTGATCGCCGCGAACGACTCGTCGATCCGGCTGGTGTCGACCAGCACGACCGCGCCGAGCGCCCCGCGGCTCAGGTCGTCCCAGAGGAACCAGAACCGCGCCTGCCCCGGCGTGCCGAACAGGTACAGCAGCAGGTCCGGGCGCAGCGTGATCCGGCCGAAGTCCATCGCCACGGTCGTCGTCGACTTGCCGCCGGGCGGGATGTCGTCGACGCCTTCGCCGGCCTCGGTCATCCAGGCCTCGTTGCTCATCGGCGGCACTTCCGACACCGCGCCGACGAACGTGGTCTTCCCGACACCGAAGCCCCCGGCGACGACGATCTTCGCGGAGATCGTCAGCAGATCGCCCTCAGGCGGGGAGCCGCTTGAGCCCATCAAGGATCCTCTCGAGCACGTTGGTGTCGTGGTGGTAGGCGTGCGCGGTGGGGTGGACGAACACCGCGCCCTGGGACGCGAGGTCGCCGATCAGCACCCGCACCACGCCCAGCGGCAGGTCGAGCCCGACCGACAGCTCGGCGATCGAGCAGCGGGAGCGGGCGCGCTCGTAGAGCGAACGCGACTCGGGCATGAGCGTGCCGCTCAGCGCGGGGTCGTACTGCGGGACCGAGACCAGCGTCTCCACCAGCAGCTGGTGCCGGGTGCTGGTGCGGCCGCCGGTGAGCGCGTACGCGCGGATCCGGCGGCTGCGCCGCGGCAAGGCGGTGTCCTTCTCGGACACGGGGATCACATCCTTGTCGGGCATCGTCATCACACCCGGGGGCGGCGCGCGGTGAGCACCTGGCGCAGTTCGGCGCGCACCTCGGGGGTGAGCGCGTGGCCGGCGTTGGTGATGAACTGGGTCATCTCGTAGGCGACCACCTTCATGTCCGCCTCGCCCGAGGTCAGCACCGCGAGCCCGGCACCGGAACCGATGCCCATGAACAGGAAGTAGCCGTGGGTGAGCCGGATGATGATCTGCTCGCAGGCGCCCTTCCCGAACAGCGCCGCGCTGTTGCCGGCGAGCGAGAGCAGGCCGCTGGCGATCGCCGCGAGCTGCTCGGCTTCGGCCTCGCCGACCGAGTCGGACGCGGTGAGGGGGAAGCCGTCCACGCTCATGATCAGCGCGTGGCTGACGCCGTGGACCTTGCGCACGAAGTCGTCGAGCAGCCAGGCGAAGTTCGCCGGGGCCGGGTGGGGGGCGCTCACGAGGCGGTTCCTCCGGGCGTCTCGTCCTGCTGGGCACGGTGGTTCTCGGCGAGGGCGGCCCGCTCGCCGTCGGCGAAGGCGCCGAGGTCGGCGAGCAGCTGCTCGTGCCCGTTCGCCGCCGGTTCGGCGGCCGGGGGCGGTGGTGGCGGTTCGGGCGCGGCACCGCGGATGCTGCCGGGTACCCGCCGCGGCAGGCCGTTGGCCGTGGTGCCGCCGGTCTGCTCGAGCGGCCGCGGGCGGGGGCTCGGCTTGCGCGGCACGGCCCGCACCGGCTCCTCCTTCGGGAACGTGCCCGGGCGGCGGCGCGGCAGCCCGCCGACGGAGGCCGGTTCGCCCGCCGGCGCCTTCACCGGCTCGACCGTCACGGTCCGGGTGCCCGACCAGGCGTTTTCGGCCAGCTCGGTGACGATGCCGGTGGGCAGCAGCACGGTGGCCACCGTGCCGTGCGGGCTCCGCCGGTCCAGCCGCACGGTGAAGTCGTGGCGGGCGGCGAGCCGGGAGACGACCGCGAGCCCCATGTGCCGCGCCGCGGCGTCGTCGAGGTCGCCGCCGGCGGCCAGCCGCGCGTTGAGGCCGTCGATCCGGTCGGCCGGGATGCCGATGCCCTCGTCCTCGATCCGGACGAGCACGCTGCCCTGCTCGGTCAGGTGCGCGCTGACGTTCACCGGCGAGCTGGGCGAAGACTGGTTGGCGGCGTTGTCGAACAGCTCCGCGAGCACCCGGCCCAGGTCCTCCGCGGCGAAGCCGACGACGCCGAGGTTCACCACGCGGCCGATCGTGATCCGGGCGTAGTGGTCGATCGAGGACATCGCCGCGCGCATGACGTCGAGGACCGAAGTCGCCCGGGCGGCGTCGTCGGCGGTCTCCTGGCCGGCCAGCACGCGCAGGTTCTCGGCGTTGCGGCGCAGCCGGGTCGCGAGGTGGTCCAGCTGGTAGAGCTCGGCGAGGCGGTGGTGGTCCTCCTCCCCCGCCTCCAGCTCTTCGAGCCGGGCCAGGAGCTGGTCGAGCAGGTTGAGGTCACGCAGGGCCACGCTGGCGCAGATCTCGGCCAGCACGGCGTCGTCCGAGGACGACGCCGATGCCGCCACCGGCGGCGTCAGCTGCGCGATCGCCGGCCCCGGCGCGGGCGCGTACCCGGGGTGCTTCGGCGGCGCGGTGAGGAACTGCGCGGCGGCGACCCGCGAGCGGTCCAGCAGGACGCGTGATCGATCCAGGAGTTCCCGGGCCCGGCTCGCCATGTGGTCCCACTTCTTCCTTGCTCAGGTGCGGAAAACGAGTACGCGGCGCCGACCCCCGGGCGGCGACGCCCGACATGCAAGCAGAAAGGCTTGCCAGATGTCCACAGCCGGTCCCCGCGCGATCGCGCGCAGTGAGCGGATTTTCGGGACGTAGCTCCTGGTGAGCGCAGTGCGTTAGGCCAATCGGTCCATTTTTGCAATTTGCGCCCCGCAACGGAACGCACACGGCGCCCGATACCGCAGGCCGGGCGGCCGCACACGACGAAATCGAGCCCTGTCCGGTTCGCCCAGATTTTTGCGTGCCCCGCACTTTTTTGCGGGGCACGCAAGTTTTTCGCTACACTCCGTTCATGGCGCCGGACGAACCACCGAAGCTGACGCTGCGGGAACGCAAGAAGCGCGAGGCTCGCCGGGCCCTCGCGCAGGCCGCGCTGCGGCTCACGCTGGAGCGCGGGCTGGAGAACGTCCGGGTCGAGGACATCGCCACCGAGGTCGGGGTGTCGCCGCGGACATTCAACAACTACTTCTCCAGCAAGGAGCAGGCGGTCTGCTCGGTGGTCGTCGACCGTCACGAGGGGATGCGCGAAGCCCTGCTCGCCCGGCCCGAAGGCGAGCCGCTCTGGGAGTCCGTCAAGCAGGCGGTGATCCACCAATATTCGCGTGAGGGCGAGCCCGATCGCGCGTACGTTGCGCGTATCCGGGAGCTGATGGGCCAGCTCATGCTGCGGGGCGAGTTCCTCAACGCCCACGCGGCGGTCGAGCGGGTCCTCGCCGAAACGATCGCGAAACGGGTGGGCGGTGTGGACCACCTGCTGTGCCGGCTGATGGCCTCCTCGGTGGAAAGCGCCGTCCGCGTCGCCTTCGTCAACTGGTTCATGACCGACGAGCCGCTCCTGCCCACGCTGGAGCGGTTGCTGGACGAGCTGGCCGCCGGGATGCCGACCCTGACCGGCGGCACCGACCGGAAACCCGAACCGAACACCACCACCACTCCACTGGGGGAATCGTTGTGCTAGTCAAGCTCCTGCGCAGTCACCTGCGCCCGTACAGAACCACGTTGTGGGTGATCGTGGCGCTGCAGCTCGTGCAGACGATCGCCATGCTCTACCTGCCGACGCTCAACGCCGACATCGTCGACAACGGGCTGATCAAAGGCGACATGGGGTACATCGTCCGCGTCGGCGCGGTGATGCTGGCCGTGACGCTCGCCCAGATCACCGGTTCCATCGGCGCGGTGTACTACGGCGCCCGCACCGCGATGGCGGTCGGCCGCGACATCCGGGCCGGCGTCTTCCACCGGGTGCAGGACTTCTCCGCGCGCGAGGTCGGCCAGTTCGGCACGCCGTCGCTGATCACCCGCACCACCAACGACGTCCAGCAGATCCAGATGCTCGTGGTCATGACGCTGACGCTGATGGTGTCCGCGCCGATCATGTGCGTCGGCGGGATCATCCTGGCGCTCAACCTCGACGTGCCGCTGTCGGGGCTGCTGCTGGTGATCGTGCCGGTGCTGGCCATCGCGGTCGGCACGATCATCACCAAGATGCGCCCGGCGTTCCGGCTGATGCAGGAGCGGATCGACCGGATCAACCAAGTGCTGCGCGAGCAGATCATGGGCATCCGCGTGATCCGCGCGTTCGTCCGGGATAAGCACGAACGCGAGCGCTTCGACGTCGCGAACGACCAGCTGCTCACCGTGTCGCTGCGGGTGGGCCGCCTGATGGCGCTGATGTTCCCGATCGTCATGCTGGTGATGAACGCCTCCAGCGTCGCCGTGCTGTGGTTCGGCGGGCAGCGGATCGACTCCGGCAGCATGCAGATCGGGGCCATGACGGCGTTCCTGTCCTACCTGCTGCAGATCCTGATGGCCGTCATGATGGCCACGTTCATGTTCATGATGGTGCCGCGCGCGGAGGTCAGCGCCGAGCGGATCAGCGAGGTGCTCGACACCGAGTCGAGCGTCCGCCCGCCGGTGTCGCCGATCCGTCCCGGCGCGGTGCACGGGCACCTGGAGCTCTCGGGTGTCGAGTTCCGCTACCCCGGTGCGGAAAAGCCGGTGCTGCAGGACATTTCGCTGATCGGGCGGCCGGGTGAGACCACCGCCGTGATCGGGTCCACCGGTACCGGCAAGACGACGCTGCTGAACCTGATCCCGCGGCTGATGGACGCCACCCGCGGCACGGTGAAGGTCGACGGCGTCGACGTGCGCGACCTCGACCCGGCGGTGCTCGCCCGCGCGGTCGGGCTGGTGCCGCAGAAGCCGTACCTGTTCGCCGGGACGGTCGCGAGCAACCTGCGCTACGGCAACCCGGACGCCACCGACGAAGAACTGTGGCACGCGCTGGAAGTGGCGCAGGGCAAGGACTTCGTCGAAGCAATGGAAGGCGGTCTCGAGGCGCCGATCGCCCAGGGCGGCACGAACGTCTCGGGCGGCCAGCGGCAACGGCTCGCGATCGCGCGGATGCTGGTGCACAAACCCGAGATCTACCTGTTCGACGACTCGTTCTCGGCGCTGGACTACGCGACCGACGCGGCCCTGCGCCGCGCGCTCGTGTCCGAAACCGCCGACGCGACGGTGATCATCGTCGCCCAGCGGGTCAGCACGATCCGCAACGCGGACCGGATCATCGTCCTCGACGAGGGCCGCGTCGTCGGCACCGGTACCCACCACGAACTGTTCGACAGCAACGAAACCTACCGCGAGATCGTGCTGTCCCAGCTGACCGAGCAGGAGGCGGCGTGAGCACCACCGAATCGCCCAAAGCCGCCGTCACCGACGCCGGCGAACGGCCGACCGCCGAGCGGCACAAGAACACCGGCGCCGCCACGGCCGGGCCGGGCAGGTGGATGGCGGGCGGTGCGCCGCCCGAGAAGGCGCTCGACTTCAAGGGGTCCTTGAAGCGGCTGCTGCACATGCTCGCCCCGCAGCGGCTGTACCTGATCGGCGTACTGGTGCTCGGCGCGGCGAGCGTCGCGCTCACCGTGATCGGGCCGAAGATCCTCGGCCAGGCGACCGACGCGATCCTCGCCGGCGTGCTCGGCAAGCAGGTGCCGCCGGGCGTCACCAAGGAGCAGGTCGTCGCCGGGCTGCGCGCCCGCGGCGACGGCACGCTCGCCGACATCTACAACCGCGTCGACCTCGTGCCCGGCATGGGCATCGACTTCGACAAGGTCGGGCAGATCCTGCTCGTCGTGCTGGCGCTGTTCGTCATCTCGTCGTTCTTCGGGCTCATCCAGGCCCGGCTGACGACGACGCTGGTGCAGCACGCGGTGTACCGGCTGCGCCAGGACGTCGAGGCGAAGTTCGCGCGGCTGCCGCTGAAGTACTTCGACCGCCAGCCGCGCGGCGAGGTGCTTTCCCGCGTCACCAACGACATCGACAACCTGGCGATGTCGCTGCAGCAGACGCTGTCGCAGATCGTCTCCTCGCTGCTGACCGTCATCGGCGTGCTGATCATGATGTTCCTGATCTCGCCGCTGCTCGCGGTGATCGCGCTGCTCACCGTGCCGCTGTCGGCGGTCGTGGCGGCGAAGATCGGGAAGCGGGCGCAGCCGAACTTCATCAAGCAGTGGTCGACGACCGGGAAGCTCAACGCGCACGTCGAGGAGATGTACACCGGGCATTCGCTGGTCAAGGTGTTCGGCCGCCGCGAAGAGTCCGCGGCGATCTTCGACAAGCAGAACGAAACGCTGTACCAGGCGAGCTTCAAGGCCCAGTTCATCTCCGGCATGATCCAGCCGGCGATGATGTTCATCGGCAACCTGAGCTACGTGCTGGTGGCCGTGATCGGCGCGCTGCGCGTCGCGTCGGGCAGCCTGACGCTCGGCGAGGTACAGGCGTTCATCCAGTACTCGCGCCAGTTCAGCCAGCCGGTCACGCAGATCGCCAGCATGGCGAACCTGCTGCAGTCCGGGGTCGCGTCGGCCGAGCGGGTGTTCGCGCTGCTCGACGCCGACGAGCAGGCGCCGGAACCGGAGCACCCGGAGCGGCCGTCGGTGATCCGCGGGCGCGTCGAGTTCCAGGACGTCTCGTTCCGCTACCTGCCGGACAAGCCGCTGATCGACGACCTGTCGCTTACGGTCGAACCGGGCCAGACGGTGGCGATCGTCGGCCCGACCGGCGCGGGCAAGACGACGCTGGTCAACCTGCTCATGCGGTTCTACGAGCTGGACGGCGGGCGGATCACGCTCGACGGCGTCGACATCGCGAAGATGAACCGCGAGGAGCTGCGCGACCAGACCGGCATGGTGCTGCAGGACGCGTGGCTGTTCGGCGGCACGATCGCGGAGAACATCGCCTACGGCGCGGACAACCCGAGCCGCGAGGAGATCGTCGAAGCGGCGAAGGCGACGCACGTCGACCGGTTCGTCCGGACGCTGCCGGACGGCTACGAGACGGTGCTCGACGACGAGGGCGGCACGGTCAGCGCGGGTGAGAAGCAGCTGATCACGGTGGCGCGGGCGTTCCTGGCCAAGCCGGTGATCCTGATCCTGGACGAGGCGACCAGTTCGGTGGACACCCGCACCGAGGTCCTCATCCAGCGGGCGATGAACTCGCTGCGCAGCGGCCGCACGAGCTTCGTGATCGCCCACCGGCTCTCGACGATCCGCGACGCGGACGTGATCCTGGTGATGGAGCACGGGCAGATCGTCGAGCAGGGCGACCACGAAACACTGCTGGGCAGCGGCGGCGCGTACGCGCGGCTGTACGCGGCGCAGTTCGCCGAAGCCATGGCGGAAACGGACTGACGTCACCGGCGTTCGACGGCCCCTCGCCCACCGGCGGGGGCCGTCGTCGTGGCGGGCCGAACAGGTGAACGCGCGCGCGGGGCTCAACCGCGGGCCGGGGTCGGGCGTTCAGGCGGTGACGGAGCCGCCGGGCTCCGCGACGAAGGGGAGAAACGAATGCGGAACCTCGTTCGGATCGCCGCGGCGCTGGGCACCGCGGCCGCGATGGCCTCGGCTACGGCGGGCGTGGCCTCGGCGGCGCCGTCCGGCTTCACCGTCAACGTCAACCACAGCTCCGGGACGCTGGCGACCGCCCTCAGCGGAAGCCTGAGCTGGTCGACGTCCCTGAAGACCGTCACCATCGGCGACACGAGCCTGTTCGTCAAGGCCGGCGAATGCATCACGGTGACGGCCACCGGTTACCAGGGGTCGACGAAGGTGACCGCCCCCTACGAGTTCCCCGGCTCGGGCCAGAAGGCCTGCGCGGACCAAGGCGTCAACGTGACCGGGTCGATCGGCACCCACGGCCTGACCGCGACCGTGCCGGGCGGGGTCGAGCACGTCGTCATCCGGCTGACCGACTTCGACCACCAGATCAGCCACTACGCGAACTGCTACCGCACCGCGTCCGTCTGCCAGTACGGCTGATCCGGCGGCCCGGTACCCTGGACGCTCCCGAGCGGAAGGGGTACCGGGGCGGCGATGGCGGACAAACTCGAGGAGTACCGCGGCAAGCGCGGCCGGGACCGCACCCCCGAACCCTGGCCCGACGGCCCGCCGTCACCCGGGGGCAACGACCTCTTCGTCATCCAGGAGCACCACGCTTCCCGGCTGCATTGGGACTTCCGGCTGGAACGCGACGGCGTGCTCGTGTCCTGGGCCGTCCCGCGCGGACTGCCGCTCACGCCCGGCGTGAACCGGCTGGCGGTGCACACCGAAGACCACCCCATGGAGTACCTCACCTTCGAGGGCGAGATCCCGGCCGGCGAGTACGGCGGCGGCCGGATGACCGTGTGGGACACCGGGAAGTACGAAACCCTGCACTGGAACGACCACAAGGTCGAGGTCGTCTTCCACGGCGAGCGGGCGCGCGGCAAGTACCTCTTCCTCAACCGGCACAACGCCGACGACGACCGCGACTGGATGCTGCGGCGCCTCGACCCGGCCGAGCCGGGACACGAGGACGCCCCCGAATTTCTCGAACCGATGACGGCGGTCCCGGGCGAGCTGCCGCCCGATGACGACGACTGGGCGTACGAGTTCGCCTGGGGCGGCCTGCGCACGATGCTGCTCGTCTCCGGCGGCCGCGTCACCGCGCACGACGACACGGGCGCCGACGTCACCGGCCGCTACCCCGACCTCCACAAGCTGGGCGAAGAGCTCGGGTCGACGGAAGTGCTGCTGGACGGCGAAGTCGTCGTGATCAAGGACGGCAAGCCCTACCCCGAAGGCCTCGAGGAACGCCGCCGGGCCGACGGCAACGCGGCGAAGCGGCTCAAGGCGCACTGCCCGGTGTTCTACTTCGCGAGCGACGTCCTGCACCTCGACGGCAGGCCGACCCTGGACCTGCCCTACACCGAACGCCGGGAGCTCCTGGCCGACCTCCCGGTGGCCGACCGCCACTGGCAGGTCCCCCGCTACTTCGCGGGCGGCGGCGAAGACGTCCTCGGCGCCAGCCGCCAGCACGGCCTGCCGGGCGTGGTCGCCAAGCGGGCCGACAGCCCGTACCGCCCCGGCTCCGGGGACTGGGTGTTCATCGGGAACTGACGTCCGGGACAGCGGTCAGTCACCGCGGGCGAGCATCGCCGCGCCGGCCACGATGACCACCGCGCCGGCCACCACGTTGCCGACCAGCGCCGCCGTCGACGGCTGCGTCTCGGCGGCCGGTCGCAGCAGCCACGGTGACAGCGCCGTCCACGCGCCGAGCACCGGGACCACCCAGCCAAGGAACCGCAGGCGCCGCGTCGCCGTGCGGGCGATCGCCAGTGCGACCAGGACCAGGCCGACCACCGTGTTGCTCAGCGCCAGCACGCCCGCCCCGCCGAAGCCGGTGACCCAGGGCGCGAGCACGAGGTACAGGCCGGCGAGCAGGACGAAACCCCCGGCGGCGCCGATGACCGCCGTCCGCTGCTTGCCGGCTCGGGTGTTGCGCGAAGTCGTCTCCACACCGGAGAGGTACCCCGCGGTCGCGGCCGGTAACCGGGAGCTGCCCGCAGCCCTCGAAACGGGCAGGCCCCGGCCGGGCGGACCTCAGCAGCCGCAGGTGTAGTACGTGATGTCCCAGTGGTTGCCCTCGTCGCAGTAGAGGTTGCCGGAGCCGGCCTTCCACTGCGGGTAGCCGTCGCCGCGCATCCCGATGTAGGAGAAGCTGTTCTTGATGTAGGAGTCGATGCAGCTGTTGTGCGAGATGTCCACCTTGTAGCCGTTCCAGTGGCTGTAGGTGCCGGACGCGTGCCCGGTCTCGGTCCCGCCGGTGATGTTGATCGCGCAGCCGCTGGCGCGCTTGAGGGTGATCACGCCGCTGACCGTGCTCTGGTTGATCTGCTCGTACGACGTGCAGGTCGAGTTGTAGCGGTCGGTGCAGCCCCCGCTCGACGAGTGCGTGACCCCGGCGGCCGACAGCTGCGACGCCGCCTGCGCCTGGGTGAGCTTGGTGACCTCGACGCTCGCCGACGCGGTGCCGATGGTCGCGAAGACCACCGTCGCGGCCGTCGCGGTCAGTCCCACTGCCGCGCGCGCGAGCATCCGTTGTCCCGGCATGCCTTGCCTCCTCGGTACGACGATCCGAACGGCGGCAGCCAAATCGGCGGGGCCATAACTTCGCCAAACGCCCGCGCCGCGGCACCGGGCGGCGGCGGGTCAGGTCCTGATCTTCGTCAAGACTTCACGAGTGCGGTCCCGGGCCGGGGATTCACTGCTGACGGCGGTGAGCTCCCCCAGCGCGCGCAGCTCCCACAGCGGGAACCCGAGCTCGCGGAAGAGGCCGGCCGACGTCCGCAGCAGCCGCGCGGCCTCGGCCGCGGCACCCTCGTCCGCGTGGGTCCGGCCGAGGCTGAGCAGGGTGTAGCCGGCGCCGCGGCGGTCCCGCAACTCGCGGAACACGCCCATGGCGACGCGAAGGTGCCACCGCGCACCCGCCGGGTCGCCGGCGCGGCGGCGCGCTTCGGCGAGGCAGCGGTGGGTGTAGGCGGCGGCGTGCCGGTGCCCGATCTGCTCGAACAGCGTCAGCGACCGCGTCAGGAAGCGTTCGCCGTCACGCGGCTCGCCCGCCTCGGTGTGCAGGGCGCCCAGGCTGCGCAGGACGTGCGCCTCCCAGTGCCGCTCGCGGGTGCGGACGGCGCCGCCGAGCGCGCCGGTGAGCAGATCCGCGGCCCGGTCGTAGCCGCCGTGGCGGCGCAGGACGTCGGCGTAGCGCTTGGCGGCCTGGTCGTGCCCGCGGCCGTCGTCGCACTCGCTCGCGAGCAGCATGCCGGCTTCGAAGCTCTCGACCGCGCGCCGCACGTCCCCGACGTCCTCGGCCAGCGACCCCAGCTGCGCGGCCGCGGCCGCCTGCCCGTGGCGGTCGCCGCACGCGCGCAGCAGGCCGAGCGCCTCGACCAGCTCGGCCTCGGCGGCGCGCGGGTCACCGCCGTCGAGGTGGACGTCGGCGAGCGCGGCCAGCACCGCGCCGGTCCCCTGCGGGTCGTCGAGCTGCCGGAAGCGGGTCTCGGCCATGACGAAGTAGTTGCGGGCCTGCCTGCCGTGGCCGTGCTGCCAGTGCACCGAACCGAGGTTGTAGAGCTTTTCGGCTTCCGCGCGCGGGTCCTGCCGCCGCCGGGCGGCGGCCAGCCCGAGCACTGACACGGCCCGGGCGGCGTGGCCGAGCCACGGCGTGCCGGCCAGCGCGGTGCAGGCGTCGGCGAGCCGTTCGGTGAGGTCGTGCCAGCCGCGCGCCGCGGCCACCCGCGCGGCCGCGGCGAGGTGCGCGGTCTCTTCGGCCGCCCAGGCCCCGGGTTCGGCGGCGACCCGGCGCAGGACAGCGGGATCGGGCGTCGGCAGCCCGCTCGGCGCGCGGCCCCGGGCGTGCTCGGCGAGCGCGAGGGCGGCCTCGCAGGCCCGCCGGAGGGCGGCGGAGCCGGTCTCCGGGGTTTCGGTGAGGACGAGCCGGATGAAGGGCGGCAAGGCCCAGCGGGGTGCCGCGCGGCCGTCCGGTCCGGAGCAGGACGTTCCCTCGCCCGGAACCGGCCCGGCCCGCTCGACCAGGTGCGCCGCGGCCAGTTCCTCGAGCCGGTCTCGGGCCTCCGCCGGCGGCCGGTCCAGCAACGCCGCGACGCACCAGTCCGGCACCGGCCCCTCGAACGCCGCCAGCAGCCTCAGCAGCGACCGGTCCGCCGCCGGCCGCTCGCGCAGCGCCGACGTCACCACCGCCCGGACCGCGAGGTCGCCGGTGGCCAGCTCGTCGAGGCGGCGGCGGTCGTCGGCCAGCCGGGCCGCCAGCTCCGCCACCCGCAGGTTCGGCCGCGCCGCGAGCTTCGCCCCGGCGATCCGGACGGCGAGCGCGAGCCCGGCGCAGCACTCGAGAACCCGGTGCGCCGCCGAAGGTTCCGCGTGCAGCCGCGCCTCCCCCACGATCGCCGCGAGCAGCGCCCGAGCGTCCTCTGTGGACAGACAGCCCACCTCGACGGGCCGCGCCCCGCACAGGCCGGGCAGCTCACGGCGCGTGGTCACCAGCGTCGCGCACCCGGGCCCGCTCGGCAGCAGCGCCCGCACCTGAGCCTCGGTCGTGACGTCCTCCAGCAGCACCAGCAGCCGGCGATCGGCGGTGTAGCTGCGCCACAACCCGGTCAGGCCGGCGCGGTCGGCCAGCTCGGCCGGCGTCGCACCGAGCTGGCGCAGGAATCCGGTGAGGACGGTGGCCGGCTCGGCGTCACGCAGCGACGCGGTCAGCTGGCCGTCGGGGAAGCGGCGGCGCACCCGCCAGGCCGCCTGGACGGCCAGCGCCGACTTCCCGGCCCCGGCGGCGCCGTGCAGCACGACCGGTCCGGAACCGCGCAGGGCACGGACGGTGCCGGCGAGCTCGGCGACCCGGCCGGTGAAGTCGGGCACCGCCGGCGGGAGCTGGGCGGGCGGGCCCGGCGTCGTCCATTCGGTGCCGGCGATCCGGCGGTACACCGCGACGAGGTCGTCGCCCGGCCACACACCCGCCTCTTCCCAGAGCGCCCGCCGCGTCCGGCGGAGCACCTCCAGCGCCGACTCGCGGTGGCCGACGGCGCCGAGCGCGGACGCGAGCCGGGCGGCGAAGCGCTCGTCCGCGGGCCGGGCCGCGACCACCGGGTCGAGCCGCTCGACGACCGCGCGGCCGTCGCCGTCGGCGAGCTCCAGCTCGACCAGCTGCAGCAGCGCCGCCGAACGCCGGTCCTCCAGCCACAGCTTGTGCGCCTCCAGCAGCGGCCCGCCGGCGACGTCGGCGAAGGCGTCGCCCCGCCAGCACGCCAGCGCCCGTTCGAGCGCGCGACGGCGTTGCGCCCGGTCGTCGGCGCCCGCGGACAGCAGCGTCAGGAAGTCGTCCGCGTCCAGCTCCCCCGGCTCGACCGACAGGGCGTAGCCCCGCGGCCCCGACCGCAGGCGTTGCCCGGCCTCGGCGGCCCCCAGGCCGGGCGAGAGCGTCTTGCGCAGCTTCGACACGGTCACCTGCACGATCGCCGCGGCGCTCGACGGCGCGCCGTCCGGCCACAGCTCGTCGACCAGCGTGTCGCGGCCGACGAACTGGCCGGCGCGCGCGAGCAGCACGGCGAGCAGCCGCCGCGGCTGGGCCGCCGACGGCAGCGGCACGGAGGCGGTCAGCGGACCGAGCACCTGGAACCGCACGGCTACACCCCACCCGCGAGATCACCTGATCGAGCGAGCTGAATGTAGCCGCCGGAGGCTGGGCTTTTCCCTCGATCACCCGGATGGCCGACGCCGTTGGTTCAGGCGTTTGCCAACAGCTTGCCCAGCAGCTCCGGGTGGTCGGCCAGCCCGGCCCGCAGCGTGTGCTCACGCAGCGGTTTGAGGTCGCCGTAGGGCTGGTTGTCCCAGTCCAGGCGGCCCTGCGGCGGCTCCGGGTCGTACTCGATGGCGAACTGGATGTTCGTCGCGACCCGACGGCCGGCCAGCCGTTCCACGAGGTGCAGCGCGAGGTCGATGCCGGCCGACACGCCCGCCGCGGTGATCACCCGGCCGTCTTCGACCCAGCGTTCGGCCGTCGGTGTCGCGCCCAGGCCGGTCAGCAGGTCGCGGAACATCCAGTGCGTCGTCGCCCGCTTGCCTTCCAGGAGGCCGGCCGCGCCGAGGACCATCGAGCCGGTGCAGACCGACGTCACCAGCTCGGCACCGGCGGCCGCGGTGCGCAGCCAGGCGAGCAGGCGCTCGTCCGCCATCGCCCGCAGCGTCGGCACCGTGCCGCCCGGCACGAGCACCGCGTACGGCGAAGGCACTTCGTCGAACGTGTGGCTGGGCGCGACACTCAGCGGCGTGTCGGTCCCGACGGTGTCCTTCGTGGCGCCGACGACGACAGTCCGGTAGCCGCGGTCCAGCTGCGCCAAGGCGCTCAGCACCTGGAGCGGGCCCACCAGGTCCAGTGGCGTCAGCCCCGGGTAGACGACGAAGGCGAGGGTCTTCTGCTCAGCGGTCATGGCCCTCACCCTGGCGGCGGCCGCCGGGGCGCCGGACGCGGATGTCCGAAATCCTGCGAACCGCGTCCGAAGGCCGGTCCGGCTGCTAGCGTGCGATCATGGCAGGCTCACCCAGACGGGTCACGATCGTCGGATTCCCCGACGTGGAGCTGCTGGACGTCGCCTGCCCGGCCGACGTCCTCGACGCCGCCAACCGCCACGGCGCGCGCCCGCCCTACGAGATCCGGCTGGCCACCATCGACGGCCAGGCCATCCGCACGTGCTCCGGCCTGGTCCTGCAGCCGCACCTGCGGCTCGACCAGGTGACGGCCGACCTCGACACGCTGGTCGTCGCGGGTGGCTGGGGCAGCACGACGGCGGCGTCCGACGAACGCGTGCTCGCCCACATCCGGCGGCTGGCCCGGACGAGCCGGCGGGTGGCGTCGGTCTGCACCGGCGCCGAGGTGCTCGCCGCGGCGGGCCTGCTCAACGGCCGCCGCGCCACGACCCACTGGCGCTGGGCGGCGCAGCTGGCCGACGCCTACCCGGCGGTCACGGTCGATCCCGTGCCGCTCTACATCCAGCACGGGAACGTCTACACGGCCGCCGGGGTGACCAGCGGGCTCGACCTGACCATGGCGCTCGTGGAGGCCGACCACGGGCCGACGCTGGCCCGCGAGGTCGCCCGGTCGCTGGTGACGTACCTGCAGCGGCCCGGCAACCAGGCCCAGGTGAGCCTGTTCCTGGCCGGCCCGCCACCGGAGCACCGCGAGGTCCGCGACCTGACCGCGTACATCGCCGAGCACCTCGACGCCGACCTCGGCACCCCGGCGCTGGCCGCCCGGGCGGGTCTGAGCACCCGCCAGCTGACCCGCCTGTTCGACGCGCACCTCGGCACGACGCCGGGCAAGTACGTCCGCACGGTCCGCACCGAGCACGCGGCGCGGATGCTGTCGGGAACGGACCTCCCGCTGGCCACCATCGCCCGCCGCTGCGGGTTCGGCTCGACGGAGACGCTGCGCCAGGCCTTCCTGGACCACTTCGACACGCCGCCGTCGGCCTACCGGCGGGTCCACGTCCGCCAGGCGTACGGCTGACGCATCGGGAGGAACCGGACCCTCGGCGGCCCCTTGCGCGCGGCGGCACATCCCGCTGTCAGGATGTGCGCGTGGACCGCCCCGACACCGACGACGACGCAACCGGCCCGATTCGCCGGATCACGGACGAGGTGTCCCCTTCGCCGGCGCGCGGCGCCTCCGAAAAGCCCGGAACGCCGGGTACGCCCCGCAAACCGGCCCGCCGGACCCCGCCACCGGAGGGCGCGCGCCGCGCCGCCGACCCCGCTCGCCGGCGCGCCGACACCGGACCCCAGCGAGTCCCGGCCGGCGCCCGGTCCACCGCCGACCGCCGCGCCACCGGGCCGCAACGGGTTCCGGCCGACGGCGCTTCGCACGGTTCCGGCGACAAGCGCGCCGACACCGGCCCGCAGCGAGTCCCGGGCAGCGAGGCTCCGCGCGCGACCGGCGACCGGCGGACCGACACCGGACCGCAGCGCGCCGCCCGGCGCGGGGACACCGGGCCGCAGCGGGTCCCGGCCGGTACCAAGCCGCGCACCGCGAAGAAACCCGAGCCCGAAACGGGTCACGGCCACGGTCATGGCCACGGGCCCGCCGCCCCGGCGTCGAAGCGCGTCAAGCTCCTGCTGATCTGGCTGCTCGCCCCGCTGGCGCTGGCGACCGTCGCCGGCATGATCGTGCTCTACCCCTGGGGCAAGGCGGACCCGACGAGCGTCGTCCCGCAGGGCACGCCGGTGGCCGCGGACATCACCGCGACCGCCACCGGCCCCTGCCTCGCCCAGGGCCAGGTCCAGGTCGGCGACCAGACCGACCCGAACGCCAAGCCCTGCCTGACGGTCGACCTCACGATGACCGACGGCCCGGCGAGCGGGAAGCAGCTGAAGCTGACCGTCCCGATCGAGCCGAGCACGCCGCGGTTCGCCGCGGGCGACGCCGTCGTGCTCGCCTACAACGGCGGCAACGCCGGCGACCCGGCCAGCTTCCAGCTCGTGGACTTCCAGCGCGGCACCCCGCTGCTCGTGCTCGCCGCCCTCTTCGCGGTCGCCGTGCTGGTGCTGGGCCGCTGGCAGGGCCTGGCCGCGCTCGTCGCGCTCGGCCTGTCGTTCGTCGTGATCGCGCTGTTCATCCTCCCGGCCATCCTCGCCGGCGAGAACCCGCTGGTCGTGGCCATCGCCGGGTCGGGCGCGATCATGTTCATCGCGCTCTACCTGACCCACGGGCTGTCGGCGAGAACGTCGGCGGCCGTCCTCGGCACGCTGGTCAGCCTGGCGTTGATCGGCGTCCTGTCGGCGATCTTCTCCGCCGCTGCCTCGCTGACCGGGCTCGACGACAGCACGTCGACGCTCATCGGGTCGCTCGGCCACGGCATCGACTCCCGGGGTCTCCTGCTGGCCGGTGTCGTGATCGGCGCGCTCGGCGTGCTCGACGACGTCACCGTCACCCAGACCAGCGCCGTCTGGGAGCTGCGCCGCGCCAACCCGGACCTGACCTGGCAGGAGCTGTACCGCTCGGGCCTGCGGATCGGCCGCGACCACGTCGGGTCGGCGGTCAACACGCTGGTGATGGCCTACGCCGGGGCCGCGCTGCCGGTGCTGCTGTACTCGTCGATCTCCGGGGTCGGACTGGGCGCGCTGCTCGGCAGCGAGGAGATCGCGCAGGAGATCGTCCGGACGCTCGCCGGCAGCGTCGGCATCGTGGCGGCGGTCCCGGTGACGACGATCCTGGCCGCGCTGATCGCCTCCCGCGAGCCCGCCGGATACCTCAGCAGCACCACGAAAGCCGTTCCGTCCCACCCGTAACACCGGCACACCCCGACCGAGCCGGACCGGCCGGAACGCGGTAGGAAGGCGGCAGCCGACCCGGGGAGGCGCCATGTTCGTGCTCATCGGCCCGCGCCAGGTGGTTCGAGGTGCGCTGCGGGTGGTCACGGCCACCGTCCAGGCCGTGGAGTCGCTGCCGCGCATCGCGGCCGCCCTCGAGGACGTCCGCGCCACCCTGCACCACGTCGAGCGCCTCGCCGCGTACATCGCGCAGGAGGTCCCGGAGCTCGTCTACCAGCTCGAGCAGCTGCGCGAGGCGGACGAAGAGCTCAGTCGAGAGTCGCCACGAACCGGCTGACGGCCTCCATCGTGAACCGCTGCACGTACTTGCCCGACGGCGCCACCGACGCCAGGCGGTAGAGCGGGCGGTCCGCGACGCCGGAGCCGCGCGCCTCGGCCTTCAGTTCGGCGACCAGCAGCTCGCCGAACACCAGGCCGTTCGCCTCGGTGTTGTTCATCAGCGCGTTCGCCAGCTTCCGCAGCTGCAGGATGCCCAGCTCGCGGCCGCCGGTGCCGGAGAACACCGCGAGGTCGACCTTCGCGACCTTGCCGCGCTGGCCGGCGTTCACCAGCAGGCTCACCGTGCGGGAGCCGCGGACGTCGCCGATCACCAGGTCGAGCCGGGTCGCCGTGACCAGGTCGACGCGGCGCAGGCCCCACGTGCGCACGAGCAGCGTCGAGCCCTCCAGCCAGACGCGGCGGCGGATGCTGACCGCCATCACGTACAGCAGCGGCAGCGCGATCACCAGCGCCACGACCAGCCCGATCAGGGTGCCGCCGATCAGGCCCGCGACACCGCCGAACGCGGCCGCGACGATCACCACGCCGATCAGGCCCGAGATCCCGCGGCGACGGCGGCCACGCGGGTCCTCCTCGAACAGCGCCAGCCGTTCGGTGGTCTCTTCCGTCATGCTCAGGCCCCCGTCCCGGCGAGGAACGGGTTGCCCGCGCGTTCCCGCCCGATCGTCGTCGCCGGTCCGTGGCCCGGCAGCACCACCGTGTCGTCCGGCAGGCTCGTCAGCAGGTCGCGCACCGCCTCCGGGTCGGCACCGCGGCCGACCGAGCCGGCGAACAGCGTGTCGCCGGTCAGCGCGAGCCGGCCGCCCTCGGCCGTCGCCAGGCCCAGGACCACCGAGCCCGGGGTGTGCCCCGGCACCGGGCGGACGTCGAGGTCCAGACCGGCGAAGGTGCCCGGCTCGAGCGGGACGCTGTCGCCGTCGTACAGCGAAGCGTCGGCGGGGTGCAAGTGCAGCGGGACGCCGTGGTCGGCCGCCAGCGAAGCGGCCGAAGCGACGTGGTCCGCGTGCCCGTGGGTGGCCACGAGAGCCGCCGGGACCAGCCGGTGCTCGGCGAGCGCGGCGGTCAGCGGGGCGGTCACCTCCTGCCCCGGATCCACGACCACGCAGGGCCCGCCGGCGGCTGCCGCCAGCAGGTAGCAGTTGGCCTGCAGCGGGCCGCTGCCGAACCCGACGACGAGCACCGAACGCCTCCCGGACATCCGCGCCGGATGGCGCCGATCACGATCGGGTTGAGACTAGCGGGCCCTGTACATGGTCCTCACAGGCTGTGCCCATACACTGCCGCTACCTCAGACGTGTGACACGAGCGGAAACCTGGAGGGTACGGGGTGGCGACCAACCAGCAGCGCCGCGAAGCTGCGAAGCGCAAGCTCGAGAGGCAGCTCGAGCGCCGATTGGAGCAGCAGAAGCGACGCAGGAGGATCGGCGCTGGTGTCGTCGGCGTGGCCGTGCTCGTCGTGGCGGGCGTGGTGGTGTGGATCGTGAGCGCCAACGGCGGTGACGCCACCGACACGGCGGCGTCGTCTTCGGCCGCGCCGCCGCCGACCGACCTCCAGATCCCGACGCAGCGCACGGCGCTGCCGAAGCGGGCCACGGCGCTGCCGAACCCGACGACGTGCGACTTCAAGGCCGACACGACGGGCAAGGCGCCGAAGAAGGTCAACCTGCCCGACGGCAAGAACGTCCCGTCGACCGGCACGGTGAACGTGACGCTGAAGAGCACCGCGGGCGACATCCCGCTGACGCTCGACCGGGCGCTCGCGCCCTGCGCGGTGCAGAGCTTCGTCAGCCTGGCGAAGCAGAACTTCTACAACGACACCATGTGCCACCGGCTCGGCACCGAGGGCCTGCAGATGCTGCAGTGCGGTGACCCCTCGGCCACCGGCGACCCGACGCAGGACGGCCAGGGCGGCCCCGGCTACACGATGCCGGACGAGGCGTTCCCGGAGATCAAGTACGGCCGCGGCATCCTCGCGATGGCGAAGACGTCCGCCCCGAACTCCGGCGGCAGCCAGTTCTTCATGGTCTACGGCAACGCCGACGGCCTGCCGGCGGACTACTCGGTGTTCGGCAGCATCAGCGACGAGGGCCTCAAGGTCCTCGACGCCGTCGCCAAGGCCGGCATCGCGAACCCGAACCCGCAGGACGGCACCGGGGCGCCGACGAAGCAGGTCAAGTTCACGGGCGTGACCGTCCAGTAGTGGCGGCGCGCATCGAGCTGAACGGGGAGCCGCTCGGCCCGGGTGCCTTCGTCGCGGGAATGACCTCCTACGGCCATTTCACCGCGATGCAGGTCCGGGACGGGCGGGTCCGCGGCCTCGCGTTCCACCTCGAGCGGCTCGCGACGAGCACGCGGCTGCTGTTCGGCACCGACCTCGACGTCGACCGGGTGCGGGCGTACGTCCGCCAGGCGATCGCCGGCGAACCCGCGCTTTCGGTGCGGGTCATGGTGGTCACGCGCTCGTTCGACGAACCTCTCGTGCCGGAGATCCTGGTCCGGACGCTCCCGCCGCACCCGCCCGAGCCGGCGCCGCTGCGCCTGCGCACGGTGCGGTACCAGCGGGAGCTGCCGCAGGTGAAGCACTTGGGCACGTTCGGGCTGATCTACCACTCCCGCCAGGCCGAGCTGGCCGGCTACGACGACGCGCTGTTCGTCGACCCGGCCGGCCGGATCAGCGAGGCCTCGGTGTGGAACGCCGGTTTCCTGGCCGGCGACACGGTCGTGTGGCCGGAAGCCGCGGTGCTGCCGGGGATCACGATGCTGGTGCAGAAGGAAGCGTTGCGCCGCCTGGGTGTCCCGCAGGAGACGCGCGAAGTCCGGCCGGCGGACCTGCGTTCGTTCGACGCGATGTTCGTGACGAACTCCGAGACCCCGGGCCGCGCGATCGCGTCCGTCGACGACCTCGTGCTGCCGCCCGCGGACCGCGCGGTGGAGTTGCTCGCGAAGGCGTACGAAACCGTGCCGTGGGACGAGATCTGAACCGCACCCGCTCCGGCCCCGTGTAGAGGGGCAACACCGGGACCCGCCGGGGTCGCCGGGGAGAGGTGCCGACCATGGTCGCAAACCCCGCGGTGCGCCGCGTGCTCGGGCGGGCCGGGCAGGCCGGCGCCGCCGGTGTCCTCTTCGCCGTGCTCGTCGGCGGCCCCGCCCTCGCACAGACCCAGCCGCCTCCGCCCGCCGTCAAGTACTACATCGTTCCGCACGCCGACAACCCCGATGACATCACGCTGTTCAAGATCGCCGAACGCGCCCTCGGTGACGGCAACCGGTTCCCCGAGATCTTCCAGCTCAACCAGGGCAGGCCCAGACCCGACGGCACGCCCTTCACCGACCCCACCGCCATCGAACCGGGCCAGGTGCTGCAGCTGCCCGACGACGCCCGGGACCCCGCCGTGCGGTTCGGGCCGCTGCCCGCCACTCCCCCGGCTCCCGCCCCGGCGCCGAAGGCCGACCCCGTCGAAGCGCCCTCCGGACTCAGCGTCGGGCTCGCCTCCGCCGTCAGCGGCACCGGCGGACTGCTCACCGGCCTGATCGCCGGGCTCTGGTGGCGGCGCCGGCCGCGGCTCGTCCCGCCGCCGCCGTTCGAACCCGTCGCAGAAGACGACGACGGCTCCGGCTCGGTCAGCGGCACGCTGCCGATCCCGGTCGTGCCCGAGGTCCTGCGGCCGGAACCGGTCACGACCGAGCTCTCGATCATCGTGCTCGACACGGCCGAGACCCAGGTGATCGCCGCCGTGCGGCCGGGCTCGCGGTTCCACTTCCGGCTCGGCGGGAAACCGGACTTCGCCGACGACTCCACCGTCCTCGTCGTCGACGGCGAAAGCGAGCCCTGAGCTGAACGGATCAACCAGCGCCCGAACTCTGGCCTTCGGGGCGCCGGTGCCGCAATAGTCGAACGATGACCTCGGATCCGTTCGGGACTCTGCGCAAGACGCTCTGGATCGGTGGCGCCCCGTGGACGGGCAAGTCGACCGTCGCCCGGCTGCTGGCCGAGCGCCACGGGCTGACGACCTACCACCACGACGACCGGGCCCGGCCCGGTGCCGCGCCGGCCGACGACGTCCCCGCCGGCGACCAGCTGACCGCCCTGCTGGCCGAGTTCCGGCAGCGGTTCGAATGCGCGCTGGCCGACCTGCGCGCCCTGACCTCGCCGCGGCCGATCGTCGCCGAGGGCCGGGGCCTGCGCCCGGAACTGGTCGCGCCGCTCGTGGATTCGCCGAGCCGGATGGTCGTGCTGGTGCCGACCGAGCTGTTCCGCCAGCACCAGCTGCGCCACCGGCCGGACGAGCCCACCATCCCGCGGCAGCGCAGCCGCCTGACGCGCGATCGGATGCTCGCCGCGCAGGCCGTGCGCTCGGCGCGGGAGCTCGGCATCCGCGTCATCGAAATCGACGGGAGCCTCGACCCCGCCGGGGTGACCGACGTCGTCGCCGAGCACTTCCACGCCTACCTGGATGCCTGACCCCTCCGTCGGCGGAATCCGCGCCGAGCGCCGAAGATCGGTGCTCGACACGCCATTCCGCGCGGCGAAGGAGCTGCCTTGGGGTTCGGGAGCAGGCCCGCGCTCGCCTTCGCGCCGGCGTTGGCTTTGGCGTCGGCGGCCACGGCCGTGACGAGCGGGCCCGCCGGTGCCGCCGGCCGCTGGAGCGTGAGCCTCGCCGGCGCCGTGACCGCCGTCGTCGCCCGCACCGGTGACGACGGCCTGACCTTCGCCGTCACCCGCGGCGGCACGACCGTGCTCGCGCCCGCTCCCCTCGGCCTGTGCTCGGCGAGGCGTCGGCGTTCACGCTGCCCCCGGCGGCGCCCGCGTGGCTGCTGCCCTACTCCCCCGACTACGAAGGGGTCCGGGTCGAAACTACCGCGGGCGACGCCCAGGCGGGCGACTACGGCTTCCCGTCGCTGTTCGCCACCGGCGACGGCTACACGCTCCTGACCGAGTCCGATGTGGACGGACGGTATTCCGGCGCCCGGCTGACGCACCCGGCCGGCTCGGCGGGCTACGCCATCAAGCTCGCGGACGCCGCCGTCACCGGTCCGGGGCCGTTCGCCACGCCGTGGCGGGTGGCGATCACCGGCGACCTGGCGGCGGTCACCGAGTCCACTTTGGCCGACGACCTCGCGCGACCGTCCGAACTGGACGACACGTCCTGGGTGCGGCCGGGCAAGGTCGCCTGGTCCTGGCTGTCCGAACACGACAGCCCGGGCGATCCGTTGCGACAGAAGCAGTTCGCCGACTTCGCCGCCCGCCACGGCTGGCCGTACCTGCTGGTCGACGACATCGCGGGCCACCGCCGTGCAGGAGCTGATGATCGACTTCCACGGCGCGACCGTCCCGCGCGGGTTCCCGCGCACCTGGCCCACGTGCTGAGCTTCGAAGCCGACCGCGGCGCCGAACAGCTCCGGACGCGGGCGGCGACCAACATGATGTTCCCGTTCACCCGCAACGTCGTCGGCAGCATGGACTACACGCCGACGGCGTTCGTGGTGTCCGATCGGGACACGACGGACGCCCACGAGGTGGCGACCTTCTTCGTCTACGAATCCGGCTGGCAGCACAGCGCGGACAAGCCGGAGAACTACGAAGCCCGGCCGGAGGCCGTGCGCACGATCGACGAGCTGCCGACCGTCTGGGACGAAACCCGCCTGCTGTCCGGGAGGCCCGGCCGTGAAGCGGTGTTCGCGCGCCGCTCGGGTGACCGCTGGTTCGTCGGCGGCATCTTCGCCGGGCCAGCCACGACCGTGAGGGCACCGCTGGGCTTCCTGGGACCGGGCCACTGGGTCGCCGACACCGTGCGCGACGGGCCGTCCGGGCTGCTCCGGGAAACCTCGAAGGTCACCACGGACGGGCCCTTGCACGTGCCGATCGCCGCGAACGGCGGCAACGCGTGCAATCCTCAGCGGAAGGTGAACCGCGGCGGGCGCCGCTCCAGGAACGCGGCGACGCCCTCGGCGTAGTCGACGCCGTGCAGGGCCTCGGAACGGATCTCCTCGACCTCGGCGTCGGACGTCTCCTGGCCGGCCACGATCTTCTCGATGATCCGGTTCATCCCGCGGATCGACGCCTGCGACCGCGAGCAGAGCGTGGCGACGAACTCCTGCGTCGACGACTCCAGCTCCGCGGCCGGGAAGACGTCGTTGAGCAGGCCGATCTCGCGGGCGCGGCCGGCGGTGATCAGCTCGCCCGACAGCAGGAAGTACTTCGCGTGCGCCGGGCCGACCAGCGACACGAGCTGGCGCGTGGAGTCGAAGTGGTAGACGATGCCGAGCTTCGCCGGCGTGATGCCGAACCGGGAGCCCTCGGCGGCGAACCGGAAGTCGCAGGCGACCGAGATCTGGCAGCCGCCGCCGATGCAGTTGCCCTGGATCATCGCCACCGACGGCTTGCGCAGCGCGGTCAGCGCCGCCACCGCGCCCTCGACCGCCTTGTCGTAGCTCGCCGCGCCCTCCGCGGTCGTGCGCAGCTCGCCGAACTCGCTGATGTCCGCGCCCGCCGAGAAGTGCTTCCCGGCCCCCGCGATCACCAGCACCTTCACCGCGGGATCGGCGTCGACCTCGGCCACGACGTCCGGGATCGCCGACCACATGCCGTAGGTGATCGCGTTCATCTTCTCCGGGCGGGTCAGCGTGAGCCGGGCGACTTCCCCGTCGCGCGTCAGCTCGAATCCTTCGGTCATGAGTCGCACATTAGCTTCTCGCCCTGAGCGAAAAGTGCGGTGTGTGACACGTTCGGGTCGCTAGCTTGGGCCCATGGCGACGATCGAGGTGGGCGGGACGGCGTTCGGCTACGACGAAGCGGGAGAGGGGCCCGCCGTCGTGCTGCTGCACGCCGCGATCGGCGACCGCCGGATGTGGGACGCCCAGTTCACCGCCCTCGCCGCCACGCACCGGGTGATCCGCTACGACCGCCGCGGCTTCGGCGAAACCGCCGACGGCCCCGGCGAGTACGCCCACTTCGAGGACCTGCTGGCCCTGCTCGATGCCCGGGGGATCGAGCGGGCCGCGCTGGTCGGGGCGTCGATGGGCGGGGCGTGCGCGCTGGACGCCGCCCTGGCCGCGCCGGAGCGGATCACCCGGCTCGCCCTGCTCGGCTCGGGCCTGACCGGGCACCCGTGGCCGGACCACATGCAACGGGACATCGCGCGGCTCACCACGGAACTGTTCCCCGACGGACGGCTGGCCCGGTACGCCGCCCGCGAGATCGACGTCGACGAGGCGGACGTGCGCGCGATGGCCGACGCGAACATCCGCTACATGGTCGCCGGCCCGGAGCGGGACGTCTCGGTCCTGCCGCCGGACATGGTCGCGCTGGTGCGGGAGATGTGCGAACAGGTCTACCGGCACGACTGGAGTGCTCCACAGTGGACGGAGAAGATCCCGGACACCCGGCACCGGCTGGGCGAGATCACGACGCCGGCCCTGGTGGTGATCGGGACGGCGGACGCGCCCGGCCTCGTCGAGCTGTCCCACCACCTCGCGGCGTCGCTGCCGAACGCCGAGCTCGTCGAACTCCCCGACACCGGCCACCTCCCGGGGATGGAACGGCCGGACGAGGTCAACGCCCTGCTGCGGAAGGTGCTCTGAGGCCGCGCTCAGGTGAAGATCTTCTGGACCTGGTCGGAGATCTTCGCGACCAGCTCGGAGAACTGCGCGAGCCCGCCGAGCAGCCCCTTGATCTTCTCCCATCGGCTGCGCACCACCGCCGGCTCGGCGGCGTCGCCCGCGCGGAGGTCTTCCGCCAGGTCGGTGAGCGTGTCCTCCAGCACTTCCTGCTTCGCGAGGTCCTTCCCGCGCACCTCGGCCGTCAGCCGCTCGACCAGCTGCAGCAGCGAGGAAACCGTCTCGTCGGCACCGCCGCCTTCGATGCCGGTCTGGGTGATGCGGCCCGAGTTGTCCCCGCCGATGCTGACCTTGTTCGTGATCCGGTGTCCCATCAGGCCTCCGTTCCGGCGTTGCGCCCGGTCGTCTTCGGCACGCGCGGCCGCGGGCCGCGCTGCCCGGTCTGGGTGATCGGGGCGCGGTTGTCGCCGCCGATGCTGATGTCGTTGTTGATCACCACGGCCGCCTGCTCCTCGAACTTCGCCGTCGAGAACCCGGCGTCGCCGAGCAGCTTGCCGATCGTCGGCAGCAGCCTGCTGCCGATGATCTTCTCGTAGCGTTCGATGTCGACGAGCTGGAAGTAGTCGGTGAACAGGTTCACCGCCGCGAGCTCGCGCAGGGTGCTCGCGGCGCCGTAGCGCTCCGGGTCGAGGACGCCGGCCTCGCGCTTCGGCCGCCGGATCCACGACGCCAGGTTGGCGATCCGGCCCGGCAGGCTCGCCGGCAGCTCCAGCCAGGCGAGCAGCCCCTGCCCGAACGGGCGCAGCGACTCCTGCCGCATCTTGTCCACGACCCGGTATTCGGCCTTGATCGGCGGCAGCATGAACGGCGTCCACTCCACGTAGAGCGTCGTGTCGTCCACCGCCACGTGCAGGAACGTCGTGAGCACCAGGTCCCGGTCCCAGGTTTCCACCTGGAAGCACAGGTAGTAGCGCGCCCACTCCCGGGGTTCGCGCCGGATCCGCTCGACGTCGGCCTCGGTCAGCCGCGTGTGCGGCGGGTACTCGATGTCCGGCAGGTAGGACGCGGCCTCGGCGTCGGTGAGGTGGTCGATGAGCTCCGCGGCCGGGGTGAACACGGCTTCGGTCACGGTCAGCCCGCCGAGCCGCCGGTCGGGCGACAACGCGGCCGACTGCCGCAGCTCCGCGACCGCCCCGCGGATCTCCTCGTACAGCGTCTCGGTGGTCAGCTCCCGCCGGGTCTCGGGGTCGCTCTCGTCGTCTTCGAGCCGCTCCAGCGGGATCGCCATCGACCAGGCGTCCCGGCGGAAACCCGCGCCCACGAACGGTTTGTAGCCGCGGTACACCACCAGCGGCGCACCGGGCATCCCGGCGAACTCGTCGTCGCGCCGGTAGCGGGCGAGCTGGTCGCGGAAGTCTTCGGTGAACAGGCCGGAGAGGCTGCCGGTGTCGGGGGACGGCGGGGCGAAGCGCGTGAAGCGCGTGGTCAGCAGGTTCCACAGCGACCAGCGCTCGAAGGTGACGACCATGAGCACGACCACGGCCAGCACGATGCCGATGACGAACCGGGCGGTTTCGCCGCCCGAGGAGCCGTCGTAGTCGATGTCGACGTCGTCGTAGTAGCGCGACGAATACGAGCTCCCGGAGTCGAAGAGCACGTCCGAGTAGGTCAGCAGCAGCCACAGAACCACGACCGCGGCGAGCACCAGCACGAGCGTCTTCGGGTTGAACACCCGCTCGTTCGCGTACGCGGTCTTCCCCGCCCGCGCGACCACGAGCAGCACCGACAGCACGATCCAGCCGTACAGCAGCGGGTTGTCCCACGACAGCGCGATGACGACGGCCATCAGCCCGACCAGCACGCCGTCGTAGTTCTTGCGGCGCGCCCGCGCCCGCACCGCCTCGGTCAGCACCCGGCCGGCGTCGACGCCCGGTGACGGCGGGACCGGCCGGGTCGGCTCGACGAGGAATTCGGTGATCGCCTCGGTGCCGTAGCGGGGGTCGAGGTAGGAAGCCGCACAGAGGTAACGCGTGGTGTCGTCGGACATGCTGCCCCCTCGGCTCGGCCGCCCTGCAATTTGCGGACCGTAGCATGCAGTCGCGAAAACCGGCACCGCAATTCCGGGCGGAAAAACGGTCAGGAAAGCAGCTTCGCCGTCAGTTCGCCGCGGCTGCGGACGGCCACCTTGCCGAACACCGATTTGAGGTGGTCCTGCACCGTGTGGGCCGAGATGCCGAGCCGGTCCGCGATGTCCACAGTGGACCGCCCGGCCAGCACCTCGCGGCAGACGTCGCGCTCGCGGGCGGTCAGGCCGTAGGCCGCCAGCCGCACGCTCAGCAGCTCGGCCCCCGACGCACGGCCGACCGTCACCACGGTCTCGTCGGCGTCCTCGGCGACCAACCTGCTGGCGTGCAACACGATCCAGCCGCCGCGGGCGTCGCGGACCCGGGCGCGGAAGGTGCCTGTCGCCGCCGCCCGCGCACCGGTCACCACCGCCCGCAGCAGCACCGCGAACCGGCCGGGGGCGATTTCGTCCAGTTCGGACCGCCACGCCGCGGCCGCCGCGGTGGCCGCCCGCTGCCTGCCGTCCGGGCCCGCCACGACGATCGCCGCGTCCGCCGGCTCCCCCGGGTCGCGCGTGCGCGCGGCCACCCGGGTCGCGGCCGCCACGGCCGGCGCGATCGCCGTCAGGAACTCGACTTCGCGGTCGCTGAACTCGCCGCGCCGCACCAGGCCCGCCGCGCCCCACGACGTCCCGTCGACGCGGAACACCGCGCGCAGCTCGTGGTCCAGGCCCAGCGGCCGCCACACCTCGTTGAGCCGGCCGCTGCGTTCGGCGTCGCGGTGCGGCAGGTCCGAGAGCCGGGCCACCGGCACCGGGCGCGCGGCCAGCTCGGCGAAGGTGTGCGGCTGGGCGCCGTCGTACTCGTAGGTCGCCAGCAGCGGCTCGTACTCGCCGGGGATCCGGGCGCGGCCGCTGGTCATCGAGCTGATCACGGCGGTTTCGGGGTCGAGCGACGCCCAGCAGGTCAGCTCGGTGGGCACCACCCGCTCGACCAGCTCGATGGCGGCGGCGTGCAGCTCGGCGACCCCGAGGCCCGCCGTCGCGAGTGCGGCGATGTCGCGCCGCGCGCCCTGCGCCCGACCCTCCCACATGGACCGAGTATGCGCCGCCGGACGGCGGAACGGGTATCCCAGAAACCGGGGATGGCCGCCCGCTCCGCCGGTTCCCACCATCGATGGGCATGACCCACTTCAGCGCACCGGGCGAAGGCCCGGAACTCGATTCGAAGGACGCCCGGATCACCGTCAAGGTCGGTGCCGAGCACACCGGCGGGGCCTACGAGCTGTTCGAGGTCGACGCGCCCCGCGGGCCGTCGGTCCCGCCGCACTCGGAGCCCTGGGCGAAGAGCTTCTACGTGCTGCACGGCCGGATCACGGTCTACGTCGACGGCGAGCTGCACGACCTGGGCCCCGGCGCGTCGATCAGCATCCCGGCGGGCGCGGTGAACACCTTCACCGTGCACACGCCGTCGGCGAAGTTCCTCGCGATCAGCCTGACCGACGCGATGGGCCGCTTCTTCCGCGACGTCGACCTGGCTCCGGCGGAGCGGATCCCGGAGGTCGCGAGCCGGCACGGCGTCGAGCTGGTGCGGCCGTGAACGCCGTCGCCGAAGTATTCGCCGGGGTCGCCGCGCTGGTGCATCTCCTGGCGTTCACGTGGGAGGTCCTGCTGTTCGAGCGGCCGGGCGTGCACGAGGGCATCTTCAAGATCCCGACGGCGAACCTGCCCGCCACCCGGCTGTGGTCGTTCAACGTCGGGTTCTACAACCTGTTCCTGGCGGCCGGGCCGGTCGCCGGGCTGGTGCTGCTGCACACCGGCCAGGCCGGGGCCGGGCGCGCGCTGGTGCTCTATACCTGCGCGTACATGGCGCTGGCCGGGATCGTCCTCGGGGTGTCCGATCTGCTCGCCCTGAGCCGGCCGCGCGGCGCGGGCCGCGGCGGTGCCCTCGCGCAGGCGGTGCCGCCGCTGGTCGCACTGGTCGCGGCGCTCTTCTAGCCTTCCGCCAGCACCTGCTCGCTCCAGGAGCGGATGGCCGCGGCCTGGTCGGCGGTGAGCCGGTCGAGGGCGAGGCGGCGGACGTTGGCGCCGTGCGCCTTGGTGGCGCGCTCCGCCGTCCGGCGGCCTTCTCCGGTCAGGTCGACTCCCGTGCGCCGTCCGGTGGCGCCGTCCTCGATCCGCGCCACCAGGCCGCGGCGCTCCATCCGCGTCAGCAGGTGCGCGACGCGGCTCTTCTCCCAGTCGAGCGCGTCGGCGAGCTCGCCGACGCGCATCGGCCGGGTCAGCGTCATCAGCACGCTGAACTCGGCCTTCGAAATGCCGCAGTCGCGCTGCAGCCCGCGGTCGAGCTCGCGGAGGAGCAGCCGGTGGGCGCGCATCCAGGTGTCCCAGAACTCCCACTCCGCCGCGTCCAGCATGGGCGTAGCATACAGAGTTGACGCGTCAACTCTTGGAGGAGACTGATGAAGACACTGCTGCGCGGCGGCATGGTGGTCAGCATGGACCCGGCGCTCGGCGACCTTCCCCGCGGCGATGTGCTCATCGAGGACGGCCGGATCGCCGCCATCGGCGCCGCGCTCGACGTCGATGCCGAGATCGTCGACGCGACGGGGAAGATCGTGCTGCCCGGGTTCGTCGACACGCACCGGCACACCTGGCAGACGGCGTTCCGCGGGCTCGGCGCGGACTGGACGTTCGACGAGTACCGCGTCGCCGCGCACGGGACGCTCAAACCGCACTACCGGACCGAGGACGTCTACCTGGGCAACCTCCTCGGCCGCCTCGAAGCCCTGAACTCCGGCGTCACGACCATGCTCGACTGGTTCCACTGCGCCCTCCACCCCGAGAACGCCGACGCCGCGATCGCCGGGCTGCACGACGCACCCGGCCACTCGATCTTCTGCTACGGCGCCGACGGGCCGGACGTCGAGCCGGAGATCCGGCGCGTGCGCAAGCTGCTGCCGGGCGACGACATGGTGCTCGGCCTGCGCGGGCCGGTGATTTCCACAATGGACGAAACCGCCGCGGATGTCGCCCTGGCAAGGGAACTCGGGCTGCCGGTGAGCACGCACGTCCACGGCACCGGTGGCTGGCCGCGGGGCGACCGCCCGATCGCGGAGATGCACGCCCGCGGCCTGCTCGACGACCGAACGACCGTCGTCCACGGCAACGGCCTCTCCGACGACCAGCTGGCGATGCTCGCCGACGCGGGTTCTTCGGTGTCGATCAGCCCGGACGTCGAGCTGAAGATGGGCTTCGAGCCGCTCATCACCGGCCGCGCACTCGCCGCCGGCCTCCGCCCGACGCTGTCGGTCGACGACTGCCTGTCCGCCGGAGGCGACCTGTTCGGCGCCATGCGCACGGCACTGGCCGCCGACCGCGGCCTGACGACGCGGACCGTCCTCGAGTGCGCCACGGTGAACGGCGCCCTGGCGTGCGGGCGCAACGCCGGCCGCCTCACCCCCGGCACGGACGCCGACCTCGTCCTGCTGGACGCCGAAGACCTCTCGGTCTTCCCCGTCGCCGACCCGGTCCGCACCATCGTCAGCGCCGGTCACCCCGGGCTGGTGGACAGCGTCTACGTCGCCGGGAAGGCGGTCAAACGGCACGGGCGCCTGCTCGACGTCGACCTGCCGCCGTTGCGCGCGCGGCTCCTGGAGTCGCGCGAGCGCATCGCGGCGGCCGCCGGTGTCTCCTGGACTCCCTAGGAAGCCGACGTCACGCGGTAGACGTCGTAGACGCCTTCCACGCCGCGGACCACCTTGAGGACGTGGCCGAGGTGCTTCGGGTCGCCCATCTCGAACGAGAAGCGGCTGACCGCGACCCGGTCGCGGGACGTGGTCACCGAGGCCGACAGGATGTTGACCTTCTCGTCGGCCAGCACCTTGGTCACGTCGGAGAGCAGGCGGTGCCGGTCGAGCGCCTCGACCTGGATCGCCACCAGGAACACCGACGACGCCGAAGGCGCCCACTCGACCTCGACCAGCCGCTCGGGCTGGGACTGCAGGTCGCCGGCGTTCGTGCAGTCGGTGCGGTGCACCGAAACGCCACCGCCGCGGGTCACGAACCCGAGGATCTCGTCGCCCGGCACCGGGGTGCAGCAGCGGGCCAGCTTCGCCCAGACGTCGCTGGCGCCCTTGACCACCACGCCGACGTCGTTGGACCCGCGGCGGCGGGTGACCGTGGACGGCGTCGCGCGCTCGGCGAGCTCCTCCTCCGCCGCGTCGACCCCGCCGATCAGCGCGACCAGCCGCTGGACGACGTGCTTGGCGCTGGTGTGGCCCTCGCCGACCGCCGCGTACAGCGACGAGATGTCGGCGTGGCGCAGCTCGGTGGCGACCGCGCCCATCGACTCCGCGGAGACCAGCCGCTGGATCGGCAGGCCGACCTTGCGGATCTCCTTGGTGATGGCTTCCTTGCCGCCTTCGATCGCCTCGTCGCGGCGTTCCTTGGCGAACCACTGCCGGATCTTGGCGCGCGCCTTCGGCGAGCCGGCGAACGACAGCCAGTCGCGCGACGGCCCGGCGTTCTCCGCCTTCGACGTGAAGATCTCGACGACTTCGCCGTTCTCCAACTTGCGTTCGAGCGCGACCAGGCGGCCGTTGACGCGGGCGCCGATGCAGCGGTGCCCGACCTCGGTGTGCACGGCGTAGGCGAAGTCCACCGGGGTCGAGTCGACCGGCAAGGTGATGACGTCGCCCTTCGGCGTGAACACGAAGATCTCGCGCGCGGCCAGCTCGTAGCGCAGCGACTCGAGGAAGTCGCCCGGGTCCGCCGCTTCCCGCTGCCAGTCGAGGAGCTGGCGCATCCACGCCATCTCGTCGACGTCCATGGCGTTGCCGGTGTGCGTGCCCTTGGTTTCCTTGTAGCGCCAGTGCGCGGCGATGCCGTACTCGGCGGTCCGGTGCATCTCGTAGGTGCGGATCTGCACCTCGAGGGGCTTGCCGTCCGGGCCGATCACGGTGGTGTGCAGCGACTGGTAGACGCCGAAGCGCGGCTGGGCGATGTAGTCCTTGAACCGGCCGGGCACCGGCTGCCACAGCGCGTGCACGACACCCATCGCGGCGTAGCAGTCACGGACGTCCTCGACGAGGATCCGGACGCCGACCAGGTCGTGGATGTCGTCCAGGTCCCGGCCGCGGACGATCATCTTCTGGTGGATCGAGTAGTAGTGCTTCGGCCGGCCCTCGACCTTCGCGGTGATCCGCGACGACACGAGGTTGCTGGTCAGGTCGGTGATGACCGACCGCAGGTAGATGTCGCGCGAGGGCGCGCGGTCGGCGACCAGGCGCACGATCTCGTCGTACTTCTTCGGCTGCAGGATCGCGAACGCGAGGTCTTCCAGCTCCCACTTGACCGTGGCCATGCCGAGGCGGTGGGCCAGCGGCGCGAGGACCTCGAGGGTCTCGCGGGCCTTGCGGGCCTGCTTCTCCGGCGGCAGGAAGCGCATGGTGCGCATGTTGTGCAGCCGGTCGGCGAGCTTGATGACCAGCACGCGCGGGTCCTTGGCCATCGCGATGACCATCTTGCGGATGGTCTCGGCTTCGGCGGACGTGCCGAGCTTGACCTTGTCCAGCTTCGTGACGCCGTCGACGAGTTCGGCGACCTTCTCGCCGAAGTCGGCCTTCAGGCTCTCGACCGCGTAGCCGGTGTCCTCGACCGTGTCGTGCAGCAGGGCCGCGACCAGGGTCGTGGTGTCCATGCCGAGCTCGGCGAGGATGGTGGCGACGGCGAGCGGGTGCGTGATGTAGGGGTCGCCGGACTTGCGCCGCTGGTTCCGGTGCAGCTCCTCGGCGACGTCGTAGGCGCGCTGGAGCAGCCCGAGGTCGGCGTTGGGGTGCAGCTCGCGGTGGATGACGGCGAGGGGTTCGAGGACCTGCTTGACCGGGGCGGCGCGCTGCGCGGTGATCCGCCGGGCCAGGCGCGCCCGGACCCGCCGGGTCGCGGACGGGTTCGGCGCCGCACCGTTCGGCCTCGGCGGCTGGGCCGCCGCCTGCCCGTTCTGCTGGGCGCCCTCTTTCGCGGGCACCGCGGCGTCGAGCTCCTGGCTCACCCGCACCTCCTGCTGCTCGTGCGGCCTTCGGAACACCAGGGTAGCCGCTACGCCTCGCGGCCCTCCCGGGTGCGCCCGTTCAGGGGGATGTCGGGCCTGCGACCAGCGGCTTCATTGATCAGACGGCCCACCACCCCGATGCCCGATTGTGACTACGGCCGGCAGTACCGCGTCAAGGCGGGAAAGATGCCTTGACCCGGCACCGCCGGCCGTGTTCTGGCTTCGGATCGGGGTTGCGGGGAGGCCTGGGTGGAGCGCGGTGCGGGTTGCGTGCCGGCCGTCGCGGCTGCCTCTCAGCAGGTCTGCAGTGCGTGGACCTTGCGGTCTCCCAGGACCTCGCGGCCGCCCAGCGCGCCCAGCTCCAGGACCACCGACACGCCGTCGACCACCGCGCCCGCGTCCTCCAGGAGCTTGCCCGTGGCCGCTACCGTGCCGCCCGTCGCGAGGACGTCGTCCAGGATCGCGATGTGCTGGCCCGGCCGGACGACGCCCGCCGGCAGCTCGACCGTCGCCGTGCCGTACTCCAGCGCGTAGTCCACCCGGCCCGCCACCTGCGGGAGCTTGCCCGGCTTGCGGATCAGCACCACGCCGAGGCCGCGGGCGTACCCGACGGCCGCGGCGAGGAGGAACCCGCGGGCTTCCACACCCGCGAGCGCCTCGACACCGGGCTCCAGCGTTTCCGCCAGCGCGTCGGTCACCGCTTTGAACGCACCCGCGTCCGCGAAGAGCGGGCTCAGGTCGCGGAACAGCACGCCGGGCTCCGGGAAGTCCGGCACCTCGGCGATGAGGCCGAGGGCGTCGTCCAGCTCCACGTCAGCGCTTCCGCTTGCCCGCGGGCTTGCCGGACGGGCGCTGCTTCTGGATCCGGGCGGGGACGCTGGCCGCGGCCGCGTACGCCTTCTCCTTGCGCAGTTCCTTTGCCAGGGCGTCGTCGTCCGAGGCGTCGAAGTCCTCTTCGCCCGCCGCCTTGCGCTCCTGGCTGACCCGGCGCTGCCGGACCCGCTCGGCCTGCTGCGCGTACTTCGGGTCGCGCATCTTGAAGTCGACCAGCAGCGGCGTGGCCAGTGCGACCGACGACAGGACGCCGACGAGGGTACCGGTGAGCTGCACCAGCGCCAGGTCCTGCAGCGTGCCCGAGCCGAGCAGGACGTACCCGACGATCAGCAGGCCCAGGATCGGCAGCAGCGCGATGAACGCCGTGTTGAACGACCGCATCAGGGTCTGGTTGAGCGCCAGGTTGGCGGCCTCGCCGTAGGTGCGACGGGTCAGCCCGAGCAGGCCGCGCGTGTTCTCGCGGACCTTGTCGAACACCACCACCGTGTCGTACAGCGAGAACCCGAGGATCGTCAGCAGGCCGATCACGGTCGCCGGGGTGACCTCGAAGCCGATCAGCGAGTACACGCCGGCGGTGACGAGGATGTCGTGCAGCAGCGAGACGAGCGCCGCCGCGGCCATCCGCAGGTCGAAGTAGATCGCCAGGAAGATGACCACCGCGACGAGGAACACGCCGAGCGCGATCAGCGCCTTCTGCGAGATCTCCCCGCCCCAGGACGCGCTCACCGCGCTGTCGCTGATCGCCTGCACGCTGGGCTGGCCGTTGGTGCCCTTCGGGCCCAGGTCCTGGAACAGGCCCTGCTTGACCTTCGCGACGTCGGCCGCGTTCAGCGTGTCGGTGCGGATCTGGATGGTCGACGCCGCACCGGTGCCGACCTTCTGCGCCTCGGCCGCCGGGCGGCCGAGCGCCTTCTCGAACGAGTCCTTCGCCTGCTGCTCGGTGATCACGCCGTGCGTGCCGTTGGCCGGCATCTGGATCTGCGTGCCACCCTCGAACTCGATGCCGAGGTTGAACCCGCGGATGATCATCGACGCGAGGCAGACCAGCACCAGCGCGCCGAAGAAGACGTACCAGCGCTTGCGCTTGCCGACGACGTCGAACGCACCCGTGCCGACGTAGAGCCGGTGGAAGACGCTTTCCCTCTTGCCGGGCTTCACCGCCGCCTTGGCGTTGCCTTCGGCGTCCGTGCCCAGTTCTTCGACCCCCACGTCAGGCCTCCTTCACGTTCGCGCGGCCGACCGAGGTCGACTTCTTACGCTGCGAGCCCACTTGCTGCACGGCGCCGAGACCCAGGTGCCTCGGATTGGACAGGAACGCGTTCTTGGACGTGGACACGATGGCCACCAGCGGGTGCGTCACCAGGTACACGACGACCAGGTCGAGCACCGTGGACATGCCGAGGGTGAACGCGAAGCCCTGGACGTCGCCGACCGCGATGACGTAGAGGATGGCCGCGGCCAGGAAGCTCACCGCGTCCGAGGCCAGGATGGTGCGACGGGCGCGGACCCAGCCGCGCGGCACCGCGGACCGGAACGTCCGGCCCTCCCGGATCTCGTCCTTGAGCCGTTCGAAGTAGATGACGAACGAGTCCGCCGTGATACCGATGGCGATGATCAGGCCGGCGATGCCCGCGAGGTCCAGCGTGTAGCCGATCCAGCGGCCGAGGAGCACCAGCACCGCGAACACCAGCGCGCCGGACAGGGCCAGCGACAGGATGGTGAGCACGCCGAGCAGCCGGTAGTAGAACAGGCAGTAGATGAAGACCACCAGCAGGCCGATGCCGCCGGCGATCAGGCCCGCCTGCAGCGAGGCCAGGCCGAGGGTCGCCGACACCGTGGTCGCGTCCGAGGAAGCGAACGACAGCGGCAGCGAGCCGTACTTGAGGATGTCCGAGAGGTCCTTCGCCTCGGACTGGGTGAACTTGCCGGTGATCTGGGTGTTGCCGTCGAGGATGGCCACCTGGATGTTCGGCGCGGACACGACCTGCGTGTCCAGGACGAACGCGGCCTGCTGGTTGACGTTCTTCGAGGTGAAGTCCGCCCAGATCTTGGTGCCCTCGCTCTTGAAGCTGAGGTTCACCACCCACTGGCCGCGCTGCTGGTCGTAGCCCGAGGTCGCGTCGGCGATCTCGGTGCCCGGCAGGAACTCCGGCTCCAGCAGGTACTTGTACGTGTCGTGGTCACCGCAGGCGACCAGCGGCAGCTTCGGGTCGTCGTTGCCCTCGAGGGGGTCCTTGGCGTTCGGCGCGCAGGTGAGCGACGCCATCGCCTTCGCGACGAGGTCCTGGTTCGGGGTGCCGTCCGCGCCGATCAGCTTCGGGTCCTGGCGCAGCGCCTTGGCGGCCTGGATCTGCTTCGCGGTGTCGGCGTCGACCGAGCCGTCCGAGGGCGCCGGGGCCTGGCTCGACGCCGGCGGCGGCGTGGTGCTGCTGCTCGGCGGGGCGGGCGTGGTGCTCTGCTGCGGCGCGAGGGCGCCCGCGGCACCGCCGCCACCGGCGGCCGGGCTCGACGGCGGCGCGCTCGACGAAGCGGGCGGCGCGGATTTGCTCGGCGCGCCCGAGGTCGGGGTGGTTCCCGTGGTCGGCGTGCCGGTGGCCGGCGGCGGGGTCGTGGTCTGCGGCGGCACGACCGGCTGGGTCGCGTTCGCGACGACCTTGCGGAAGCCGAGCTTCGCGGTCTTGCCCAGGTTCTTCGCCTGGTCGCCCTGCTCGCCGGGGACGGTGATGACGACGTTGTTGCCGTCGAGGAGGACCTCGGTGCCGCTGACGCCGATCCCGTTGACGCGGCGCTCGATGATCTGGCGCGCCTGGTTCAGGGATTCCCGGGTGGGCTGGCCGCCGTCGGGGGTGCGGGCGGTGAGCGTGACCCGGGTGCCGCCTTGCAGGTCGATGCCCAGCTTCGGGGTCGGCTTGTGGTTGCCGGTGAGGAACACCAGCGCGTACAGCACGATCACGATCAGGGCGAAGAAGGCGAGATAGCGTCCCGGGCGGAGATGCCCGGCCGATGATGCCACGGTGCTTCGGTCTCCTCGGACTGGGTTGCCCCAACTAAGCGGTGCCCGCCCGGAGGGTTACCGGGAGGGACTGTGTGCGATTCACTCCCGGGCACGGGTATGACGGCGGACACGCACGCAGCACCGAGACAGTACTCGGTGCTGCGTGAGCCCGGCGTGCGAGGCCACACCGACTTTCGTCGGGCGTTCCCGCGTCCCGCCCAGGGTGCCGCGAGGACCTACTTCTTGCCGTGCTCCAGCGGCGGGGCGACCTGAGCCGTGGTCTGCGGCTCCTCGTCCTTGATGCCGGAGCCGGTCTCGATGATCGACTCCTCGGCGGGGGCCTCCGCCTCGTCCGCGGTGTCCTCGTCGGTCTCGACGACCGGCTCGACCTTCTCGCGGACCGCCAGCCGCAGCCAGGTCGTGACGACGCCGGGCGCGATCTCGATGTCGATCGTGGTGTCGCCCGAGGCGTCGGCGACGGTGCCGTAGAGACCCGAGGTGGTCATCACGCGGTCACCGGGCGCCAGGCTGCTCTGCAGGTCCTGCTGCGCGGCCTGCTGCTTCTTCTGCTTCCGCGTGCTCATCACCAGCGGCACGGCGAGGACGAGCACGAGCAGCAGGGGCAGCAATAGCTGTTGCATGATTCTCCGTTCGACGGACACCGGGCCCAGCCGAAATGTCCGGTTTTTGGGTATGTGCTCCTGTCAAGTGTGCCAGGTACCAGCGCGGACGCCAGCACCCACCCGCCGGTGCGGGCCGTTCAGTCCTGCTCGAACAGCGACGGCCCGCCCTGGTCCGGGCGCCCCGGGAGGTCCGCGGGGGGCACCATGCCGAGGTGTTCCCACGCGGTCGCGGTGGCGACCCGGCCGCGCGGGGTGCGGGCGAGCATACCGGCGCGCACGAGGTAGGGCTCACACACCTCTTCCACGGTGGTCGCCTCCTCCCCCACGGCCACCGCCAGGGTCGAGATGCCGACCGGTCCGCCGCCGAACGACCTGGTCAGGGCGGTCAGGACGGCCCGGTCGAGCCGGTCGAGACCGAGCTCGTCGACGTCGTAGACGGCCAGCGCGGCGCGGGCGACGTCGCGGGTCACCTTGCCGTCGGCGCGGACCTCGGCGTAGTCGCGGACGCGGCGCAGCAGCCGGTTGGCGATCCGGGGCGTGCCCCGCGAGCGGCCGGCGATCTCCGCGCAGCCGTCGCGGTCGATCGGGATGTCGAGGATCGTGGCGGCGCGGCGGACGACCAGCTCCAGCTCGGCGTCGGTGTAGAACTCCATCTGGCCGGTGAAGCCGAAGCGGTCGCGCAGCGGGCCGGTCAGCGAACCCGACCGCGTGGTCGCCCCGACCAGCGTGAACGGGGCGATCTCGAGCGGGATGCTGGTCGCGCCCGGGCCCTTGCCGACGACGACGTCGACCCGGAAGTCCTCCATCGCGAGGTACAGCATCTCCTCGGCGGGGCGGGCGATCCGGTGGATCTCGTCGATGAACAGGACGTCGCCCGGCGCCAGGTTGGACAGCATCGCGGCGAGGTCGCCCGCCCGTTCCAGCGCGGGGCCGGAGGTGATCCGGATGGCCGCACCCAGCTCGGCGGCGACGATCATGGCCATCGACGTCTTGCCGAGGCCGGGCGGCCCGGAGAGCAGGACGTGGTCGGGCGGCACGCCGCGGCGGCGGGCGCTTTCCAGCACCAGCTCCAGCTGCTCGCGCACGCGTGGCTGGCCGACGAACTCGTCGAGCTTGCGCGGCCGCAGCGTGCCCTCGACGTCGCGGTCGCCGGTCTGGGCCCACGCCGAGAGGGCCTCTTCCTCTTCCACCGCTTCATACTCCACGGCGGCGCCTAGCGCTTCCGGCCGAGGGTGGTCAGCGCGGCGCGCAGCACGCTGGCCGTCGTATGGCCGTCACCGTCGGCGAGGACCTTGTCGACGGCCTGTTCGGCCTGCTTGGCCGGGAACCCGAGGCCGGCCAGCGCCTCGACGACCTCCGAGCGCAGCGCGCCGGGCGCGGTCACCGCGGGCGCGTCGCCGGAGCCGAGCGCGGTGACCTTGTCGCGCAGTTCGAGGGTGAGCCGCTCGGCGCCCTTGCGGCCGATGCCGGGCACCGAGGTGAGCACGGTGATGTTGCCTTCGACCAGCGCGGCGCGGAGTTTGTCGGGGTCCAGCACCGCGAGGGTGGCCAGCGCCAGCCGCGGGCCGATCCCGGACACCGTCTGCAGCAGCCCGAACAGCTCGCGCGCGTCGGCGTCGGCGAAGCCGAACAGCGTCAGCGAGTCCTCGCGGACGACCAGGGCGGTGTGCAGCCGGGCCTCCTCGCCGCGGCGCAGGGTGGCCAGGGTCGCCGGGGTGGCCTGCACGGCGAAGCCGACCCCGCCGACCTCGACCACGACGTGGTCCAGGGCGACCGAGAGGACTTCTCCGCGTACCGACGAGATCATCGCGCTGCTCCAGGGTTCTTCGCTTGCTTCGCCGCCGCGGCGAGGCGGGCTTTGTGGGTGCGGGCCATTTCGGCCGCGCGGGCTTCGGCTTCGGCGAGGCGAGCCCGCATCGGCTCACGCCAGAGGTGGCAGATGGCGAGGGCGAGGGCGTCCGCGGCGTCGGCAGGGTGCGGGGCGACCTCGAGGTTGAGCAGCCGTATCACCATGGCCGTGACCTGCGCCTTGTCCGCCCGGCCGGAGCCGCTGACCGCGGCCTTCACCTCGCTCGGTGTGTGGAAGACGACCGGCAGGCCGCGGCGGGCGGCGGCCAGGGCGACCACCCCGCCCGCCTGTGCGGTGCCCATCGCGGTCCGGACGTTGTGCTGGGCGAAGACGCGTTCGACGGCGACGGCCTGCGGCTTGTACTTGTCCATCCACCGTTCGACCTCGTCCGAGATGCCGAGCAGGCGGTGGGCCAGGTCGGCGTCGGGCGGCGTCCGCACCACGTCGACGGCGACGCAGCGGACGGCCCGGCCCTTGCCGCCGTCGACCACCCCCAGGCCGCACCTGGTCAGACCGGGGTCGACCCCGAGCACCCGCACCCGTTCTTCCTTCCCGCCGCGAACATCCGTTCGAGTTCGCAGGTTACTGGGCGCGCCTGCGGCAGGATGGGTGACATGCCGGAGCCGTCGGATTTCGTCACCCACCTGGGACTGCGGCCGCTGCCCGTCGAAGGTGGGCGGTGGGCGCAGAGCTGGCGCTCGGCCGAGGGGTCCGCGATCTACTACCTGGTCGTCGCGCCGGAGCTTTCCGCGCCGCACCGGCTGGACCGCGTCGAGGTCTGGGTGCACCACGCGGGCGCGCCGGCCGCGATGCTGCTGCTGCACCCGGACGGCTCGGTCGAGCGGCCGGTGCTGGGCACCGACGTCGCCGCCGGGGAGCGGCCGCAGGTCGTCGTGCCCGCCGGCACGTGGCAGGCGACCGTCACGCTCGGGTCGTGGAGCCTGCTGGGCACGGTCGTCGTGCCGCCGTACACCGACGACTGCATCGAGTTCGAATCCGCCGCGGAACTGGCTCGGCGGTATCCGGAAGCGGCCGCCGACCTGCGGAAGTTCTAGGGGCCGTCGACGCCGGGGGTCCAGCTTTCGGGGTCGCCGCTCTCGGTCAGCACCGGCTGCCACCGCGCGAAGCCCTCGGGCGCGTCGGGGTGCCAGGGGAACTTGCCCTCCGGCGTCGCGACGATCAGCTGCAGCGCCGGGAAGTCGCCGTCCGGGTAGATCAGGAAAGCCGTGCCGAAGTACTCGGGGTAGTGCCCCTTGTTGACGCGCTCGAGGACGACCGGGACGCCCTCGAAGAAGTCGTCGTAGCGCCGGCCGACCTCGAAGATCTCGCCGTTGGCCGCGCGGTCGACGTAGGCGTCGAGCAGCACCTGGCCCATCTGGTCGGGCAGCCCGACCACGACGGCTTCCGGCACGTGGTGCAGCGCCCACGCGCAGGCGGTGAAGCAGTAGCCGGCGCCCTCGTCGTCCGCGGCGACCGTGATGACCGCGTTGCCGCGTTCCTTCGCCTGCGTCTCGATCCATTCGATGAGGCGCAGCTCTTCGGCGGAGAGTTCGGCGGTGATGTCGGCGGAGGCGGCGGGGGTCGTCGAGGTCACGGCGCACATTCTGCCCGACGGACCGGGAAGAGCACAGGGCCCGGGCCGGAAAGTTTCCGGCCCGGGCCCTGATTCCTTGCCACGCAAGGGAAAACTCAGCCGACCTCGGCGAGCACCTCGTCCGAGACGTGGAATGCTACGCAGTGCGTAGACGTTCCGAACGCCGCGCGCACAGTCTCGCGTCGTCAGCCGACCTCGGCGAGTACCTCGTCCGACACGTGGAATGCTACGCAGTGCGTAGACGTTCCGAACGCCGCGCGCACAGTCTCGCGTCGTCAGCCGACCTCGGCGAGCACCTCGTCCGAGACGTGGAATGCTACGCAGTGCGTAGACGTTCCGAACGCCGCGCGCACAGTCTCGCGTCGTCAGCCG
>NZ_JBFANX010000031.1:108496-117596 GCF_040675005.1 Amycolatopsis sp. NPDC049691
CCGACCTCGGCGAGTACCTCGTCCGACACGTCGAAGTTGGCGTAGACGTTCTGGACGTCGTCGCAGTCTTCGAGGGCGTCGATCAGCTTGAAGACCTTCTTCGCGCCGTCGGCGTCCAGGGGGACGCTGACGGTCGGGAGGAACGTCAGCTCCGCCGACTCGTACTCGAAGCCGGCCTCCTGCAGGGCCTTGCGCACCGGCACCAGATCGCCGCCCTCGGAGACGATCTCGAAGCTCTCGTCGAGGTCGTTGACCTCTTCGGCGCCGGCGTCGAGGACCGCCATGAGGACGTCGTCCTCGGTCGCGCCCGCCTTCGGCATGAGCACGACGCCCTTGCGGTTGAACATGTAGGCGACCGAGCCCGGGTCGGCGAGGGAGCCGCCGTTGCGGGTGAGCGCGGTGCGGACCTCCATCGCGGCGCGGTTCTTGTTGTCGGTGAGGCACTCGATCAGCACCGCGACGCCGTTGGGGCCGTAGCCCTCGTACGTGATGTTCTGCCAGTCGGCGCCACCGGCCTCTTCACCGGCGCCGCGCTTGCGGGCGCGCTCGATGTTGTCCTGCGGGACCGAGTTCTTCTTGGCCTTCTGGATGGCGTCGTAGAGCGTCGGGTTGCCATCCGGGTCGCCACCACCGGTGCCCGTGCGGGCGGCCACCTCGATGTTCTTGATCAACCGCGCGAAGAGCTTGCCGCGCTTCGCGTCCAGGTTGGCCTTCTTGTGCTTCGTGGTGGCCCACTTGGAGTGGCCGCTCATCTCTCCTCCATCTGTTCCGTACCCCGGCCGGGCACCGCGTCTCAGGCTGCCTTCCGCGCGAGGTCGACGAACAGCCGGTGCACCCGCACGTCGGGCGTCAGCTCCGGGTGGAACGCGGTCGCCAGCACCGCCCCCTGCCGGACCGCGACGATCCTAGCGGTGTCGCCGTCCACGCCGGGCACGCCGCTGACGGTGGCCAGCACCTCGACGCCGTCACCGGCCTTCTCGACCCACGGCGCCCGGATGAAGACGGCGTGCACGTCTCCGTCGACCCCGGCGAAGTCCAGGTCGGCCTCGAAGGAGTCGACCTGCCTGCCGAAGGCGTTCCGCCGGACGACGACGTCGAGCCCGCCGAGCTGCTGCTGGTCGGGCCGCCCGTCGAGGGTCTGCCGGGCCAGCAGGATCATCCCGGCGCACGACCCGAAGGCGGGCATGCCCTCGGCGATCCGCGCCTTGAGCGGTTCGAGCAGCTCGAAGCTCTCCAGCAGCCGCGACATGGTGGTGGACTCGCCACCGGGCAGCACCAGACCGTCCACTTCGGACAGCTCACCGGCCCGCCGCACGGGTACGGCGCGCGCACCGGCTTCTTCCAGCATGGCGACGTGCTCCCGCACGGCACCCTGCATGGCGAGCACACCGATGACCGGTTCCGACGACACCCGACCTCCCGAAAGACCTTCCCACCAGCCTAGACGCTGCGCCTCTTCCCCTTCGCGGCAGGTCAGCCCCGGCGGCGAGGGGCTTGGCGGCGCACCGACCGGCCACATCCGCTCCCCACCGCGCCCGGGCCCGAGCGCCCCAATGTGGCCTTGGTTGCGTCTCATGCACCCAATGTGGCCTTCGGTGCGTGAGACGCACCAAAGGCCACATCGGGGCGCTGGCAACCGGCCAACGCCGTCAGGGGATCCCCGCCAGCCGCAGCAGCGCCGCCGTTGCCGCGGCGGCCACCACCACCAGCACGAACGGTGCCTTCCGCCACGCCAGCACCCCCGCCACCAGCACCCCCGCCGGCCGGGCGAAGCCGGCGAACCCGTGCCCCTCCGTCAACGCGCTCACCGCGACCAGCGCCGCCAGCAGCACCACCGCCGCCAGCGCCATCAGCCGTTCCGCCCGCGGTGACAGCTTCACCCGGCTGCGCAGCACCGGCCCGGCGAACCGGAACGCGAACGTCCCCAGCGCCAGCACCGCCGTGCCGACCAGCAGCTCCACCCCGTCCATCAGCCCACCTCCTGCAGTTCCGGCTCCTTCGCCAGCGCGCCCACCACGACACCCGCCAGCGCGAGCAGCACCGGCAGCCCGGCCGGCAGGAACGGCGTCGCGGCCAGCGCGACCACCACCCCGACCAGCACCGGCAGCCGCGCCGCGCGGTCGCGCAACGACGGCAGCACCAGGGCCAGCAGCACCGCCGGGAACGCCGCGTCGAGGCCGAACACGTCCGTGTCGCTGATCGCCGTCCCGGCGAACGCGCCCGCGACCACGCCGAGGTTCCAGCAGGCGAACAGGCCGATCCCGCACGCCCAGTACGCCGCCCGGCGGCGGTCCGCCTCGCGCTGGGCCAGCGCGAACGCCACCGACTCGTCGATCATCAGGTGGCTGCCCGCCAGCCGGGCCGCCCACCGCTTGCCCAGCACGTCGCCGATCGCGAAGCCGAACGGCAGGTGCCGCGCGTTGGCCAGCAGCCCCGCGAGCACCGCGGCGAACGGGTTGCCGCCCGCGGCCACGATCCCGATGAACATGAACTGCGACGCGCCGGCGAAGACCAGCAGCGACATCAGCATCGGCAACCACAGCGGGAAGCCCGAGCTCACCGCGATGGCACCGTAGGACACCCCCACGAGACAATCGGCCAAGCAGACCAGGCCTATGTCGCGGGCGAGGCCCCGATCGAGTGTTCGCCAAATCGAACGCATGTGTTCTATGGTGAACACAGGCACCCGTGTTCGTCAAGGCGAACGGAACGACCGATGGAGCGAACAGCAATGTCGCAGGAAACGACGGGCGCGCCCCTGGAGATCATCGCGGCGTCCCTGCGCCGCGAACGGACCCGCGCAGGCTTGTCCCTGACCGAAGTCGCCCGCCGCGCCGGCCTGGCCAAGTCGACGCTCTCCCAGCTGGAGTCCGGCACCGGCAACCCCAGCGTCGAGACGCTGTGGGCCCTCGGCGTCGCCCTCGACGTCCCGTTCTCGCGGCTGGTCGAACCCGAACGGCCGAAGGTGCGCGTCATCCGGGCGGGCAAGGGCCCGACGGTGTTCGCCGAACACGCCGACTACGCGTGCACGCTGCTGTCGGCCTGTCCCCCGTCCGCGCGGCGGGACATGTACCTCATCCGGGCGGAACCCGGCACGCCGCGGCGGTCCGACCCGCACATGACCGGCGTGATGGAGCACATCGTGCTGTGCGCGGGACGCGCCCGGGTGGGCGTGCTGGAGGCACCGGAGGAGCTGAACCCCGGCGACTACATCTCCTACCCGGGCGACGTCCCGCACATCTTCGAAGCCCTCGAGCCGGGCACTTACGGCGTCGAGATCTCCGAGTACGTCTAGCAGGTCACCAGCCGCGCTCGGCGAGGCGGTGCGGCTCCGGGAGCTCCTCGACGTTGATGCCGACCATCGCCTCGCCCAGGCCGCGCGAGACCTTCGCCAGCACGTCCGGGTCGTCGTAGAACGTCGTCGCCTTGACGATCGCCTCGGCGCGCTGGGCCGGGTTGCCGGACTTGAAGATGCCCGAGCCGACGAACACGCCCTCCGCGCCCAGCTGCATCATCATCGCCGCGTCGGCCGGGGTGGCGATGCCGCCCGCGGTGAACAGCACCACCGGGAGCTTCCCGGCCTGCGCCACCTCCTTCACCAGCTCGTACGGCGCCTGCAGCTCCTTCGCCGCGACGAACAGCTCGTCCTCCGGCAGCGAGGTCAGCTTCCGGATCTCGGCGCGGATCCGACGCATGTGCGTGGTGGCGTTGGAGACGTCGCCGGTGCCGGCCTCACCCTTGGAGCGGATCATCGCCGCGCCCTCGGTGATCCGGCGCAGCGCCTCGCCCAGGTTCGTCGCGCCGCAGACGAAGGGCACCGTGAACGCCCACTTGTCGATGTGGTTGGCGTAGTCGGCCGGGGTGAGCACCTCGGACTCGTCGATGTAGTCGACGCCGAGGGACTGCAGGACCTGCGCCTCGACGAAGTGGCCGATGCGGGCCTTCGCCATCACCGGGATCGAGACGGCCTCGATGATGCCGTCGATCAGGTCGGGGTCGCTCATCCGCGCGACGCCGCCCTGGGCGCGGATGTCGGCGGGCACGCGCTCCAGCGCCATGACCGCGACCGCGCCGGCGTCTTCGGCGATCTTGGCCTGCTCGGCGGTGACCACGTCCATGATCACGCCGCCCTTGAGCATCTCGGCCATGCCGCGCTTCACCTTGGCGGTGCCGGTGACGGACTGGACGGTGCCACTGGTGGGGGTGGTCTGCTGCTCGGACACGACGAGGCCTTTCGACACGAAATCGGGGGTTACGCATCCGAGGGTAGGTCCGTGGTGGACCCTTCAAGCAGGCCAGTGCGCGGCTATCTCAGGAGTCCACTTCCGGGACGCCCGCGACCAGGACTTCCGCGGCCCGCGTCCGCGCGTAGAGCACGTGACGTCCGGCACGGTGCCCGGTGACCAGGCCCGCGGCCTTCAGGACGCCGAGATGCTGCGACACCGCCCCGGCGCTGAGCCGGGTCCGGCGGGCGAGCTCGGCGGTGGACGCGGGCGCGGTCAGCTCGGTCAGCAGCATGGCCCGGCCGCGGCCGACCACGGCGGCCAGCGCACCGGGCGCGGTGGCCGTCCCCGTCTCCCAGAGCGTGGCGATCCCGCGCGGCGGGTAGCGCAGCACCGGCTGCCACCGCGGGTCGGTCTTCGAGAACACCCGGGGCCACACGAACGCCGAGGGCACGAGCACCAGGCCGCGCCCGTCGAGCGGCACGGCCGCGTGCAGGTGGCGGTGCGCGACCGTGAGCGTCCCGCCCTGCCAGCGGACCAGCGGCGTCAGGTCGTTGAACAGCTCCGCGGCCCCGCCCTGGGCCAGCATCCGCGACCGGTGCAGCACGTCGGCCTCGAGCAGCGCGCGGATGCGCGGCCAGTCGTGGGCGAGCACGAGGTCCCAGTACTGCTCCATCAACGTCGCCAGCCGCTCGAGGCCGGCCTCGGGGTCGCGGTGGAAGCGGTTCAGCGCGGGCGTGCGCGGCCCGGCCATCGCGTCCAGCTCGCGCCGGACGACGCGGGCCGGCACGTCGCGCAGGTCCGCGAGCTCGCCGGCGAGGTCGGGCAGCGGCGTCGACGGCGTGGCGGCCAGGAACCCGGGCAGGTGCCGCAGCGGGACGAGGTCGCGCAGCAGCCCGATGTCCAGCCCGGCCTCGTCGAGCGCGGCCGTGGCGCGCTTGACCCACGGCAGGTGCAGCGCGTGCTCCCCCGGCTGGTTCAGGACGCGGACGCTCGCCACGACCTCCCACGCCGGGGAGAACGCGAACCGGGTGTGCGCCAGGTCCTCTGTGGAGAATGCCAGGTCGAGCACGCGCTGCCTCTCTGCCGAGTGCCGCGGAGCTTACGTCTCTCCGATATGGACAGTCGAGCGGGGCACCGAAAGTCCTTGCGGGAAAGCGAAAATTCCTCGCGGGTCATACTTCCGGGCGACCGCGCGCAGGCGCGGCAGGTTCACCCCGTAGTAGGCCTCGGCCCAGTCCGGCATCTCCGGGTCGAGGTAGTTGACGTAGCCGGTGCGGCCGAACTCGGGCCCGAGCCCGTCGCGCACCGCCGCGAGCGAACGCCGGGCGCCGGCCTCGCCGCCGTCCTCGGGTGCCGCGCCGTGCAGGAACTGGAGGCCGGCGAGCGCCGTGCGGTACGGGAACGCCGTCTCCCGGGCGCCGACGCGCGCGATGGCGCCGCCCGCCGAGTCGACGATCGTGCGGACACCAGGGTCGCGCGTCAGCACCCCGACGACCGCGGCCGGGTCGGCGAGCGGCCGGGTCAGCATCCGCGACGTGCCGATGTAGGTCCCCCGGTCCGCGGCAGCCGACGGCCGGGACTCCTGGTCGTCGAACGAGCGCATCGCGCTCAGGTGGTCCTGGACGCCCTCGTTCCACACCGTCGGGGCGGTGCCGACGCGGCGGACGAGGTCTTCGAGCAGCGCGTGCATCCGTGGCCGCGGCCCGAGGAAGGTGCCGCCGAGCGAAGCCTCGTTCCAGGCCAGTCCCATCCCCGACCACAGCTCGTCCGGCGCCGCCGGCTGCCACTCCTGCCAGGCGGCGAGCAGGGCGGCCCCGGCGGCGGGCGGGAACGCGAGGGCGAAGGTGGCGACGTCGGCGACCGGCACGGTCCGGAAGGTGAGGCCGGTGACGATCCCGAAGTTCCCGCCCCCGCCGCCGCGCAGCGCCCAGAACAGGTCCGGCTCCGCGGCCGCCGACACCGTCCGCACCCGCCCGTCGGCCGTGACGATCCGCGCCGCCTCCAGGTGGTCGCACGTCAGCCCGTACTTGCGGTCCAGCACGCCGACCCCGCCGCCGAGGGCCAGCCCGGCGATGCCGACCGTGCCGCAGCTGCCCGCCGGCAGCACGCGGCCGGCCGCCGCGAGCGTCGTCGCGATCGGGCCCAGCCGGGCCCCCGCGCCGATCGCCGCGCGCCCGTCCGGGCGCACCTCGATCCCGGAAAACCGGCTCAGGTCCACGACGATCCCGCCGTCCACTGTGGAATAGCCGGGGTAGCTGTGCCCGCCGCTGCGGGCCGCCACCGGCAAGCCGTGCCGAGCGGCGAAGCCGACGGCGGCCTGGACGTCCTCGACCCGCGCGGCGCCGACGACCGCCGACGGCATCCGGTCGTCGTACATCGTGAAGAATCCCTGCCTGGCCTCCGGGTAACCGGGGTCGCCCGGCCGGAAGAGCGGCCCCGAAAGCCGCTTCCGCAGCCGTTCCCAGTCGTCCGGCGGCGGCCACCCCGCCAGGCCCGCCACCGGCACCGCTCCGGAAACCCGCAAGAAAGTCCGCCTGTCCACGTCACTCCCCCTGCCCCGTGTCCCCCGGGCATTCGGCTGGTCCCGGGGGCCCTGCCTTGCCGTGACCAGGGTAGCGGGTGTGTGATCGAGGACACATCCCGTACACCAGCCGTTCGCCGAGGAGTCGTCATGGCAGACAAACAAGCCAAGAACGCCGACACCGGGGCCGCCGTCGCTGTGGACGACCCCGCCAAGGTCCGCAACGTCGTGCTCGTCGGCCCGTCCGGCTCGGGGAAGACGACCCTCACCGAGGCGCTGCTCGCGGCGTCCGGCACCGTCCCGCGCGCGGGCTCGGTGGTCGAGGGGACGACGGTGTGCGACCACGATCCCGCGGCGGTGCGCCAGCAGCGGTCGGTCGGCCTCTCGGTCGCGCCGGTGCTGCACCAGGGCCACAAGATCAACCTGATCGACACCCCCGGGTACGCCGATTTCGTCGGGGAGCTGCGCGCCGGGCTGCGCGCGGCCGACGCGGCGCTGTTCGTCGTCTGCGCCGCCGAAGGCGTCGACGCGGCGACGGTCGCGGTGTGGGAAGAGTGCGCGGCGGTCGGGATGCCGCGCGCGGTCGTCGTCTCGCGGCTCGACCACCACCGGGCCGACGCGATGGCCGAGATCGCCGCCTGCCGGGCCGCGTTCGGCGACGGCGTGCTGCCGTTGTACCTGCCCGCGGGCGACGGCCTGGTCGGGCTCATCACCCAGCGGTACTTCGACTACTCCGGCGGGCACCCGCCGAAGCTCGGCGAGCCCGACCCGGCCGACCTCGAGCGGATGGCCGAGGCCCGCAACGAGCTGATCGAAGGGATCATCGCCGAGAGCGAGGACGAGTCCCTGATGGACCGCTACCTCGCCGGCGAGGAGATCGCCGAGGAAACCCTCATCGCCGACCTCGAAACCGCCGTCGCGCGCGGGTCGTTCCACCCGGTGATCCCGGTGTGCGCGACCAGCGGGATCGGCCTGGCCGAGGTGCTCGACGGGATCGTCCGCGCGTTCCCCTCGCCCCTGGAGCACAAGCCACCCGACGTCACCACGCCGGACGGCGGGGAGCACGCCGCCATCACCGCCGACCCCGCGGGCCCCCTCGCCGCGGAGGTCGTCCGGACGGCCGTCGACTCCTACGTCGGCCGGGTGTCCCTCGTCCGGGTGTTCTCCGGGACGCTGCGGCCCGAGCGGCCGGTGCACGTGTCCGGGCACGGCCTCGCCGAACGCGGGCACGAGGACCACGACGCCGACGAGCGCGTCGCGCACCTCTACTCCCCGCTCGGCGCGAACCTGCGGGAAGTGCCCTACTGCGTCGCGGGCGACCTCTGCGCGCTGACGAAGGTCGGCTCGGCCGAGACCGGCGACACCGTCTCCTCGCCGGAGGAGCCGCTGCTGATGGAGCCGTGGGCCATGCCGGAGCCGCTGCTGCCGGTGGCGGTGGTCGCGAAGACCCGCAGCGACGAGGACACCTTGGCGCGCAACCTTTCCCGTCTGGTCGCCGGCGACCCGACGCTGCGGCTGGACCGCAACGCCGAGACCGGTCAGCTGGTGCTGTGGTGCATGGGCGAGGCGCACGCCGACGTCGTCCTCTCGCGGCTGCGCGCGGGTGGCGCGGACGTCGAGACCGAACCGGTGAAGATCAGCCTGCGCTCGACGTTCACCAAGCCGGCCAAGGGACACGGGCGGCACGTGAAGCAGTCCGGCGGGCACGGCCAGTTCGCCGTCTGCGACATCGAGGTCGAGCCGCTGCCCCGCGGCGGCGGGTTCCAGTTCGTCGACAAGGTCGTCGGCGGCTCGGTGCCGCACCAGTTCATCCCGAGCGTGGAGAAGGGGGTGCGGGCCCAGCTGCAGAAGGGACTGGCCGACGGGCACCCGGTGGTCGACGTGAAGGTGACGCTGGTCGACGGGAAGGCCCACAGCGTCGACTCGTCCGACGCGGCGTTCCAGACGGCGGGTGCGCTGGCGTTGCGCGAGGCGGCGGCGAACGGGCACATCACGATGCTGGAGCCCCTGGAGGAGGTGGCGATCCGGCTGCCGGACGAGCACCTCGGCACGGTGCTGGGCGACCTTTCCTCGCGCCGGGGCCGGGTGCTGGGCACCGAAGCCGGCGACGGGGGGCGGACGGTGATCCGCGCGGAGGTGCCGGCGACGGAACTGGTGCGCTACCTGATCGACCTGCGCTCGATGACCTCGGGCACGGCGACCTTCACCCGCCGGCACGCGAGGTTCGAGCCGATGCCGGAAGGCATGGCGGTCCACTAGCGAGGTCTGCCGCGGCCGGTCGTGGGGGGGGGGTGGGGGGGGGGGGGGGGGGGGGCCCCCCCCAAAAAGCGCCCCCGCCCCGAAAGATGAGGCC
>NZ_JBFANX010000032.1:0-107544 GCF_040675005.1 Amycolatopsis sp. NPDC049691
GGGGCCGCGCCCCCCCCCTCCCACCCCCCGCCCCGCCCCCCCCCCCCCACACACCCCGCCGTTCGCCGCCAAATCCACCCCCCCCCCCCCAACGGCTGCATGTCAACCGGGGGTCAGCGGAAGCGGATCACCGTGATGCCCGCGAGCACGAAGAACACCAGGACGACGAGGGTGCCGGTCTGCCCGCCGGACGAGCGGGTCACGACCTGGTCGACCGAGCCGGTCAGCCGCACGCCGCACTCGGCGACGACGGTGTGCCGCCCCGCTTCGATCCGCGTGAACTGGACGGGCGCGGTGAAGGCGCCGGAGCTGTCGGTGAAGGCGGAGCCGACCTCGGTGCCGTCGGCGGTCAGCGTGACCCGCCGTCCGGGGTTGCAGCCCTTTCCGGACGCCGACAGCTCGTCGCCGGGCTGGACGCTCGGCCGGTCGAGCACCAGTTCCCCCGGTTTCGGCTCGGTGCTGGTGGTCGTGGGCGTGCCGGGCGTGGCCGGGGTGGTCGACGTCGGCGGGGTGCTCGTGGTGGCCGGCGGGGTGGTGGTCGTGGGGGTCGGCGGGGTCGTGGTGGTGCCGGGCCGGGTCGGTTTCGTGGTGACGACCGGCGGGGTGGTCGTGGTCGGCGGCGGGGTCGTGGTCGGCGTGGCGGTCACTGTGAACCGGCTGCCGCCGCTGAGCGCCGCACCGGTCCGGGCGTTGGTGCAGGTGCCGGTCACCGGGTAGGTGCCGGGCTGCGCGCCGGCGGGCACCGTGGCCGCGACGGTGCCTTTGGTGTTGGTCTGCAGGTCGGTGTTCGCCGACCACATCGGCGTGCCATTCCACGAAAAGGTGACCGGGCCTTTGCAGGGATAGAAATTCCACGCAATGGTGAAGGAACTCCCAGCCTTCCCGGTTGATGGTTGTAAACTAACCGAGGATATGTATGGTGATTGTGCGTTGGCGCTGGTCGCGGTGGCGAGCAGAAGCAACGTTCCGGCCACGGCGCCGAAAAACAGCCGAACCACGAATCGCATTGGGACGTCCCTCCCCGGTGTGTGCTCGCTGTAGCATTCCGGACCAGTCGGATAACGCAAGTAGGGGATGCCCAATGGGACGTGTCATCGCGGCGGGGGTTGCGTTGGGTTTGTGCGCCGTACTGGTCGGCGCGCCGGCCGCTTCGGCGGACTCCGGCTCGCTCGACGTGCAGGCGTCGATCGACGGGCGGCCGGTCGCGGACGCGACCGTCCCGATCGACCCGGCCCGGCAGATCGAGCTGCAGGTCGTGGCCACCAACTCGGGCACCGCGCCGGTGAAGGTCCGCAGCGTGCGGCTCTCCGGCGTCGCGCTCGCCCTGACGTTCTTCGCCTACGACACGACGGCACCCTTCGAAGTTCCGGCGCGGGGCTCGATCACCCGGACGTTCGTGCTCGACCTCGGCGATCTCGCCGGACAGGCGACGGGACTGCTGCCGTCGTCGGTCGAGCTGCTCGACGCCCAGCGCGTGACGCTCGGCGAAGCGACCACCGTCGCCGACGTCCAGGGGTCCTTCTGGTCGGTTTACGGCGTCTTCGGCCTGGCGATGCTCGTGCTCACCGTCCTCGCGTGGCTGACCGCGCTGCTCGCGCTGGCCCGGCATCGCCTCGCGCCCAACCGCTGGCGTCGTGGCCTGCGGTTCCTGCCCGCCGGGTTCGGCACCGGCCTGGTCGCGGTGATCACGTTGTCGGTGCTGCGGCTGGTCCCGCCGGAGCCGGCGGTCGAGATCCCGGTGGTGCTCGGCGCCGCGGCGATCGCGTTCCTGCTCGGCTACCTGACGCCGCACCCCGCGCCGCCGCCGGCCGTCACCGACAGTGACACCACGGTGCGGCTGGCCGTCCCGCCGACGCAGGAATTCACCCGATGAGCGCACCGGCCGAGCTGGTCGCCGCCCTGCCGCAGTACGACATCGGGGCGGAGATCGGCGAGGGCGGCATGGGGGTCGTGTTCGCCGGGACGCACCGGACGCTCGGGCGGCACGTCGCGATCAAGCAGCTGCCGTGGGACGTGCTCAACCACGCGGCGAGCAGCGAGCTGTTCGACCGCGAGGCGCGCGTGCTGGCCAGCCTGGACCACCCGCACATCGTGCCGGTGTACGACTACGTCCGCACCGGCCGCGAGCACCTGCTGGTGATGGAACGCCTCGACGGCGGCACGGTGCACAGCCGGTTCCACGGCGACGGCGTCAGCGGCGAGCAGGCGTGCGCGATCGGCCTGGCGATGCTCGCCGGGCTGCACGCGGCGCACCGCGCGGGCGTGCTGCACCTCGACGTCAAGCCGCGCAACCTGCTGTTCAACCTGCAGGGCGTGGTGAAGGTGGCCGACTTCGGCATCGCCCGGGTGATCAGCGAGGGCGCGACGCTGGTCACGCACGGTGGCGAGATCCTCGGCACGCCGGCGTACATCGCCCCGGAGCAGGCGATGGGCAACGCGCTGAGCCCGGCGGCCGACGTGTACGCGGCGGGCACGGTGCTGTACGAGCTGCTGTCGAAGGAGCTGCCGTTCGACAACACGCGCGGCGCGATCAGCATGATGCGCCAGCACATGTTCACCGACCCGAAGCCGATTTCGGGAGTGCCGATGCCGATCGCCGGCGTGATCATGCGCGCGCTGGCCCGGGAACTGGACGCGAGGTACCGCGAGGCGGAGTCGTTCGCGGCGGACTTGGCGGCCGCGGCGACGGCGGTTTACGGGCCGGGATGGCTGGAGCGGTCCGGGGTACCGGTGCTGCACTTGACGCCCCGGGTGATCGCGGGGCTGAACTCGCCGACGGCGCCGGTGGTGGACGAGCGGACGCGGCCGGTGAGACGGCCGACGGGTCCAAACGCGACACTCGTGGCGACGAGTGGTGGGTTGGACACGAACCCAGGCGTGGCAGGCGGTCCTGGCTTCGGCGCGGCGGCCGGCGCGGGCGCGGCCGGCTTGGCGGCGGGCTCCGGACCGGGCTTTGCCGGCGGCGCGGGAGGTGCCGAGGCCGGCTTCGCCGGTGGGCTGGGCGTCGGCTCGGCAGGCGGCTTCGGACCGGGCTCTGCCGGCGGCGCAGGGGGTGCGGAGGCCGGCGCGGCAGGCGGCTTCGGACCGGGCTCTGCCGGCGGCACGAGCCTGGCGGGTGGCTCCCAGGCCGGCCATGCCGGCGGCCTCGGATCCGGCGCCATCGGCTCCGGACCGGGCTTCGCGAGCGGGCCCGGGTCCGGCTCGCTCGGCGCCGGTTCCGGCCCGACCGGCGGCACACTCGCCCCGGATTCCGACTCCAGCCGCTCGCGGGCCGCCGTTCTCTGGCTGCGGCTCGCCGCCGCGGCCGCCGCCGTCGTGCTGATCGTCCTCGCGCTGCTCAATCCCGACCGGTTGCCGCACGAGGCGTCGCCCACCCTGCTGCTCGGCGGCGCCCGGGTCACCGCGCCCGTCGAAGTGGACCTCAGCAAGCCGCTCACCTTCGCCGGTGCCGGGAATCCCGGGCGGGTCGCGCTCAGCCTGTCCGCCGCCGGGATTCCGCTCGGCTCGGCCGAAACCATCGCCAAACCGGACGGCAACGGCTTCACCGCCGAGCTCACCCTGCCGGCGATCGCGCGGTGGGTGGTCGGCGGGGCGGTCACCGCGACCGTCCGGACCGGGCCCGTCACCCAGGTCTTCACCCTGCTCACCAGCCAGCACCCGCTGGCCAGCGCGATGGGTGCGGGCAGCCTCATCCTGGCGCTGTTCGCGCTCGCCTACCTGGAATCGGGGCTGCGAACCATCCGCAACGGCCACCGCTGGCGCGGCGCGGCGGTCGGCGGGCCGGTGCTGGGCCTGCTGTTCGGAGCCGTCGCTTGGCTGTGCGTCTGTGTGCTGCGGGTGCACGAACCGGCGCCGGGGTTCGGGGCCGGGTGCGCCGTCGCGGGTGCGGTCGCGGCGGGGCTCGTGGTCGCGGCGGCGCGGCGCCGCGCGTCCACAGTGGTCAGTCGACCATCCGGACGGTGACGTGCGGGCTGTAGCTCTTCCGCCTGCTCCACCCGGTTTCGGCGCAGAGGCTCAGCTGGATCGCGCGGTCGGCCGGCGCCCAGTAGCCGGTGCGGACGAAGTAGCCCTCCATCGTGTTCAGCGCGGCGAGGCGCTTGCGGGCCGAGCACATCTCCCAGCCCCACTGGCGCCCGGACTTCTCGACGCCGTTGCGCCGCACGGACAGGCACGGGTTGCCGACCGCGCGGATATCGGCGTCACCCTCGGTGACGTAGACGACGCCGTCGATCTTGTAGAACCGGTTGTTGTCGAGCAGGGACACCTGCCCGGAGAGCGTGACGCCGACCCGGCCGCCTTCGTCGCCCGTGAGCGTCCAATCGAGACAGAATTCCTGGACCGGGAGTTCCAGCGACTGGGTCATGACGAGTTCCCCTGTTCTAGGCCGAGCGTCCCCTTCAGAAGATAGGCAAAATCCGGACGCCGGGAAGGGGCCGGGACGATCTTCACCCGAAGCGGTTCCCGGCCGGCGAATGCCTTGCCGCGCATGGGTTTTCAGGCGAGTGGGTGACTTCGGGCACGGGTGGTGACATCGGCGCGCCTCTCCGGGTGGTGCCGTCCGTACGGTCGGGTCTGTTCCTCGGACGGTCACGTTCCGTGAGTTAAAGGTAAAGGAACCATTACCTTCGCCGGGGCGTTGACGGGGCATGAGCGAGCCCACGGTCATCGAACTCGGGCCCCGCGACATGCTCGTCGTGGCGGGCCTGCCCGGCGCGGGCAAGACGACGATGCTCGGCCACGCCGCGCCCGGCCTGGTGGTGCTGGATTCCGACCAGGTCCGCACGCGGCTGGCGGCGGCGGTGCCGTCGGTCCCGTACCGCTGCTACCGGCCGGTCGTCCACGCGTGGCACCGGGCCCGGGTGGTGAGACGGGCGCTGGCGAGAGGGCCGATCGTGGTCCACGAGCCGTCGACGCGCGCGACCACGCGGGCGCTGCTGGCCCTGGTGGGGGCGGTGAGCGGCCGCCCGGTACGGCTGCTGTTCCTGGACGCGACGGCTGCGGAGGCGCTGGCGGGGCAGCGGAGCCGGGGGAGAGTGGTGCGGCCGCGGTCGTTCGCCCGCCACGTGCGGCGCGTGGGACGTTGGCGCGAGGGCCTGCTGGCGGAGCGCGTGCCGGCGGGGTGGAGCAGCGTGCAGGTGATCGACCGGGCCGGCGCGAGGCGGACGCGGGTGGTGGCCAAGTCCCTGGTGAGCTGCCGAGCCGTGCAAGATGTCGTGAGTGGTTAGGGCGGTTAGAACCGCCCTGAACACTCACGACAGGCCGCGGAAGACTGCTCGGGCGGCGGGCGCGAGGCGGGCTGGGCTGCGGAAGGCTGCGCGGCGGCGGGTGCGGGGCCGCGGAAGGTTGTTCGGCGGTGGGCGGGAGGAAGGCTGGGGCGGCGGACGACTGCTCGGGGGTGGGTGTGAGGCGGGGGTCTGCGGAAGGCTGCTCGGCGGCGGGTGTGGGGACGGGGCTGAGGAGGGCTGCTCGGCGGCGGGCGCAGGCGGGCCGGGGCCGCGGTTCGGGCGATCGGTGGCGCGAGGCTGACCACAGCAGCCGCCGAGGCGCGGGCACGGCGGCGGCCGACGCGCGGGCCCACAGCGGCTGCCGAGGCGCGGGCGCGAGGCTCGCCCGCCGTCGAAACCGCCTTTAGTTGGTCTAAACATTTTACATATTGGTCTAGACAATACCTCCAGTCTCCCCGACTGGAGGACCCGATGAGGCGTTCCAGACTGTCCGCATTCCTCGCCGCCGCACTGCTCGCGCTCTCCGGGATCGCCACCGGAACCGCCGATGCGGCCAACCTCCTCGCCAACCCCGGCTTCGAAGCCGGCTCCCTCACCGGCTGGACCTGCGCGAACGCCGCCACCGTCACCACCCCCGCGCACAGCGGCGGTTACGCCCTCGCCGGCACGCCCGTCGGTGCCGATTACGCCCAGTGCTCGCAAACCGTGTCCGTTCAGCCGAACACCACCTACTCCGTCTCGGCCTGGGTGCGGGGGAACCCCGTCTACCTCGGCGTCACCGGCGGCCCGTCGACCTGGTCGGGCAACGGCAGCGCCTACAACCAGCTGTCCCTCACCTTCACCACCGGCAACCAGACCTCCGCCCAGCTCTACCTCCACGGCTGGTACGGCGCCGGCACCTACTACGCCGACGACGTCGTCCTCGACGGACCCGGTGGCACCACCCCGGGTACGCCCACAGCTCCCGGCACCCCGCAAATCACCACAGCGACGAACAACTCCATCGCCCTGAGCTGGGGCGCGAGCGCCGGGACCGTCACCGGGTACCGCGTCTACGAAGGCAGCACCGTCGTCGCCACGACCACCGGGACCAGCGCCACCATCGGCGGCCTCGCCGCCTGCACGACCCACAGCTACTCGGTCGCCGCCTACAACGGAGCGGGTGAGTCGCCGAAGAGCGCGACCGCCGGCGGGAGCACCGCCGGCTGCGTCGACACCGGCCTGCCCAAGCACGCCCTCATCGGCTACCTGCACTCCAGCTTCGCCAACGGCTCGGGCTACGTCCGGATGGCCGACGTCCCCGCCGCCTGGGACATCATCGACCTCGCCTTCGGCGAACCGACCTCCGTCACCTCCGGGGACATCCGGTTCACCCGCTGCCCGGCCACCGAATGCCCGAACGTCGAGAGCGACGCCGACTTCACCGCCGCCATCAAGGCCAAGCAGGCGCAGGGCAAGAAGGTCCTCATCTCCATCGGCGGCCAGAACGGCCAGGTCCAGCTGACCACCACCGCCGCGCGGGACAAGTTCGTCAGCTCCGTCTCCGCGATCATCGACAAGTACGGCCTCAACGGCCTCGACGTCGACTTCGAGGGCCACTCGCTCTCGCTCAACGCCGGCGACACCGACTTCCGCAACCCGACCACGCCGGTGATCGTCAACCTCATCTCGGCGCTGAAGTCGCTCAAGGCCAAGTACGGCTCGGGCTTCGTGCTGACAATGGCGCCCGAGACGTTCTTCGTGCAGGTCGGCTACCAGTTCTACGGCGGCACGAGCGCGGGTGACGCGCGGACCGGCGCCTACCTCCCCGTCATCCACGCGCTGCGGGACTCGCTCACCGTGCTGCACGTCCAGGACTACAACTCCGGTCCCGTCATGGGCCTCGACAACTCCTACCACAACATGGGCGGCGCGGACTTCCACATCGCGATGACCGACATGCTCAAAGCCGGCTTCACCGTGGCGAACACCGGCCAGTTCTTCCCCGGCCTGCGCCCCGACCAGATCGCGATCGGCCTGCCCGCCGCGGTCAGCGCCGGCAACGGCTACACCTCGCCCGCCGACGTCCAGACGGCGGTGAACTGCCTGGTCAAGGGCAGTGGCTGCGGTTCGTACACGCTGCGCGGCGGCGCCTCGCCGGCGTTGCGGGGCCTGATGACCTGGTCGATCAACTGGGACAAGTACTACAACTGGGAGTTCCAGAACAGCCACGAGCCGTTCCTGAACTCGCTGCCGTGACGCCGGGCGGTGTGCCCCGCCGCGGTGGGGCACACTGCCTGACGTGGAGAAACGCGACTCCGTGCTGACGCGGGCCGTCCGCATCTTCGAGACCTTCGGGCCGGACACGCCGGCGTTGCGCGTCACCGACATCGCGCGCCGCGCGAACCTGCACATCGCCACGGCGTCCCGGCTCGTCGACGAGCTGGTCGGCCACGGCTGGCTGAGCCGCGACCCCGATCGGAGGATCCGCGTGGGCGTTCGGCTGTGGGAACTGGCGTCGCGCGCGTCGCCGACGCTCGGGCTGCGCGAAGCCGCCATGCCCTTCATGGAGGACCTGCACGCCGTCGTCGGGCACCACACCCAGCTCGCGGTGCTCGAGGACCGCGAGGTGCTCTTCGTCGAGCGGCTCTCGGCGCCCGGCGCGGTCGTCAACGTGACGCGCGTGGCCGGCCGGCTGCCGCTGCACGCGTCGTCGTCCGGGCTCGTGCTGCTCGCCCACGCACCCGCCGACCTGCAGGAACAGGTTCTGTCCGGCCCGCTCGAGGCGTTCCGCCGCACGACACTGACCGACCCGGCGCGGCTGCGGCGGTTCCTGGCCGACGTCCGGCGCGACGGCTACGCGTTCTGCGCCGGGTTCATCGACGAGGAGACGACGGGCATCGCGGTGCCGCTGCGCGGACGCGGCGACACCGTCGTCGCGGCGCTGTCGGTGATCGTGCCCAACGACCGCAACGCGCGGATGCAGATCCCGGCGCTGCGGGCGGCGGCGCGCGGCATCTCGCGGACGCTCTCTCACTGAATGAGAATGCCGTAGTCGGTGCCCGGCCCGCCGGGAGATGCTCGGGGCTCCCCGCGGGAAAGGACGTGCTCCAGTGCGCACCCAGGTCGTCATCGTCGGCGCCGGCCCGGCCGGGCTGCTGCTGTCCCACCTGCTCGGCCTCGACGGCATCGACTCGGTGCTCGTCGAACGCCAGACCGCCGAGTACGTCCAGGCCCGCATCCGCGCGGGCATCCTCGAAGCGGGCACGGTCGAGCTGCTGCGGCAGGTCGGCCTCGGGCACCGGCTCGACGTCGAGGGCATGGAGCACCGCGGCATCTACCTGCAGGCACCGGGGGAGCGCCACCACATCGACTTCACCGGCCTCATCGGACGGTCGGTGACCGTCTACGGGCAGACCGAGGTGACCAAGGACCTCATGGCGGCGCGGGAAAAGGCCGGCCGCCCGGCGTACTACTCGGCTTCGGACGTGGCCGTGCACGACGTCACCGGCACGCCGTACGTGACCTTTGTGGACAGTGACGGCACGGCCCGGCGGATCGACGCGGACGTCGTCGTCGGCTGCGACGGGTTCCACGGGCCGAGCCGGGCGTCCGTCCCGGACCCGAAGGTCTGGGAGCGGACGTACCCGTTCGCGTGGCTGGGCGTGCTGGCCGACGTCGCACCGTCGACCGACGAGCTGATCTACGCCTGGCACCCGGACGGGTTCGCGATGCACAGCATGCGCTCGCCGCGGGTGAGCCGGTTCTACCTTCAGGTGGCGCCGGACGAGGACATCGCCGAGTGGAGCGACGACCGGATCTGGACGGCGCTGTCCGAACGGCTGGGCCTCGACGGCTGGACCCTCGAAACCGGGACGATCACGGAGAAGAGCGTCCTGCCGATGCGCAGCTTCGTGACGACGCCGATGCGGCACGGGAACCTCTACCTGGCCGGCGACGCGGCGCACATCGTGCCGCCGACCGGCGCGAAGGGCCTGAACCTGGCGGTGGCCGACGTCGCCCTGCTGGCCCGTGCGTTGAAGGCGTCGTTCCAAGGCGACGACGAACTCGTGGACGCCTACTCGGAGACGGCGCTGCGCCGGGTCTGGCGCTGCACGCACTTCTCCTGGTGGATGACGTCGATGCTGCACCGCCACGGCGACGACTTCGACGCCCAGCTCCAGCTGTCCCAGCTCCGCCGCACGGTCACGTCGACCGCCGCGAAGACCGAGCTGGCGGACAACTACGCGGGCCTGCCGCTGTAGTCCTGTCCGGTTCTGGCTCTTGACGCCCGACCCGCCCGGGTCGCACCATACCCGCGTAGTAATTCGAATTATCAGCGCCGGGAAGGGCTCATGAGGGAACTGGACACCGAGATTCTGGTGGTCGGCGGGGGACTCGGTGGAGTCGCCGCCGCGCTGGCCGCCGCGGCCCGCGGGCGGCGCGTCGTGCTCACCGAAGAGACCGACTGGCTCGGCGGGCAGCTCACCGCCCAGGCCGTTCCGCCGGACGAGAACCCGTGGATCGAGCGGTTCGGCTCCACCCGCACCTACCGCGACCTGCGCGCGGGCATCCGCGACCACTACCGCCGCCACTACCCGCTGCGCGCCGAGGCCGCGAAGCACCCGGAGCTGAACCCCGGCGCCGGGCGCGTCAGCAAGCTGTGCCACGAACCCCGGGTGGCACTGGCCGTCATCGAGGCCATGCTCGCGCCGCACGTCAGCGCCGGGCGGATCCACGTCCTGCGCCACCACCGCCCGGTCGAAGCGCACACCACGAACGACCGCGTCGACGCCGTCACGCTCGAGAACGGCGCAGACCGCGTCACCGTCAAAGCCCAGTACGTCCTCGACGCCACCGAGAACGGCGACCTCCTGCCGCTCACCGGCACCGAGCACGTCACCGGGGCCGAGTCCAAAGCGGACCACGGCGAACCGCATGCCCCCGACGAGGCCGCCCCGGCGAACCTCCAGGGCATCACCTACTGCTTCGCGGTTTCCCACCACGAAGGCGAAAACCACGTCATCGACAAGCCGGAGATGTACGGCTTCTGGCGCGGCTACCAGCCCGACTTCTGGCCCGGCCCGCTGCTCGGCTTCGCCGCCCCGGACCCGCGGACGCTCGAACCGGTGGAACGCACCTTCGTCCCGAACCCGCCCGGCGACCCGCTCGCGGTGAGCGCCGACCAGAGCGCCGACGCCGGCGACAAGGAACTGTGGGCCTTCCGCCGCATCCTCGCCCGCAACCTGCACACCGAAGGCGCGTTCGGCTCCGACATCACGCTGGTCAACTGGCCGCTCAACGACTACTGGCTCAAGCCCGCGCTCACGGTCCCCGGCCACGCAGGCGAAGCGGACGTCGAGGCAGCCCACCACGAAGCCAAGCAGCTCAGCCTGTCCGTCCTGTACTGGCTGCAGACCGAGGCGCCCCGCGCGGACGGCGGCACCGGCTTCCCCGGCCTCAAGCTCCGGCCCGACGTCACCGGCACGGAAGACGGGCTCGCGAAATCCGCGTACGTCCGCGAAGCCCGGCGCATCAAGGCGGTCACGACCGTCACCGAGCACGACGTCTCGGCCGAGATCCTCGGCGTCGACGGCCGGGTGCGCCGCGCCGACGCCGTCGGGGTCGGGAGCTACCGGATCGACCTGCACCCGTCGACCGGCGGGGACAACTACATCGACGTCGCGAGCGTGCCGTACGAGATCCCGCTCGGCGCGTTGCTGCCCGTCCGGATGACGAACCTGCTGCCCGCGGGCAAGAACATCGGCACCACGCACATCACGAACGGCTGCTTCCGGCTGCACCCGGTGGAGTGGAACATCGGCGAGGTCGCCGGGCTGCTCGCGGCCTTCGCGATCAGCGAGGACGTCGAGCCGCGGAGCGTCCACGCGGACAGCCGGCTCTTCGAGGACTTCGCGCGCGTGCTGGACGCCGCCGGCGTGGAACGCAGGTGGCCGGAAGTGCGGGGGTACTGATGCGGCCGCCGGTAGAGTCCAGGCGAACCGCACGGGAGGGAGTCACCGATGACGGCGGGTTCGGGCCGGGTCACGCAGGCCCAGGTGGCGCGCCTGGCCGGCGTCTCGCAGGCCGTCGTGTCCATGGTGCTGAACGGCTCCGACAGCCTGCGCATCACCCCCGAGACCCGCGACCGCGTGCAGCAGGTGCTGCGCGAAACCGGGTACACGGTGGACATCATGGGCCGGCGGCTGCGCGGCGGGTCCAACCAGATCCTCGGCGTCTTCACCTACGAGTCGGTGTTCCCCTCCGGCGTCGCCGACTTCTACCGGCCGTTCCTGCTCGGCATCGAGGAGGAGGCCGAGGCGCAGGGCTTCGACCTGCTGCTGTTCACCAGCGGTGGCCGCCGCGACGGGCGCCGCCGCATCTACGAACAGGGCACGAACCGGCTGCGCATCGCCGACGGCTCGATCCTGCTCGGCCGCCACAACGACCCGCAGGAGCTCGCGCAGCTCGTCGAGGAGCAGTTCCCGTTCGTGTTCGTCGGCCGCCGCGAGTCGCCGACCGGGCCGATCAGCTACGTCGGCGCGGATTACGTCGCGGCCACCCGTGAGGTGCACGAACGGCTGTGGGGCCTCGGGCACCGCCGGATCGGCCTGCTCAGCGTGACCGAGGAGAACGAACCGACCCTCGACCGGCGCGCCGGGTACGAGGCCGCCGCGCGCAAGCACCGCCGTCCGCCGCTGGTCTTCCTCGCCGACGATCCGGCGATCGCGCTGCGGCAGGCGCTCGACGAGGGCGTCACGGCGTTGCTCGTCGAGAGCTCGGCGATGGCCGACGGCCTCTTGGCCTGCGCGCACGAACTCGGCTTGGGGGTGCCCGACGACCTGTCCATCGTGGTGCTCGGGGACGCCGACCCGTCGCAGCAGCCGCACGCGCACGCGGTGCCGAGCACCGGCACGGACTGGTCGATGTTCCGCATCCCGCGCCACGAAATGGGCGCGCACGCCGTGCGCGTGCTCGTCGGGCTGCTGAAGAACCCCAAGCCCCGCCAGCTGCTCCTGCCGTGCACGATCCACGAGGGCGCCACCACGGCGGCACCCTCCACACCGGACTCCCGCTGAGGCTCGAGCGGCCTGTTGACAGCACTGACAGCGGCACTTACGGTCGCTGCTAATTCGAATAACCAGGAGGCATCGTGGCCTACCGGAGAATCCGGCTGCTCGCCGCGGCCCTGTCCGCCGTCGCACTGGCTTCGACGGCGTGCTCGGGCGGCGACGGCGACGACAAGAACATCGCCCTGCGCATGACCGTCTGGACGACGGACAAGAACCAGCTCGCCCTCTTCGACTCGATCGCCGCCGAGTACCGCGCGGCGCACCCGGAGGTGGCGTCGGTCAAGTTCGACGTCGTCCCGGGCGACACCAGCGCGTACTCGGCCGCGCTCACCACCCAGCTCTCCGGCGGCAACCCGCCCGATCTCGCGTGGATCCTCGAGCGCGACGCCCCGGACTTCGTCCAGTCCGGTGCCCTGACGAACCTCAAGCCCACTTTGGACAGTGCCGCCGGGTACAACGCCGGTGAACTGGTGCCGTCCGCGACGAAGCTGTGGACCAAGGACGACGGCCTCTACGCCTACCCGTTCTCGACGTCGCCGTTCGGCATGTTCTACAACAAGAACCTGCTCAGCCGGGCCGGGGTGACCGAGACCCCGGACCAGCTGCTCGCGAGTGGACGGTGGACCTGGGACGCGGCCAAGCAGATCGCCACCCAGGTCGCCGCGAAGGAGACCGGCAAGGCCGGCCTGGTCATCCGCGAGTTCGAGTACAAGCAGTGGGTGCTGCTCGCCTCGGTCTGGCGCGGCTTCGGCGCCGACGCCTGGGGCCCGGACGGCCGGACGTGCGGGTTCACCTCCCCGGAGATGACGTCCGCGATGACGTTCCTGCACCAGGCGATCTTCACCGACAAGGCGCTGCCCGGCCCGGGCACGACGGCGGACTTCTTCGCCGGGGAAGCCGGTCTCACGATCGCGCAGATCAGCCGTGCCGGGCTGCTCAAGGCCAAGCCGTTCGAGTGGGGGATCGTGCCGCTGCCCGCCGGGCCGAAGGCGAACGCGCAGGTCATCGGCCAGGCCGGGATCGGCGTCCCGGTCAAGGGCAAGCACGCCAAGGCGGCCGCGGACTTCCTCGCGTTCTTCACCAACCCGGCCAACTCGGCGAAGCTCGGCCAGTACTTCCCGCCGGCCCGCGACAGCCTGCTCAACGCGGCCACCCTGGCCAAGGCGAACCCGCTGTTCAGCCAGGACCAGCTGCAGAAGGTCGTCGTCAACGGGATCAAGACCGGCGCGGTGCTGCCGTCGCACACCGGCAGCGCGCGGATCGCGTCGCTCGTCCAGTCCGCTTTGGACCCGATGTGGAAGCCGGACGCGAACGTGCCCGCCGCGCTCGCCGGGGTCTGCCAGGCGATCGACCCGGCGCTGAGCCAATGACGTGGACGTCGAGGAAGCGCGACGAGCTGGCGGGGTGGCTCTTCGTCGCCCCGCAGGCTCTCGGGTTCCTCGCCTTCGTGGTCGCCCCGCTGGTCGCGGTGGTCTGGTACAGCTTCCAGGACGTCAACCTGCTGGCCGGGACGTCGTCGTTCGCGGGTGCGGACAACTACGCCAAGCTCTTCGACGATCCGACCGCGCCGAAGGTCGCCCGCGCGACGGCGATCTTCTGCGTCGGCCTGGTCGTGCTGAACCTGGCACTCGCGCTGTCGCTGGCCTTGCTGCTCAACCTGAAGCTGCGCGGCACCACGGTGTTCCGGACGGTCTTCTTCTCGCCGGTCGTCGTCACGCTCGTCGCGTGGACGATCGTCTGGAACTTCCTCCTGCAGGACAACGGCGGCGTCAACTCGCTGCTGCGGACCGTCGGGATCGACGGGCCGAACTGGCTGCGCGGCAACGGCACGGCGATGCTGTCGGTGATCGTCGTGCAGGTGCTGAAGAACGTCGGGCTGAACATGGTGCTGTTCCTCGCCGCACTGCAGGGCATCCCGGCGTCCGTCATGGAAGCGTCGCAATTGGACGGTGCCGGGCCGTGGCGGCGGCTCCGGTCGGTGATCCTGCCGATGATCAGCCCGACGACGTTGCTGACGGCGATCATCACCGTCGCCGGCGCGCTGCAGGTGTTCGCGCAGATCCAGGTGCTCACCCTCGGCGGCCCCGCCGACAGCACCAACGTGCTGGTGTTCTACTTCTACCAGCAGGCCTTCGCCAACCACGACCTCGGCTACGGCTCCGCGCTGGCGGTCGTGCTGTTCCTCGTCATCCTCGTGCTCACGCTGCTGCAGTGGCGGATGCGGAAGCGGTGGGTGTTCCATGAGTCGTAGGGCCAAGATCGCGTGCTACGCGGTGCTGGTCGTGCTGGCCGTGCCGTTCGTGTTCCCCACCTGGTGGATGATCACGGCGTCGCTGCTGCCGGCCAACGAAGTGTTGGCGTACCCGCCGAAGCTGTTCCCGAACCAGCCGCAGTGGGAGAACTACAAGACCGCGTTCACGGACTTCCCGTTGGCGCAGCAGTACTTCAACAGCCTCTACATCGCCGTGCTCGTCACGCTCGGCACGATGTTCTTCTCCTCGCTCGCCGGGTACGCGTTCGCCCGCATCCGGTTCCGGGGCGAGAAGCTCTTCGCGCTGATCCTCGTCGGACTGATGGTGCCGAGCGAGGTCACGATCATCCCGCTGTTCCGGGTGGTCGACGACCTCGGCCTGACCAACACGCACTGGCCGCTGATCGTCGTGCCCATCTTCGGCGCGCCGAGCGTGCTGGCGACGTTCGTGATGCGGCAGTTCTTCATCACCATCCCGAACGAACTCGAAGAAGCGGGCCGGCTCGACGGCCTGTCGCGGTTCGGGCTCTACCGGCGCGTCGCCCTGCCGATCGCCAAGCCCGCGCTGGCCGCGGTCGCCATCTTCACGTTCCTCAACACCTGGAACTTCTTCCTGGAACCGCTGGTGTACCTCACCGACAAGAGCATGTTCACGCTGCCGGTGGCGCTGACGCAGTACGTCGACGTCTACGGCGGCCACCTCTGGAACGTCCAGCTCGCCGCCGCGACCACCACGGTCGTGCCGGTCTTGATCGTGTTCGTCATCGCGCAGCGCCAGTTCGTCGAAGGGCTCGCTCAAAGCGGCCTGAAAGGCTAGGAGGCAGTTGTGATCGATCGCAGAACCTTCCTCGGCGGAGCCACCGCCGCCGCGGCGCTCGGCCTCGTGGGCGCCGGAGCGGCGGCGGCCGCGGGCCGGTACCCGCTACTGGGTGCCGGGCCGGCCGCTGCCGGCGCCGGCACCTCCGCCGCGGAGGCCGTGCCGCCGGCCGCCGGGCCGTTCCCGCCCCTCGCCCCGCTCCCGCCCGGCGCCCCGGACCGGCGGCTCTTCTCGCCGCTGGAGCAGCGCTTCGGGCCCTACCTCGCCATTTTGCCGGGCATTGTCAACGATGTCAGCACCGATCCCGCCACTCTGGGCTTCTTCGGCGGCGGCTGGTGGCGGACGCCGAGCGAGCCGTACAACGCCCGCGTCCAGGAGCACGTCTACACGTTGAGCTGGTTCTACGCGAACCGGCGCGCGTGGAACCCGTACTTCCTCGACCCCGCCCTGCGGAACCGGCTCGACGCGGCGATCGGGCACTACCTGAACCTGCAGCACGCCGACGGCTCGTTCCCGGAGTACTCGATCACCGAGAAGTCCAAGGCCGCCACCGGGTTCGGCCTGGGCTACCTCGCGAAGACGCTGGCCAACCTGCGTCAGGTCAACGCGCTGCCCGCTCGCCGGGCCGAGATCGAAGCCGCGCTGTACCAGGGCATGACGTGGTTCCTGAACCCGGCCAACCCGATCTGGGTGCACCCCGTCGAGTACGCCAACCAGAACGCGTCCGGGCTGTCGTCGTCGCAGCTCGCTTTGAAGCTCGACCCGGACGCCGTGCTGGGCAAGCAGTTGCGGGACCGGATCGAGTTCCTCGCCGCGAACGGCCAGAGCCCGGCCGGCTTCTTCTACGAGCCGACCGGGATGGACGTCAACTACAACTTCGAGGTGATGCTCCCGGAGATCGCCGAGATCTACGCGCTGACCCGCGACCGCACGGTCGTGCGCATGGCCCGGAAGTTCGCGGACTGGTTCGGCTACAACGTCGTCCGCGAACCGGACGGCTCGGGTTCGCTGACCTACGTCGCCACGTCGAGCCGCACGCACGTGTCCTATTACGACGACGTCATCCCGGACCCGGACCGGACCAACCTGGCTTCGCTGTTCGTCCCCGAAGTGCCGGACCTGGCCGCGTTCTTCACCACCCGGGAAGACCGCGCCGAGACGCGCGGGCAGTGGGCGGCGACCCCGGGCCCGGCCGTCGGACCGGCCAAACAGGACACCTCGCCACGCATCCTCGCGCACGTCTCCTACGGCGAGGCGTTCCCGTCGCGCGGCGAGAAGCAGGAGTCGATCCGGCAGCTGCCGTACCTGCGGTCGACCGACTTCGCCGTCCAGCGCCGGGACACCGAGCTGAACCAGACCTACGTCTACGTGCGCCGCCCGCGGCTGTACCTGGCCGGGTTCTGGGGCACGCGGCCGTCGAGCTACGTCCGGGGCGCGCAGGGCATGCTGTGGCACCCGCGGGCCGGCATGGTCGTCCACTCGCAACAGGACGACACCCAGTGCTGGGCCAGCCTGCTCCCGAACGGCTCCCCGGACGCGCGCGGCCTCCTCGACGCCACCTACGCCATCGGCGACCGTGAGTGGGACGGCAGCCGGAAGGTGCCCGGCTCCGCGCCGGTCGTCGTCCGGTACGGATTGGACAGTCGCATCCGGACGGACCTGACGATCACCCGCGACACCGTCACCCGCGCGGTCCGCGGCACGACCCCGCTCACCGAGCAGATTCCGCTGGTCCTGCACCCGGGCGACGACGTGCGCTTCTCCGACGGCACCCCGGTCGCCCACGGCGCCGACGCCGCGGCGACCGCGTCAGGGCTGACGATCCGCCGCGGCGGCACGACGGTGACCATCGGCTGGGGCACCGGACTGGCCGCGACCGTCACCGCCACCGCCGTCACGTTCCTCCGCGACGGCGCCCGGCGGCTGCACGTCCTGCGCGTCCCGCACCCCGGCACCCTCACCACGGAGATCCGGCTTCGGTAGCCGGACGGTGAACGTCGACCCGGCGTCCACTTCGGACTCGACGGTGACCGTGCCGCCGTGCGCGGCCACCAGGTGGCGCACGATGGCGAGGCCGAGCCCGCTGCCGCCGGTCTGGCGGCTGCGGGACTTCTCGGCCCGCCAGAACCGGTCGAACACGTGCGGCAGGTCCGCGGCGGCGATCCCGGTGCCGGTGTCCGCGACGGCGAGCGTCACGATGTCCACAGTGGACGAGACACGGATCGTCACCCGGCCGCCGGCCGGCGTGTGGCGGATGGCGTTCGTCACCAGGTTGCCGACGATCTGCCGCAGCCGCACCGGGTCGGCGTCGAGCCCGGTCGGGCCGGCCGCCTCCACGGCGAGCGTGACGCCGGCCGCGGCGGCCCGGTCGGCGTGCGCGGCGGCGACGTGGCCGGCCAGCTCGGCGGCGTCCACCGGCTCCGGGTGCAGCCGCAGCCGGCCGGCGTCGGCCGCGGCGAGGTCCTGCAGGTCCTCGACGATGTGCTGCAGCAGCACGGTTTCTTCGAGCAGCGACGTCGTCAGGGCCCGGTCGAACGGCAGGTGCCCGTCCTCGGCGGCCTCCAGCCGGCCGCGGATGACGTTGAGCGGGTTGCGCAGCTCGTGGGCGATGTCGCTGACCATCGCCTTGCGCTGCTCTTCGATGCGCTCGCGGCGGGCGGTGAGGTCGTTGAACGCGGCGGCGAGGTAGCCGACCTCGTCGCGGGACTTCACCGGCGCCGGCCGGTCCTGCTTCGCGGCCTCGGTCAGCGCGCGCAGCGGCCGCGACAGCCGCCGCGCGACCAGCACGGTGATCGCCGCGGCCAGCACCAGCACGCCGCCGGTGACCGCGAGGATCCGGGTGAGGTTCTCCTTCGACAGCGTGAACGTCGGCAGCTGCGACCCGCCGGGGCCGAGCGTGAAGAGCAACGCGGGCGGCGCGACGAACGGCGTCAGCTGCGCGCGGCGGGCGGAGTCGACACAGGCTCGGCTGGGGCCCTGGTCGGCGACGCCGAGCGCGTCGAAGTCGAGGCCCAGCTTCACCTGCTCGGCGCCCTGGGCCTGTAGGCAGCGGTTCACGGCTTCGTCGAGTCGGTCGAGCGCGGCCTGCTCGGTCGGCGTCGGCGTGGCGAGGTCGTAGATGCCGCACTTGGCCGCGAAGTAGCGGGCGGCGAGCGGGTCGAGCCCGGTGAGCTGCGGGCGGCCGCTCGCCGAGAGGCGCACCTGACTGGGGAAGCCGAGGGTGGTCAGGCACGCGGCCGCCTTCCGCGCCAGGCCGTCGAGGTCCTCGCGTTCGTCCGCGGGCAGCCGGAACGGGCCCGCCGCGCGCGGGTCGATGCCGCTCGTCCCGGCCTGGGGCAGCAGCACCGGGTCGACGTGCAGCGGGTCGACCGACGCCGTCGCCTTCACCGGCAGCGTGACCGGCTCGCCGCCGGAGTCGCCGAGCACCCGGCGGTCGAGGGTGGTCAGCACGATCCGGCGGCCGGTGCCGGCGGACAGCTCCCGCAGCCGCGGGCCGACCTGGTCCCAGGTGTGGTTGACCGCGGCGAAGCCGATCAGCTCGGTGTAGATGGTCGCGTCGCCCGACAGCGCTTGGCCCTGCTCCTGCTGGATGGCCCGGGTGGTGGTCTGCACGGCGAGCCACGCGGTCGCGGCGATCGAGCCCAGCGCGATCAGCAGGGAGACGGCGGTCAGCCGGACGACGAGACTGCGCCGGAGAGGGAAGCTGTGCTGATGCGCCCTCGGCTGAGAAGCGCGCCTCGGGCTACGCGTCATTTTCCGCCGTCAGCTTGTACCCCACGCCGAAGACGGTACGCAGGTAGACGGGTTTCTGTGGGTCCGGCTCGAGCTTCTTGCGCAGGTTGAGGACGTGGACGTCGATGATCCGGGTGCTGACGAACCGGTCGTCGCCGCGGGTCAGCTCCAGCAGCTGCCGCCGGGTGAAGACCCGGCCCGGCTGCCGGATCAGCGTCTCCAGCAGCTGGAACTCGCCCGGGGTGGTCTCGACCGGGCGGCCGTCGACCGACACCTCGTGCCGGACCGGGTCGAGCCGCAGGGCGCCGGCCCGCAGCGCCGGGTCGGGCGGCTCGCTGCGGGCCGACGTCCGGCGCAGCAGCGTGCGGACCCGGGCCATCAGCTCGCGCGGGCTGTAGGGCTTGGTCAGGTAGTCGTCGGCGCCGAGGTCGAGGCCGAGCAGCAGGTCCTCCTCGGTCGCGCGGGCGGTGAGCATCAGCACCGCGACGTCGGACTCGCCGCGCAGGATGCGGCAGACGTCCAACCCGTCGACCTCGGGCATCATCACGTCGAGGACCAGCAGGTCGGGCCGCTCGCGGCGGGCCTCGTCGAGGGCCGCGCGGCCGTCCGGGGCCAGCACCACGGTGTGCCCTTCGCTCTCGAGGTAGAGCCGGAGCACCTCGGCCTGCTTCTCGTCGTCCTCGGCGACCAGTACACGTGCGCACACGGCGTCGAGGTTAGGCGTCCTGACACGGTCCCCACCCGATCCTGACCGGATCTTCATACCTTGAGGGCACGAGCCAGGTCTTTGTCAAAGTGTTGACCCCGGGCCCGGCCGCAGGCAAAGGTCGGATGACAAGGCTGTCGGCTTCGGGAGGCACCGGGTGCGGTACAGGTTCATGGCGGCGGTGGTCGCGACGGCGGTGATCGGGGCACCCGCCGTCGCTTCGGCGGCTCCGACAACGTTGTCACCGCTGGTCGGCGATCCGGCGGCCTACGTCGACCCGCTGATCGGCACCGGCCGGGGCGGCAGTTCGGTCGGCGAGATCAACAACTTCCCCGGGCCGGCGGCGCCGTTCGGGATGATGCAGTTTTCGCCGGACACCCAGGGCGCGTACGCCGGCTACCAGTACCACTCCGACCGGATCCGCGGGTTCAGCCTCGACCACGCCTCGGTCGGCTGCACCGCGTTCGGCGACGTGCCGCTCCTGCCGGTCACCGGCGACGTCGGCAGCGCGCCCTGGGACCGCACCGAGCACTTCGGCCACGACGGCGAACAGGCCGAACCGGGCTACTACGCCGTGACGCTCGACGACTCGAAGGTCCGGGCGGAGCTGACCGCGACGACCCGCACCGGGCTCGCGACGTTCACCTACCCGGCGGGCTCGACGCCGCAGGTGCTGGTCAAGGGCGGGGCCAGCCTGGCCGGGAACTCCGCCGCGACGTTGCAGATCACCGGGGACCGCGAGGTCAGCGGCTCGGCGACCACCGGCAACTTCTGCGGCAAGGGCAACAAGTACACGGTCTACTACGACATCGCGTTCGACCAGCCGTTCACCGCGCACGGCACGTGGGACGGCTCGTCGGTCGACCCGGGCACCGACCGCGTCGACTCGCCGCGCGCGGGCGCGTACCTGACGTTCGGTTCGCAGACCGTGCACGCGAAGGTGTCGATGTCCTATGTGGGCGTCGACGGCGCGAAGGCCAACATGGCCGCGGAGGTCCCGGGCTGGGACTTCGGTGCGGTGCGAAAGTCCACAAGGGACAAGTGGACGCAGGCGCTGGGCAAGATCCGCGTCGCCGGCCGTGATCCCGCGCAGCTCAAGACGTTCTACACCGCGCTGTACCACTCGCTGATGCACCCCAACACGTTCGACGACGCCGACGGGCGCTACATCGGCTTCGACAACCGGATCCGGACGCTGCCCGCGGGGCGCCACCAGTACGCGAACTTCTCCGACTGGGACACCTACCGCTCGCTCGCGCCGCTGCACGCCATGCTGTTCCCGAAGGAAGCGAGCGACATGGCGCAGTCGCTGACCAACGACGCCGTGCAGGGTGGCTGGTGGCCGCGCTGGCCGTTGGCGAACGCCTACACCGGCCAGATGACCGGCGACAGCTCGGTGGCGCTGATCTCCAACCTCTACGCCTTCGGGGCGCGCGACTTCGACGTCACGACGGCGCTGAAGTACCTGGTCAAGGGCGCGACTTCGGTCGACAACACGCCTGGGGCGTACCAGGAACGGCGGGGCATCGCGGACTACGTCGCTCGCGGGTACCTGCCGAACAACGACGCTTCGCGCGGCGACCACGCCCGCGTCGGCGCGTCGATCACCTTGGAGTGGGCGATCGACGACTTCGCGATCGCGCAGTTCGCGCAGGGCATCGGCGACCGCGACGTCGCGCGCGAGTTCACCAAGCGCGGCCAGAACTGGCAGAACATCTTCAACCCGCTGACCGGGTACCTGCAGCCGCGCGGGCAGGACGGCCGCTTCCCGGACGGCGCGGCCTACGTCCCGCCGCCGCCCGGCAAGTTCGGCCAGGACGGCTTCGACGAGGGCAACGCGGCCCAGTACACGTGGCTGGTCCCGCAGGACCCGGCCGGTCTCGTCACGGCGATGGGCGGACCTTCGGCGGTCGCGTCCCGGTTGGACACGTTCTTCCAGAAGCTGAACGTCGGCCCGAACGAGCCGTACATGTGGGCGGGCAACGAGCCGGACTTCGGCGTCCCGTGGCTGTACAACCACGTCGGGCAGCCGTGGAAGACGCAGCAGGTGGTCCGCGAGATCGCGACGACGCTGTTCAGCGCGACGCCGGACGGCGAGCCGGGCAACGACGACCTCGGCGCGCAGTCGTCGTGGTACGTCTGGGCCGCGCTCGGCATCTACCCGGCCACGCCGGGGACGCCGGACCTGGTCGTGCACAGCCCGCTGTTCGAACGCGCGGTGCTGTCGCTGCCTTCCGGGCGGACGCTCGACATCCGTGCGCCGCAGGCGCCGGCGACGTACGTCCACTCGTTGTCGCTGAACGGCCGGGACTGGAACCGGACGTCGCTGCCGGCCGGCACCGTGCGCGACGGTGGCCGGCTGGACTTCTCCCTGGTGTCCACTCCGGACAAGCGGTGGGCGGCGGACGCCACGCCACCGTCCTATCGCGACAGTGAGCGGCCGTTCCTGGCGTCGGCGACCAACCAGGTCGTCGTCCCGCCCGGGAGCACCGGGGAAGCCACGGTCAGCGCACAACGGCTCGGCGGGCACGACCGCGTGCTCGACGTGACCACGCAGGCGCCGGCCGGGATCTCGGTGACCGGGCCGCGGCAGCTGCGGCTCGACGACCGGACCGGCGGCGGTTCCGCGAAGCTGACCGTGTCGGTGGCCGCCGGGACACCCGAGGGTTACTACCAGGTGCCGGTGACCGTCCGCGGCGGCCCGGCGTCGGTGCCGGGCTCGGTGATCGTGCTGGTCGCGCCGCCGGATGGACTGGCGGCGGCGTACTCGAACGTCGGCATCTCGGACGACGGTGACACCGGGGCGGCCGACATCGACGGCGCCGGGAACAGCCTGTCGCGGCAGGCCTTGGCCGCGGCCGGATTGGTGGGCGGTCAGACCTCGCAGGCGGTGGGCACGTCGTTCGTCTGGCCCGCGGCGCCGGCGGGCCGGCCGGACAACGTCGTCCCGGCCGGGCAGCCGGTCCGCGTGTCCGGGACGCGGTTGTCGTTCATCGGCACGGCTTCGAACGGCGACCACCGGGCGTCGGCGACGGTGACGTTCACCGACGGCACCACCGCGGCCGCCGACCTGTCCTTCGGCGACTGGGTGTTCCCCGGCGGCGGCACGGACCCGGTGTTCGGCAACACCCTGGTGGCCCGCACGGACCACCGCAACCAGCCGGGCGGGCCGGGCGGCGGGGCGTCGATCTACGCGACGACGCCGTTCGACGCCCCGCCCGGGAAGCAGATTGCGTCGGTGACCCTGCCTGCGGACCCCAACCTGCACGTGTTCGCCATCGGCCTCGCCTGACGCCCTCGTGAGTGAGAAACAGGGTGCTAACCCTGTTTCTCACTCACGACGGGTGGGGTCAGGCGGCTTGCTGGGCGTTGTAGACGTTGATCGCCGCGTCGCCGAAGTGCGGGCTGCGCTCCTCGTCCGAGTTGTCGTCGGAGTGGTAGCTCACGTTGCCGACGAGGTAGCCCCAGCCGCGGGACAGCTGCAGGTCGTCGAGCCAGGGGCCGCCGCTCGCGCCGTGGCCCTGGTCGCAGTGGATCGCCTCCTGGTCGGGCTGGAACGGCCAGATCCCGGGGCGCCACGTCGTCCCGGTGCAGTAGCGCAGCTGCTGGCCGGTGATGCCGGCGCGGGCCGGGTGCGTGTCGAACGGGTAGCCGAACTCGTAGACGTTCCAGTCGTAACCCTGGCCGAACTTGTAGCCCTGCCAGCCGGTCACGTTGGCGACGCTGACGCCGGCCCGCGGCCAGAGCGTGATGGCCGCGAAGTCGTAGTCGCTGTCCCCGCCGTCGAAGTAGCCGTTCGGCGTCGACACCGACTTCCAGCTCCACCGGCCCAGCGGCTCACCGGAACCGGCGTAGTCCGGCACGAAGACGAAGTTGCTGTACCAGTGTTTCGCGCCGTCGGTGACGCAGTGCCCGGCGGTCCAGATCATGCTGCGGTTCGTCGAGTTGACGACGCTCGCGGTGCACTGGTGGCCGCCGTCGGGCTCGTCGAAGTACAGCTTGCCGACGGTCGTCGCGGGCATCTGGCCGTGCGCGGTCCAGACCTGCGACTGGCTGAGCGAGGTCAACGCCGCCGGGGCCTGGGGCACGGTCTTCGCCACCGCCGCGCCCGGCGCGGCCTGCGCGGGCAGGACGTGCGACTGCGGTTCGGCCCCGTGCTGTTCGCGCGGGACGTCGGCCGGCTTGGCCGCCCGCATCCGTTCGGGCGTCCACGAGCTGAGGACGTCCTTTTCGGCCGCGGTCGACTGCTGGACCACGGCGGCGGAAGCCTTGCCCGGCACCGCGGGTGTTCCCGCGTGCGCTGTGCCGTGGACCAGCAACCCCCCGAGCACCACGACGGCGGCGACGCCTGCCCATCTCCTCATTCCGGCTCCTCCCCGTTCCGGGCGGCGGCTCCGCCCGGCAGCCAGCCTCCCGCCGCGGGCGCGGCGGCGACACTGGACCTTGGACTTGCGCCGTTCAGGGGAGGCCGGGCGCGCAGCAGGCACGCCACCGAGCCGGCCTGCAGCCGCGACTCGACGCGCAGCTTGAGCAGGACGTTGCTGACGTGGAACTTCACGGTGCGCTCGCTGATGTCCAGCCGGCGGGCGATCCCGCGGTTGGACAGGCCGTGGCCGAGCAGGCCGAAGATCTCGCGCTCCCGCCGGCTCAGCCGCTCGACGCGTTCGAAGACGCCGTCGTTCATCTGTTCCCCCTCCGCTCGCACCGAGAAGAGGGGGAACGCGCGGGTGCAGATACTCAGCCGGGCGAGCCCGCGGCGCAGACCTTGATCGGGGCCGCGTTCGCCGGGTCGAGGGCATTGCGGACCAGGTGCCACACGTTGAGGTCGTAGGCCTCGCCGATGTGGCCGACCGGGTCCACCGGGCAGAAGTCCTGGACGTACTGGTTCCGCACGCCCGGCTCGCGGACGAACGACGTTTCGGTCGGCGTCACCAGCTCGTCGTAGCGGGAGGTGATGATCGTGTAGCCGATGCCGGGCTGGGCGACCGGGCCGGTGTTCAGCGCGACGATCGCCGCGCCGCCGTCCAGCTCGTCGGCGAAGATCGGCAGGCCGATGGTCTTGACGATCGTGTCCCACGTGCTCTTGCCGAGCAGGGTGTAGGCCAGCGTCAGGAGACCGGACGCGTTCGCGCCGTGCGTCGGCGGGGCGATCGCGACGACCTGCCCGAGTTCGCGCTGGATGCCCTGCATCTTGGCCAGGTAGAGCGACTGGAGGCCACCCTCGGAGTGCCCGACGACGTCGACCTTGGCCGCGCCGGTGGCCGCGCGGACCTTCTCGACGAAGGCCTTGATCTCCAGCGACGACTCCGCCACCGGCTTGAGCCCGCCGGCGAAGGGGAACTGCGGGTAGGCGCCGTAGGTCAGCGAGAACGTGCAGTAGCCGCGGGCGGCCAGGTCGGCCTGCAGGAAGTTGAGGTCCTCGTAGTAGGTGGCGAAGGTGCCGTGCAGCAGGACGACCGGGTTGGGGTGGGCCGCGCTCGGGCGGCAGCCGAAGTCGTTGTTCCCGCCGGTGGCCGCCTGGGCCGGGACGGCGGCGCTCAGCGTCAGCACCCCCGCCAGGCCGATCGCGGCCAGCCATCGTTTCGTTCCCCGCGCCATCGCGAAGTCCCTTCGTCTGGTGGTGTGCACAGCATGCGCCGGTTGATCAACGCTGTCTGCTGGTAAAACGCGCAGAAACTTGCCGTGGCCGTTTGTGCATGGTGACAATGTGCGGATGGATGCCGTCGAGGCGCTCTTCCCGCGGTCGGGGGAGATCGCCGCCGCGATGATCGCCCGGTGCGCCGCCGAGATCCCGGCGTACCGGCTGCTGCCGGCGAGCGTGCTGGAGGGCGACCTGGTCGCCAACGCGATGGCCGTGTTCGAGCTGTTCCTCACCACGGTGGCGGAGGACCGCCTGCCGACCGAGGAAGAACTCGCCCGGCCGATCGCGTGGGGTGCCGAGCGGGCTCGCGACGGCCTGCCGCTGGAAGCCGTGCTGCGGATCTACCCGCTGGCCGCCCGGGTCGCGTGGGAGCGGGCCGACGGCGACCGCGCGCTGCTCGGGGCGCGGATGCTCGACTTCCTCGGCGAGGTGATGCCGCGCGTCGCCTCGGCGTACCTGCGCGAGCGCGACGACCTCGACTGGGAGCGGCGCGAGGACCGGCAGCACCTCACGGCCAACCTGCTCGCCGGCCGCCCGGTGGGGCGCCGCGAGCTGGCCGAGGCGTACGACGTCGTGGTGTTCCACCTGCCCGCGTTGCCCGCCGCCGCGGATTCCCGCGCGGCGACGGACCTGTTCCGCGCGGTCCGGTCCGATTTGGACGGTCAACCGGGTGTGCTGGTGACGTTCAAGGGTGACGGCGGCGTGCTCCTGGTGCCGACCATGTCGCCGGTCGAGGAGGTAGCGGCTCGGGTGGACCGGGTCTGCGGCCGCCGGTGCACCGCGGCCACGGCCCGCGCTTCGACTCACGCGGACATTCCGTTCGCGCACTCTTCGGCCCTGGAAATCCTTGCGCTGGCGGAGAACCTGGGGCGGCCGCCGCGGCTCTACCGGCTGGCCGACCTGGCCATCGAGTACCAGATCGCCCAGCCGAGCCCGGCCCGGGAAGCGTTGGCCGCGGTGCTGGCGCCGTTGGCGGACCACCCGCACCTGATCGACGCTCTGCGCGCTTTCGTGACGTCGGGCTACAACCGCGGTGAAGCGGCTAGGGCGTTGAGTATTCACCGCAACACGCTGACGTACCGGCTGGGCCGCATCCAGCTGATCACCGGCTACGACGCGACGCGGCCGGCGGACGCCCGCCACCTGGCGGCCGCGATGACGGCTTACGACATCGCGCGCCGGAACGGGTGAATCCCACGGGATAACGCTTGGGTCGCGTTCTCGCGGATCCGTTGCAGATCGGCGCGAGCGGCCGATTCCAGGGGGCGGACACGGAAGAAGTTGATTCCCATGAAATCCGCCGGAGTTCTCGTCGCCGTCCTGATCGGAGCGGGTGCCGCCGCGTGCGGGGTGCCGTCGGTGGTCGGAGTGCCCGTCGCCGCGCCGGTCAGTACCACCATCGTCGCCGTGCCCGCGCCGGTTTACGTGCAGCCGCCCGCGTACGCCGCGCCGACGGACACCGCGGAGGCGCGCACGGTCGTCGCGTACTACGACGCGATCAACCGCCGCGACTTCGCGATGGCGTGGTCGCTCGGCGGCAGCCGCATCGCGGGCGGCGGCGGGTATGCCAAGTACGTCAACGGTTTCGCGACGACGTCGTGGGACACGCTGACGGTCACCGACGTCCGCGGGAGCACGGTTTCGGTGGTGCTGTCGGCGGTCCAGACCGACGGCAGCACCAGGACGTTCGCGAGCACGTACACCGTTTCCGGCGGCGTCATCACCGGCAGCCACATGACCCGGACGAAATGAGCCAGCCATGCGTCTCTTTCGCTTCACAGCAGCCCTTTCCGCCGTACTGGCGTTGGCCGCGTGCGGGCTGCCGCGCACGATCTCCGGCCAGCCGGCGGTGTCCACAGTGGTCACCACGGCGCCGAGCACGCCGACGGTCACCGTGCCGCCGCAGACGGTGGTAGTCCAGCCGCCGCAAACGGTCGTCGTCACCCCGAAGGGCGCGGCCACGCAGTGGTACGCGCAGCCGAGCTGGATTTCCGCCCAGCCGTGGATCACCATCACGCCGGAGGTGGGGCAGACGCCGTGCCAGTGGCTCCACGCGCGCGGGTATTCCTACGCGCAGGCGTATGCGGCGTGGGCGCAGAACGGTTATCCTGCGACCTGGTCGGCTACTGGTGACGGTTACCCGTGTCAGAAGTCTTATGGTATGCAGCACTAGGTTCGCTCGTTCGTGTGGTGATCGTGTGTTCGGGTTCGGCTAACCTTGTTGTATGGCAACGGAAACGGCGTGGCAGACGGATGCGATGGCCCTGGCCGATCGCATCTCGACCCTGCTCGCCGTGGTGCGTTCTGCCGAGGCTGAGATCGGTGCGCTGCTGGTGGAAATCGAGTCTCGCGGTGTGATGGGACTCTTCGGCTACCGCTCGGTTGCCCGGCTTCTCGAGCACTTGGCCGACATCCCGAAGTCCGCTGCCGAGACGATGGTCAAACGAGCCCAGGCCCTGCACCCCGGCCACCACCTCGACAGCCCGCCCCCTGTCGCCCCCGCTACCGCGGCCGCCGCGGCGGAGGGCCGCCTGAGTAACCCGATGATCGACACCATCGTCGGCGCCCTCACCCAGGTCCCGCTCGAGCACCGCGAGGAGGCCGAGCAGCACCTGCTGGCCCTGGCTTCGAGCGCGGGTTACAGGCAGGTCGCTGCCCTCGGCGCCCGCATCGTCGCCCACCTCGACCCCGACGGTCCCGAACCCGACCCCACCGAACCTGCCACTCCCAGCCGGGAACTGTCCCTGCGCCGCAAACGGACCGGAGTCTGGGAGCTGCACGGCCGCTTCGACGACGAAACCGGCACCCGCGCCAGCGCCCTGCTCGACGCCTTGGCCGAACGCCGCACCAACCCCTCCGAGGGCGCCGACCTGCGATCCCCGCAGGAACGCTACGGCGACGCCTTCTCCGACGCAGTGGATCTCGCCCTCAACTCCCCGGACCTGCCCATGCAGGCCGGCGAGCGGGCGCACGTGATGGTCGCGGTATCGCTGAAGGACCTCAAGTCCGGCGTCGGCCACGCCACCCTCGGAGACACCGGCACCATCACGGCGGCAGAAGCCCGCATCCACGCCTGCGACAGCATGATCATCCCCGCGGTACTGGGCGAGAACAGCGAACCCCTGAACCTCGGACGGCTCCGCCGCCTGATCTCCGCAGGCCTCCGCCGAGCGTTGTTCCTGCGCGACCGCGGCTGCGCCTTCCCCGGCTGCCACCGCCCACCCCGCCACTGCCAGGGCCACCACATCCGCCACTGGGCCGACGGAGGCCCCACCAACCTGAACAACCTAGTCCTGATGTGCGCCCACCACCACCGACTACTCCACCGCTCAGGGTGGGAAGTCCGCATCGCCGCCGACGGCCTCCCCGAGTTCCTCCCACTAGCATTCCTGGACAAACACCGAAAACCCAGATGCAACAACCTGCACCAACCACTGCCATTCGCAGCGTGACAGTCGAACATGGGAAAGGCCCGCAGCCAGAAGGCTACGGGCCTACACCCACGTCCTTACGCCGGCGGCGGCTCCCGCCCCGTCGCGATGAACGCGGGGTTTACGCCGTGAAACGGACCGGGCCGGGAGCTTTCCGCTCCCGGCCCGGTCGCCGATCAGGTCAAACTCGAACAAGGTCTCGCGTCGGGATCCTTCGCCCCGTTGGGCACCCAGCGCACGTTCGCGAACGACGCCTGGAACGGCGCGTCCGTGTACACCAGGAACGGGGTGTTGATGTTCTCGAAGTCCAGCCCGTTGTTGAAGCAGGACAACGGGATCTTCACCGTCGTCTTCGCGCCGCCCGCGAGGTCCGTGAACAGCTTCGTCGCGTTCACCTCGGAGAAGCACGGGTAGACGCAGTGCATGCTGATCACCGTGCGGTTCGTCGGTGCCTGCTGCACGATCGTGTCGAACTCCAGTGCGCCGTCCGCGTTCAGGTAACTCCTGAGGTCGTTCGTGCCCGCCGGGTTCTGGAGGTAGAACTGGGCGGCACCCGTGCCGGTCCAGGTCGTCTTCAGGCCGTCGCCCTGGACGTTGACGTCCGTCGGGACCGTGTTGATCTCGGGGTGTTCCGCGATGCCGTCCGGGCCGATCTCCGTGCCGCCCCAGTTGGACGCCGAGCCGATGAAGCTCTTGTACGGCGGGACGTCGGTGCGGTTGTACAGCTCGAGGTCCTCCGTCGCGGTGCCGCCGCCACCGGTCGACGCGCACGACGCCGGGCCTTCGGTCTCGTCCAGCTTGCCGATCGTGACGCGCTGGCCGGTCTTCAGGCCGTAGCCCAGCTTGAACAGCGGGTCGTAGTCCGGCGACCACGGGTTGAGCGGCGACTGGCATGCGCTCTTCGGCCACGAGTACGACAGCGTGCCCTGGTAGCCCGTGCCGTCCTTGCCCTTCACCAGCATGTCCGCGACGCCGCCGCCCTCGGTGCCGGGCAGCCAGGCCGCCACGAACGCGTCGGAGCGGTTGATCTCCTTGTTCATGTACAGCGGGCGGCCGCCGACGTACACGGTGACGACCGGGGTGCCCTTGCCGCTGACCTTGTCCAGCACGGCCAGGTCCTCGGGGTAGAGCTTCGCCGCTTCCAGGGTCTTGCGGGTGAGGTCGCCGACGCCCTCGGCGTACGGCGTCTCGCCGATGACCGCGATGACGGCGTCGTAACCCTTCGGGTCGACGGTGCCGGTGGCGTCGAACGTGACGTTCTCGGCGCCGAGGTCTTCCTTGATCCCGGTGAGGATCGAGGTGGCGTTGGGGAAGTCGGCGTTGGTGTTGCCGGTGCCCTGCCAGCTCAGCGTCCAGCCGCCGGTCTGGTTCTGGATGTTGTCGGCGCTCTTGCCGACCACCAGGACCTTCGACTTCGGCTTCAGCGGCAGCACGTTGCCGTTGTTCTTCAGCAGCGTCTGCGACTCGCGCGCGGCGTCGCGGGCCAGCCAGTTGTCCTTCAGCGCCTCGTCGGAGTTCGCGTAGGAGCGGTCGGACGGCTTCTGCGACTCGAAGAGGCCGTCGCGGATCTTCACGCGCAGGATGCGGGTGACGGCGTCGTCGATCCGGGACATCGGGATCTGGCCGTTCCGGACCTGGGCGACGGTGTTGGTGATGAACGCCTTCCAGTCGGCGGGCACCATCACGATGTCGATGCCGGCGTTGATCGCCTGCGGGCACGAGGAGTTCGTGCAGCCGGTGACCTGGCCGATGCCGTTCCAGTCGGACACGACCAGGCCGTCGAAGCCCATCTTGCCCTTGAGGATCTGGTTCAGCGCCTTGTCGCTGCCGTGCAGCTTGCCCTCGTTGATGCCGAGGTCGGTGTTGGTCCAGCTGTTGAACGACACCATGACGGTCTGCGTGCCGGCGGCGAGCGCGCCGTAGTAGCCCTGGCCGTGGATGTTGATCATGTCGGCCTCGGACGACGGGTTGACGCCCTGGTCCTGGCCCTTGAGGGTGCCGCCGTCACCGATGAAGTGCTTGGCGGTGGCGATCACGCCGTTGTAGCCGATGCGCTTGGTGGCGCCGTCCTGGAGGCCGTTGATGGCCTCGAAGCCGTAGGAGCGCGTGATGCGCGGGTCCTCGGAGAAGCCTTCGTAGGTGCGGCCCCAGCGGTCGTCCTGCACGACCGCGAGGGTGGGCGAGAAGGCCCAGTCCTGGCCGGTGGCGCGGATCTGCCGGGCGGTGGCGCCGGCGACGTCGCGGACGAGGCACGGGTCGTGCGCGGCGCCGAGCCCGATGTTGTGGGGGAACACGGTGGCGCCGTAGACGTTGTTGTTGCCGTGCACCGCGTCGATGCCCCAGATGACGGGGATCTTGGTGCGGCTGGTCTTCGAGGCGTTCCAGTAGGCGTCGGCGAGGTTCAGCCAGTCCTGCTGGGTGGCGTGCTTGTTGCCGCCGGGCCACGCGCCGCCGCCGTTGAGGACGGAGCCGATCGCGTACTGCTTGACCTCGTCGGGGGTGATGGAGGTGATCTCGGGCTGCGTCATCTGCCCGACCTTCTCCTCCAGGGTCATCCCGGAGAGGATCTGGGCGATGCGCGCCTCGTCGCCGGCCTTGCCCTTGAACCGGCTGTCGACCTTCGGCCAGTCGGCGAGGGTGGGCAGGCTGTTCTCGATCTTGGCGCAGCCGTCCTTGTCCTTGGCCGGCTGGCCGATGACGGGCTGTGCCGGTGCGTCGGCTTGGGCCGGCGTCGCTTGGGCGATCCCGCCCAGCAGACTCAGGCTCATCAAGGTGACGAGCGAACTTCGGCGCGCACGGACCCACGCGCGGGATCTTCTGGCCATGGTCTGGTCCATTCTGCGATGAACGGCGGACCGGCCGATCCTCACCGGGCGAGCGGGCGGCGTCAATAGGTTTCGAGGTAGTTATTTCTCGACATAAAATAAGAGTCGCCCGGCGACGGGATCACGTGCTCTTCTGCCTAATCGGTGATGTGGTGAAAGGCAAGGGTGCTCGCGGGCAAGGGTTTTGCCCGCGCGTCGGAGGCGGCAACCCGGGCTCAGCCGAGGACCGAGCCCGGCAGTTCCTCGAAGATCAGCCACGTCCGCGTCGACCGCACCCCCTCCAAAGCCTGCAGCCGCTCCAGCACGACGTCCCGCAACGTCTGGTTGTCCGGCGTCCGGACCAGCAGCAGGATGTCGAAGTCGCCGCCCACGAGGGCCACGTGGTCGACGTACGGGATCTCGTGCAGGTCCGTGGCCATCGTGCGCCACGACGTCTGCTCCACCGTCACCATGATGTACGCCGACGTGCCCAGGCCCGCCCGTCGCGGGTCGATCCGCGCGCCGAAGCCCGTGATCACTCCCTCGGCCAGCAGCCGCTCCAATCTCGCGTACGCGTTCGTGCGCGAGATGTGCAGCTTCTCCGCCAGTGCGCGGACCGCCAGGCGCCCGTCCGCGGACAGCTCCGCCAGCATCGCCCGGTCGACCTCGTCGAGGGCCGGGGCCGTTCGTCCCGGAAGGCCGCCGTGGGCCAGCGCACTGATGGACGTTTGGTCACCCGCGCCAGCAGAAAAAGGCCGTTTGTCGCTCATTCGGCCAGGACCTTGAACACACGATCAGCAAGAACCACCATCTCAGCATCATATGTCTGCGAGAGGTGGTGCCCGTGGAAACCCTGCTGCCCTCCGCGTCCCCCGTGCGGTTCGCCGCCGAGGACGGGACCCGCGTCGACCAGCACGACGGCTACGCCGAGCCCGCCATCGACCGCCTGAAGGCCGCCTACCGGCTGATGGTCCTGGGCCGCCGGTTCGACGTCCAGGCGACCGCCCTCACCAAGCAGGGCCGCCTCGCCGTCTACCCCTCCAGCGCCGGCCAGGAGGCCTGCCAGGTCGCCGCCGCGCTCGCGCTGCAGGACCAGGACTGGCTCTTCCCGACCTACCGCGACTCCGTCGCCCTCGTCGCGCGCGGCCTGAAGCCCGGCGAAGTCCTGACGCTGCTTCGCGGCGACGCGCACTGCGGCTACGACCCCGCCGAGACGCGCGTAGCTCCCCAGTGCACTCCGCTCGCGACGCAGACCCTGCACGCCGCCGGTCTCGCGCACGCCATGCAGCGACGCGGTGAGGACGCCGTCGCGCTCGCGCTCATCGGCGACGGCGCCACCAGCGAAGGCGACTTCCACGAGGCGCTCAACTTCGCCGCCGTCTTCAAGGCGCCCGTCGTGTTCTTCGTGCAGAACAACCGCTACGCCATCTCCGTCCCCTTCGAGAAGCAGAGCGCCGCGCCCGCCCTCGCCTACAAGGGGATCGGCTACGGCATGCGTTCCGAGCAGGTCGACGGCAACGACGCCGTCGCGGTCCTCGCCGTCCTCGACGACGCCGTGAAGCACGCCCGCGAAGGCAAGGGCCCGGTGCTCGTCGAGGCCCACACCTACCGCATCGACGCCCACACCAACGCCGACGACGCCACCCGCTACCGCGACGCCGCCGAAGTCGCGAAGTGGCGCGAAGCCGACCCGCTCAAGCGCCTCGAGACCTACCTCGGGGACGCCCTCGACCCCGACGAGATCGCGCGGTACCGAGCAGAGGCCGAGGAGTTCGCCCAGTCCGTCCGCGACACCCTCAACGCCGACGCGGAACTCGACCCGATGTCCCTGTTCGACCACGTCTACGCCGAGCCGACCCGCCACCTCGAAGCGCAGCGGGCCGCCCTGCGAGCCGAACTGGAGGCCTGATGACGACCACGATGGCGCAGGCGCTCAACGCGGCCCTGCGCGACGCGCTCAAGGACGACGACCGCGTGCTCGTCTTCGGCGAGGACGTCGGCACGCTCGGCGGTGTCTTCCGGGTCACCGACGGCATCACCGCCGACTTCGGCGAGGACCGCTGCTTCGACACCCCGCTGGCCGAGTCCGGCATCGTCGGGTTCGCCGTCGGGATGGCGATGGGCGGGTTCCGCCCGGTCGTCGAGATGCAGTTCGACGCCTTCGCCTACCCGGCGTTCGAGCAGATCACCTCGCACGTCGCGAAGCTGCGCAACCGCACCCGCGGCGCGCTGGAACTGCCGATGGTCATCCGGATCCCCTACGCCGGCGGCATCGGCGGCGTCGAGCACCACTGCGACTCCAGCGAGGTCTACTACACGCACACGCCGGGCCTGCGCGTCGTCACGCCGGGCACCGCGCAGGACGCCTACGACCTGCTCCGCGACGCCATCGAGTCGCCGGACCCGGTCGTCTTCCTCGAGCCGAAGGCGCGCTACTGGTCGGGCGAAGAAGTCACCTTCACCCGCACCGGCCCGGCGATGGACAAGGCCGCGGTGCGCAAGACCGGCAAGGACGTCACGCTCATCGCCTACGGCCCGATGGTCGCCACGGCCATGGAGACCGCCGAAGCGGCGAAGGACGAGGGGTGGGACGTCGAGGTCGTCGACCTGCGCTCCCTGAGCCCGTTCGACGACGAGACCGTGACGGCGTCCGTGCGCCGCACCGGCCGGGCCGTCGTGGTCCACGAGGCCGCCGGCTTCGGCGGCTACGGCGCCGAGGTCGTCGCGCGCGTCACCGAGCAGTGCTTCCACCAGCTGCACGCGCCCGTGCTGCGCGTGACCGGGCTCGACATCCCGTACCCGGCGCCGAAGCTGGAGCGGCACACGCTGCCCGACGTCGACCGGATCCTCGACACGATCGCGCGCCTGCAGTGGAACGACACCCCGGTGGTGGCCGGTGCCTGACTTCCTGCTGCCCGACCTCGGCGAAGGCCTGACCGAGGCGGCGATCCTCAACTGGCACGTGAACGTCGGCGACACGGTCGAGGTCGACCAGATCGTCGTCGAGGTCGAGACGGCGAAGGCCGCGGTCGAGGTGCCCGTGCCGTTCGCCGGCGTCGTGTCCGCGCTGCACGGCGAGCCGGGGCAGCTGCTGCCGGTCGGCGCGCCGCTGCTGTCCGTCGGCGGGTTCGCCGAGCCCGGCGTCACGACGTCGTCCGGCAGCGGGAACGTCCTCATCGGGTACGGCACCGCGCCGACCACCCGGCGCAAGCGCGCCCGCCGCGTCGAAGCGCCCGCGCCGAAGGCCAAGGCGCCCGGCGTGATCTCGCCGTTCGTCCGGAAACTGGCCGCGGACAACGGGATCGACCTCGCGAAGCTCACCCCGGCCGGTCCGGACGGCATCATCCGCCGCGCCGACGTCGAGGCCGCCCTCAAGAAGCCCGTCGCGAAGGGGAAGCGGATCCCGCTGACCGGCGTGCGCAAGGCCGTCGCGGACAAGCTGACGACGTCCCGGCGCGAGATCCCCGAGGCCACGGTCTGGGTGGACGTCGACGCGACCGAGCTGGTCGCCGCCCGAGCCGCCTTGAACGCCAAGACGGACCGGCCGGTCAGCCTGCTCGGCCTGATCGCGCGGTTCGCCGTCGCGGGGCTGAAGAAGTTCCCCGAGCTGAACTCGCGCGTCGAAGGCGACGAGATCGTGCTGCTGGACGAGATCCACCTCGGGTTCGCCGCGCAGACCGACCGCGGGCTGGTCGTGCCGGTCGTGCGGGACGCGGGGGCGCTGTCGACGCGGGACCTGTCGGCGGCCATCGGCGACCGCGCCCGCACCGCGCGCGACGGCAAGCTGGCGCTGGCGGACCTCACCGGCGGCACGTTCACTGTCAACAACTACGGCGTCTTCGGCGTCGACGGGTCCGCGGCGATCATCAACCACCCCGAGGCCGCGATCCTCGGCATCGGCCGGATCATCGACCGGCCGTGGGTGGTCGACGGCGCCCTCGGCGTGCGGAAGGTCTGCGAACTGACGCTGGCGTTCGACCACCGCGTCTGCGACGGCGGCACGGCAGGCGGGTTCCTGCGGTTCGTCGCCGACTGCGTGGAGTCGCCGGTCACCGCCCTCGGTGATTTGTAGACGCACCGGCCGCATTGGCCGGTGGTGACGGTCGTGGCACTTACAGTGTTCGCGTGACGACTCCAGCCCAGCACGACCGGGACCAGGCGGAAGCCCGCGTGGGCCGGCTCAAGCAGGACCTGCGGGCGGGGCTGGCGACCCCGCCGGCCGACGTCGAGGCGATGGACGAGCTCGTCGCGACGGCCCACCGGCTGCTCGACGCCGAGGTGGCGTTCGACGAGGCGAAGCACCGGCTCGCGAACGCCGAGCTGGAGTCCCGGCACGCGGCGACGCAGCGCGCGGTCGTGTACTACGCGGCCGCGCCGGTGCTGGTGCCGCTGGTGGCGGCGGCGCTGGTGCTGTTCGACGTGCTGTCGCCGGGGTGGCTGTTCGCGCTCGTGCCGCTGTTCGCGGCCGGGCTGTGGATCGGCTTCGGCCCGGTCCGGCGCGTCGGCGACGTCATCCGCGAGCGGACGCGGGCGGCGTGGGCGGGCAGCGCGACGGCCGGGCTGCTGGTCCTCGCGCTGGTCCCGTGGTCCGGGTTGGTGGTCTGCACGATCCTGACGGCGCTGGGCGTCGCGGCCACGTGCGGGCTGCTGTGGCGGGAAAGCCGGATCCCGTGAGCCACGGCTACGCGACCTACGGCGACGACCCCGAGTTCTCGGCCGGCTACGAAGAGCCGGTCGACACCACGCGGCGCGACCTCGACGAGCTGTTCGCGGCGGTCGACGGGCTGCGCGCGGCCGTCGAGGAGACCGACGACCGCGTGCGCCAGGACGTCGCCGACCTGACCGAGCGGCTCGAGAGCGGCGGCGCGAGCCGCCAGGAGGACCGGCTGGACCTGCTCGGGCGGCGGCTGGACCGGCTGCAGCAGCAGGTCCAGGCCCTGGAGCGCGCGGTCCGCGTGGCCGACGGGGTGCCGCAGGCGAACCTGGACGAGGTCGGCGCGGAGACGCGGGCGCTGGCGGCGGAGGCGGCGCGCTGGGACGACCTGCACAAGGAGCTCGTCACGAAGGAGCAGCGCGCGCGGTACTCCGACGAGATCTCGCGCCTTTCCTCGGTGCAGGCGGCGTTGTCCCGCTGCGACGCGGACTTGCTGGACGTGATCCGGGTGCTGGCGTCGACGGACCGCGGTGCGCGGGCTCGCGGGGACGCGGAGTCGTCGTTGCGGGCGTTGGCGACGCGGCGCCGGACGTTGCTGGACGAGGAGATCCCGGCGGCGGTCCAGGCGGCCGACCAGGCGCGCTTGGCGTTGCGCGAGGCGGACGCGGTGGAGGCGCGGGTGGTCCCGCAGCTGGAGCGGGCCGAGCGGGCGTGGCACGACCTGCAGGTGCGGCTGCGGACGCGGATCACCGACGCGCTGGGGTCGAACGCGCTGCTGCCGACGTGGTTCGGTCACGCGCTGGGGGTGGCACCGCCGGCGGGGGCCTCGGGAGACGCGTGGATCCGCACGGCGGCTTCGGTGCTGGCGTACCGGGTGACGTTCGGGATCACCGACCAGGCGCTGCCGCTGGGGCCGCCGCCCGAGGACGCGGACACGACGGAGCGGCGGTGGACCTGGCGGGCGCGCCTGGAGTCGGATCTGGACGAACTCTCGCTGTAGGCCTGGTGCGGGTTGTCACGACCGGCCGCGCAGTGCCGCTTCCAACTGGCGGTGCAGCTCGCCCAGGCGGGTTTTGCCCGGCTTGCCCGGTGGGAACTTCCGCAGGATCTCGCTCACCTCGCGCGGCGCCTGCGACAGCGCCCAGGCGACCTCATCGGAGGCGGAACCACCCGCCAGTTCGCGGGCCAACGCCGCCTGCTGCGCGGGGCCGACGATGTGCTTCACCTGGTGCGGCGACTCCAGCGGGTGCAGGTAAGCCGCGCCGGCCACGCCCACCGCCGCGCGCGCCGCCGCCGCGGCCGCCGGGTCCGGGGTCCTGCTTGCCGCCAACGCCTCCCACGCCGCCGTCCGCAAGGCGCGGGTTCGCGGGCCTCCCGAAGCGAACTCCCGTGCCGCCGCGATCGCCGCCGCCGGGCGCGGATCCGGTACCAACGGCAGCACCCGCGCGGCGCAGTCGGCGGCCCAGCCCGTCAGCACCCGCAGTTCGTCCAGAGCCAGCTCCATGTGGGTGAAGCGTATCTTTGAAACGCCGGTTGAGACTTTCAGACGGCCGCCGGCCGCCGAAGGGGACGTCGCAGGCGGTTGAACAGCTTCGCGTTGTTCAACGCGAACACCCCCACCGTCTCCCCGTCGCGCTGCCACACCGCCGCGAACGACGCCGACGCCGGATCGCCGTCCACGAACGAAAGCGTGTCGGTCGGCACCGGGTGCCCGGCCAGCTGCAAGGTCCCCGAATACTGGTCCGACCAGACGTAACCACTCGGTGTGTACGTTCGCGCGGTGTGCCCGGCCAGCAGGTTCGCCACCGCGACCGGGGCCTGCTCCGACGCGTTCGTCCAGTGCTCGTGCCGCCGGCCGCCGTAGCGGGCCACGTCGCCCACCGCGACCACGTTCGGCAGCGCCGTCACCAGTCCATCGTCGGTGTGGACGCCGTTGCCGACCGTCAACCCGGAGCCGTCCAGCCACTCCGTCGCCGGGACCATGCCGATGCCCGCCACGACGACGTCGGCCGGGACGAGCGAACCGTCGGCGAGGTGGACGCCGGCCGCGTCCACGGCCGTCACCGAAACGCCGCACCGCAGGTCCGTACCGTGGTCGGCGTGCAGCCGGGCGCAGACAGCGGCCAGCTCCGGGCCCAGCACCGGCGCCATCGGCGCGGCCAGCGCCTCCAGCACCGTGACGTCGAGGCCCAGCGACCGGCACGTCGAGGCCACCTCGGCCCCGATGAACCCGGCACCGATCACCACCACCCGGACCCCGGGCACCAGGGCTTCGCGCAGGGCCAGTGCGTCGTCGACCGTCCGCAGCGTGTGCACCCCGGACCAGCCGGGCACGGTCCGCGCCCGGCCACCGGTCGCGATGACGACGCCGTCCGCGTGCACCGAACCGCCGTCCGACAACAGCACTCGACGCGAAGCCGGCTCCAGCGCCGTCGCGCGCACGCCGAGCCGGAAGTCCAGCGCCAGCGAGGCGAGGTCGCCGGCGTCGAGCAGTTCCAGCGACGCCGCGGAAACGGTGCCGGCCAGGAAGCCCTTCGACAGCGGCGGCCGGTCGTACGGCAGGTGGGTTTCGGAGCCGATCAGCACGATCCCGCCGTCGTACCCCTGCGCGCGCAGCTCCTGCGCCGCGCGGACCCCGGCGAGCGACGCGCCGACGACCGCGATGCGCTTCACGCCGCGTCCTCGCCGGCCACGCCGTCGACGTAGATGACACCCTCCTCGACGACCACGGCGTACGTGCGCACCGGGTCCTTCGCCGGCAGGCAGGTCGGCATGCCCGTGCGCAGGTCGAACAGCGCCGCGTGCAGCGGGCACTCGACGAAGCAGCCTTCGAGCCAGCCGTCGGCCAGGGAAGCGTCCTGGTGGGTGCACGTGTCGCCGATGGCGTACAGCTCGCCCTCCTCGGTGTGGAACACCGCGATGGCGGGCGGTCCGGGGATCCGGACGGACTCGCCGGGGGGCAGCTCGTCCACCGTGCACGCGCGAATCATGACGCCTCCGAGGTATGTTGCGCATGGGGGAACATCAACTGTGATACGCAACAAGTGTGAGTTCGCCGGAGAGGCGCGTCAAGGGGGTACGCCCCGGTAGTTTTCGTTACCGGATAACGGGTATCCCGGGCGCGCCGAAGGCCCGTACCGGGGATGGCGGTACGGGCGCGACGACGTCGGGGCTAGTTCTCGCCGTGCCGGTAGAAGGGCGTCTTGATCGGGGCGAGCGGGGTGTTGCCGAGGATCAGGTCGGCGGCCTTCTCGGCGGTCATCATCACCGGCGCGTAGATGTTGCCGTTGGTGATGTAGGGCATCACCGACGCGTCCACCACGCGCAGGCCCTCGGTGCCGTGCACCCGCATGGTCTGCGGGTCGACGACGGACTTCTCGTCCACGCCCATCTTGGCCGTGCACGACGGGTGCAGGGCGGTCTCGGCGTCCTTGGCGACCCAGTCGAGGATCTCCTCGTCGGTCTCCACCGACGGTCCCGGCGAGATCTCCCCGTCGTTGTACGGGTCGAGCGCGGGCTGGTTGAGGATCTTCCGCGCCACCCGCACGGCCTCGACCCATTCCTTGCGGTCGTTCGGCGTCGAGAGGTAGTTGAACTTGATCGCCGGGTGCTGCCGCGGGTCGGTCGAGGTGATCTTCACCGAGCCGCGGGTGTCGGCGTACATCGGGCCGACGTGCACCTGGTAGCCGTGGCCGCCCGTCGGCGCCGAACCGTCGTAGCGGATCGCCACCGGCAGGAAGTGGAACATCAGGTTCGGGTACTTCACCTCGTCGTTCGACCGGACGAACCCGCCGCCCTCGAAGTGGTTGGTGGCGGCGGGCCCGGACCGCAGGAACAGCCACTGCGCCCCGATGTAGGGCCGCTTCCACTTCGCCAGCGACGGCTGCATCGACACCGGTTGCTTGCAGGCGTACTGGATGTACACCTCCAGGTGGTCCTGCAGGTTTTCGCCGACGCCTGGCAGGTCCTTGACGACGTCGATGCCGAGCTTCTCCAGTTCGGCCGCGTTCCCGACACCGGACAGCTGCAGCAGCTGCGGGGTGTTGATCGCGCCGCCGCAGAGGATGATCTCCTTGCCGTACACCTCGGCCGGCGCCTTCCGGCCCTGCGCGTACTCGACGCCGACCGCGCGGGTGCCGTCGAAGAGGATCTGCGACACGAACGCGTGCGTCTTCACCGTCAGGTTGGGCCGGTCCAGCACCGGGTGCAGGTACGCACCCGCGGCGGACAACCGGCGTCCTTTTCGGACGTTGCGGTCGAAGGGCGCGAAGCCCTCCTGCCGGTAGCCGTTGACGTCGTCGGTGCGCGGGTAGCCCGCCTGCTCGGCGGCGTCGAAGAACGCCTGGAACAACGGGTTCGACGCCGGGCCGCGTTCCAGTTCGAGGGGACCGTCGTGCCCGCGCCACTTCCCGTCCGGCGGATCGGCGAGGCAGTTCTCCATCCGGTTGAAGTACGGCAGGCAGTGCGCGTAGTCCCAAGTGGACATCCCGGGGTCGGCGCCCCAGCGTTCGTAGTCCATCGGGTTGCCGCGCTGGAAGATCATCCCGTTGATGCTCGACGACCCGCCGAGCACCTTGCCGCGCGCGTGGTAGATGCGACGGCGGTTCATGTACGGCTCGGGCTCGCTGCGGTAGCCCCAGTCGTAGAACTTCGACCCGATCGGGAACGTCAGCGCGGCCGGCATGTGGATGAAGACGTCCCACTTGTAGTCGGACCGGCCCGCCTCCAGGACGAGGACCTTGTTCGCCGGGTCGGCCGAGAGCCGGTTCGCCAGCGCGCAGCCCGCCGAGCCGCCGCCGACGATGACGAAGTCGTAGGTTTCGGAACTCATGGCGTGCCTCCTAGCCGGGCAGGGTGTCCGGTGCGTTGTCGGGCATGTGCTCGGGGCTCGTGTGCGCGGAGCCCCACGTGCGGCGCCGGACGTACAGCATGATCGCACCGATGATCACGATCAGCCCGGTGACGATCACCGCGCCCCACTGGAAGTACCAGTGGTCGTCGCCGTAGACCTCGGCGCGCGGCCAGATCAGGTTGACCGTCATCGCCCCGCCGTAAACGACGGCGACCAGGTTCACCAGCGTGCCCCAGCGGCCGAGCTTGAAGTACGGGCCGTGCTCGGGACGCGGCCAGTGCCCGCGCAGGCGGCGCACCAGCATCGGGCCGGTGACCATCAGGTAGGGGATGTAGAAGAGGATGATCGCGGTCGAGGTCAGGATGAAGAACGCCCGCTGGTTGCCCAGGTTGATCAGCAGCACCACGACCGTGAGGCCGCCGGTGAGCAGTGCCGGCAGCACCGGCGTCTTGGACCGCGGCGACACCTTGGCCATCGCGCGGCTGAACGGCAGGCGGCCGTCGCGGGCCATCGCCCACGTCATCCGGATGGCCGCGGTCTGCACGGCGAGGCAGCACACGGTGATCGCGATCGCCGAGCAGATCAGGAAGGCGTCGCCGAGTCCTTCGCCGAGGGTGCTCTTGAGCAGGTAGGGCATGCCGGACGTGCTGAGCTCGTCGGCCTTGAGGTTGCCGACCGCCATCATGCCGAACAGCATGATGAGCCCGCCGACGATGAACGCAGCGGCGAGCGCCCGCAGGATCGCGCGCGGCGCGTGCCGCCGTGGCTGGGTGGTCTCCTCGGCCAGCGAACCGGCGGTGTCGAAGCCGTAGAAGACGTACGCGCTCATCAGCGACGCCACCAGGAACGCCCCGAGGTACCCGAACGAGTGACCGTCGCCGGTGCCCGCGGTGTCGAAGACGAGACCCGGTCCGCGCTTGATGTGGATGGCGAGCGCGATCACGAGCAGGATGCTCGCGCCGAGCTCGACCGCGACGCCGAAGTTGTTGATCTTGGCCATCAGCTTGACGCCGATGATGTTGACGATCGTGGCGAACACGACCAGCACCACGGCCAGGATGATGGCGTTCTGCGCGCCGCCCGGGGTGGACGTCAGGCCGGCGTCGGCGTCGCTGCCGACGATCTGGAACGCCGTCGAGACCTGCGGCAGGATGATCTGGTAGGCCACGGCGACGGCGCCCGCCGTCACGATCGCGCCGATGATCATGATCCAGCCGGCCAGCCACGACGTCGCGGGCTTCGCGATCTGCTTGGCCCACTGGTACACCGACCCGGCGAGCGGGAACTGGCCGGCGAGCTCGGCGAAGCACAGCGCGACGGCGAACTGGCCGAGGAAGACCAGCGGCCACGTCCAGATGAAGGCCGGGCCCCCCGACCCGAAGCCGAAGAAGAAGAGCTGGAACACGCCGGTCAGGATGGAGATGTAGCTGAACCCGGCGGCGAAGCTGGAGAACGACCCGAGCGAGCGCTCGAGCTCCTGGCGGTAGCCGAACTTCTCGAGTTCGGAGCTGTCGTCGGCAGCAGGCCCCCCGCCCGCCGGTATTTCCTGAGTGGTCATCGCAACGTCCTCACGTGGTGGGGGAGGGAGTGTCTAGCCCTTGAACCAGTGCTGCGGAACGGGATCGATGTTCTGGTAGACGTGCTTGCTCTCCTGGTACTCGGCCAGCCCGGACGGCCCGAGTTCGCGGCCGATGCCCGACTTGCCGAAACCACCCCACTCCGCCTGCGGCAGGTAGGGGTGGTAGTCGTTGATCCACACGGTGCCGTGGCGCAGCGCCCCGGCGACCCGCTGGGCGCGGGACGCGTCCGACGTCCACACGGCCCCGGCGAGCCCGTACTCGGTGTCGTTGGCCAGCGCGATCGCGTCGGCCTCTTCGGTGAAGCGTTCCACGGTGACGACCGGGCCGAAGACCTCTTCCCGGACTACCGCCATGTCCCTGGTGCAGTCGGAGAACACGGTCGGGCGGAGGAAGAACCCGTTTTCGTACTCCGGTCCTTCGGGGCGCTTGCCGCCCGCCCGGAGCGTCGCGCCTTCCTGGAGAGCGCTTTCGATGTAACCCTCGACCTTGGCGCGGTGCTGCGCCGAGACGAGTGCGCCCGTTTCGGTGGCGGGGTCGAGCGGGTCGCCGACGCGGATGCGGTCGGCGCGCGCGGCGAGGTCCGCGACGAACCGGTCGTGGATCTCGTCCTGGACGATCAGGCGCGCGCCCGCCGAGCAGACCTGTCCCGAATGGACGAACGCGGCCATCAGCGCGTAGTCCAGCGCGGTGTCGTAGTCGGCGTCGGCGAAGACCACGTTCGGGTTCTTGCCGCCGAGTTCGAGGGCGACGCGGCGGACGCCCTTCGCGGCGGCCGCCATGATCTTCTCGCCGGTCGCGTAGCCGCCGGTGAAGGAGACCAGGTCGACCCCCGGGTGCTCGACCAGCGCCGCGCCGACGCGGCCGTCGCCGAGCAGCAGGTTGACGACGCCGGGCGGGGCGCCCGCCTCTTCCAGCAGGGCGACGAGCTTGATCGTGGTCAGCGGCGTGACCTCGCTGGGCTTGAGCACCACGGTGTTGCCCGCGGCCAGCGCGGGCGCGACCTTCCAGGACATCTGCAGCAGCGGGTAGTTCCACGGCGCGATCAGGGCGCAGACGCCGACCGGTTCGTGCACGATCCGGCTGACGACGGTCGCGCTGCCCGCGTCGACCAGGCGGCCGGCGTCCTTGTCGGCGAGGTCGGCGTAGTAGCGGAAGACGTTCGTGACGTCGTCGATGTCGATGCCGCCCTCGCCGAGCGTCTTGCCCGTGTCGAGGCTCTCGGTGCGGGCCAGCTCTTCGCGGTCGCGGACCAGGAGGTCGGCGACCTTGCGCAGCAGGGCGCCGCGTTCGGTGGCGGTCGTCCGCCGCCACGGGCCTTCGTCGAAGGCCCGGCGGGCGGCTCTGACCGCGGCGTCGACCTCCGCGCGGCTCGCCTCGGCGACGGTCACGATGACCTCGCCGGTCGCGGGGTTCAGCACGTCGGAGCGCGTCCCGGTGGACGCGTCCAGCCAGATGCCGTCGATGTGGAGGTCCTTCACTCCGGCTCCTTCCGGATCGGTGGTGGCCGGTACGGGTCGAGAGTGCGTACATTTGTACGCGAAACATGTACAGATGTCCACAAGGGGGCTCGATGGCGAAGAGCGAACCCGGCGCGACGCGGCGCCGCGGTCCGAACGACCCCGAGCGGCGCGCGCGGATCGCCAAGGCCGCGATCGAGGTCGTCGCGCAGCGGGGGATCGACGGCGTCACGCACCGGTCGGTGGCCGCCGCGGCCGGCGTCCCGCTCGGCTCGACGACCTACCACTTCGCGACGCTGGACGACCTCCTGGAGGTCGCGCTGCACGAGGCCGCCGAGAAGAACGTCCACGCGCTGAAGGAGTGGGAGGCCGCGCTCCCGCCGGACGCCGACTTCGCCGCGGCGCTCGCCGAACTGGTGATGGGCTACATCAACGAGCAGTACCGCGACACCGTCGTCGAGTACGACCTGTACGTCGCCGCCCTGCACCGTCCCGCGCTGCGCAAGGCGAGCGCGGCCTGGGACGAAGCCCTCATCGAGTTCTTCGGCCTGCGGACCGACCCGCTCACCGGCCGCCTGCTGGCGGGCTTGTTCTGCGGCCTGCTGATGCAGGCGGCGCTGGCCGACCCGCGCCCGACCCGCGCGGAGATCGAAACACTGTTCCGGCGGGCGATCGACGGCCCCGGGGTCTGAACCACTTGCGGGCACGGGAAAACGCGTCTTGACAGGCGTGCGCGGCGGCAGTCACTCTGTTCCGGAGTGAGCAACAAGACGCGTTCTGCGCAACTCCCGAACTGATCCGCGGAGAGGACCACGCCGGTGACCGCAATCGATCTCCCGCCGAGCCTGCTCGCCACCCTGCCCGGCTCCGCCTACACCGATCCGGCGGTCTTCGCGGCCGAACAGGCGAAGATCTTCGAGGCGGACTGGTTCTGCGCCGTGCGCAGCGCCGACCTCGCCGGGCCGGGGGCGTTCGAGACCGTGCAGATCGGCAAGGAGAGCGTGCTGGTCTCCCGGGGCCGGGACGGCAGGCTCAACGCGTTCCTCAACGTCTGCCGCCACCGCGGCGCCCGGCTGTGCACGTCCGAAAGCGGGACCGTGAAGCGCGCCTTCCAGTGCCCGTACCACGCCTGGACGTACGGCCTCGACGGCAAGCTGATCGCCGCGCCCAACCTCACCGGCATGCCGGACGTCGACCGCACCGAGTTCGGGCTGACGAAGCTCCACCTGCGGGAATGGCTCGGCTACGCCTGGGTCTGCCTGGCCGACGAGCCGCCGTCGTTCGAAGAGACCGTGATCGGTGCCGTCACCGAACGGCTCGGCGGGCCGACCGAGATCGACGCCTACGGCATCGAGGGGCTCGCGCTGGGCAAGCGCATCGAGTACGACGTGAAGGCGAACTGGAAGCAGATCATCGAGAACTTCATGGAGTGCTACCACTGCGCGACGATCCACCCGGAGCTCACCGAGGTGCTCCCGGAGTTCGCCGACGGTTACGCCGCGCAGTACTACGTCGGCCACGGCGCCGAGTTCGGCGGCGAGATCAAGGGCTTCACCGTCGACGGTTCCGAGGGGGTCGACCGCCTGCCCGGGGTCACCGAGGCCCAGGACCGGAAGTACTACGCGATCACCATCAAGCCGGGGGTGTTCGTCAACCTCGTCCCCGACCACGTCATCCTCCACCGCATGTTCCCGCTGGCGCCGGACCGGACGCTGGTGCGCTGCGACTGGCTGTACCTGCCCGAAGTCGTCGAGTCCGGCAAGGACCTGACCCGCTCGGTGGAGCTGTTCCACCGCGTCAACCTGCAGGACTTCGAGGCGTGCGAACGCTGCCAGCTCGCGATGGACTCGCGTTCGTACGCCCGCGGCGGCGTGCTCGTGCCCAGCGAACACCACATCGGCGCGTTCCACGACTGGGTGCGCGCCCGGCTGGCGGGCTAGATCAACGCCCGGATGGCGGCCTCGAACCCGGTGACGTGCTCGAGCGTCAACGCGGCGGCCTTCTCGCCGTCGCCCTCGATGATCGCGGTGAGGAGCGGGACGTGCTCGTCGACGTGGCCGGCCATCCCCGCCAGCCGGGGCACGAACACGCACCAGATCCGGGTCGCCAGGTTGTCGTACCGGATCAGCGTGTCCTCGAGGAACGGGTTGTGTACGCACCGGTAGATCGCCCGGTGCAGGGCGAGGTCGGTGCGCAGCAGCTCGGCGTTGTCCCCGCTCGGGACCCCGGCGTCGAGCTGCGCGCGCAGCTCGGTCAGCGTCGCCCGGTCGGCCGCGGTCGCGCGCTCGGCCGCCGCGGCCGTGGCCATCGGCTCCAGCGTGCGCCGGACCTCGGAGATGTGCGCGAGGTCGGAGATGTTGACGTCGGTGGCGAACGTCCCGCGCCGCGGGTAGGCGACGACCAGCCGCTCGGACTCCAGGCGCTTCAGCGCTTCACGGATCGGCGTGCGGCCCATGCCGAGTTCGGTGCCGAGCTCCTCCTCGTTGATGGGGGAGCCGGGCCGGATGTCGAGCATGACCAGGCGATCACGGACGAAGAGGTACGCCTGTTCCGCCAGCGACGGGGGATTGACCTGCGGGTGCATGGCGCTTAGCCTACATCGACAATTGATATATCAGAAGTCGACCATGAAGGGTTCCTGATGCTCAATCACTCCCTGGCCGACTACGACCCCGTGGTCGCCGAAGCGATCGGCGCGGAGCTGCACCGGCAGCGGTCGACGCTGGAAATGATCGCCTCCGAGAACTTCGCCCCGCTGAGCGTCCTGCAGGCGCAGGGCTCGGTGCTCACCAACAAGTACGCCGAGGGCTACCCCGGCCGGCGCTACTACGGCGGCTGCGAACACGTCGACGTGCTCGAGCAGCTCGCCATCGACCGCGTCAAGGCGCTCTTCGGCGCCGGGTTCGCCAACGTCCAGCCGCACTCGGGCGCCCAGGCGAACGCGGCCGCGATGGCCGCGCTGCTCAAGCCGGGGGACAAGATCCTCGGCCTCTCGCTGGCCCACGGCGGGCACCTGACGCACGGCATGCGGATCAACTTCTCCGGCCTGCTCTACGACGTCGCCGCCTACGAAGTGTCCGAAAAGGACTACCGGATCGACATGGCCGAGGTCGAGCGGCTCGCGAAGGAACACCGGCCGAAGGTGGTCATCGCCGGGTGGTCGGCCTACCCGCGTCACCTGGACTTCGCCCGGTTCCGCGAGATCGCCGACGAGGTCGGCGCGTACCTGATGGTCGACATGGCGCACTTCGCCGGGCTGGTCGCCACCGGCCTGCACCCGTCGCCGGTGCCGCACGCGCACGTCACGACGACGACCACGCACAAGACGCTCGGCGGCCCGCGCGGCGGCGTGGTGCTCACCAACGATCCGGCGCTGGCCAAGAAGGTCAACTCGGCGGTGTTCCCCGGTCAGCAGGGCGGGCCCCTCGAACACGTCATCGCCGCCAAGGCCGTCGCGTTCAAGATGGCCGCCGAGCCCGCCTTCGCGGAGCGTCAGCAACGGACGCTCAGCGGCGCGAAGGTCCTGGCCGAGCGGCTGCTGGACGGCGGGATCGACGTGCTGACCGGCGGCACCGACGTCCACCTCGTGCTCGCCGACCTGCGGAACTCCGAACTGGACGGCAAGCAGGCCGAGGACCGGCTGCACGAGGTCGGCATCACGGTGAACCGCAACGCCGTCCCGTTCGACCCGCGGCCGCCGATGGTCACGTCCGGTCTGCGCATCGGCACGCCCGCGCTGGCCACGCGCGGGTTCGGCGACGCCGAGTTCCGCGAGGCCGCCGACGTCATCGCCGAGGCGCTGCGGCCCGGCTACGACGTCGAGAAGCTGCGGGCCCGCGTCACCGCGCTCGCCGAGCAGTTCCCGCTCTACTCGGAGGACGTCCGATGACCGACCTGCCGGAGCACCCGGACTTCCTCTGGGACAACCCGGAGCCGAAGAAGGCCTACGACGTCGTCATCGTCGGGGGCGGCGGGCACGGCCTCGCCACCGCGTACTACCTGGCCAAGCAGGGCATCACGAACGTTGCCGTGCTGGAGAAGGGCTGGCTCGCGGGCGGGAACATGGCTCGCAACACCACGATCATCCGCTCCAACTACCTCTGGGACGAGAGCTCCGGCATCTACGAGCACTCCCTCAAGCTGTGGGAAGGGCTCGAAGAGGACCTCGGGTACCCGATCCTGTTCAGCCAGCGCGGAGTGCTGAACCTCGCGCACAGCCTGCAGGACGTCCGCGACAGCGTCCGCCGCGTCGAGGCCAACAAGCTCAACGGCATCGACGCCGAGTGGGTGGACGCCGACGGCGTCAAGGAGATCTGCCCGATCGTCAACACCTCCCCGGACGTCCGCTACCCGGTGCTCGGCGCGACCTTCCAGCCGCGCGCGGGAATCGCGAAGCACGACTACGTGGCCTGGGGCTTCGCGCGCGCCGCGCACGGCATGGGCGTCGACCTGATCCAGAACTGCGAGGTCACCGGAATCTCCACAGTGGACGGCCGGGTCACCGGCGTCGAGACGTCCCGCGGCCGGATCGCGGCGGGCAAAGTGGCGCTGTGCGCGGCCGGGCACACGTCGGTGCTGGCGAAGATGGTCGGGCTGGACCTGCCGCTGACGTCGCACCCGTTGCAGGCGCTGGTGTCGGAGCTGCTGGAGCCGATCCACCCGACGGTCGTCATGTCGAACGCCGTGCACGTCTACGTTTCCCAGGCGCACAAGGGCGAACTCGTGATGGGCGCCGGCATCGACAGCTACAACGGTTACGGCCAGCGCGGCTCGTTCCACATCATCGAGCAGCAGATGGCGGCCGCGCTGGAGCTGTTCCCGGTGTTCGCGCGGGCGCACCTGCTGCGGACGTGGGCCGGGATCGTCGACACGAGCCCGGACGCCTCCCCGATCATCGGCCTGACCCCGGTGGAGAACCTGTTCCTCAACTGCGGCTGGGGTACCGGCGGCTTCAAGGCCACGCCCGGTGTCGGCGACGTCTTCGCGGCGACCATCGCGCGCGGCAAGCCGCACGAGTACGCCGAGCCCTTCAGCCTCGACCGGTTCACCACCGGTGCCCTCGTCGACGAGCACGGCGCCGCCGCCGTCGCGCACTAGGAGTTCCCATGCAGCTGATCCCTTGCCCCTGGTGCGGGCCGCGCGAGGAAGCCGAGTTCCACTACGGCGGCCAGGCGCACGTCGCCTACCCGGCGGACCCGTCGGCACTGTCCGATGAGGAGTGGGCGAAGTTCGTGTTCTTCCGCGAGAACCCGAGCGGGCCGTTCGCCGAGCGGTGGAGCCACTCGGCGGGCTGCCGCCGGTGGTTCAACGCCGTCCGCGACACCCGTACCCACGACCTGAAGGCGGTCTACCGCCTCGACGAGCCCAGGCCGGTGATCTCATGACCCGGCTGTCGGGCGTGCCGCTCAAGTTCACCTTCGACGGCCGGGAGCTGACCGGTTTCCTCGGCGACACCCTGGCGTCCGCGCTGCTCGCCAACGGCATCCACCGGGTCGCGACCAGCATCAAGTACGGCAGGCCACGCGGCATCGTCGGCGCCGGTGTCGAGGACTCGAACGCACTGGTGCAGATCGAAAAGCCGTTCCCGGAGCCGATGCTGTCGGCGACGACGGTCGAGCTGTACGACGGCCTGGAGGCCCGCGGCCTCCGTGGTCAGGGTCGCCTCGCCACCGAACCGGACCCGGCGCGGTACGACGCCAAGCACGCCCACTGCGACGTCCTGGTCATCGGCGCCGGCCCCGCCGGACGCGCCGCCGCGGCCGCCGCCTCCGGCCGGGTGCTGCTCGTCGACGACCAGCCCGACGCCGAGGCTCCCGAGGGCGTCCGGCTCCTCTCGCGCACGACGGCGTTCGGTGTCTACGACGACGGGTTCGTGCTCGCCCTGGAGCGCCGGGGAGAGCCCGCCGCGCCCGAACGGATCTCGCGGCAGCGGGTCTGGCGGATCCGGGCGAAGCGGATCGTCATCGCCACCGGCGCCCACGAACGGCCGATCGTCTTCCCGGACAACGACCGCCCCGGCATCATGCTGGCCTCGGCGGCCCGCACGTACTTGAACCGCTACGGCGTCTTGGCCGGGCAGCGCGTGGTTGTGTTCACCACCAACGACTCCGCGTACGAGGCCGCCTCCGATCTGGCGGGCGCCGGGGCGGAGATCGTGCGGATCGTCGACGCCCGCGAGGGGTACGGGGTCATCGGCACCGACGGCGACTCCCACGTCACCGCCGCCCACGTGGCTCCGCTGGGGTCGACGGCGGGGGAGCGGGTGCCGTGCGACCTGCTGCTGGTGTCCGGCGGCTGGAACCCGGTCGTGCACCTCTACAGCCAGGCTCGCGGCACCCTCCGCTACGACGCCGGGCTGGGCGCCTACGTCCCGGACGGCGACCTGCCGAACGTGAGCGTCGTGGGCGCGGCCGCCGGCGAGGGGCTGCCGGAGACCAAGGTGCTCTGGCAGGTGTCCGCGCCGGAGTCCGAAGTGGACACCCGGTTCGTCGACCAGCAGCGGGACGCCACCGTGTCGGACATCCTGCGCGCGACCGGAGCCGGCCTGCGCTCGCTGGAGCACGTCAAGCGCTACACGACCATCGGCACCGCGCACGACCAGGGCAAGACCTCCGGCATGCTCGCCGCCGGGATCACCGCCGAGGCACTGGGCGTCGACCTCGCCGACCGCGGGCCGACGACGTTCCGGCCGCCGTACACGCCGGTTTCGTTCGCCGCGCTGGCCGGCCGGAACCGCGGTGAGCTGCACGACCCCGTGCGCGTCACGACGATCCACCCGTGGCACGTCGAGCACGGTGCCGAGTTCGAGAACGTCGGCCAGTGGAAACGGCCGTGGTACTACCCGCGCCCGGGCGAGTCGATGGCCGACGCCGTCCGGCGCGAGTGCCGCGCGGCCCGCAACGACGTCGCCGTGATGGACGGGTCCACGCTCGGCAAGATCGACGTCCAGGGCCCGGACGCCGGCTGGTTCCTCGACATGCTCTACACGAACATGATGAGCACCCTGAAGGTCGGCCGGATCCGCTACGGCGTGATGTGCGGGGTCGACGGCATGGTGATCGACGACGGCACGGTCATCCGCGTCGGCGAGGAGCGCTTCCTGGTCACCACGACGACCGGCAACGCGGCCATGGTGCTCGAGTGGATGGAGGAGTGGCTCCAGACGGAATGGCCGCACCTGCGGGTGTTCGCGACGTCGGTGACCGAGCACTGGGCCACGATCCCACTGGTCGGCCCGCGCTCGCGGGAAGTCCTCGGCCGCCTGGCGCCGGACCTCGACGTATCCAACGAGGCCTTCGGGTTCATGACCTGGCAGGACGCCGAGGTCGCCGGTCTTCAGGCGCGGGTCTGCCGGATCAGCTTCTCCGGCGAACTGGCCTACGAGATCAACGTCCCGTCGTGGCACGGGCCGGCACTCTGGCAGTCCATAGTGGACCAGGGCGCCACGCCGTATGGCACCGAGACCATGCACGTCCTGCGCGCCGAGAAGGGCTACCCGATCATCGGGCAGGACACCGACGGCACGGTCACCCCGCAGGACCTCGGCATGTCCTGGGCGGTGTCGAAGAAGAAGGCCGACTTCATCGGCAAACGCTCCTTCGCCCGCGCCGAGAACAACCGGCCGGACCGCAAGCACTTCGTCGGCTTGCTGCCGGCCGACCCGTTCCTGCTGCTGCCGGAAGGGGCCCAGATCATCGAATCGGAGACCGTGCCCGAACCGCCGGTGCGGATGCTCGGCCACATCACCTCCAGCTACGACAGCGCCGCCCTGGGCCGCACCTTCGCGCTCGCCTTGGTGCGCTCGGGCCGCGAGCGGATCGGCGAAACGCTGTACGTGCCGGTCGGGGACCAGGTCGTGCCGGTGACCGTGACCGAATCCGTGCTCTTCGACAAGGAAGGAGCCCGTCGTGACGGTTGACGCGGTCGACGAACCGTTCCGCACCCAGCTGACCGTCCGCCTCCGGGAGGGCGACACGCTGCTCGGCGTCCCGTTGCCGGGCCCCTGCACCTTCACCAGCGGCGACGGCGTCGACGTCCTCTGGATGGGCCCCGACGAGTACCTGGTGCTCGCCGAGCCCGGCCGCCAGGCCGAGTTGGCGGCGTCGCTTTCACGTGAAAGCGACGCGGTCGTGGACGTCTCGGCGCAGCGCACCGTCGTGCGGCTCACCGGGTCGCACGCGGCCGACGTGCTCGCGCACGGGTGCTCGATCGACCTGGAGGTGGCGCCGCCGGGTACGTGCGTGCAGACCTTGCTGGCGCGCACCGGAATCGTGCTGATGGTCCGGGAAGAGGGCTTCACGATCCTCGTGCGGCAGTCCTTTTCGGACTACTTCAAGGCCTGGCTGGCCGACGCGAGTCTGGAGTACGTCTCATGACCTTCACCCTGACCCTCAAGTGCCCCGAACGCTCGGGCATCGTCCACGCCGTCACGACGTTCCTCGTCGGGCAGGGCTGCGACATCGTCGAGCACCAGCAGTTCGACGACGACGTCCGCGGCTCGCTGTTCCTGCGCACGTCCTTCACGTGCGCCGAAGCGACCACAGTGGACGATCTGACCCGCGCGTTCACGCCCGTGGCCGGGGACTTCGGCATGGAGTTCGGCTTCTCCGACGGCACCCCGCCACGGATCCTCGTGATGGTCTCGAAGTTCGGGCACTGCCTCAACGACCTGCTCTTCCGCTGGCGCGCGGGCGGCCTCGGCGCGGAGATCGCCGTGGTCGTCTCGAACCACGAGGACCTGCGGGCGATGGCCGAGGCGGCCGGCGTGCCGTTCGTGCACGTCCCGGTCACCCCGGACACCAAGCCGGAGGCCGAGCAGCGGCTCCTGGACCTGGTCGGGGAGTACGAAGCGGACCTGGTCGTGCTCGCCCGGTACATGCAGGTGCTGTCCAACGAGCTGTGCCAGAAGCTCGAAGGCCGCGCGATCAACATCCACCACTCGTTCCTGCCCGGCTTCAAGGGCGCCAAGCCCTACCACCAGGCCTACGACCGCGGCGTCAAGTACGTCGGGGCGACCGCGCACTACGTCACGCCCGACCTCGACGAGGGCCCGATCATCGAGCAGGAGGTCCAGCGCGTCGACCACACGTACTCGCCGCGCGAACTGGTGACCGTCGGCCGCGACGCCGAAGCCCTCGCCCTTTCCCGTGCGGTGCGCTGGCACTGCGAACGCCGCGTCCTGCTCAACGGCAACAGCACCGTCGTCTTCCGGTAAAGGAGTTCCGCCATGAGTGCACCGAAGGTCGTGATCATCGGCGCCGGCATCATCGGCGCGAACCTGGCCGACGAGCTGACCGCCCGCGGCTGGTCCGACGTCACCGTGCTCGACCGCGGCCCGCTGCCGCGCACCGGCGGGTCCACCTCGCACGCACCCGGCCTGGTGTTCCAGACCAACGCGTCCAAGGCGATGACGGACTTCGCGCGCTACACCGTTTCGAAACTGGAAGAGCTGGACTGCTTCCTCCAGGTCGGCGGCATGGAGGTCGCGACGACGCCGGCCCGCTGGGAGGACCTCAAGCGCAAGCACGGCTGGGCGACGTCGTGGGGCGTGCCGGGCTCGCTCATCGATGCCGGCGAGTGCGTCGAGCGCTGGCCGCTCTTGGACGGCTCGCGGATCTTCGGCGCCCTGCACACCCCGACCGACGGCCTGGCGCGGGCCGCGAAAGCCGTCGAGGTGCTGGCCGAGCGGGCCACTTCGCGGGGGGCGCGGTTCATCGGGTCCACGAAGGTCACCGACGTCTTGCAGGAGGGCGGGCGCGTCACCGGCGTCCGGACCGACCAGGGCGACTTCCCGGCCGACGTCGTCGTGTCGTGCGCGGGGTTCTGGGGTCGCGAGATCGGCGCGATGGTGGGCATGGACGTCCCGCTGCTGCCGCTGGCCCACCAGTACGTGAAGACCGGGCAGGTCGCCGAACTCGTCGGCCGCAACACCGAAGAGGCCGAAGCGAGCCTGCCGATCCTGCGGCACCAGGACCAGGACCTGTACTTCCGCGAGCACGTCGACCGGATCGGCATCGGCTCCTACGCCCACCGGCCGATGCCGGTCGAGGAGTCCACGTTGGACCACTCGGTGACCGAGTCGGCGATGCCGTCCATGCTGCCCTTCACGGAAGACGACTTCGCGCCGTCGTGGGAAGAGAGCAAGCTGCTGCTGCCCGCACTGCGCCAGACCAAGGTCGAGGAGGGCTTCAACGGCATCTTCTCCTTCACCCCGGACGGCCAGTCGCTGGTCGGCGAGTCGGCCGACGTCCGCGGGTTCTGGCTGGCCGAAGCGATCTGGGTGACGCATTCCGCGGGCATCGCGAAGGCGGTCGCCCAGCTGCTCGTCGACGGGCATTCCGAAGTGGACACCCACGACATCGACGTCCACCGCTTCGAGGAGGTCCAGCTCGCGCCTTCGTACGTGAGCGAGACGGCGCAGCAGAACTTCGTCGAGGTCTACGACATCCTGCACCCGTTGCAGCCCAAGCTTTCCCCGCGCGACCTGCGCGTGACGCCGTTCCACGCGCGGCAACGCGAACTGGGTGCGGTGTTCCTGGAGGCGGGCGGCTGGGAGCGGCCGCAGTGGTTCGAGGCCAACGCGCCGCTGCTGAAGAAGCTGCCGCACGACGCGCTCCCACCGGCGCGGGACGCGTGGTCGGCGCAGTTCCACTCGCCGATCGCGGCGGCCGAGGCGTGGCAGACGCGCAACGGCGTCGCGCTGTACGACATGACGCCGTTGAAGCGCGTGGAGATCAGCGGGCCCGGGTCGCTGGCGTTCCTGCAGTCCCTGACGACCAACCAGCTCGACAAGTCGGTCGGCTCGGTGACCTACACGCTGATGCTCGACAACGCCGGCGGCATCCGCAGCGACGTCACCGTGGCGCGGCTCGAACCGGAGCTGTTCCAGGTCGGGATCAACGGCAACATCGACGTCGACCACTTCGTCAAGCACGCGCCGGCCGGCGTCCGGGTCCGGGACACCACCGGCGGGACGTGCTGCATCGGCGTCTGGGGACCGCTGGCGCGGGACCTCGTGCAGCCGCTGTCGCGGGAGGACTTCTCGCACACGGGTCTCAAGTACTTCCGGGCGCGGAAGGCACGGATCGCCGGGGTGCCGGTGGTCGCGATGCGACTGTCCTATGTGGGCGAACTCGGCTGGGAGATCTACACGAGCGCGGACAACGGCCTCCGGCTGTGGGACGCGCTGTGGGCGGCCGGGCAGTCCCTCGGCGTCGTCGCGGCCGGGCGGGCGGCGTTCAACAGCCTGCGGCTGGAGAAGGGCTACCGGCTGTGGGGCACCGACATGACCACCGAGCACGACCCGTACGAGGCCGGCGTCGACTTCGCCGTGCGCCTGGCGAAGGGCGACTTCCTGGGCCGGGACGCCCTGGACGGCCGGACCCCGTCGCGCCGGCTGCGGTGCCTCACGATCGACGACGGCCGCACGGTCGTGCTGGGCAAGGAACCGGTGTTCGTCGACGGCGTGGCCGCGGGGTACGTCACGAGCGCGGCGTACGGGTACACCGTCGGGCGGCCGATCGCCTACGCGTGGCTCCCGGCGTCGGCGGACATCGGCAGCGGCGTGGAGATCGAGTACTTCGGCCGCCGGGTCGCGGCCACCGTGGCCGCCGAGCCGCTGGTCGACCCCGGCATGGACCGCATCCGGCGGTGAGCGTGCTCCGACCCGGGTGCCGGCGTAACGTCGATCACGTCGGCATGCCGGCTCGCCGGCCCGGGTACATCCACAGCAAGTCCATGGAAGCGCGCCAGGAAATTCTCAGGATCGAGGCGTTTCCTGGAACGGCCGGAGGCTTGTCGAGGGCTGGAGCTGTGCATGAGCGAGTACGACCGAGGACCGCAGGGCGAGTACCCGTACGGCCATGGCTACTACGACCAGCAGCCCCGTGACCAGTGGGGGCGCCCGTACGCGCCGCAGCACACGCAGCCGCAGGGCTTCTACGGCCGGCAGGGTGACCCCTACGGCTACTACGGCCACCAGGGGTACGGCTACCCGCCGCCCGTCCCGCAGCCGCCGCGCCGGCGGCCGTTCCGCGCGCTGGCGTTCGCCGTCGTCGCGGTGGCGCTCGCCGTGGTCGCCGGGCTCGGCATCGGGCACCTCATCTCGGCCTCCACCAGCCCGAGCGCGAGCGGCAACCAGAACTTCGGGTTCTCCGGGCAGCCCACCTCGTCACAGACGGTGCTCGACGCCGACGCGGTGGCCGCGAAGGTCAACCCGGCCATCGTCAACATCAACACCGAGCTCGGCCTGCAGGGCGCGGCCGCGGCGGGCACCGGGATCGTGCTCACCGCGGACGGCGAGGTGCTGACGAACAACCACGTCGTCGCCGGCGCGACCAGCATCAAGGTGACCAGCATCGGCACCGGTGACACGTACAAAGCGCACGTCCTGGGCTACGACCGCAGCGAAGACGTCGCGGTCATCCAGCTCGAAGGCGCCTCCGGCCTGCCGACGGCGAGCATCGGCGACTCGTCGACGGTCAAGGTCGGCGACCAGATCCTCGGCCTCGGCAACGCGGGCGGCAAGGGCGGCGACCCGGTGCCGGCGCCGGGCACGGTGACGGCGCTGGACCAGTCGATCACCGCGTCCGACGAGTCCAGCGGGTCGTCCGAGCAGCTCACCGGCCTGATCCAGGTTCGCGCGAACATCGAGTCCGGCGACTCGGGCGGGCCGCTCGTCAACGCGGACGCGCAGGTCATCGGCGTGGACACGGCCGCGTCCACCGGCTACCAGCTCAACGGCCGCCGCAGCGGCGGGGCCGGGCAGGGCTTCGCCATCCCGATCAACCAGGCGGTCGACATCGCGCACAAGATCGTCGCGGGCACGGCGACGGACAAGATCCACATCGGCAAGACGGCGTTCATCGGGGTGTCGGTGTCGGACGGCCAGGGCGGCGCCCAGGTCCGCGAGGTGGTTTCGCGTGGCCCGGCGCAGCGGGCGGGCCTGACGGCGGGGAACGTGATCACGGCGATCGACGGGAAGCCGGTCGACTCGGCGACGACGTTGACGAACGTGCTGGACACCCACCACCCGGGTGACAAGCTGACGCTGACGGTCACGGACGCGTCGGGCGCGCAGCAGCAGCTCCAGGTGACGGCCGCCGAGGGGCCGGTGGGCTGAGCCCTCAGCGCAGGGTCTCGTTGAGCACTTCGCGGTGCGTCCGCTTGGCCGCGAGGTACTTTTCCCGGCCGGCGTCGGTGAGCGTCACGAAGATGCCGCGCCGGTCGACCTCGCACAGGGCCCGCTCGACGAGGCCTTCCTTCTCCAGCCGGGCGACCAGCCGGGACGTGGCGCTCTGGCTGAGGTGGATCGCGCCGGTCAGATCGGCCGAGCGGCACTTGAAGTCGCACGTCGCGAGCCGTTCCAGTGCTTCGAACTCGTTCGCGCCGATGCCGTGGCGCTCCTGCAGGCGGCACTCGAGCGCGGTGAACACGGCCGAGTAGCGGGCCAGCAGCTCGTGCCACTCCTCGACCAGGCTTTGCTCGGCGACGTCGCTCACGACGACCAACTTATCATGCACGGGCATCAGATGCAAACGCATTAAATGCATCGACATTAGATGCGTGTGCATGTACTGTCGCCGCCATGAGCTCTTCCGTGTCCTTGTCCACCACCTCAACCCGGTGGGACGCACGTCTCTGGGGTGTCCTGCTCACCGTTTCGATCGTCATCGGCCTCGACGCGCTCGACGTGTCGATGGTCGGGGTCGCGCTGCCCGCCATCCAGGCCGACCTCGGCCTGTCCACCAGCGCACTGCAATGGGTCGTCAGCGGCTACGTCCTGGGCTACGGCGGGCTGCTGCTGCTCGGCGGGCGCACCGCCGACCTGCTCGGCCGCCGCCGCGTGTTCCTCGTCGCCGTCGCCGTGTTCGCGCTGGCCTCGCTGCTCGGCGGGCTCGTCGACGACGGCGCGCTGCTCATCGCGAGCCGTTTCATCAAGGGTTTGGCCGCTGCCTTCACGGCGCCGGCCGCGCTGTCCATCATCACCACGACGTTCCAGGAGGGCCCGGCCCGCAACAAGGCGATCAGCATCTTCGCCGTGTTCGGCGCCAGCGGCTACTCCGCCGGCCTCGTGTTCTCCGGCCTGCTGACCGAGGTCGGCTGGCGCTGGACGTTCCTGCTGCCCGCGCCGATCGCGCTCGTCGCGCTGGTCGCGGCGTGGAAGCTGATCCCGTCGTACCGCGCCGAGGAAGGCAAGGGCTACGACTTCCCGGGCGCCATCACCGGCGCCGCCGGTTCGCTGCTGCTGGTGTTCGGCGTCGTCGAGGCGCCGGAGGTCGGCTGGGCCGCGCCGCGCACGCTGATCACGTTCGTCGTCGCCCTCGCCCTGCTGGTGACGTTCGTGGTCATCGAAAAGCGCAGCGCGCACCCGCTGCTGCGGCTGGGAATCCTCCGCTCCGGCCCGCTGGCCCGCGCGAACCTCGGCGGCGCGCTGTTCTTCGGCGCGTACATCGGGTTCCAGTTCGTCGTGATGCTCTACCTGCAGCGGGTGCTGGGCTGGTCCGCGCTGCAGACGGCGCTCGGCTTCCTGCCGGCGGCGCTGATCGTGGCGTTCGGTTCCCCGCGCATCGAGCCGCTGATCGACCGCGTCGGCACGCCGCGCACGATCTTCGCGGGCGTGGTCGCGCACGTCATCGGCTACGCGCTGTTCCTGCGCATCGACGAGCACTCGGGCTACGCGGGCAGCGTCCTGCCGAGCATGATCCTGCTCGGCATCGGCTTCACGCTGGCGTTCTCGTCGCTGAACATCCAGGCCACGGCGGGGATTTCGGACGGCGAGCAGGGCCTGGCGGGTGGCCTGCTGAACACGTCGCTGCAGGTCGGCGGCGCGATCGGCCTCGCGGTGGTGACGGCGGTCCTGACCGCCAACGGCGGGCGTGAGGCCTCCCCGGCCGCGCTGCTCACCGGGTTGACGCCGGCGTTGAGCGTGGTCACCGGCATCGCGGTGCTGGGCCTGCTGATCGCGATCAGCGGACTGGTCGCCCGCAAGAAGCCGGCCGAGGAGCCGGTCCCCGAGGCCGATCTGCTGGCCCTGGCGGACTGAACGGGAAGAGCCACCATCGCGGGGGATGGTGGCTCTTCCGCACCCGGGTTCAGCGCTCGTCCGTGCCCGGCACCTTCGCCGTGGCGATCGCGATGCGGTTCCACGTGTTGATCGCGAAGATCAGCGCCAGCAGCTGCGCCAGTTCCTCCTCCTCGAACCGACCGGCCGCCCGGGCGTAGACGTCGTCGGGGACGCCGCCCGAAACCAGCGTGACGGCTTCGGTCAGCGCCAGCGCGGCCTGTTCCTTCTCGCTGAAGAAGTGCGCGGCCTCCCGCCACACCGCGACCATGTGCAGCCGCTCCTCGCTTTCGCCGGCCTTGCGGGCGTCGGAAGTGTGCATGTGCAGGCAGTAGGCGCAGCGGTTGAGCTGCGACGCGCGGATCTGGACCAGCTCGACCAGTGCCGGGTCGAGCCCGGCGCGGGCGGCGGCGTCGAAGCCGATCAGGGCCTTGAAGGCCTTCGGGGCGGACTTGGCGAAGGTGAGGCGGGAGTTCGTCATGACTGGAAATCTAGGGTCACTTTGACCTCCATGTAGGGTGCATTTCCGTGCCGGAATCGTGGGTCAATTCGGGAGTCGACCTCCACCTGGAGCTGGCCGGCGGCAGCAAGCGGGCCGCCCTCATCACCGCCCTGCGCGACGCCGTCCGCACCGGACGGCTCGCCCCGGGCACCCGGCTCCCGCCGTACCGGGCACTGGCCGCGGACCTCGGGCTGGCCCGCAACACCGTCGCCGACGCCTACGCCGAACTCGTCGCCGAAGGCTGGCTGACCGCGGTGCAGGGCTCCGGCACCCGCGTCGCCTCGCGGGCCGAGCCGCTCCCGCCGGCCCGGACGCCGAAGAAGGCGCCCGTTGCGGCGCCGCGGCACAACCTGCGCCAGGGCCGGCCGGACGCGACGTCGTTCCCGCGCACCGAATGGCTGGCCGCCGCGCGCCGTGCGCTGAACGTCGCCCCGCACGACGCCTTCGGGCCCGGCGACCCGCGTGGACGGCCCGAACTGCGGGAAGCGCTGGCCGGCTACCTCGCCCGGGCCCGCGGTGTGCGGACGTCGCCGGAGCGGATCGTCGTGTGCTCGGGGTTCGCGCACGCGCTGCGGCTGCTGTTCCCCGCGGTGCTGGCCGGTCCGCTCGCCGTCGAGGCGTACGGCCTCCCGTTCCACCGCTCGATCTTCACGCAAGCCGGCGTCGAGACGATTCCCCTTGCGCTGGACGAAAAAGGCGCGCGTGTCGGCGAGCTGGCCGTGCCGACGGTGCTGTTGACGCCCGCGCACCAGTTCCCGACCGGCGGCCCGCTGCACCACGACCGCCGCACGGCGGTGCTCGACCACGTCCGCGCGACCGGCGGCCTGCTCATCGAGGACGACTACGACGGCGAGTTCCGCTACGACCGCAAGCCGGTCGGCGCGGTGCAGGGCCTCGACCCCGAGCACGTCGTCTACATCGGTTCGGTGAGCAAGAGCCTGTCACCCGCGCTGCGGCTGGGCTGGCTGGTGCTGCCGGAGGCGCTGGTGGATCCGGTGCTGGCGGCGAAGGGGGAGCGTGAGGCGTGGGCGGGGGTGCTCGACCAGCTGACGCTGGCGGAGTTCCTGAAGGCGGGCGCGTACGACCGGCACATCCGGCGCATGCGCCAGCGCTACCGGCGCCGCCGCGACCTGCTCGTCGACGCGCTGGCCGAGCGGGCACCGCACGTGGTGCCGACCGGCATCGCGGCGGGACTGCACGCGGTGCTGCGGTTGCCGCCGGGCACCGAGCAGTCGGCGGTGAAAGCCGCGGCGTGGCAAGGACTCGCGCTCGAGGGCCTGGCCGCGTTCCGCCATCCGGCAACCACGATGTCCACAATGGACGGATTGGTGGTCGGTTACGCGACTCCGCCGGAGCACGCCTACCCGGCCGCGCTCGACGCCTTGTGCCGAGCACTCCCGCCCGCGTGACGGGCGGGTCGGCCGGCGAGTGCGGCGAGATCGAACGCCTGCGGTGCGCCGGTGAGCGTCGCTTTCGCGTCGGCGCCGATGCGGTCCAGGATTTCGATGTCGCCGGCTTCGAGCCCGTCGAGCGCCGCCCGGGCGAGATCGGCCGGGTCGATCATGACGTCCTCGGGAAGCTCGAGCCCGGCCGCGCGGACGTAGTCGCGCAACGTCTCGGTCGCGATCAGGCCGGGGACGAGCGCGGCCACCAGGGTGCCCTGTGGAGCGAGCTCCACCCGGACACCGTTGGTCAACCCCCACTGGGCGGACTTCGCGGCGGCGTAGGACGTGTTGCCGTCGACCGTCGTCCACGCCGCGGCGGAGAGGACGTTGAGGATGGCGCCGCCGCCGTTGCGGGCGAGGATCGGGGCGAACGCCCGGATCATCGCCAGGGTGCCGTAGTAGTTCGAGTCCATCACCTGCCTGATCGCCCCGAGTTCGCCGGTCGTGAGGTTGCCGCCCGCCGTGAAGGCCGCGTTGTTGATCAGGACGTCCACATCGGTGGCGACCGCCGCCACCGCGTCCACGGCCGCCTGATCCGTGATGTCGAGGCTCAGCACCTCGGCGCCCGGGAGGTCGACCAGCTCGGGCCGGCGTGCGGTGGCGTAGACCTTCGCGCCCCGCCGCAGGAGTTCCTTCGCGAGGTGGTGGCCGAGTCCGCGGTTCGTTCCGGTGACGAGAGCGGTCGCGCCATGCAGCTTCATGGGTCTCCTCCGTTAAAATGACCAGTCGGTCAAGTTAAGTGCGACGCTACACATAAAATGACCGATGGGTCAAGTTGCTAGGATGACGCGATGACGTCTCCCGCCCGCCGCCTGCGTTCCGACGCGCTGCGCAACCGTGAACGCGTTCTGGCCGCGGCCGAGGACGAGTTCGCCGAACAGGGCATCGACGCGTCGGTCTCGGACATCGCCCGGCGCGCCGGGGTCGCCAAGGGCACCGTGTTCAGTCATTTCGCCACGAAGGAGGAGCTGATCGTCGCGGTCGTGGCGAACCACCTGGCGGAACTGAAGGAGGTCGCGGAGCGACTGGGGAAAGCCCCGGACCCGGGCGCGGCGCTGCTGGAATTCCTGACGGTGGCAGGAGACCGCCGCCGGCAACGCGACCTGACGTTCCTCATGTCGGCCAGTGCCGACGACGCCACGGTCACGGAAATCCGGAACAGCCTGCACGCGGACGTGAGCGCGCTGGTCGACCGGGCACGCGCCGGCGGAGCCATCCGCCACGACGTCACCGGCACCGACGTGTTCTTGCTGATCTGCGCCCCGGTTCACGTCGTCGAGAACCTGCCCGGGGCCCCCGCGGACCTGTGGCTGCGCTACCTCGCGATCATCTTCGACGGCCTACGGCCGGCGGGCGCCAGCCCGCTCCCGCGTCCGGCGCCGGACTGGACCTAGGCGGCCGGCTGCCAGAGCTCGACGCGGTTGCCCTCGGGGTCGACCACCCAGCCGAACCGGCCGACGCCGGCCATCTCCTGGACGTCGTCGACGACCTCGGCGCCCTTTTCCCGCAGCTGCGCGAGCATCGCGTCCAGGTCGCGGACCCGGAAGTTCAGCATCGTCTGCTGCGTCCGCGCGCCGAAGTAGTCCGTCGACGCCTCGAACGGCGCGAACACCGTCGGCCCCGGCTGCTGCCGCCACACGCCGGTCTCGTCGAGGTCCAGGCCGAGGCAGTCCCGGTACCAGGCGCCGAGCGCCTCCGGGTCCGCCGCGCGGACGAAGTACCCACCGATGCCGAGCACGCGTTCCATGTCCCAGATCCTGCCAGGTCGTCCTCAGCCGACGATGTCGATCTCGAACGGGTCGGCCGCGCTGTAGTTGATGTCGGCCCACACCGCGCCCGGCAGGTCGTAACGCCGGTGCGACGTCAGCCGGTTGTTGTAGCCGGGGGTCTGCGTCGGGTTGTGGCCGACGCCCTGGTGGTCGTTGCCCCACGCGAAGATGTCGCCGACCCACATCGGCTTCGAGAAGCCGTCACCGCCGAGCCGCGGCCGGACGATGACCGCCGCGCCGGGGCTGCCGGACAGGAACACCCGCACCGTGTTCTGGTTGGCGTTCGGCGGGGTGACGGTGATGCGCTCCATGATCTCCACTCCAGTCGAGGCGGAACCGTTTCCGTCCACTCCGGGCCAGTAGTCCGCGACGGACGAGACGTCGTAGCCCGGGGCGACGTCTCCGCGGTACTGCTTGGCGATCGCGCCGTCGGGGATGGCGGGATCGCCGTTGTAGTGGGCGATCCAGTAGTGCGGCTCGGCGACGCCGGCCGACGAGAACGCCGACCGCACCGCGGGCCAGGTCGAGAGGTTGCAGTAGACCGTGGGGTCGGCGCCGGCGGCGCGGCGCATCCGGACCCACCCCGGTGCCTCGCCCGGCGACGCGTCGCCGGGTTCGACGTCCAGGACGTGGCCGGCGTTGGTCGAGGCCTTCTTGACGATCGTGACCTTGACCGCGTTCGGGAAACGGGCCCAGTCGGCGTCCGACCAGGGTTCGAGCTTGATCCTGTCGATGTATCCCGCGACCATCTCCGCGCCGGCGGGGATGTTCGCGGCCGTGACCGCGTCGTACATCGTGCGCACGGGTTGCGTCTCCGTTCGGTGCCGTTCGCCGTTTCGGGGACGGCGAAATCGTCATCGCGATCCGCCATGGTGCAGTTACCCATGTGGGACGGGCGTCAAGCGCGAATGTTACGCAGTTCGGAGCAATCACCAAAACGGCCGCATCGCGCAATTCCTTCACCACGGTCTCACGCACCGGTGGTCACTTTCCGCTGCCGGGTCTGGCTTCCCGCTCACCCGGCTGGCAAGCTGCCAGGACTCCACGACGGAAGGCGAGTGCATGGCGGCACACCCGGCGCGGGCCCGGCGCGTCGACGCGCGGGTCGTCGTCCTGAGCGTGCTGCTCGTGGTCGCCCTGCTCGCCTGGGCCGGCGTCGACTGGCTGCGCGACCGCCTCGCCGCCGGCGGCTGCGACACCACGACCCCGGTCCGCATCACCGCTGCGCCGGACATCGCGCCGGTGCTCGGCGCGCTCGCCCGGACCGTGCCGGAGCCGGACTGCTACACCGTCGAGGTCACCGCGGCCGCGTCGCCGGCCACCGCCGCGGCGCTCGAAGCCAACGGCGCGAACGGCCCCGACGTCTGGGTACCGGAGTCCAGCAGCTGGCTGCTGCAGGCGCGCGACCTCGGCGCGTGGAACCTGCCCGAGTCCGGCCAGTCGGTGGCGAGCTCGCCGGTCGTGCTGGCGCTGACCGACGACGTCGCGAAGCAGGCGGGCTGGCCGGGGAAGTCGCCGTCCTGGGCGGACGTCCTCGCGGGCAGCCCGGTCGGCCTGCCCGACCCGAACCGCGACCCGGCGGCGATCGCCGCGCTGATCGGCCTGCAGCAGCTGACCAAGGACGCGCCCGATCCCGGTGCGGCGTTCACCGAAGAGATCCGCAAGGTGTCCGCGGTGAAGCAGCCGTTCACCGCGTCCCCGGCGTCGGAGCAGTCGGTGCTGGCACGCAAGCTCGTCGCCGCGTACCCGGCGGCCGGGGTGCCGAGCTTCGACTACCCGTACGTCGTGCTGCCGCGCGCGTCGGAGGCTTCGCGGTCGGCGGCCGAGCGGTTCCTGCGGCTGCTGCTCGACCAGACCGCGACGAAGTCGTTCGCCGACGCCGGGTTCCGCACACCGGCCGGGCAGCTGCTCGGCGACCGGCCCCGGGACACGCGCACGAACGCCGCGCCGCGTCCGGCCGGACCGCCGGCGCCCGACGCGATGTACGGCGTGCTGCAGGCCTGGGCCGGCGCGAACCTCAGCGCGCGCGTCCAGGTGCTGCTCGACGTCTCGGGCTCGATGGCCGCCACCGTGCCCGGCACCGGCCGCAGCCGGATGGCCCTGACGCTGGAAGCCGCGACACAGGGGCTCGGGTTGTTCAAGCCCACCACGGAAATCGGGCTCTGGCTGTTCTCGACCAAGCTCGACGGCGACAAGGACTACAAGGAACTGCTGCCGATGCGGCCCATTTCCCAGCAGCTGGCCGCCGGCGGCGTCGCGACGCTGCAGGCGGTCAAGCCGAAGCCCGGTGGCGCGACCGGGCTGTACGACTCGATCCTCGCCGCCTACCAGAACGCCCGTCAGAACTGGCAGCTCGGCCGGATCAACGTCGTCGTCGTGCTCACCGACGGCCGCAACGAGGACAGCGACTCGGTCGGGCTGCCCGGCCTCTTGGCCGAGCTGGGCCGCCTGCAGGACCCGCGGAAACCGCTGCCGGTGATCGGGATCGGCATCGGCCCCGACATCGACGCGAGCGAGCTGCGCCGGGTTTCGGCCGCCACCGGCGGCGAGTCGTTCACCACGCCGGACCCGCGCAAGATCTCCGACGTCTTCTACCAGGCGCTGAGCAAGCTCATGTGCCAACCGCCCGCCTGCAAGAATTGAGGACGCCCGTGCTGGTGGAGACCGAAAAGCCCGCGCCACGGGTGACGCGAAGACCGTCCACTGTGGTCCTCGCGGCGTTCGTCGCGGGTGTGGTGCCGTTCGCGTTCCACGCGTGGGCGGCGCTGCACGGGAGTTTCGCGCAGGACGACTTCGTGGTCACCTACCGGGCCGCCGCGGCCGGGCCGTTCGACCTCGGGTACCTCTTCCAGGACTACCACGGGCACCTGCAGCCCGGCGGGTTCTTCCTCGCCGCGGTGCTGACGTGGTGGGCGCCGCTGAACTTCGCCCTGCTCATGGCGCCGCTGCTGCTCATGCGGGCGGTCGCGACCGTGCTGTTCTGGTGCGTGCTGGTGCGCTGCTTCGGCCGCCGGTGGGCGATCCTGGTGCCGTTCACCGTGTTCACGGCGTCGACGCTGCTGCTGGTCCCGACGCTGTGGTGGTCGTTCGGCGTCCAGCTGGTGCCGGTCGTGCTGGCCGCCGCCGGTGCGCTGCACGCGCACGTCCGCTACCTCGACGGCGGCGGCCGGTGGTGGATCGGCGCGTTCGCCTGGACGCTGTTCGGCCTCGCGTTCTACGAAAAGGCCGCGCTGGTCCCGGTGCTGCTGGCCGGCGTGACCGTCCTGCTCGGACGGTCCTTCCGCGACCACGCCCGCTACTGGGCCGGGCACGCCGTGCTGCTGGCCGCGTTCGTGGCCGGCTACTTCGCGGTGACGGCGAGCCAGATCGGGACCGGCGCGCAGCCGATGTCCGCCGGCACGGTCGCCGACCTGACCGGCCGGATGCTCGGCGACACGCTGCTGCCCGGACTGGCGGGCGGGCCGTGGTCGGGCGCCGGCGCGGGCGCGACCTGGGCGGCGTCGCCGTTCGCCGTGGTCGTCGTGCTGCTCGTCGCCGCGATCGCCGTGGTGGCCGCCGGGGTCCGCGCCGGCGGGCGGCGCGCGTGGGGTGCGTGGGCGCTGCTCGCCGCCCTGTTCGCGGTGGACGTCGGATTGCTGGCGTTGACGCGGTTGCGCGAAGTCGGGCCGTCGGCGGGCGACGATCCGCGGTACGTCGCCGATCTCGTGCTGGCGGCCGCCCTGTGCGGAGCGTTCGCATTCCTGCGGCCGGGGAAAATTGCGCCGTCCGGCGGAAAGCGTGAACGGCCGATCGCGGTAACCGCGTGCGTGCTTCTGCTCGTCAGTTCCGCGATCGGGTTTTCCGGGCTGGCGCCCGCGCTGCGGTTCGGGCATTCCGCCCAGTACCTCGGAAACGTCCGGGCCGCTGTCGCCGCCGATCCCGATCTCGTTTTCTACGACACCTTCGTGCCGTCCGATGTGGTCCACGAGTGGTTCGGCGTGGACTCCCAGGCGTCCCGGGTGGTCGGCCTGGTCCCCGGCACGCACTTCGACCAGCCGACGAACCGGATGCACCTGCTCGACGCCACCGGCACGCCGCACGCGATCACCGGCGTGGACGCCGTTTCCCACGGGGTGCCGGGGCCGGTGCCGAACTGCGGGTACACCGTCGGCGAGACGCCGGTGCGCGTCCCGCTGGACAAACCGCTGCTCGGCAGGCACCTGCTGAAGATCGACTACTTCACCTCCGACGGCGGCGAAGGCCTGGTCGACCGGACGCCGGTGTGGTTCCAGGCCGGGCTGCACTCGCTGTACCTGCCGGTCGACGGCCTCTTCGACCACATCGGCCTGCAGCTGTCGAGCCCCGGCGCGCCGGTGTGCGTCGCGAAGGTCGAAGTCGGGAAGCCGGTGACTCAGTAGGGGTCGTACGGGCTGTCGTGCCCGAGCAGCCGCGCGAGCGGCCGCAACCGCAGGCGCAGCAGCACCTTGAGCACGACGTTGCGCAGGAACCACGGCAGCTGCGCCAGAACGCGCAGGCGGTCCGCCGCGGACGGGGGCGCCAGCCGGAACCGCGCCAGCGATGTCGCGCGGTCCACATAGGTGTACCGGCGTCCGAAGAGGACTTTCGCGATCGTGCCTAGCGTGACGCCGATCGAGGAAAAGCAGTCGTGCACCAGGATTTCCGCGCCCGGCGGCAGGTGCGCCGACCAGCGCAGGTCGTCGGTGTAGGTCCAGTAGTCGTGCTTGCCGTCGATGTAAAGCAGCTGTAAGGGCCGGTCCCAGTCAGGGCGCAGTTCCGTGCTGTAACCGGCGACGAGCTCGACGACGTCGTCCAGCCCGGCCTGCCGGATGTTGCGCTCGAACAGCTGCCGCGTCGGCGATCCGCCGAACAGCCGGCCGTCGACGAACGGGTCGACGGCGATCACCGTGGCGCCGACCGTGCGGGCCGCCGAGCCGAGGACGATCGTGGATCTGCCCTGGTGGCTGCCGATTTCCAGGACGACGTCGCCCTTCTCCAGGCGGCACACGGCGTCCCACAGGGCTTCACCCTGCGCGCGCGTCATCCAGCCCTTGACCGGCTCGGCCAGAGCCCAGGCGTCTTCGAATTCGAAGGAGATGGCGCACCTGCCTGAAGTTCGGGAAATTCGTCGGCACATGGTAGCCAGGTTTCCGCCTAGTATCTACCGGATGGTAACCGCCACCCGCGAACGGTCCCGGGACGACGCCCCGCCCTCGAGCGGCGCCCGGAAGTTCTCGCCCGGTGCGTTCTTCCGCCGGCCGAGCACCTGGATCGTGCTGGCGCTGACCACGTTGTCATTCCTGCAGATGCCGGGGAAGACGACCTTCGACACGAAGCTCGACCTCGCCGTCGACCCGCTCGCGTTCCTCGGCCGCGCGCTGCACCTGTGGAACCCCCAGGCGACGGCGGGGGAGCTGCAGAACCAGGCGTACGGCTACCTCTTCCCGATGGGCCCGTTCTTCGCCCTGTGCCAGGCGGTCGGGATGCCGGCGTGGATCGCGCAGCGGCTGTGGGGCGCGATCCTGCTCATCGCCGCGTTCGGCGGCGCCCTGCTGCTGGCGCGCGCGATGAAGCTCGGCACCGAGCGCACCCGGCTGATCGGTGCGCTCGGGTACGCGCTCGCGCCGCGCATGCTGACCGAAATCGGTGGTCTGTCCGCGGAAATGCTGCCCGCGGTGCTGCTGCCGTGGGTGCTGGTGCCGCTGGTCCGGGCCGGGGAGATCGGCTCGCCGCGGCGGGCCGCCGGGCTGTCGGCCGTCGCCGTGCTGTGCATGGGCGGGGTCAACGGCGCGATGGTCGTGATGGCGCTCGTCCTGCCCGGGCTGTGGCTGCTGACGCGCAAGTGGACCCGCCACCACGTCGAACTGGTGCTGTGGTGGTTCGTCTTCGTCGTCGGCGCGACGCTGTGGTGGATCCTGCCGCTGCTGCTGCTCGGCGAGTACAGCCTGCCGTTCCTGGACTACATCGAGTCCGCGACGAACACGACCGCGCCGATGTCGCTGTTCGAGGTGCTGCGCGGGACCAACCAGTGGGTCGCCTACGTCGTGCAGGGCACGCCGTGGTGGCCGGGCGGCTGGTCGCTGATCGACAACCCGGTGCTGATGCTCGCGACGGGACTCGTCGCCGGCGTCGGCCTGCTCGGCCTGACCCGCCGCGGCCTGCCGGAACGCCGGTTCCTCGTGCTGGGTGTCCTCACCGGGCTGACGCTGCTGACCATCGGCTACGTCGGCACGCTCGACAGCCCGCTGGCCGAACAGGTCCGGCACCTGCTCGACGGTCCGCTCGCGCCGCTGCGCAACGTCCACAAGTTCGAGCCGGTGCTGCGGCTGCCGCTGATGCTGGCGTTCGTCCACGGCATCGCGGGTCCGGTGCGGGTGAAGTCCGCACGCCGGTTCCTCCGTCCCGCGCTGGGGCTCCTGCTGGTCCTCGTGATGGCCGCGCCGGCGTGGCTGCTGAACCTGCGCTCGGGACCGGGCTGGGACGAGGTTCCCGGCTACTGGTACGACGCGATGGGCTACGTCGCCAAGGCCGACCCGAACGCGCGGACCCTGCTGCTGCCGGCCACCGGGTTCGGCGAATACGACTGGGGCCGCACGGTCGACGAACCCGCGCAGGCCATCGCGAGAAGCCCGTGGGCGGTGCGCAACCAGGTCCCGCTCGGGTCCGAGGGCAACACGCGGCTGATGGACTCGGTCGACGCGGCGCTGGCCGACGGGCGCGGCGATCCCGGGCTCGCCGCGCTGCTCGCGCGGTCCGGCTACCGGTTCCTCCTGCTGCGCAACGACATCGACCGCGATCGGACCAACGCGCCGCCGATCGCGACCCTGCGCGCCGGGCTGGCCGGCTCGCCGGGAATCGGCAAGGCGGCGGAGTTCGGACCGCTCGAGGTCTACGAGGTGCGCAAGCCCGTGCCGCTCGCCACGGCGACGTCCACAACGGACGTCCCGACCGTCAGCGGCGGCCCGGAAAACCTGCTCCCGCTGATCGACTCCGGCCAGCTCGACCCGTCGACGCCGACGGTGCTGACCGGCGACGGCGGTTCGCCGGGCGGCCCCCGGCTCGTGACCGACGGCCTGCGCCGCGCCGAGCGGAACGTCGGCGGCGTGCGGGACAACCTCAGCCAGACCCTGACCGCGGGCGAGGCGTTCCGGCAGCAGCGCGCCGCGGGGGACGTGCTGCCGTTCCCGGGCGAGGAACACCAGACGGTGGCCGCCTACCGGGGCATCCGCGCGGTGACGGCGTCGACGGCCGCGTCGTTCGCCGACGCCTTCGGCGGGTCCGACCCGGGGCACCAGCCGTTCGCGGCGATCGACGGCGACCCGCGCACGTCGTGGCGCTCGTCGTCGTTCACCGGGCCGATCGGCCAGTGGCTCGAGGTCGAGCTGGACACGCCGCGCCTGGTGAACTCGGTGGACCTGGAGATGGTCGACGACCTCCGCGTCGGCTGGCCGGCCACGCGGGTCCGGATCACCACCGACAACGGCTCGGTCGACCAGCAGGTGATCCGCGGTGCCGGGCCGCACACCTACGCCGTGGCCGCGGGCGTGACGCGCAAGGTGCGGATCACGCTGCTGTCGCTGGTGGTCGGGCGGCAGGACGGCAACGTCGGCATCGCGGAGCTGAAGATCCCCGGCACCGAACCGCAGCGTGCGTTGGAGGTCCCGGCCGACCTGCCCGCCGGGCCGGCGCCGGGGTTCGCGTTCACGCGGGGTGCTCAGCCGCGGTACGCGTGCCTGCCCGCCGAAGGCGCGGTGCGCTGCGACGCCTCCGCGGCCCGCGACGGCGAAGAGCCCGACGGCATCCGGCGCCTGTTCAGCACCCCGGCCGAGCAGACGTTCCTCGTCGGCGGCACGGTGCTGCCCGCGGGCGGCGGCAGGAATCCGGTCGCGCTGCCGGGGGTCACGGTGGCCTCGACGTCGCAACTGGGCGGCGACCCGGTGGCGGGCGGGTTCGCGGCGGTGGACGGCGACGCGGGCACGACGTGGCGCCCGGACGTCACCGACCTGCGGCCGACGCTCACCCTGAACTGGGCCGCCCCGAAGCGGATTTCGGGGCTGCACATCGGGGTCGCGCCGGCGAGCGGCGCGCGGGCGCCGCGGCAGCTGGAGCTGGTGGGGAGGTCCGGGTCGCGGACGGTCCAGCTCGACCCGAGCGGGTCGGCGTCCTTCGAGCCGCTGGACACCGACCAGCTGCAGATCGTGCTGCCGGGCGATGACGACGACCCCGCCGCGCGCGCGGTCGTGGGGATCGGGAGCCTGGAGCTGTCCGGCACCGACGGGCTGCTGCCCGGGCCGGACCCGGCGTTCACGGTGCCGTGCGGGTCGGGGCCGAACGTCCACCTCGACGGGCTGGACTACCGGACGTCGGTGCGGGGGACGCTGTCCGACATCACCGCGCACCGGCCACTGGAACTGCGGATGTGCCGGGATTCCGAAGGCGGGATCTCGCTGCCGTCCGGCGGGCACGAGCTGCGGACGGACCGGTCGGACTCCTTCGTCGTCCAGGACCTGTGGCTGCGTCCGGCGGTGGCGGCCGCCCCACCGGTGCACCGCGCGGTGCAGGTGGGGAAGTGGGACGCGGCTTCGCGGTCGGTGACGGTCGCGCCGGGCGCGGAGGCGGTGCTGGCGGTCCCGGAGAACGCGAACGCGGGCTGGGTGGCCACAATGGACGGTCGCGAGCTGGCCCGCACCCGCGTCGACGGCTGGCAGCAGGCGTGGATCGTCCCGGCCGGCGCGGGCGGGGTGGTGACGCTGTCGTTCACCCCGGACTCGGCGTACCGCATCTCGCTCCTGGTCGGCGCGGTGGCGGTGGTCCTGCTGCTGGTGGGCGTCTGCTGGCCGGCCCGGCGGCGGTCGTTCCCGGTCCCGCCGGGCGGTTCCTTCGTACCGGTGGTGCTGATCGGCCTGCTGGTCGCGCTGGGCGGGATGCTGCCGGTGGTGCTGCTGATCGCGTGCCTGCTGGCCCGCCAGTTCTGGGACCGCGCACCGAGGTACGCGGCGTTCGGCGGAATGGCCGTGGCGGCGGCGGTGTCGGTGACGGGCCGGGTACTGGGCCACGGCCAGGAGTGGGCGTACGGCCCGGTGACCCAGGCGGCCCTGCTGCTGGCGGCGGCCGCGATGGCGGCGACGTGCGTGGACTGGTTCACCCGCAAGGACAACCCGACGGAACCGGCGACCTAGGCGCCGGAGACTGTCGGTGCCCCGCGGTAGCGTGGAAAACGGGGGCTGCTCAGACCGGATTCCGCCGCGCCCGCAGCTCCAGAACCGCGCCCGCCACCGCCAACCCGCCCGCGCAGCAGGCCGCGACCGTCACCACCTGCGTCGCCGATCCGTGCAGCCAAGCCGTGATCAGCAACGCCTCCACGCCCACGGCCGCCCACATCAGCACCGCGACCCGGCGATCCCCGTCGGCCAGTCGCGCGTACAAGAGGATCTGCACCAGCGCCAGCATCGACCCGGCCAACGCGAACGGCCACACCGGCATCGTGCTCCCGGCGTACCGCGCACCGCCGATCAGCCCCAGCAACGACGGCCCGAGCACCACGGAAGCCAGCAACACGAACGCATCCAGGAACGCGCACACCGCCAACGCCACCGGCAACGCGCGCCGCCGCCCGGAAGAAGCCGCGAACCGGGGCAGCACCAGCACCCCCACCGCCTGCGGCAGCCAGTACGCGATCTTCGTGACGATCGCCCCGAGCGCGTACTCCCCGGCGGCCGACGACGGCAGCGTGTGCCGCGCCAGCACCAGGTCCAGGTTCACCAGCAGCACCAGCGCCAGCATCGCCTGCGCCGTATGGAGTACGTCCGCGCCGTGGCGGTCGGCCCAGCGGGGACGCGGGCGGCCGCAGACCCACCAGCCCGCCACGACCACCGCCAGCGACCCGAGTGCCGTCCCCGCCAGCGCGCCCGTGGGGGAGCCCGCCACCAGGAGCCCCACCAGGGAACCGCCGACCTTGCCCAGCCCCTCCAGCGCGATCAGGCCGGCGAGCAGTGCGAACCGGTGGGCGCCCTGCAGCAGCCCGTGGAACACCCCCAGCAGCGTCAACGGCCCGAGCGCGGCCGTCACCAGCAGCGCCGGCGTCAGCGAGCCCAGGTGCAGCAGGAGCACCAGCAACGGGCTGAGCGTCAACGCCGCCGTCGCGACGATCGCGCTCGTCATCAGCCCCAGCGCGAACAGCGAACCGTGCGCCAGTGACGGCGAGCGCGCGACCCGCAGCGCCACCACCGTCTGCAGCCCCATCGCCGGGACGACGCCGATGACCAGCACCGCCAGCAGCGAGCTCAGCTCCCCGAAAGCCCCCGGCGCGAGGATCCGCGCGGCCGCGAGGCTCAGCACGTAGCTGCCCGCGTTGTTGCCCGCGAGCGCGAGCGAGACGAGGATCGCCGCGACCCGGTTGCCGGTCCGGGCCGGCACTTCGGTGGCTACGCTCAACGGCGGGCTCCCATTACCGGCGGGTAATTTCCAGGGACCCTAACCGCGCGGACACCGGAAAGGAAGGGCAGTGGACGCACCGGGCAGACGGCTCGCGCTCCCCGTGGTGTCCGTCCTGCTCGCGTTCGCCGTCTGCGCGCCGCTGCTCGGCCGCGGGTTCGTCCTGAGCTACGACATGGTGTTCGCGCCCCGCCAGCACTTCGTGCCGGACGCGTTCGGGATCGGCGGCCCGCTGCCGCGGTCCGTTCCCGCCGACGCCGCCGTCGCGCTCGCCACCACCGTGCTGCCCGGCGACATCGTCCAGAAACTCGTGCTGCTGCTGGCGATCTTCGCCGCCGCGCAGGGCGCCGGCCGGCTCGTCCCGACCGAACACCTCGGCACGCGGCTCGTCGCCGCGACGGCGTACGCGTGGACGCCGTATGTCGCGGAGCGGCTCTTCATCGGCCACTGGCCGCTGCTGCTGACCTACGCGGCCCTGCCCTGGATCGTCCGCGCCGGGCTCGCCGCGCGGAAGCACGAACCGAACGCGCTGCCGAGCCTCGTGATCGCCTGCGCGCCCGCCGTCCTGACGCCGCCGGGCGGCGTGCTCGCCGCCGCCGTCATGGCCGTCGCCGCCGGTGCCCGCCGCCTCTGGCAGACCCTCGCCATCGCGTTCGTGCTCAACCTGCCGTGGCTGGTCCCCACCTTCCTGAACGCCGGCGGCACGTACTCCGACCCGGCCGGTGTGACGGCGTTCAGCGCCCGTGCCGAAAGCTGGGGCCCCGCGCTGCTCAGCGTCCTCGGCCTGGGCGGGATCTGGAACGCCGAAACGGTTCCCGGCAGCCGGGCCATGCCACTGACGCCGGTGCTGACGCTCGTCGTCGTCGCCATCGCGGTGGCCGGGCTCAAGCCGCTCACGCAACGGTGGGGAAAGGCGCCCGCGCGGTCCCTGTTCGCCCTCGGTGCCGCGGGCGTGCTGCTGGCGTCGCTGGCGACGCTCCCCGGCGGGGACGCACTGCTGACCGCCGCCACGCGCCACCTGCCCGGCGCGGGACTCCTGCGGGACGCCCAGAAGTGGGTCGCCTGGTGGGCGTTGCCGCTCGCGCTGGGGTTCGCGCTGGCCGTCGAAGCCGCCGCGGCGAAGCTCAAGACCGGGCGCGGGCGCGTCGCGCTCGTGACCGCGGCGGCCGTCTTCCCGCTGCTCACCCTGCCCGACCTGGCGTGGGGCGGCTGGGGACGGCTCGCCACCGTCCGCTACCCCGCCGACTGGCAGGCAGTGTCCGAAGTGCTCGGTGACCGCCCCGGCGACGTGCTGACGCTGCCGCTGTCGGCGTTCCGCGGGTTCGCCTGGAACGACGACCGCACGCAGCTCGACCCGGCGCCGCGCTTCCTGCCGAAACCGGTGCTGATGGACGACACCCTCCAAGTGGGAGCCGACCGCGTCACCGGCGAGGACCCGCGCATCGGCGACGTCCGGGCCGCGACGTCCGCGCGTGAGCTGACGGCGGCGGGTATCGGCTGGATCCTCGTGGAACACGGGACACCTGGCGACGTCGACAAACGGTTGCTCGCCGACGCGACGCCGGTGTGGTCCGGGGAGTGGCTGACGCTCTACCGGACCCCGGGTGTGCCGCCGGTGAAAGCGATCTCGTGGACGCCCGCCTTGGTGGCAAACGGAGTAGCGCTCGCGTCGCTGTGCGTCGCACTGTTGTGCCGCATGTTACCGATGCGTACATTGGGCCGCGGCAGGAATCTCCCGCCGCGGAAGGAGTGACACGTGGGCACGGTCATCGGCGTGGTCGCCGCCGTCATCCTCGGAGGCGGTCTCGCGACCGGAGCGGGCTTCGCCCTCACCAAGGGCGCGGACCCGGACAGCTCCGCCCAGGTGCAGGAAAAGCTCAACGCGCACGTGAAGTACAACCCCGCCGACCACCCCGGCAAGATCTACGGGAACCGCTGACGCGTGACCCGGCTCGCCTCCGACCACGCCCACCGCGTCGTCGGGCTCTACGGCGACCCCACCGTTTCCTGGAGCATCCTCCTCGAAGCGGAACTCCGCGCGGCCGCACCGGAACCGGAGAAGCTGCGCGCCCGGCTGGCGGCCGCCGTCCAGCAGTACCCGCACCTCGGTGCCGTGCCGGAGATCGAGCCGGCCACGGACTTGCCGGCCACGCGCGACCGGTTCGCTTCGGCGCCCTACGAACGCGGTGCGCCGCTCCTGCGGGTCGCCGTCGGCGAGTCCACGCTGCTCGTCGCCGCGCACCACGGCGCCCTCGACGGTCTCGGCCTGCTCTCGCTGCTCGGCATCCTCCTCGACGTCCCGGTTTCCTCGGGTGCGACGGGGATCGGCGAACGCACCGGCGGCAAACCCTTTGCGCTCTCTGCCCTCCAGCGGCTCGCTGAGGCGCTTTTCGCGCCCCCGGGCCGGATTACCCCGGACCGCCGGGCCGGAGCCGCAGGGGACGTCTTCGCCGCCCGGCACGAGCCACGGGTGCGGCTGGGGGCGGCGGGTTTCGTCGCGGCGGCCGCTCGCGCCACGGAACGGTGGAACAGCGCCCACGGCGCCCGCACCGCCCGCGTCGTGGCCGCGCTGGGCGCGTCGTGGCGCTCCGGGGCGGCGCCGGAACCGGTGCACGACAGCGCGTTCTTCCGGCTGCGGCTGCGGCCCGGCGCGGACGTCGCCGCGGTGCTGGCGGCCCAGGCACCGGAACCGGACTTCCCGGCCCGCAGCAGCAGGCTCGCCCGGCTGGGCACGCGGCTGCTGGCGAGCCGGCTCGGCTCGACGTTCCTGGTGTCCAATCTCGGCGTCGTGTCCACCGGGGACGCGGTGCGCTCGCTGGCGTTCTACCCGGCCGCGAGCGGCCGGTCAGGGGTGGCGTTCGGCGCGGCGACCACCGGGGACACCACAACTGTGACCGTGAGGGCCCGCCGCCGCGACTTCGACGCGGCCGCGGCCGGGCGGTTGCTGGAGGAGTTCCGGGCCGCGGTTCACGACGCCAGCGCCTCGCCCCGCGCCACTTGACTCAGGATCCGCGGCCGGGGCGCCGAAAGCCCGGAGACCTCCCGCACCAGCGTCTCGAACCGCCCCACGCTCGCGTCCCAGCTGTACGTCCCGGCCCGCTCGGCGCCGGCCAGCCCCATCTCCGCGCGGCGCAAGCCGTCGGCGAGCAGGCCGTCCACCTGGGCCGTGAAGTCCTCGAAGTCGTCCGCCAGCAGGCCGGTGCGGCCCTCCACAATGGATTCGGCCACGCCGCCCGCCGCGCGGTAGGCGACCGACGGCACGCCGTGCGCCGCCGCCTCCATGATGACGATGCCCCAGCCCTCCTTGACCGACGGGCACAGGTGCAGCCACGACCGCGCGAGGATCTCGTGCTTGCTGTGCTCGTCGACCCAGCCGTGCAGGACCACGCGGTCGGCGACCCCGCGCGAAACCGCGTGCGCGCGCAGGACCTCGTCCCACGGACCCTGCCCGACGACCTCGAGCCGCAGCGCCGGCCACCGCCGCGCGAGCCGCGCGACGACGTCGATGGCGTGCTCGATCCGCTTGTGCGGCACCAGCCTGCTGACCGCGACCAGCGTGGGCGTGGCGTCCCGTTCGGACGCGCACGGCGGTGGTGCGTCCAGCCCGTTCGGCACCACGGTCACCCGCGAGCGTTCGATGCCCAGCCCGGCCAGCTCGGCCTTGGTGATCTCGGAAACCGTGACGTACCGGCACTTCCGGAACAGCCACGGCGCCAGCCGCGACTCGATCCACCAGCCGACCCGGCCCAGCGTCTCGCCGAGCGCGCTGATCCACTGCTCTTTGTGGACGTGGTGCACGAGCACCAGGACGGGACACCCGGCGACCAGCCGGGCGAAGAACGGCATGCCGTTCTGCACGTCGACCACGAGGTCGGCGCGGGCCCGGCGAATCGCGCGCAGCGCGTGGAGGTACACCCCGAACTTGTTGCCGCGCCGGCGGTAGCGGACGCCTTCGCGCCACTCGCCCGCGGTCGCGCCCGCGTAGGCGGCGCACTGGATTTCGACCCGGTACCCGGCTCTCGCGAGCCCTTCGGCCATCCGCTCGACGTACCGCTCCGACCCGCCGCCCTCGGGGTGGCCGGTGTCGCGCCAGTTGACGAGGAGCACTCGAGGTCGTTCCATCGGGTTATCCAAACTGTAGCGACGATGCTAGGTTACCGGTGCGTACACAGTAGAGGAACGTAATCGGGAAAGCGACGGTTCAATGGTAGGTAATTCTGTCCTCGACCGGCCGCACCGGGCCACGCTCGGCCGTTCCGTGACGCTCTTCCGCACGTTCCTCACCGAGCAGACCGACCCGGACGGCTTCTATTCCGCGCTGGCCGCCGACTCGGTCCGGCAATTGGCGGCGCACACTCCGCTGTCCGGTCGCACGGTGCTCGACGTCGGCGGCGGCCCGGGGTACTTCTCCGACGCCTTCCGCGCGGCCGGCGCGGTCTACCTCGGCCTCGATCCCGACGTCGGCGAGCTGTCCGCGCGCGGCGAGCCCGGCGAGAACATGATCCGCGCCAGCGGCACGGAACTGCCCGTGCGCAGCGGTTCCGTCGACGTCTGCTACTCGTCCAACGTGCTGGAGCACGTCCGTGAGCCGTGGGTGATGCTCGACGAGATGTGCCGGGTGACCAAGCCCGGCGGCACGGTCTTCGCTTCGTTCACGCCGTGGTTCTCCCCGTGGGGCGGCCACGAGACCGCACCCTGGCATTTCCTCGGCGGGTACTACGCCCGCGCGCGGTATTCCCGGAAAGAGGGGAAGCAGCCGAAGAACAAATTCGGCGAAAGCCTGTTCCCGGTTTCGGTCGGCGCCGCGCTCCGCTGGGCGAAGACGACACCGCTCGCCGATCTGGTGGCCGGGTACCCGCGTTACCACCCGAGCTGGGCGATGTGGGTAGTGCGGATTCCCGGCCTCCGCGAAATCGCGTCGTGGAACCTGGTCCTGGTCCTGCGGAAGCGGTGATCAGGTCCGGGCGAAGACGACCTGGCGCCGCTGCCGCGGGGCGGGCGGCTCGGCCGGGCGGCGGCGGACCAGCAGCACGATCGCGACGATGATCAGCACGCCGCCGCCGATGCCGAGCCAGAGCGGGCCGGTGGTGGACAGGAACTCCAGCTTGCCCTTGTTCGCGTTCACCTGGTCGACCATCTGCGAGATCGTCTTGCCGTTGTAGGCGAGGGTTCCGTCGAACACGACCGCCGCGCTGGTCAGGGTGCGCAGTTCCTGGTGCTGCTGTTGCTGCTGCTTGACCTCGATCCCGGTGACCGGCTCCACCCACATCGTGTTCACGCCGCGGTAGTAGAGGTCGGCGTCCACGGTGGACTGCTGGGAGCCGACCAGCGAGCCGGGCACCTTCTTCGAGTCGAGCTTCGTGTCCGGGATCTCCTGGACGAACTTGTAGGTCTCGATCCCGTTCACCGTCTCGGTGCCGGCGTAGCGTGCGGTGACGGCCGCGCCGGTGTTGTCGTCGTAGACCTTGTAGTCCTTCTGCTCGGTGCCGAAGGGGAACTTGAAGTTCAGGCCGGGCTGCGCCTTCTCGATGTTCGTCTCCGGCGGCTTCTGGCCGTCCTTGTCGGCCTTGTCCTTCAGCTCGGTGACGTAGCTGCTGTTCGCGGCGCACATCGGGTCGGACGCGCCGCGCGGGTCGTAGCCCTCGCCGGTGCGCCGGTCGAAGCAGACCTGCCGCTTGCTCGCGCTGAGCACCGTGCCGTCGGCGTCGTCGGTGACCTGCACCGCGAGCAGCCAGACCGCGTAGTCGGTGTCCTGGTGCATCTCGGGCGCGGCGAAGTTCGCCTGCACGTGCGCCACCGCGGTCAGCTTGGCGTTCTCGCGGATGGTCGAGACCGGGCCGGAGCCGTCGTCGGTGACGGCGAGGACCTTGCTCGCGGTGCCCTCGAGCACCGACGTGGAGTCCTGGTCCAGCGGCACTTTCGCGAGCTTCGGGTAGACGTAGGTGGGGAGGAGCACCGCCCCCGCGGCGGCGAAGACGCCCAGTGCCAGCAAGATCAGGCCGAAAGCACGTCGCAACGGTCCTCCTGGGTCGTCCTCGTCGACAGCACAAATTACCCGGCGGTAATCAGTGCTGCGGATAGTGGCCCGCGCCACGCCGCGCGTCAAAGTGTGACCGGCGGTCACAGACTCCCGGTGCCACCGGAAGGTCGCATGTGCGCGCCCGTTCGGACCAAGCGACCAAACATGTTTGTTCCCGGGCACAACGGGCACGGGCCCACCATCGGACGATCCTCACTCCGCCGCGCCGGACCGCAAAGGAGAGAATCCCTTTTGGCACAGGACCCTTCGATGGTCGCCATCGCGGCCACCGCGCGCTGGCGGGCCCGGATCGTGGCGGCGGCCGCGAGCGCGGGGATCACGCTGACCGACCCGCTGGCCGGCGTGCCCGGCATCCGGCTGCTCGCCTGCACCCCCGGCGACCTGGGCGTGATCGTGCCGCGGTTGGGCGCCGAGCCGTCCCCGGCGGCGATCGGCGCGCATTCGGACTCCATCGCCGACCGCGAGCTGCGCGACGCCGTCGCCGACGTGGCGGCGCTGCTTTCCCTGCACGGCAACGTGGTGCTCGACCTCGACGCGGGCGGCCGCCGCCGCGCGCCCGCCCGGCCGGACGTGGTCGTCTCGGCCGGTGTGGACCGTCCCCAGTGGACGGAGCCGGCGGTGACGCTCCCGGTGGGCACGGACCGGCGCGGGGGTCCGCTCACGGTGGCGCTCACCGCCGGTCCCGGCTTCGAAGGGACGCTGCTGGAACTGGCCCGGCTGGTGGAGGCGGACGCCGCCTAGCCGTCGGACGGGTCCTCCTGCGCGACGAACCGGCTCAGCAGCTCGTGCAGCCGGCGCCGGTCCGCGTCGTCGAACACCTTCAGCAGCCCCGTCATCGCCTCGCCGAACAGGGCGTCCGCCTCGTCGAGCCGTCGCTCGCCCTCCTCGGTGATCACCAGTTCGTACGCCCGCCGATCGCTCGGGGAACGCCTGCGCCGCAGCAGGTTCCGGCGCTCGAGGTCGTCGACGATGCGGACCAGGGTGGACTTGTCGACCCCGAGCACCGCGCCGACCTCACGCTGGCTGCGGACGCCGCCCGCGCGGACCGTCGCCAGCACCCCGGCGTGCTGCAGCTCGATTCCCGCCGGGCGCGCCGCGTCGTTGGCGTGCGCGCGGGCCAGCCGGTGGGCGCGGTAGAGCAGCATCCCGATCGCGGCCGGGTCGGCCGGTTGAGCGTCCATGGCGGGAATGCTAGCATCCGAGACAGTCTCAGTTGAGACAATCTCATTACGGGGGTAATCATGCGAGTCCTGATCAGCGGCGCCGGGCTGGCCGGCCCGTGCCTGGCCCACGGCCTGCGCCGGCACGGCGTCGACGTCCTGCTCTTCGAACGGGACGCCGCCGTCGACGCCCGCGCGCAGGGCTACCGGATCCACATCGGCGGCGACGGTGACGCGGCCCTGCGCGAATGGCTGCCCGCCGAGGCGTACGAGCAGGCCGTGGCGACGTCCTGCCGGACCGGGCGCGGGGTCGCCGTGGCCGGCCCCGACCTGGGGACCTTCACCGACATCCCGCTGCCGCCGGGCACCGCCGGGATCACCGTCGACCGGCTGACGCTGCGCCGGATCATGCTGCGCGACCTGGCCGGCTGCACCCGCTTCGGTGCCGAGTTCGCCGGCTACACCCCGCTCGACGGCGGCGGGGTGCGCGTCCGGTTCGCCGACGGCCGCACCGAAGACGGCGACCTGCTCGTCGCCGCCGACGGAGCCGGTTCCGGCATCCGCCGCCAGTTGCTGCCGGACTTCCCGGTGACCATCGACGACGCCCGGCTCATCTACGGCCGCACGCCGCTCACCGCCGAGACCCGCGACCTGACCCCGGCCGCGGCGCTCGAAGGCTTCCTCGGCGTGGCCGGCCCGGAGGGCCGCCGGCTGGCCCTCGCCGCGCAGCGCTTCCGGCGTGACCCGGCCGAGTTCGGCTTCCCGCCGGGCGAGGACTACGTCATGTGGGCCGTGACCGCGCCGTCGGCGGCGTTCGGCCCGGACTTCTTCCGGCTGGGCGCTGGCGAGCTGACGGACCTGGCGGCCGAGGCGCTCGGCGGCTGGCACCCGTCGCTGCCCGCGCTGGTCCGGCGAGGCGACCCGGCCCACGTCCTGGCGGCAAGCGTGTACACCTCCGAGCGGCCCGAGCCGTGGTCACCGGGCCCGGTGACGCTCGTGGGCGACGCGGCCCACCCGATGCCGCCCGCCGGCGTGAGCGCGGGAGTGGCGCTGCACGACGCGGGCCTGCTGGCCGGCCGGCTGGTCTCGGGGGCGCCGCTGCTCGACGCCGTCGCGGAGTACGAGAAGGAGATGCTCGACCACGGTTTCGCCGCGGCCGCTCTCGCGGCCCGCAACCACCGGGGCGAGCACTAGTCGTCGACCCACTCCAGCAGGTCGCCGGGCTGGCAGCCGAGGACCCGGCACATCGCCTCCAGCGTGCTGAACCGCACCGCCTTCGCCCGCCCGTTCTTCAGCACCGCCACGTTGGCCGGCGTCAGCCCGACCTTCTCGGCGAACTCCCCGACGCTCATCTTGCGCTTGGCCAGCTCGACGTCGATGCGCACGACGATCGCCATCAGATGACCGCTTCCATGTCGGACCGCAGCGTCGTGGCCTGGCGCAGCAGCGCGCGCATGACCACCATCAGCAGGCCGAGCACGGTGATCCCGACGGTCACCAGGAACAGCACCATCGGCATCCCGGGGTCGTCGGCGTTGAAGCCGACGAAGAGCAGCATGCCGACGAAGACCAGCCACGCGGCGGCGATGGCCCAGACGATCAGGTCGACCCACTTCAGGGACGCGGTGGTGAAGATCCGGTCCTTCTTGACCAGCGTCAGCAGCTGCCAGGTCGCGACGAGCACCACCTGGACGCACAGCACGAGGAACACGGCGATGGCGGTCAGGGGCCAGCGCAGCGGAGCGTCGTGCGGGTTCTGCTGCGTGTGGTAGGCGATCCCGCCCGGCAGCGACAGCGTCTGGAACACGAGGAGGACGCCGAAGAGCACGACGAGGAACACTCTGAGCCCGCGAACGGCCCACTTCTCGGAAATCATGTGCCGACTATCGCTTGATATCTATCGAAAGTCAATCGGTCGAGTCGGGATCGAGACGCACCGACTCCAGTGCGACGTACAGCTCGCCGATGTCCACGGGGTCGGTCAGGTCCCGCTTGGTCAGGTCCTGCACCCGGCGCAGCCGGTACCGGACCGTGTTGGGGTGCACGAACAACCGGTCCGCGGCCTCCTTCGCCGAACCGTGGCCGGCGAACCACGCCAGCAGCGTGTCGAGCAGGACCTTCCGTTCCGCGCCGGGCAGGGCGAGCACGCCGGCCAGCGCCGAGCGCACCACGTCGCGGGCCATGCCGGGGGCCGCGGCGACCAGCGTCGTCACCGGCGAGTCGCCGAACACGACCACGCCCGCCGTCGCTGCCGGCAGCGAGCGGCGCGCGATCCGGGCGCGGTGCAGCGCGTCCGGGACGTCGGGGAACCCGCTGAACGGCTTGCTCATCCCGGCCGCGACCGGCAGCGAGCCCAGCACTTCCCGCAGCCGCCGGACGTCTTCGATCCGGTCGATCGCCACCAGGCCCGCCTCGCCGCCCGGCCGCCACGCCGACCGCCAGCGGCGGGCCCGCAGCAGCGCCTCGACCGTGTCGTGCTCGTCGGGTTCGACGCGCTCGGTGACCACCGCGACGAACATCCCCGCGGTCGGCAGACCCAGCTCCCGCGCGGCGGCCTCCATGTCGGCCTGGCTCGCGAGCCGGCCGCGCAGCAGGTCGTCGAGCAGCCGCACGTTGGCGTGCGACGGCTCGGCCGCGACCTCTTCGTACGCCGTCGTCAGCGCGTCCGAATAGAGGTCGATCGCCTTCCAGACGTAGGAGTTGATCTCGATCGTCCGGGTGGGGTTGAGGAACTCCGGGCCGGCCAGCTCGAGCAGGGCCTCGTAGACGAACGTGCCGCCGATCCGGAAGGCGCGCAGCACAGCGGGCAGCGGGATGCCCTGCCGCGCCTGGACGAGCCCGGTCTTGCGGGCGGCGTCGAGGGCGAGGCCGCGGCCCTCGGCCACCGCGGACAGCGCGCGTTCGAGGTTGGCGTGGCAGACCTGCCGCAGTTCGTCCGGCGCGACGTGGTCGACCTGCCGGTAGAACTCGTCCTCTTCACTCAGCAGCCGGGCGAGCCGGTCGGCGAACTCGGGCAATCTGGCCAGCATCTCGCGCACCAGCTCGCGGTGTTCGCGAGGTACCGGCCTGGCGAGAGCTTCGATGCCCATTCCTCACTTTAGCTCGGGTCCCCGGCGCGGGACATGCACGAACTTGAGCAAAATTCATGTCCACCGGGTGATCGGCCCGGTGAGGGGTTGACGCCACGATCGACTCACGAAGGGCGGCGCGCGGTGAGGTAGACGTGCGGCTCGGGGCCCGCCTCCGGGTGGTCGGGCACGAACATCGCCTCTTCTTCGCGGACGATCTCCAGTCCGGCGGCGCGGAGCTTTTCCTTCAGCGCTTCGGCGGTGAAGCTGCTCGCGCGGACCGGGTGTCCCATGAAGACGATGTCGACGCCGTCCACGTCGGCGGGCACGGTCGCGAAGACGAGCAGGCCGCCGGGCTTCAGCCACGCCGCCATCCGGCCGATCATCGTGTCCTGGTCGGCGCGGGGGAGCTGCAGCATCGAGAAGAATGCCGTGATCGCGTCCCACGAGCCGTCCTCGAAGGCCAGTGCGCGCATGTCGCCGACCTCGAACCGCGCCGCGGGCACCTGGGCGCGGGCGATCTCGACCATCTTCGGTGCGACGTCGTACCCGGTGACCGCGCAGCCGGCGGCGGCGAGCGCCTCCGCGGTCGGGCGTCCGGTCCCGGAACCGAGGTCGAGCACGGTCGCGCCCGCGGGCAGCCGTTCGGCCAGCGCGGTGAGCGCGGCTCGCTGCTCGGCCAGGTTCCGGAAGGCGTGTTCGTAGTCCGTGCCGAGGGCGTCGAACACTTCGGCGGCGGTTTCGGGACGCGTCATGGGCTTACCTTGCCAGACCGACGGATTTCGCAATGAATCGACTTCTTCTTGCAAATTCAGGGCAAAGCCTTGTTTGATCTGCGAGCGTGACTTAATCTTCCGCGGCAGTCCCTCCGGCGAAACGAGGCCCTGGATGTCGCGACGCACCTTCGGAGCCGCGCTCGTCGCGGTCACCGCTCTCGTGTCGGTGGCCGCACCGGCGGCCGCCGCTGACCGGCCGATCGTGACGCGCGCGGCGCTCGACCCCGCGCTGGTCGCCGGGCGCGGGGCCGGTGTCGGCTTCCTGGAACAGGAAGCGGAAAACGCGCGCACCGACGGCGTCGTGATCGGGCCCGGCCGCTCGGCCTACACGCTCCCGGCGGAGGCGTCCGGCCGCCGGGCCGTGAAACTGGCACCGGGGCAGTACGTCGAGTTCACGCTGCCGGCCGCGGCGAACGCGATCACCGTCCGCTACAGCATTCCGGACGCCCCGCGCGGCGGCGGGATCACCGCGCCGCTCGACGTCACCGTGAACGGCGCGCACCGCCAGCGGATGACGCTGACCTCGCAGTACTCCTGGCTGTACAACCAGTACCCCTTCACGAACGACCCGGAAGCGGACCTGCTGCACCCGGACTGGTGGATCACCGAGTGCTCGTGCGTGCCCGCGGCGACCACGCCCGCGCCGGTGATCGCGAAACCGTTCCGCCCCAGCCACTTCTACGACGAACAGCGGCTGCTGCTCGGCCGTTCGTACCAGGCGGGGGACAAGGTGCGGCTCACCGCGTCGGCGGGTGCCGAGTGGACGGTCGTCGACCTGCTCGACTCCGAACTCGTCTCGCCGCCGCGCGTGCTTCCCTTCGCGGCCAACGCGCTGCTCTTCGGTGCCGACCCGACCGGACACCGGGACTCGGCCGACGCCCTCGACCGGGCCATCGCCTTCGCGCGGCGAGCGCACCTGAAGGTGTACCTGCCGCCCGGTACCTACCGGGTCGACCGGCACGTCATCGTCGACGACGTCACGATCGAAGGCGCCGGCAGCTGGTACACGATCCTCAAGGGCCACGGCGTCGGCGTCTACGGCAAGGAGGCGAGCGCCGGGGGCAGCCACGACGTCCACCTCTCCGGCTTCGCGATCGAGGGCGACGTCCGGGAACGCGTCGACACCGACCAGGTCAACGCGGTCGGCGGCGCGCTCGGCGACTCCACTGTGGACTCGCTGTACCTGCATCACACCAAGGTCGGCCTGTGGTTCGACGGGCCCATGTCCCGCACGCGGATCACGAACAACGTCATCGCCGACCAGATCGCCGACGGCCTGAACTTCCACACCGGAGTCACGGATTCGGTGGTGGCGAACAACTTCCTGCGCAACACCGGCGACGACGGCCTGGCCATGTGGTCGGAGGAGGCGCAGGACGCGCGGAACACGTTCGACCACAACACGGTCCAGACGCCGGTGCTGGCCAACGGGATCGCGCTCTACGGCGGGGCCGGCAACGTCGTCTCGGCGAACCTGGTCGCCGACCCGATCCGCGAGGGCAGCGCCATCCAGGTGGGCACGCGGTTCGGCGCCCAACCGTTCGAGGGCAGCCTGCGGATCGCGGACAACACGACCGTCCGGGCGGGCACGTTCGAGCTGAACTGGAAGATCGGGCTCGGCGCAATCTGGTTCTACGCGCTGGAAAAGGACATCGCCGCGGACATCTCGGTGACCGGCGACCACTTCCTCGACAACACCTACAACGCGATCATGCTGGTCAGCGACTTCCCGGTGAAGGACAAGTACTCGATCAGCGGGCTGCGGTTCGCAGACCTGCGCGTGGACGGCACGGGAACGTCGGTGCTCAGCGCCCGGTCGGCGGGCTCGGCGTCGTTCCGGAACGTGGCCGCGCGGGGCGTCGGCGCGGTCGGCGTCAACAACTGCGGGTCGTTCAACTTCCCGCCGACGGGCTCGGAGTTCGCGCTGACCGACCTCGGCGGCAACGGCGGCTGGCTCGCGCCGTGGCTCCTGCCGAACACGATCACCTGCGACGACCGGCCGCCGGTCGTGCCGCCCCCGCCGCCGTCGGGGTGGTGACCGCTAGGGTTTCGCCGTGGCTGGTTTGCGGGGTGTCTTCGCCGGGTTCGGCAAGAGCAGGGCGTTCGCGGTGCTCGGGCGGGCGCTCGTGCCCGCCGACCGGGTGCTGCTGCGGGTGACCGGCGGCCGGGTCGGGGTCGGCGCGGCGGTCGGGCTGCGGACGCTGCTGCTGACCACGGTCGGCCGCCGCAGCGGCGAACCCCGGCAGGTGCCGCTGCTCTACGTCGAGCGCGGCGGCGGGTACGTCGTCATCGGCTCGAACTGGGGCGGCGAGGCACACCCGGCGTGGTCGGCGAACCTGCTGGCCCAGCCGAAGGCGACCGCCGCGATCGGCGGCCGGACCGTCGAGGTCACCGGCCGGCTCCTGACCGGGGACGAGCGTCAGGAGATGTGGGACGCGGTCGCGTCCTACTGGCCGGCCTACGACCGCTACGCCGTCCGCGCCGCCGGCCGCGAAATCCGCGTCTTCCTGCTGGAGCCGGTCAGATGAGGTCGGTGTGCCGGATCCGGTACACCTGCAGCCGCAGGTTGTAGTACTTCTCGGTCTCGCCGACCCACTGCATGCCGAGCCGCTTCGCGACGGCGATGGCGCGCGTGTTGTTCGGCCGCGCGACGGCGAAGAGCTCTTCGGTGTCCTGGGTGAACGCCCACTCGATCAGCGCGGTCGCCGCCTCCGACGCGTAGCCCTTCCCCCAGACGCCGGGAGCGAGCTGCCAGCTGAGCTCCAGGTCCTCTTCGAACGGCGGCAGCAGCCGGATGCCGAGGCCGCCGATCACCACGCCGTCCTCCTTGCGCTCGATGGCCCACCGCCCGCGCGGCGGCGGCAGGTTCGGCTGCGCCTCCTGCCAGGCGTTCAGCACCGCGCGCATCGCGCCGATGTCGCCGACGCGGTCCATGGCCGGGGTCAGCCAGTGCGTGACGTCTTCCGCGCCGTAGATGCCGTACGCGGCTTCGGCGTCTTCCACCGTCCAGTCCCGGATCACGAGCCGGTCGGTGCTCAGCGGGGTCTCCATACCAGGACGCTACGCCGCGCGGCCCAAGATTGTTCCCGGCTCCGGCGCACGTCACTCCGGGCTTACAGTCACCTCGTGGAAGAACTGCGTGATCTCCTGGCCCGCGCCGCCGAACTGGTCGCCGGCCACCGGGCCGGCCTCGGCGACCGCCCGGTGGCCCGGCCCGTCGACCCGGAAACCCTGCGCGCGGGGTTCGGGCAGCTCCGCGACGCGCCCACCCCGCCGGCCACCGTCCTCGAAGAACTCGCGAAAGCCGCCGAGCCCGGGCTGGTCGCCACCGCCGGGCCGCGGTTCTTCGGCTTCGTCGTCGGGGGTGCGCTGCCCGCCGCCACCGCCGCCGACGTCCTCGCCGCCGGCTGGGACCAGAACGCCTTCAACGCCGTTCTCTCACCCGCCGCGGCCGCTGCCGAACAGGCCGCCGGGGACTGGCTCAAGGACCTGCTCGGCCTGCCCGCCACCGCGTCCGCCGGCTTCGTCACCGGTGGGCAGGCCGCGAACACCGTCGGGCTGGCCGCAGCCCGGCACCACGTGCTCGCCGAGGCGGGCTGGGACGTCGAGCGCGACGGGCTCGCCGGCGCCCCGCGCGTCCGCGTCGTCGCGAGCGAGGAGCGGCACGCCACCGTCGACCGCGCCCTGCGGCTGCTCGGGTTCGGCACCCGGGCCGTGGTCCCGGTGAAGGCGAAACCCGACGGTGCCATCGACATCGGCGACCTCGCGGCCAAGGTCGACGGACCCACCATCGTCTGCCTGCAGGCGGGCAACGTGAACACCGGTGCCTGCGACGACATCCGGGCCGCCCGCGCGGTCGCCGAGAACGCGTGGATCCACGTCGACGGCGCCTTCGGTCTCTGGGCCGCCGCCAACCCGAAGACCGCGAGCCTCCTCGACGGCGTCGAGCTGGCCGACTCCTGGGCCTGCGACGGGCACAAGTGGCTCAACGTCCCGTACGACTCGGGGTTCGTCTTCTGTGCGCGCCCGGACGTCCACGCCGAGGCGATCGCCTACCGCGCCGCCTACCTGACCGGCGCCGGCGAGGTGTCCGGCATGGGCGACCTGACGCTGGAGTCGTCGCGCCGCGCCCGCGGCTTCGCGGTCTGGGCCGCGCTGCGCGAACTGGGCCGCGACGGGGTCGCCGAGCTCGTCGACCGCTGCTGCCGGCTGGCCCGCCGTTTCGCCGCGGCCCTCGCCGACGGCGGGGCCGAAATCGCCAACGACGTCGTCCTGAACCAGGTCCTCGTGTCCTTCGGCGACGACACCGACGCGATCATCGAGCGGGTGCAGCGCGACGGCACCTGCTGGCTCGGCGGAACCACCTGGCGCGGCCGCCGGTACCTCCGGATTTCGGTGTCCGGCTGGACGACGACGGAGGCGGACGTCGACCGTTCGGCCGCGGCGATCCTCCGGCTGGCCCGTCAGTAGCCTTCGCGCACCGAAAGCGGGTCCGTCCGCCAGCCGATCCGTTTCTCCGCCCCGGTCGGCCAGCTCGACGACAGCCGCCGCCGGACGCTGCCGAGCGCGCCCAGCCGCCCGAGGTCCACCCGGGAACCCTGCGCTGCCAACGATGTCACCTCGGCCGGGGTGAGCGGGACGAAGTCGAAGTACTGCGCGTCCTCGCCGGACCGGTGGACGAACTCCGTGAAGATCGCGGCGAAACCCTGGCGGCACTCCGGACATTCGCGCAGCGAAATGCCGAAGTGGGACTGTTCGATCAGGCGGTGGGTTTCGCGCAGGCGGGTCGTGCAGAAGGCCAGCGCGGTGAGGGCGTCTTCGCCGGAACAGCGGGCGCAGCCGAACTCGGTCATCGGCCGATCATGCCACGCCGTGAATTCGCGCCCGCCTGTGGTGCCATCGCGAAACCTTTGCCCACAACGTTTCGCTCTGGTCCCCAGTGGTCTGGACCTGTTAGCCTCGGCGCGTCCGCTGGCCGGTCCGCCGAAGGGAAAGCTTGTGCACCGCATGAGAAAGGGCCTTGCCGCCGCCGCGCTGGCGCTGGCCGGCGCCTCCGTCGTCGCGCCGCCCGCCGCCGAAGCGGGGCCGTCCCAGGGCAAGGTGATGGCCTACTTCGCCGACTGGGACGTCTACGCCCGCAACTACCACGTCAAGGACATCGAGACGTCCGGGTCGGCCGCGAAGCTGACCCACATCAACTACGCGTTCGGCAACGTCACGGGCGGCGGCTGCGCCGTCGGCGACCCGTGGGCCGACCACGACATGCCCTACGACGCCACCACGAGCGTCACCGGCCAGGCCGACAGCGGCACGCTGCACGGCAGCTTCAACCAGCTCCTCGAGCTGAAGAAGCTGCACCCGAAGCTGAAGGTGCTGTGGTCGTTCGGCGGCTGGACCTGGTCGGCCGGCTTCGGTGCGGCGGCCAAGAACCCCGAGGCGTTCGCCGAATCCTGCTACAACCTCGTCAACGACCCGCGGTGGGCGGGGGTCTTCGACGGCATCGACATCGACTGGGAGTACCCCAACGCCTGCGGCAACACCTGCGACACCAGCGGGCCGAAGGCGTTCACGGCGCTGGTCAAGGCGCTGCGGGCGAAGTTCGGGCGCCAGCTCGTCACCGCCGCGATCACCGCGGACGGTTCGAAGGACGGCAAGATCGACGCCACCGACTACGGCAGCGCGAGCCGGTACCTCGACTGGTACAACGTGATGACCTACGACTACTTCGTCGCGGGCGGCCAGCCGACCGGGCCCACCGCGCCGCATTCGCCGCTGCGGTCCTACCCGGGCATCCCGCACGCCGGGTACTACGCCGACGCAGCGCTCCAGAAGCTGCGCCACCAGGGCGTTCCGTCGTCGAAGATGTTGCTGGGCCTCGGGTTCTACGGCCGCGGCTGGGACGGCGTGACGCAGAAGCAGCCCGGCGGCACCGCGACCGGCCCGGCGCCGGGCACGTACGAGGCGGGCGTCGAGGACTACAAGGTCCTCAAGACCACGTGTCCCGCCAACGGCAAGGTCGCCGGTACGGCGTACGCGAAGTGCGGTTCGCAGTGGTGGAGCTACGACACGCCGGAGACGGCGTCGGCGAAGGCCGGGTACGCGAAGTCGCAGGGGCTCGGCGGGGTGTTCGCCTGGGAGCTCTCGGGCGACACCGCGAACGCGGAACTGCTGCGGGCCATCGCCGGCCGCTGCTGACCCGGCCCGTCGAAGAAGCTGGAGGGCCCGGGCGCGAACCCGCCCGGGCCCTTCGTCCACTCAGGACGACGCCGGGAAGCCGTGCCGCCGCGCGCCGAGCACGACGGCGAGCACCGGCAGCAGGAGCAGCAGCAGCGTCCAGGGGAACGACGTGGGGCCGGCGGCGTCGAGCAGGACGCCGCCGAGCACGCCGCCCGCGGCCATCGCCGCGTTCCACAGCGTGACGAGCATGGCCTGCGCGTTGTCCGCCGCGTCGCCGCCCGCGGTGCCGGCGGCGGTCTGCAGGAGCGTCGGGACGCCGCCCCAGCCGAGGCCCCACAGCGCGACGGCGGTGTAGACCAGCGCCGGGCTGCCGGCCGCGGTCGCCAAGAGCGTCGCGGCGACGGCGACCAGGATGGTGCCGACGACGGTCAGGGTGCGCAGTGCGCGGTCGATCCGCGCGCCGACGATCCAGATGCCCGCCATCGACGCGACGCCGAAGACCAGCAGGACGACGTCGACCGCGTCGCCCATCCCGGCGTGGCCGAGGAACGCGGCGACGTAGGTGTAGAGCACGGTGTGCGCCAGCACGAACACCAGCGTCACGAACAGCACGGGCGCGACGCCGGGCACGGCCAGCGTGCGCAGCACCGGCACCCTCTTGCCTGATTGCCCCGGCTGGTCCGGGACCTTGAGGACGATCCAGGGGAGCAGCGCCACGGCGATCGCCGACATGACGCCGAACGCCGAGCGCCAGCCGAGCAGGCCGCCGAGGAACGTCCCGGCCGGGATGCCGAGCGAGAGCGCCAGCGGGATGCCCGCCATCACGATCGCGATCGCCCGGCCCTGGTTTCCCGGGGCGAGCCGCCGGGCGTACCCGGCCAGCAGCGCCCAGACGACGCCCGCGGCGACGCCGGCGACGAACCGGGCGATCATCGTCAACGGGTAGCTCGCGGACAGCGCCGTCACGGTGTTGGCGACGGCGAACCCGGCCACCCCGGCCAGCAGCAAGCGCTTGCGGGACCAGGTCGCGGTGGCCGCGGCGAGCGGGATCGCGGTGAGGGCCGTGCCGAGGGCGTAGACCGTCACGGCCTGGCCCGCCGCGGACTCGCCGACGCCGAGGCCGGCGCTCATGCCGGGCAGCACGCCGGCGGGCAGCGCCTCGGTGAGCACGGTGACGAACGCGGCGGTGGTGAGGGCGAGGAGGGCGGGGGTCTGTCGGCGGACTTCGGTGCTCGTCATGCCGCTATGCTCGAACCCTCACATACATGTGAAGGTCTACGTGAGGTGGGGCACATGCGGATCGGCGAGCTCGCGGAGCGGACGGGGACGTCGCGGCGGCTGCTCCGGTACTACGAGGAGCAGGGCCTGATCATCGCCTCGCGCGGGGCGAACGGCTACCGCGACTACGACGAGCCGACGGTCGACCGGGTGATCCAGGTCCGCGGGCTGCTCGACGCCGGGCTGCCCACCCGGATCATCAAGCAGATCCTGCCCTGCCTCGACAAGCCCCGCGCGATCTACTTCCCGGACGCGACCCCGGAGATGATCGCGACGCTGGAGCAGGAGCGCGACCGCATGGCGCGGCGGGCGGAGTGCCTGCTGCGCAACCGCGACGCGATCGCCGAGTACCTCGACGCGGTGCGCGAGTACAACCGGGTCTAGTCCGGTTCGTCCGGCGTCCGCACCCAGTGCAGGGTGTCGGCTTCGGGCCACCAGCCGGCGGGTTCCGGCCGGGGACGCGCCCCTTCTTCGGCCCACCAGCGCGGCGGCGCGTCCTCTCCCATGGCGTCGACGGTAGGAGGGCGGCGGGGCCGGGCACACCGGTCGAGGGCGGCCAACGTCCGGTTCCGGCCGGTCTCGCCGGTGGCCGGAAGCGGACAGTGGCCGAACCCGCCCCTGCCGGCGCACGGCGGTCCGGCTCTACGTTGGTGTCGGCAGAAGATCGCTTCGCGGGGAGAGAACGAACATGATCAAGCGAGCCTTGGCCGGCCTGGCCGCGGCGGCGGCGATCGCCACGCTGACAGCACCGATGGCCGCCGCGGCGCAGGGGAACGACGACCCGGCCGTCCGGCACCCGGGCGTGTGCGTGTGGATCTGGACCGACGGCCCGCCGGAGTGCCGCAAGCTGGAGTAGCTCCGGGGTGGGGAGGGCGGCCTCGGAAGGGGGAGGAACCCGGCCGGCGCGGTGGGTTGGCGCCGGCCGGGCCCGTTCGCCCGGGCTCAGCCGAGCCAGCCCAGCCGGGTGGCCGCGAAGACCGCCGCCACCCGGTTGTCCGCCTGCAACGCCTCCAGCAGCCCCTGCACGTGCCTGCGGACCGTCCGCTCGCTCACGTCCAGATGCCGCGCGATCGCGCCGTCGGTCATCCCCGTCGCCAGCAGGTCGAGGACCTTCGCCTGCGTCGGCGTCAACCCGTGCCGGGGCCGTGATGCCGGGCCGTTCACCGCCACCGCCTGGCCCCACACCAGCTCGAACAGCATGCGCAGCGCCGCCACGATCGTCGGGCTGCGCACGAACAGCGCGCCCTCCATGCCGCTCGGGTCCAGCGGCACCAAGGCCGAATGGCGGTCGGCGATCACCATCTTCATCGGCAGCTCCGGCGCCACCCGCATGGTCCACCCCGCCGCGACGCTCGCGTCGACGATCTCCTTCGCGCCTTCGAACTCCAGTGCCGCGCGCTCGTACACGTTGCGCAACGCCACCCCGCGCTCGGTCACCGCCTCCGGCAGGCGCATCACCGTGCTCGCGTCCGGCTTGCGCTTGAAGTGGTGCGTCGTGAACGTCAAGAACTCCTCGCGCGCGGACAGGCACAGCTCCAGCGACAGCGAGCCGATGCGCCGCGGGTCGGTCAGCACCTCGACGGCCGAGTCGCCGCCGGTACCGTTCGCCGCCCGGTACACCGCCTGCAGCACGTCCAGCTGCTGGCGCGCGGCGACGATCTGCCGCTGCTGCTCCAGCAGCCGCTGCTGCGCGCCCAGGATGGCGTGGTCGACCGCGCGCACCGGCTCCATCGGCGCGATCACCGGGTCTTCGCGGTAGTCGCGGCGCACGAACCCGCGGTCGAACAGCTCCCGCATCTCCGGGCTCTCGGCCCGCGGGTCGTCCAGCGGTAGCGGCCCGGTGCGCACCATCGTGTCGTACAGCGCGCCCGCGCCGGGTGTCAGCAGCCCCTCGAGCATCCGTGTCCCCTTCCGGCAGCGTGGGCGGACCCGGCCGGATCCGGACACCACCGCGCTGCCGCCTACCCCACGCGCCGGACGGGGGAAAGGATTAGGCCGGTCGCCGAATCGGGGTCACCACCGCCGGGACGGGTCGATCACGTGGACGGCCGCTTCCTCCGCCGAAGCCGCTCCGCCGTCGATGCCCGCGTCGGACGCGTACAGCTCCTCGTCGGTGTCTTCCCCGAAGCCCTCGTCCGTCGCCACCAGGCGGCCCGCGCGGACGTCGCCGACCTCGTCGTCGATCAGCTCGCCGTCGGTGTCTTCGCTGTCGCCGAGGCCGTCGCCCTCGTCGTCGGCCAGGTCGGGGACCTCGCGCGCGAGCCGGCCTGCCCAGCTTTCGCCCTCCGCGGTCTCCCGCGCGGTCGTGCCCCAGTCCTCGGTTTCCCGCGGGCGTTCCGGCGGCGAATAGCCCTCCGCCAGCTCGTCGCGGTCGTCCAGGGTGTCCTCGGGGTCGAGGATGCCTTCGTCGGCGTGGTCTTCGATGTCGTCGTCCATGCGTCCATCCTCGCTCAGCTCCTTGGCCCCGCGCGGCTCGGGTGATATCACCGTGCACGCGCACCGCACGGGCGGTGTTCCGGTGAAAGGTGATCTCCATGCCGATGAGACGCAGGGTGCTGGCCGCGGGGCTGGCCGGGGTGTTCGGTGCCGCGCTGTCCGGGCGGACCGCCCAGGCCGCGACCGCGCCGCCGGTCCGGCTCGACCAGCTGAACCTGGTGAACCTCTCGCACGTCAACGATCCCGCCACGACGAACGTCTTCCCGGGCGACCCGGCCTTCGAGCTGGAGACCATCGCCACGATCCCGGACGACGGCTACTACCTGCAGTTCGTCCGCGAGGGCGAGCACACCGGCACGCACTGGGGCGCGCCGGGCCACTTCAACACGGGCGAACCCCTCGCCGACGACATGGACCCGGCGGATCTATTCCGGCCCGCCGTGAAGATCGACATAAGAGCGAAGGCCGCGGGCAACCCGGACTACGCCGTGACGGTCGACGACCTCAAGGCGTGGGAGCGGCGCCACGGCCGCATCCCCGACGAGTCCGTCGTGGTCCTCTGGACCGGCTGGGACGCTAAGTGGGGCACCCCGGCCTACCCGAACACCGGCGCCGACGGCGTGCTGCACCAGCCCGGCTTCTCGATCCCGGCGGTGCAGTGGCTGATCGACACCGGACGGCTCGGCCGCCGCGGCGGGACGGGTACCGACACCTTCAGCCCGGACGTCGGCACCGACGAGACGTACACGGTGTCGAAGCTGGTCTACCGGCGGCACCGGATCAGCCTGGAGATCCTGGCGAACCTGAAGGCCCTCCCGGCGACGGGGGCGTGGGTGCTCGCGGGCGGCCCGATCAACCGGAAGGGGGCGGGCTCGACGGCGACGATCTTCGGCGTCCTCCCACCCGGCGTGAGCTGACCACCCGCTAACCCGCGGGGATCGCCGACAGTCTCAGCGCGGACAGCGGCGCAGGGCGGCCGTAGAGGTAGCCCTGCGCCGTCGTGCAGCCCGCCCGCGTCACCAACGCGGCCTGCTCGGCCGTCTCGATGCCCTCGGCGACGACGTCCAGCTCCAGGTCCGCGCACAGCCCGACCAGCGACCGGCACAGCGCCGCGTCGCGGTCCGGCTGCACGCCCGTCGTCAACGCGCGGTCCAGCTTGATCAGGTCGACCGGCAGCGCGTGCAGCACGGTCAGCGAGCTGTAGCCGGCCCCGAAGTCGTCCAGCGCCACCCGGACGCCCAGCCGCTGCAGCCGCCGGATCGCCGCCGCGCCCGCCGCCAGGTCCGGCACCGGGACCGTCTCGGTGATCTCGACGACCAGCCGGGACGCCGGCAGCCGGTAGCGCGCCAGCGCCGACGCGACGCTCTGCTCCAGCGCCGCCGCACCGAGGCGGCTCGCGCAGACGTTGACGTGCACCGTCAGGTCCAGCCCGGCCGCCGTGATCTCGCGGCAGGCCAGGTCCAGCACCAGCGCGTCCAGCTCGGCACCGAGACCGGCGCCCTCGGCGGCGCGGACGAAGGTCTCGGGCGACACCGCCGTGCCGTCGCGCGTGGTCCAGCGGGCCAGCGCCTCGACGGCCACCGGGGTCTCGTCGGCCAGCCGGACGATCGGCTGGAACACCAGGCCGAACCCCTCCGGGATGCCACCCGGCGCCTGCCGCAGCGCCGCCGGGAAGTCCGGCGGCCCGTCCTGCGACGGGCGGTAGACGACCGTCGTGTCCTTGCCCAGCCGCTTGCCGGCGTACATCGACGTGTCCGCGCGGCCCAGCAGCACGTCCGCCGACACCAGTGGCTCGGCCGGGTCCGGCACGACCAGGCCCATGCTCGCGCGGACCGGGACGAGCGTGCCGTGCACGGCGAACGGCCGCCGCAGCGCGCCCTGGATCCGGTCGGCGACGGCCTGCGGCGCGTCCAGCTCCCCTTCCAGCAGGATCGCGAACTCGTCGCCGCCCAGCCGCGCCACGGTGTCGCCCGCGCGCACGCAGCTCAGCAGCCGCTGGGCGACGGCGTGCAGCAGGACGTCGCCGCCCGCGTGCCCGAACCGGTCGTTGACCTCCTTGAAGTCGTCGAGGTCGACGAAGATCAGCACGAGCGGTCGGTCGACGGCCTCGACGGCCCGGTCCAGCCGGTCGGCGAACAGCGCGCGGTTGGCCAGCCCGGTCAGCGGGTCGTGGTAGGCCTGGTGGGTCAGCTGCTGCTGGCCCTCGTACACCCGGCGCAGCAGCAACCTGTTGTCCAGCAACGAAAGCAGCTGCCGGGCGAGCACGAGGAACACCACGAGCACGCCGACGAACACCTCGACGCCGTCCGGGCCGGCCCCGGCCACCAGCTGCACGGTGATCAGCAGCGCGACGGCGGTGACCGGGACGTACGGCAGCGCGAGCTGCCACCAGTCGACGCCGGCGGCCGGGCCCGCGTCGTCGCGCTGCCGCGTGCCGGGCGTGGCCAGCAGCGCGAACGCGATGAACAGCGGCCCGAGCACGAACCCGCCGTCCGACCACGGCTTCATGCTCTCCGCGCCGATACTGACGAGGTAGGCGAAGACGCTGTCGGAGCAGGCCAGCGCCACGATCCCGACCGCGGCGAGCAGCAGGTTCGCCCGGTAGGGCCGGTCCACCCGGTCGAACACGACCAGCAGTACCGCGACGACCACGATCACCAGGTCGGACAGCGGGTAGGCGATGGCGACGGCCCAGGTCAGCTTGTCCGGCGCGGTGGCGCGCACCAGCTGCCCGAGCGCCGCGGTCCAGGTGAGGATGAACAGGGAGCCGGTGACGACCAGGCCGTCGAGCACCACCGCGACGCCGAAGTGGGCGGTCCACTGGGCGGGCTGCCAGCGTTCGCGGTCCGGCCGCACCCGCGCCCGCGCGAGGACGAACAGCGCGGCGAGGGCGAACACCGGGAAGCTCAGGTAGCCGACGTCGGCCAGGGACGGCGACGGCAGCCCGCGCCCGTCGACCAGCTGGTACCACGACCAGGCGCACTGGCCGAGCGACCAGCCCGCCATCCCGACCGCGACCAGCACGCGCCACCAGCGCTGGTGCCCGCGGACGCGGCGCGCGGCCAGGACACCGCAGACGACCGCGCCGACCCCGGCGCTCAGCTGCATGGCGTCGTCGATCCAGAGGGCGAGGGTGTCGCCCCAGAACGCGAAGCCGTTGACGACGACGAGGGCCACCGTGAGGAAGACGAGCAGGGCCGCGACTGGGTACCGCCGCACTGTCATGGCACCTCACGTGGGTCACCCGCCGGTCGGACCGGCAAACACTACACCGCGCGCACGGCCGCACCGGGGCACCGCACCGGTGGGCGGGACCCGCATCAGGCGATGTCGCGGCGGTGCAGCAGCCAGCCGCCGAGCAGGGCGAAGGCGACCAGGTACCCGGCCAGCACGACGGCGGCCTGCCCCGAGCCGACGATCGCGTCGACGCCCGGCGCGTTCGCCCCGAAGGCGGCCGCCAGCGCGCCCGCGTTCGGCCCCGGCAGTGCCTTCTGCAGCTGCGCCACCCAGTCCAGCAGCGGCGCGGCGATCGACGCGAGCAGGTTCTGCACGGCCAGCAGCCACACCAGGCCGAGCCCGATCGGCAAGGCGACCGAGCGCAGCCCGACGGCGAGCAGCACACCGAGCGCGCCCCACATCGTCGTGACGAGCCAGCCCGCGCCGAAGCCGAGCAGCACGTCCGAGACCGCGGGCCAGACCAGCGGCTGGTCCTTCAGCGACGCGACGAGCACGCTCGCCCCCGCGGTCGCCGCGAACAGCGCGAGCACCGCGGCCAGCGCCCCCACCGCGACGGTGACCAGCTTCGCGGCGAAGACGGCGACCCGCGACGGGTGCTGCACCAGTACGGTCTTCCACGTGCCGTAGCCGTATTCGCTGCCCGCCACGAGCACGCCGAAGATCAGCGCGAGGGCGCCGACGAAGATCGGCAGCCCGCCGAGGGCGCTGCCGACGAACGCGCCGGGCAGCAGTGCGTCGAGGCCGCGTCCCGGTGGTCCAGCGGCCCCGCTCAGTCCCGCGTAGGGGACGGCGTAGCCGAACGTCAGCGACAGGACGACGGCGACGGCCAGCAGCAGCCAGCTCGCGGGCCGCCGGGCCTTGGTCAGCTCGGCGCGGATGTCACGCAGCATGGCCGCTACCTCCGGTGAGGGTGAGGAAGGTCTGTTCCAGGTCGGGTTCGCGCCAGCGCAGCTCGGTCACGGTCAGCCCGGCGCCGACGAGCTCGGCGTTGACCCGCCCGGCTTCGCCGCGGTCGACGTCGAGTTCGAGGGCGTCCCCGTCGACGCGGACGCCGGGGTAGCGCCGTCGCAAGTGGTCACGGGCCTGCTCCAGCGGGGCAGCGATGACGCGCAGCGCGCCGCCCGCCCGCAGGTCCGCGACCGTGGTTTCGGTGACCAGGCGCCCGTGGTCGAGCACGCCGACGCGGTCGCAGATCTGCTCGACCTCGGCCAGCAGGTGGCTGGACAGCAGCACGGTGCAGCCTTCGGCGGCGAGCTTGCGGAGGGTGACCCGCATGTCGGCCATGCCGGCCGGGTCGAGGCCGTTGGTCGGCTCGTCGAGCACGACCAGCTCCGGCTCCTTCAGCAGGGCCGCGGCGAGCCCGAGCCGCTGCTTCATGCCGAGCGAGTACGCGGAATACCGGTCCTTCGCGCGCTCGGCGAGGCTGACGACGTCGAGCACGGCGTCGACGCGGCCGCGCGGCACCCCGGCGTGGTCGGCGAGGACGCGCAGGTTGGCCCGGCCGGACAGGTACGGGTAGAAGGCCGGGCCTTCGATCAGCGCGCCGACCCGGGCCAGGCTGCCGGGGCCCGGTTCGGCGCCGAGCACCCGGACGCGGCCGGCGCTCGGCCGGATCAGGCCGAGCAGCATCCGCAGCGTCGTGGTCTTGCCGGCGCCGTTCGGGCCGAGGAAGCCGTAGACCTCCCCGGCGTGCACCGACAGGTCGAGCCCCTCGACGGCGGCGGTCGATCCGTAGCGTTTGGTCAGTGCGGTGGTTTCCACCGGCAGGGTCATGGGTCGCCTCCTTCGTGGCGTGTCCCATGGTCGGGCTCCCGGCGGCCGCGGTCGTCCGGCGGCGGACGGCAATCGCCGCTACGCCGCCGGACGTACGCGGGCTACTTCGTGTAGTTCTTGCCGAGCGGCTTGCCCGGCACCGGCTTGGCGATCAGCGCGACCGGCAGGAAGTAGCACAGCTGGCTCAGCACCAGAGTGAGCGTCCACAGTGCCTTGTCGTCGTAGCAGGCGGACGCCCGGGCGAACAGCTCGCCGGAAACGCGCTCGCCCAGCGGGTTCGGCGTCAGCACGGCTTCGGCGAGTTCGAGCGCGACGCGTTCGGCGTCGCCGAAGTACGGGGACGTCGGCCACGACGCCACCGAGTCGACCTCCTCCTGGGTCGCGCCGGCTTTGCGGAGCAGGTCGGCCTGCCGCACCGTGTGGTAGGTGCTGCCGGCCAGCTGCCCGAGCCGCAGCTGCACGAGGTGGATGGTCTTGCGCGGGATCGTGTCGTTCATCGTCACCCGGGTCATGGCGCCGGCCAGCTCGCCCATCTCGGGGAAGAGCTCGGCGGGGTCGGGGAGGCGGGATTCGTCGGACATGGGGAACCTTTCCGTTCGGGTTTCGGTGGTCCGACGACACCGGCGGCTCCGGTGTGAGGTGGTGTCACAGATCGCGGGCCCGGCTCGTCAGAGCGGCGTGAGCGAAAACGACGTGCTGACCGAGCGGCCGCGGCTGATCGGGATCGCCTACCGGCTGCTGGGTTCCCTGAGCGACGCCGAGGACGTCGTCCAGGAGGCGTACGGCCGGTGGTACGCCCTCGGGGGGCGGCAGAGGGAGGCGATCGAAAAGCCGGGGGCGTGGCTGACGACGGTCGCGAGCCGGATCTGCCTCGACCTGCTGGGCTCGGCGCGGGTCCGGCGGGAGCGGTACCCGGGGGAGTGGCTCCCGGAGCCGCTGCCGCCGGACGGCCTGGCGGACCCGGCCGAGGCGCTGCTGCTCGACGAGTCGGTCACGATGGCGTTCCTCGTCGTGTGCGAGTCGATGACCCCGGCCGAGCGGGTCGCGTTCGTCCTGCACGACGTGTTCGGCTACCCGTTCGCCGAAGTGGCGGTGGTACTGGGCCGGTCACCGGCGGCGTGCCGCCAGCTGGCGACGTCGGCCCGGCGCCGCGTCCGGCCCGCGCCGCGGCCAGCCGCCGCGAGCGCGTCCGTCGTCCGGGCGTTCAAGGAAGCTTGGGAGGCCAAGGACATCGCGGGGCTGGTCGGGCTGCTGGACCCGGCGGCCGTCGCGGTCGCCGACGGTGGTGGGCTGGCCAGCACGGTCCTGCGGCCGGTCGAAGGCGGCGAGAACGTGGCGCGCTACACCGTCGAGATCACCCGCCGCGTGCCGGCGATGACGCTGGTCGAGCGGCTGGTGAACGGGCGGCCGGGGCTCGTGGCGGAGCGGGACGGCGTGGTCGAGTCGGTGCTGGCGTTCGACGTCGCGGACGGGGTGATCCGGCGGATCTGGGCGGTGCGGAACCCGGAGAAGCTGCGCCCCTGGCGGGCGTCGGTCCAGGAGAAGCCGGTCAACTGCCCGATAGACTGATCACGGCAGCCCCGACGTGACGGACGGTGCAGGTGACTGAGGCGAAGGAGCGGACCCGGGACCGGATCTCGCGCCGCCAGGTGGACAAGTTCGCCGACCGCCGGGCCCAGCTGGCCGAGTCGGCGCTGCGGACACTGGCCGAGTTCGGCTACGCGCGCACCAGCCTGCGGGAGATCGCGCAGAACTCGGAGTTCTCGCACGGCGTCCTGCACTACTACTTCGCCGACAAGGTCGACCTGCTGACCCACTGCGTGCGGCGGTTCGAGGAAGTGTGCGTCACCCGGTACGACGAGATCGTCGCCCGCGCGCGGACGGCGGCGGAGCTGGAACGGGACTTCGCGGCGGCGATGGCCGCGACGCTGCGCGCGGACGCCAAGATGCACCGGCTCTGGTACGACCTGCGCAACCAGAGCCTGTTCGAGGAGTCGTTCCGCGCCGACGTGCTCGAGATCGACCGGCGGCGCGAGGAGATGATCGACCACGTCGTCGCGCGCTACGCCGAGCTGGCTTCGGTGCCGTCCGGTGTGCCGCGAGCCGTCGCGTACGCGCTGTTCGACGGCCTGTTCCAGCAGGCCCTGCTCCGCCACCTGGCCGGTGACGAGGAAGCGGCGGCCGAGCTCGAGCGGGCGGTCCCGGCCGTGCTGGCGCGCGTCGTGGCGGCCTAGGGGCCCAGGCGCTCGTGCGGGGTCCGCGGTGCCGGCACGACGAACGCGATCACCGTCGCGACCACCCCGACGAACAGGGAGAGGTGCGCCGCGGCCGGCACGGCGCTGATCAGGAACAGCCGCAGCGACCCCGAGATCAGCAGGCGCCACATCTTCGGGTTCATGATCAACAAGTACCCCCGCCCGCCCGCGGCCACGCCTTCGTCACCCGCGGGGGTGGCGCGCGGGCGTTCGACACGTTCGACACCGGGTGCGCGTCCGGTCGCATCCGGGGGCGCCGCGATTTCCGCGCGAAATCGGTGCGGGCCGCCAAGAATGCGCCGGATAACGATCCGTTTGCCGCCGCTTGATCGACTGGACATCGGCGTCGGCGCTGACGAATATTGATCCCCGTGCGGTAAGGGCGAGGGAGGAACGGTGGACCTCAGTGCGGCGGACGTGGTCGGTGAGCTGAAGGTTCTGCGCAAAGGGCGGGGAATTTTCACCACACCCCTCGCGGATCGCGTCGGACCCGCTTTGCGCGCCGCATGCGGCATTTTGGAAGATGACGACTCGGTGGCGGTGCGGCGTAAACTCACCGACCGATTGCGGCCGCTCGTCGACTCGTTGCCGGACGACCTGAAGATCGCTTTGCGGGCGGCGTTCGCGCTGGACGAGCGGGCGCGAAAGCCGTTCTACCAGGAACGCGTGCATTGGGCGGCGATCACGCTCGACCGCGACGACCGCACGGTGCGGCGCCGGATCGACGAAGGAATCGAGCAGGTCGCGGCAATGGCCGTCGCGACGGGCGGACCGGATCCGCGGCCGCGCTATCCGAGCCGCAGTTGGCACACCGAAGAACTGCGCGTGACGCTCGCACTCGACCAGCCGGTGGCCGAGGCGTTCGAATTCCGCCGGGTCGTCGCCGACGCCGACGAAATCGCCGAGCTGGACCTCGCGCTCACGCTCACCGCGGCCGCCGAATCCGGTGATTCGGTGCGGGAGTCCGATCTCGAGGTCGACGTGTTCCACGGCGGCGCGCTGGCCGGCCGCGCGATGGAGTCGAGCGACCGGATCGGGCTGGCGCTGCGCCTGCCGGAGCCGCTGCGCCGCGGCGAGCGCCACGACGTCGGGCTGCGGTTCCGGGCGAACATGCGGCAGCCGCACTACATCTGCGTGCCGCGGCACCCGTGCGACCTGTTCGACCTGCACGTCCGGTTCGGCGAGCGGGTGCCGAGCCGGATCGTGCTGCTGGAGAAGGCGTTCCAGAACGACACCCGGTCGCCCCGCGGCGCCGTGCTGGAGCCCGACGACGTCGGCGAGGTGCACGTCCGGTTCCGGCACCTCGCGCCGGGTTTCGCGTACGGGATCCGCTGGCAGTGCGGGTGAGGGTCAGGGCCGTTCGAGGGCGTGCGGCGCGCTAGCGTTCGGCCCGAACGACCTCCTGGGCGGCCCGTGCTCTGGTGGCCAGTGCGGCGTTCCCCCGTGCTTCGCGGGCGGCGTCGTCGACCAGTTTCGTGGCTCGATCGAGCGGTCCGCGGCCGCTGAGGGCGAGCGCGAGCCCGAGGTCGAGGCGGGTTTCGACGGTTTCCGGGTGCGTCCGGCCGAGGAGCCGGAGCTGGGGGCCGAGGACGCCCTCGAGCAGGTCGGCCTGGCGGCCGAACTCGCGCAGCCGCGCGTGCGCGAGGCCCATGGCGTGCCGGAGCCGGAGGTGCAGCGGGTGGTCGTCGCCGAGCACCCGGCGGACCACGGGCTCGGCCCGTTTCAGGGTGGCCAGCGCCTGCCGGGGTTGGCTGTGCGCCCGGGCGGCGTGGACCGAGGCCGTCAGGGTGAGCGGGCTGTCGATGCCGAATCGCCGCGCGTAGGTCGCCGCGAGGTCGGCGGGCTCGTGGCCGAGTAGGGCGGCTTCGGCCCGGATCACGTCTGCGTCGGGACTGTCGAGTGTCGCGGCGACCTCTTGTGCGCGCTGTGCGTGACCGGCTTGGAGCAGGTTGCGGGCGTGTTCGAGCGCGAGTTCGGCGGCGGCGCCGAGTGCGGGTTCGAGGAGGGCGATGGCTTCTTCGGGGTGGCCGCGCAGGCGCCGGGCTTTGGCCGCGTGGAGTCGTTCTTCGGCGGCGGCGGGGCGGTGGACGCGCCAGAAGACGCGGTCGGCTTCGGCGTAGTCGCCTTGGCTGTCGAGTGCTTGGGCAACGACGAGGGCGGCAGGGCGATGGCCGGCGTCGAGGGCGCGCCGGGCGTGGGCGAGGGCTTCGGGGACAAGCCCACAGGCGAGTTCGACCCGGGCGGCGGCGGTGAAGTCGGCGGCGGTCGCTTCGCCGGAGGCGAGGATGGCGGCGTGGATTTCACCGGCGGCGGCGGGATCGCCGTGGGTTTCATGAGCGACCGCGACGTGCCGTAGGAGGGCGACGCGGTGGGCGGGACTGTGGTCGGCGAGGGTGCGGGCGTGCTGGATGAGGTACGTGTGGGTGATGGCGGCCGGGCGGCCGGATGATGATGGGGCACCGGCGGGGGAAGTCTCGGCTGGTCCGCCCCCACTCGGGTGACCGGGCGGGGAGGGTTCAGCGGCAGGCGGCGAGGCTTCGACCGGTCCGGCCGCGCTTGGGTGGCCGGGCGGAGAGGTGATGGCCGCAGGCCCGGAGCTGATCGGTTGAGCTGTGTCCAGGGAGGTCTCAGCCGGCCCAGCCGCGCTTGCGAGGTCAAGCACGTCAGCCGAGCCCCGGAGGCCCGTCAACCCCCTCAACACCGCCGTCGCCACCCCACCCGCCGCCGGCTGGCCGAACTCGCCGCGGGCCACCTCCACCGCCAGCGCCTGAAGCCGCAGCCCACCCTCCACCCGCGTCGCGAACCCGTGCGCGACCAGCTCCTCCTCCGCCGCCGCGAAGCCCAATCCCGCCACCTCCGCCGGGATCGGCGAAGGCGCCAGCACCGATCCCAACCTCAGCAGCTCACACGCCGGCCGCCCCATGCGCACCAGTACCTCGCGGATCGCGTGCGGTGCCGTGTCCGGCAGTTCCTCCACCGAGACCGAGACCGAGGCCGAGACCGCGGCACCCGGCCGCTCGCGCAGCAGGAACGCCGCCGCCCGGAGGGTCATCGGGTGGCCGTCGCAGCGGGTGATGAACCCGGCCGCGGACGGCAGCAGCCGCAGGCCCTCGGCGACCGTCAGCCCCGGCACCTCCACCGTCGCCCCCGGCCAGTGGGCCGCTCGGGTCGTCAGGAGCGTGCGGACCGGCCCCGCCGGCAGCAGGACCCGGGCCAGCTCGCCCGGTGGCACCCCCGCCGGGACGTCGTCCACCAGCACCAGCACCCGCGAACCCGCCGCTTCGATGCGGGCCGCGAGCCGCGCGCGCAACCGGTCGAACCCGCCCTCCGACGCTCCCGCGGCCGCCGCCAGTGCGAGGTGGAACTGGGGCAGGAAGTCGTCCGGGTCGAGGTGGCCGAACGGGCCCGTCCGCAGCACCCGGCCGCCGAACCGGCCGACCAGGCCCGCGTACTCCTCGGCCAGCGTCGTCTTGCCGGCGCCCGGCAGGCCGCGCACCAGCACCGCCCGCCGCGCGACGAGTTCACTGTGGACGGTCCACAGCGCGGAGCACCCCGGCCCCGCCACGGCTTTCTCGCGCACCCGCCGCACCAGGTCCGGGAGCGGTTCCCCCGGAACCATCGTCACGACCCGGCCGGACAGCGCCGGATGGTCGGCGAGCACCACCCGGGAGGCCGCCAGCTCCGGCGCGATCTTGTCGAAATCGTCGAACGGCGAACCTCGGAAAACGCGCAGCCCGTCGGCGCGCAGGGCTTCTTCCACGCCGGCGGACGCCGCGGGACACAGGAAGACGTCGAACCGGTCGGCGGTCAATGGGTGATCATGGCTTCGGTTCCCGGGAGGTCGAGTTCGGTCACGCGCCAAGGATCGGGCCGGGCCGCGGATTCGCTACGCCCGGCAGGATCTGTCCACTATTTGACCCGCCCGGCGGGCATGACCGACCGGTAAGCCCGGTGGGCCGTTTGTGGTTAACGGACAATATCTGGACAAGAACCACACGGCTGCAACGTTGCTGGTCAGCGCCTCGATTACTCCGAATGTCGGACCGGGAACCGAGGACAGCGGACACGGGCCAGTGTGGTCCATTGTGGACGACGGGTACCCCGGTGGGCGATGCGAGGAGGGAACCCGTGGACACCATGATGGCGGAGACGGCGGTCGACGGCTACGTCGTGCTCGAGGAGCTGCCGCGCCCGGACGGGAAGCTGACGAAGGAGCAGCTCGACCCGGTCGTGGCGGCGGCGCGCGCCGGCGACCCGGACGCCGTCCAGGCCCTGCTGCGGCTGATCAAGCCGACGGTCGTGCGCTACTGCCGCGCCCGGATCGGCGGCCGCGACCTGTCCTACCTCTCGGCCGACGACGTCGCGCAGGAGGTCTGCCTGGCCGTGCTGAAGGTGCTGCCCGGCTACCAGGACCGCGGCGGCTCGTTCCTCTACCTCGTGCGCGCCATCGCCGCGAACAAGGTCGCCGACGCCTTCCGCTCGGTGGCGCGGGACCGGTCGAAGCCCGTGCCGGAGCTGCCGGACCGGCCGCTGGGCGGCAACGAGCCGGAGAGCCACGTGCTCGACCTCGACCTCGGCGCCCGGCTGGGCAAGCTCATGGCGTCGCTGCCGCCGCTGCACCAGGAGATCCTGTCGCTGCGGGTGGTCGTCGGCCTGTCGGCGAACGAGACGGCGGACGCGCTGGGCATCTCCGCCGGCAACGTCCGCATCACGCAGTACCGCGCGCTGACGAAGCTGCGCGGCATGATCGGCGACGGCGGGTTCTGAGGGTCACTCCAGCCATTCGGTGATGAAGTGGTCGCTTTCGTGGATGTGCACGGCCTCGTAGACGCCGGGGCCGAGCACGGCGAACTTGTGCGGGGTGCCGGCCGGGACCACCAGCACGTCCCCGGCGCCGCCGTCGCGTTCGGCGTCGCCGACGGTGAACCGGGCCCGCCCCCGGATGATGACGAACGTTTCGGTGTAGGGGTGCCGGTGCAGGCGCGGCCCGGAGCCGACGACGTCGGTGCTTTCGCGGATGACGGAGATCCCGGACCCGACATCGCGTCCTTCGAAGTTCTCGCTGTCGCTCACCCGGCCAGGGTAGCGCCGGTTCAGCCCCCGACGACCTTCCGCAGCTGGCTGAGCGCCCGGTGCTGCGCCACCCGGACCGCGCCCGGGGTCGAGCCGACCTTCTCCGCCGTCTCCTCGGCCGACAGTCCCACCGCCACCCGCAGCACCAGGATCTCGCGCTGCTTCTCCGGCAGCACCTGCAGCAGCTTCGCCATCCGCTCGCCCAGCTCGCGGCGCAGGGCGTGGTCCTCGGGGTCCATCGAAAGGTCGGCCTCGTCGGGGAGCTCGGCCGCCGGCTCGTCCCACTGGCGTGCGGCCGCCTTGCGGGCGGCCGTGACCTTCTGGCGGGCGATGCCCTGGACGAACGTGGGGAACGGCCGGTCCGGCGGCCGGGTGGTCAGCGCCTTGAACAGGGCGACGCAGACGTCCTGCGCGACGTCGTCGGCGGAGCACCAGGTGGCGTGCCGGGTGCCGAGCCGGGCGCGGCAGTAGCGCACCACCAGCGGCCGCGCCGCGGCGAGCAGGCGGTCCGGGGCTTCCTCTACGGTTGTCATGGGTTCCCCTCCATCCGGCGGGGGGACTACCCGTTTTTCCCCGGAACGGACCCGGGCCGCGCGAATTCCCCGCTATCCCCGGCGAAACCGCGCGCGCGGTGGCGATTCCGAGGTCATCGGGCGAGATGACCATCGGCCGGACGGTCCGGAGCGGCGACCGCGCGGTGGAACCCGAACACCCGGCGCCGGGTCGACTCCCTCGGGTGCGTCGCCTATTCACCGGTGCCGGTGAATAGAGGCGATGGTGTTGCGATCGACCCATTTCCGAAATGGGTCGATCGCCAAAAGGATAAAGGAAGAGCAGACCACATTAAAACAATACAAAATT
>NZ_JBFANX010000033.1:0-82418 GCF_040675005.1 Amycolatopsis sp. NPDC049691
GCCCGGTCCCATTCCGAACCCGGAAGCTAAGCCTGACAGCGCCGATGGTACTGCAACCGAAGGGTTGTGGGAGAGTAGGACACCGCCGAACTTACTTAGGGAAAGAGCCCCGGTTGAGACGGAAACGTCTCCCGGGGCTTTTTCGCATGCCCGCGGCAAGCGAGACGTCCAGGGGAGGGCACAGATCGCCGCGGCCCGGCGAGGTGCGGGTATGGCTGCCGCCCGGCAAGACTCGAGCATGGCGGTCGGCCGCGGCGGCGCCCTCGCCGCGGCTACTCCGCCGGGCGGCGCAGCAGGTACGTGTCCATGATCCAGCCGTGCCGTTCCCTCGCCTCGGCGCGAACGCGGCGGATCTCGCCGGCCAGCTCCGGCGTGAGCGGGCCCGACACCAGCACCTCGTCCGGCGTTCCCACATACGCGCCCCAGAAGATGTGCAACCCCGAATCCGTGAACCGGTCGAACGTCGTGTGCGCGTCCAGCAGCACGAACACGTCGTCCACCTCCGAAGGCCAGCCCTCGGCCAGGCGGCGGCCCGTCGTCAGCTGGACCGGCCGGCCGATCTGGTTCATCGTCGTCCGGTGGCGGGCCACCAGCGCCGAAATGCTGCTGATCCCCGGCACCACCTCGTAGTCGAACTCGACGTTCCCCCGTGCCAGCACCGCCTCGATCAACGCGATCGTGCTGTCGTACAGCGACGGGTCGCCCCACACCAGGAACGCTCCCACCGAGTCGGGCCCGAGTTCCGACAGCAGCAGCTGCTCGTACACCGCGGCCCGTGCCGCGTGCCAGTCCGCCACCGCCGCTCGGTAGTCGGCGGGCGTGCGGTCGCGCGGCGGGTCCGAAGCCAGCACCACGCGGTAGTCCGGCCGCGTCACGAACCGGTCGAGGATCTCCTGGCGCAACCGGACCAGGTCCGCTTTCTCCGCGCCCTTGTCGAGCACGAAGAACACGTCGACGCGGTTGAGGCGGTCGATCGCCTGGACCGTCAGGTGCTCCGGGTCGCCGGCGCCGATCCCGATTGCGTAGAGCTTGCGCATACCGCGAGTCTGCTGGGGGCCGCGAGTGAACCCCTACCCCCGATGGGTATAAAGGAAGGAGAACGAAAGGACCCCGAAATGACCGAAGCGAGCTACACCGTCGAGGGCATGACCTGCGGACATTGCGCCACGTCGGTCCGCGAGGAGGTCTCCGAACTCGAAGGCGTCCAGAGCGTGGACGTCGACGTCGAGAGCGGCCGCGTGACCGTGACCAGCGACACGCCGCTGACGACCGACGCCGTCGCCGCGGCCGTCACCGAGGCCGGATACCGCCTGGTCGCCTGAGCCATGACCACCGCGACCCGCGTCGAACTCGCCATCGGCGGCATGACGTGCGCGTCCTGCGCCGCCCGGGTCGAGCGCAAGCTCAACAAGGTCGACGGCGTGACCGCGACGGTCAACTACGCCACCGAGAAAGCGCAGGTCAGCTACCCGAGTGAGCTCTCCGTCGACGACCTCAAGGCCGTCGTCGAGGCCGCCGGGTACTCCGCGAAGCTGCCCGAGCCCGAAGCCCCCGACGAGACACCCACGCTGCGCAAGCGTTTGCTCCTTTCGGTGGCCCTGACCGTCCCCCTGGTCGTCCTCGCGATGCTCCCGGCCTGGCGGGTGGACCCGTGGATCATGCTGGTCCTCGCCGCCCCGGTCGTGACCTGGGGCGCGTGGCCGTTCCACCGCGCCGCCGCGGTCAACCTGCGGCACGCGACCGCCACCATGGACACGCTGATCTCGCTGGGCGTCATCGCGTCGGTGGGCTGGTCGCTTTACGCGCTCTTCTTCGGGATGGCGGAGCACGGCCTCTACTTCGAGGTCGCCGCCGCGATCACCACGTTCATCCTGGCCGGCCGCTACTTCGAGGCCCGCGCCAAGCGCCGCGCCGGAGCTGCCCTCCGCGCGCTGATGGACCTCGGCGCGAAGGACGTCACCGTCCTGCGCGACGGCGAAGAGCACCTGATCCCCGTCGAAGAACTGCAGGTGAACGACGTCTTCGTGGCCCGGCCCGGCGAGAAGATCGCCACCGACGGCGTCGTCACCGAAGGCGGCTCCGCGGTCGACACCAGCATGCTCACCGGCGAGCCGGTGCCGGTCGAGGTCGGGCCGGGGGACGCCGTCACCGGCGCCACCGTCAACGTCGGCGGGCGGCTGTTCGTGCGCGCCACCCGCGTCGGCGACGGCACCCGGCTGGCGCAGATGGCCCGGCTCGTCGAGGCCGCGCAGAACGGCAAGGCCGAGGTCCAGCGGCTCGCCGACCGGGTCTCCGCGGTGTTCGTCCCGCTGGTCGTCCTCGCCTCGCTCGCCACGCTGGTGGTCTGGCTCGCGACCGGCGGCCGGCCCGACCAGGCGTTCACCGCCGCCGTCGCGGTGCTGATCATCGCCTGCCCGTGCGCGCTCGGCCTCGCGACGCCGACGGCGCTGCTCGTCGGCACCGGCCGCGGCGCGCAGCTCGGCATCCTCATCAAGGGCCCCGAGGTGCTCGAGAACACGCGCCGCGTCGACACCGTCGTCCTGGACAAGACCGGCACCGTCACCACCGGCCGGATGACGCTGGTCGAGGGTGACGGCGAGCCGCTGCGGCTGGCGGGCGCCGTCGAGGCCGCGTCCGAGCACCCGATCGGCCGTGCCATCGCGGACGCGGCGAAAGAGCGCTTCGGCACGCTCCCGGCCGTCACGGAGTTCCGCAGCACCCCGGGCGTCGGCGTGACCGGCGTGGTCGAAGGACGCACCGTCAGCGTCGGGCGAGCCGACGGCGCCATCGGCGTCACCTGGGACGGCGAGGTCCGCGGGCACCTGGTCGTCGCCGACACGATCAAGCCGACGTCCGCGCGGGCGGTCGCCGAGCTGCGCGAACTCGGCCTGACGCCGATCCTGCTGACCGGCGACCACGCCGCCGCGGCCCGGGCGATCGCGGCCGAAGCGGGGATCGACGAGGTCGTCGCCGAGGTGCTGCCGGAGGGCAAGGTCGACGTCGTCAAGCGGCTGCAGGCCGAGGGCCGCGTGGTCGCGATGGTCGGCGACGGCGTCAACGACGCGGCCGCCCTCGCCCAGGCCGACCTGGGCCTGGCCATGGGCACCGGCACCGACGCGGCCATCGAGGCGAGCGACCTGACGCTGGTGCGCGGCGACCTGCGCGTGGCCGCCGACGCGATCCGCCTCGCCCGCCGGACGCTGGCCACCATCAAGGGCAACCTGTTCTGGGCGTTCGCGTACAACGTCGCGGCGCTGCCGCTGGCCGCGCTCGGCCTGCTCAACCCGATGATCGCGGGCGCGGCGATGGCGTGCTCGTCGGCCTTCGTGGTGAGCAACAGCCTCCGGTTGCGCCGCTTCCGCTAACCCCCGGAGGGTATAGTCGGTGGTCAGGGACGGGCGACGACGGGGACAGGTGGGCGATGACGGGTTACGGCACCGAGCGGGAGGCGTACCTCAAGCGCCTGCGCCGGATCGAGGGGCAGATCCGCGGGCTGCAGCGGATGGTCGAGCAGGACAAGTACTGCATCGACATCCTGACGCAGGTCTCGGCGGCGACGAAGGCCCTGCAGTCGTTCTCGCTCGAGCTGCTCGACGAGCACCTGGCGACCTGCGTGGTCCAGGCCGCCGCAGCCGGCGGTGAAGAGGCCGACCTGAAGGTGCGAGAAGCCTCGGACGCGATCGCGCGGCTGGTGCGTTCCTAGCGCACCAGCACCGCCAGGGTGAGGCCGCCGGCGTTGGTCGTGAAGTGCACGATGACCGACGCCGGCACGCCCCGGCCCGCGTGCCGCCACCAGTGCAGGAAGATCCCCGCGACGCCCGCCGCGGCCATCGCCAGCACCTGCAGCACCACCACCGGCGTCGCGCCGAACACCGCGTGGACCGCCGCGTTGCGCCCGATCGCGAGCGCCGGGAGCGCGTGCCACAGCCCGAACAGCGCCGCCGCCCCGAGGATCGGCGGCCAGCGCCAGCGGTCGTCCGTCGCGCCCAGCAGAGCCGGCAGCACGCCGCGGAACGCCACCTCCTCGATCAGCACCGTGCCGAACAGGATGCGGCCGCACGTCAGCCAGAGCAGCTGCCCGAAGTCGGGGTCGCCGACGCGGCCGTCCTGGTACACCGTGCGCAGCGCCGGCACCGCCAGCGCGATCCCGAAGACCACCGCGATCAGCGCGGCCCCGGCCAGGCCGACCAGCGCGGGACGGCGGAGGGTGCCCAGCCCGAGTTCCGTCCACGTGCACCCGGCGGCCCGGCCCAGCGCGACCAGGATCGCCGCCGCGACCAGACCGCACACCGGGTAGGCCCAGCCCGGCAGCACGCGGTTGGCGAGCGTCGTGGACGCGGCCAGCACGACGACCGACGTGACCAGGGCGAACGTCCGCGTCAAGGGATGATGTCCCGCGGGTACGTGCTGACCGAGAAGGTGAAGCCTGCTTGGCGGACCTCGTCCTCCTCCTGCGCGAGTTTCGGGGGCTTCACCCGACGATCATCGGGGCTGGCCGGCCGGCGGGCAAGCGTCAGCCCACGGCGTCGGTGAGGTCGGCGGGTGAGCGCCGCTGGACGGGCACTCTCTTCGACATCGGCAGGGTGGCCTCGGGGTCGAACGGCGCGGGCCGGTCGTCGAGAGCGACGGCCGCGTCGGCGAGCAGGGACCGGCAGCCGGTGAGGCTCGCCTGGAGCCGGTCGCGGACCTCGGTGAGGGCGGTGACCCGGCGTTGCGCCGCTTCGACCAGGCGTTCCGCTTCGGCTTCCGCGGTGGCGACCTGCTTCTTCGCTTTGGCTTCGGCGGTCATGACCAGCCGTTCGGCCTTGCTTTCGGCGGTCGTGACCAGGCGTTCGGACTTGGTCCTGGCCGTCTTGACCAGCTTGGCCGCCTTGGCCTCCGCCGTCTCGACCTGCGTCTTCGCCTCCGCTCGCGCGGTGCTGAGCAGCCGTTCGACCTTCGCCCTCGCCGCCGCTTCTTCCTCGGCCAGCGCGCGCATCGCGTCGGCGCGGCGGACCGTCATCGCGCGGGTGTGATCCTCTTCCTGCTGGGCACGGCGGTGCGCCGCGGCTTCGTCGAGCTCGCGGCGGCGCTGCTCGGCCGCCCGGAGGAATTCCTCGTGCTCGACGCGCCGGCGTTCCGCCTCGGCCTCGGCTTCGGCGACCAGGCGGCGTTCCTTCTCGGTGAGCCGGACCGCCTCCTGCTCGGCTTCGCGGACCAGGCGCTCGGCCGTTTCCGTTGCCCGAGCGGTGATTTCGGCCGCTTCCTCGCGGGTCAGCTCGATCATCCGGCGGGACCGCTCCTGCAGCGCGTCCGGCTCGATCGGGGTGCGGCTGATCCGGTCGATCTTCAGCCGGAGCTCGCGGTTGTCCTCGGCGAGCGCGGCCACGCGCTGCCGGGCCGAGTCGCGTTCGGCGGCGATTCTGCGCAGCTCTTCTTCGGCCCACGCGACGTACTCCGCGACTTGCGCGCGGTGAAAACCGCGCCACGCCAGGTCGAATCCGGGCTGCGTGCGCTCCACGTCCTCGCCACCGCCGGGGGCCATGCCTCACCTCCGAATTGGATGGTTTCTCCTCGGCCGCACGTTTTCCTTGCGGTACCGGGAATTTCCGCGTCCACCCCAGTGTGCCGCAAACCCGCCCCCGCGCGCCGCCCGGGCGGGCGATCATTCGTCGAGCGGTTCTCCGGGACCGGTGGACGTGCTCCGGACGCCGGGCAGCTCGGCGAGTTCGGCGGCCAGGTCGTAGAGATCACCGCGGCCGTCGAGGCGCAGCGTCACGACCGCGATCCGTTGCCCCTCCTCGGAAAGCGACTCGTGGTCGACGTCGACGTGGTGCACGCTCCAGCCCCGCCCGGTGCAGACCGCGAGCGCCGCGCGCAGCACGCCGTGGCCGTCGAGGTAGCTCAGCCGCACGACCGGGGGTTCGCGCCGGTGCCGCGCGACGAACCGCTGCAGCGGCGGGAAGCCGCGGGTCACCACGAAGTGCCCGATCGTCGTGCCGACGGCGAGCACCGGCAGCCCGGCACCGCACGCCGTGCCGACCGCGGCGGTGAGCCAGATCGTCGCCGCCGTGGTCAGGCCGCGCACGGCGTCGCGGCGGACGAAGATCAGGCCGCCGCCGATGAAGCCGATGCCGGAGACGATCTGCGCGGCGATCCGCGACGGGTCGAGCGCGACGTGGTCGGTGCCCAGCAGGTCCGCGAAGCCGTACTTCGACACGAGCATGAACACCGCCGAGCCGACGCCGACCAGGCTGTGCGTCCGCAGGCCCGCGGCCTTCATGCCGGCTTCGCGTTCGAGCCCGATCGCGACACTGAGCACCAGCGCCAGCAGGACCGGCGGCAGCAGGTCCCACTGCGCCGGCGTGGACCACAGAGTGGGCAAGGTCACTACCTCCCGGGGTCGTCGGTGTCGGCACGCGAGGAGACTCGCCGAGGCCGTCACCTGGGGATACTGGGCCGGAAGCCCCGATAGTGCCAGGTGAGGTGGGACCCGTGACAGCGAGCCGGCCGGCCCCCGACTACGTGGGCTACCCGGAGGTGCGCCGCGGCGTCCGCGCCCTGCTCGGTGCCCGCGCCGACGTCCACCGGCGGCGGGTGCCGGCGTGTCCGGAGTGGACCGTCGCCGACCTGCTGGGCCACCTCACCGGGATCGCCGAGCGGGTGCTCGAGCGCCACGGCGGCGCGGTGCCGGTCTCGGCGGCGGCGACGGTGCCGGAGCTGCTCGACCACTGGGACGACGTCGGCGAGGACCTCGACCGGCGCCTCGCGCAGGCGGGCGGCCGCAGCGGCGAGGTCATGGTGATGGACGCCTACACCCACGAGCTGGACCTGCGCGCGGCGCTGGGCGTGCCGCCGCCGGTCGAGCACGCGGCCTGGGCGCCGAGCTTCGAGGTGCTGGTCCGCGGGTTCTCGGGCTCGGTCGCGGGCCGCGGCCTCCCGGCGCTGCGCCTGCGCACCGCGGGTGGCTCGCAGTGGACGGCGGGCGCGGGCCGTCCGGCGGCGACGCTGACGGCCCCGGCGCACGAGCTGTACCGGGCGCTGGCCGGCCGCCGGTCGCTCGCCCAGCTGGCGGCGCTGGAGTGGGACGCGGCGCCGTCGACGTGGCTGCCCGCGTTCACCTGGGGCCCGTTCAGTCCGCCCCGGTCACCCGGCGGCTGAAGGTCAGCCGCCGGGCGGGGTGGCCGACAGCACCGCCGCCAGGGCCAGGACCACCGAGGCCAGCGCGACCTCGGTCGTCACGGCCAGCCGCAGCCGGCGCAGCTCCGTCGTCAGCACCGCCGTGCCGCCCTCGCCGCCCGCAACGCCCTTCAGCACCGCCCGGCGCGCCACGTTCGCCACCAGGAGCAGCACCGCGAAGCCCGCGATCTTGCCCAGCAGGAGGAGCCCGTAGGTCGTCGTCCACAGCGCGGGCACCGACGGCACGATCCGCAACGCCAGCACCCCGCCGCTGATCGCGATCAGCGCCACGCAGTTCATCGCGAGCCGGGAGAACCTCGTCACCACCGGTCCGAGGTCCGGCGTCCGCCGGACCAGGCACAGCGCCAGCTGGACCAGCCCGCCCGCCCACACCGCGATCGCACCCCAGTGGACCAGGTCGGCCGCCACCGAGAAGTACATCACCCGGTCGGTCACCGGGTGCCCGCTCGCCGAGAAGCTCAGCAGCACGGCGAACCCGGTGATCATCGCCAGGTTCTCCAGCCGGCCACGGCGGGCCGACGACGGCGGCGCCGCCAGCACGCGCGGGAGCACCACCGCCAGCACCCCGGCCGCGACCAGCCGGACCAGCAGCAGCTTGCCGTAGGACAGCCGGAACGTGTCGGCGAGCAGGCCGGGCTCCGGCAGCGCGCCCAGGCCGCGCCCGGCGGCGTACGGGCCCTGCAGCAGGAACGTCGCCACCGCCGTGCCCGCCGTCAGCCAGACGCCCGCCTTCAGCAGCCGCCGGGCCCGCGGGTCCGCCCGCCCGGCCGGGTGGCACGTCAGCAGGAAGACCAGGCCGCCGAGCAGGACGACGCCGGCGAAGGACAGCCAGCGCACGACCGTGGACACGACGTCGACCACCGGGTCCGTGCCGGTGGCCGCCGCGACCGCGCCCGCCGAGGTGATCAGCGGGCCGGCGCCGACGACGAAGGCGAACGTGCCGCGCACCGGGTGGGAGTCGGTCGAGATGAACGCGTACTCGACGAGGTAGCTGCCGTCGGGCAGGTCCGGTTTCAACCGGACGGCCACCTGCTCCGCGACGTCGCCGGGCTGGAACACCGGGCCGGTGTCGACGGCGGTGCCCTGCGTGTCGACGACCTTGAGCGAGCCGGGCTGGATGCCGACGTTCTCCGACAGCGTCACCGACACCTGCGCCGGCGCCGCCGTCAGCCGCGAGCCGTCGCCGGGGGTGGTGGAGACGATCTCGACGTGCGCCGACGCCGGTGCGGCGGTGAGCACCAGCCAGCCGGCCAGGAAGGCCAGCAGGGCCAGTGCCCGCCGCGCGGCCCGGCGGCTCACGACGCGGCGAGCGCGGGTGGGCGCAGCCCGCAGGTGCAGCCGGTCAGCTCGTGCTCGGCCACCGACGCGCGCCGGTGCAGCACGACCGCGACGATCATCGGGATGGTGACGATCGTGTTGTAGAACAGGTGCAGCTCGACCCGGGGCACGAGCAGCTGGATGATGCTCGTCGGCACCTTCTGCCCGGCCAGCCGCCAGCCGCTCTGCGCCTGGATGAACAGCAGCAGGTGCTCGATGTGGTGCCAGAACTGGATGGCCAGCGCGAGGTTCCACCACTGCCGCGAGCGGCCGGCGAACCCGTGCCGCAGGGTCCACAGGAACACCAGCATCACGAGCGCGTAGCCGTAGTGCAGCCACTCCTGCGAAATCAGCCACGGGAACGGCATCCCGAGGACGCCGCGGGCCCGTGACGTGGGCCAGCCGAACCCGTAGATCTGGACGGCCTGGACGATGTGCTCGGCCCAGTGGCCGAGCACGATCACCATGAACACCGCGAGCGCGCGGTGGTGCCAGCGGCTGTTGAGCGGGCCGAGGAACCCGGACGGACGGGCGAGTTCGGACGTCGACATGCAGACCCCAGTTCACCAAGACGACGATGTGCGTCGACGATAACCGTTCCCGGAGCGCCTTCCGTTACTCCGGATTGCCGATCCCGCAAGGGGAGTTGCGACGCCCGGCGGATTGCGTACCGCCGGGTGCCGGGTTCAGCGCATGGTGAGCCCGGTCGGGCGCTCCGGGGCCGGCGGGATCTGGAAGAGCCGGGCGAACAGCTCGAAGTGCGCCGGGTCGCCCTCGACCCGGACCTTGCCGGAGGAGAGGGCGTCCTGGGCGGACAGCTTCCCCCGGAGCACGTCGAACAGCGCCGGTCCCTGCGGGTGGATCACCAGGTCGGGCGCGGGCAGCGCACCGGTGGACACCTTGAGCGAGCCGTCGTCGACCAGGGCGTGCACGATCATCTCGCCGTCGAGGTGGTGCAGCTCGTAGTTGACGTGCACGCCCGCGGCGGCCTCCTCCTTGAAGGTCGTGTAGAGCGAGAGGATCGCGATGTCGACGGTGATGATCTGGTCCGGCTGCGGGTAGTTCAGCGAGCGGGAGCCCCACAGGCCGAGGTCGAGCACGATCTGGTCGAGCTCGGCGCCGTACTCGGTGAGCTCGTAGACGACGCCGGCGTCCAGCTGCGACAGCACGCGGCGGCGGACCACGCCGGCCTCCTCGAGCTCGTTGAGCCGGGAAGTGAGGATGCTGACCGGGATCCGCGGCAGGGTCTGCTGCAGGTCGGTGAACCGCTTCGGGCCGAGCATGAGGTCCCGGACGACCAGCATCGACCAGCGCTCGCCGACGATCTCGAGTGCCCGGGCCAGGCCGCAGAACTGTCCGTAGGTGCGAGTAGAGGTAGGCATACTCGGGTCCTCACTTGTCTCGGGTGCCAGGCCGGGCACCGCCGGGGTTCGCGCGCGAGGCGCGAGTTCGGTTACGGTGCCCCCGACGCACCGTGCTGCCCGGGCGTCGCTGTCTACGGTGACGGTTCCCCGTGGCGTGCGGCCAGTGAGCGACGCACCGGTGCCCCATGCGTTTTCCACGTCGGACCATGCGTTTCGCACGACTTGCCCGTGCTTACCGCACTGGCTGAGTAGACCGCCCGTGGAGCAGGATTTCCTTCTCTCGTCCCGCCCAGCCCGAGACCGGCAGGAGGGCCCATGCGCACGACAGCGGTGGACGCGCACGGCGGTGGCACCACGGACGCCCCGGTGCCGGCGCGCGCTCCGGCGTTCCGGCGGCACCTGCGCGCGGAGGTCCGGAAAGGCAAGGGCGCGTACCTGTTCTCCGAGCAGGGCGTGATCGCGATGCGCGGCGCGAAGATCGAGTCGCTCGCCGCGTTGCTCGACGGCACCCACGACCTCGACCGGCTGCTGCGCGGCCGGCCCGGCGGGATGGCGCCGGAGGAGGTCGCGGCGCTGCTGACCCAGCTCGTCGACGCCGGGCTCGTGACACTGCGCAGCCCCGGCACCGACGAGGTGCCGGGCGACGAACGCGCGCTGGCCTACTGGGACGCCTGCGGGGTGGACGCCGACGTGGTCGCCGCGCGGCGGGGCACCGTGCGGCTGACCGCGGTCGGCGACAGCGCCGACGGCGTCGACCCCGGCGCCGTCGAACGGGCGCTGGCCGGCGCCGGGCTCGAGGTGGTCCGCACGGACACCGGCACCGCCGACCTGTCGGTCGTGCTGTGCGCCGACTACCTCGACCCGCGGCTGGCCGTGATCGACGCGGAGCACCGGCGCGCCGGGCGGCCGTGGCTGCTGGCCCGTCCGTCCGGGGCCCAGGTGTGGATCGGCCCGGTGCTGCAGCCCGACGGTGCCTGCTGGCACTGCCTGACCCACCGGCTGTGGGGCCACCGCCACGCCGAGGCGTGCGTGCAGGAGGAGCTGGGCCACGCCGGCCCGGCACGCCGCCCGGTGCCCGCGCTGCCGCCGCTCACCTCGGCCGCGGCGCACCTGGTCGCGCTGGAGGCGGCCAAGTGGGTGGCCGGGTACCGCCACCACGGCCAGCAGTGCGTGTGGACGCTCGACACGCTCGACCTGCAGGGCAGGCTGCACGAGCTGCACCGCCGCCCGCAGTGCCCCCGCTGCGGCGACCGGTGGCTGGTGACGTGGCGCTCGGTGCGCCCGGTCGAGCTCCGGCCCGCGAAGAAGGCGACCACCGGGGGCGGCGGGCACCGCACGGCGACGCCGTCGCAGATGCTCGAGCGGCACCGCCACCTGGTCAGCCCGGTCACCGGCATCATCAAGGAGATCCGGCGGGACCCGGACGCGCCCTGGTTCGCCAACGCCTACCGCTCCGGGCCCAACGTCGCCCGCGGCATCACCGCGATGGCGGCGCTGCGGGCCGGCCTGCGCTGCGAGAACGGCGGCAAGGGCGTCAGCCCGCTCGACGCCGAGGTCAGCGCTCTCTGCGAGGCGGCGGAACGGTTTTCCGGCAACTTCCAGGGCGACGAGCTGCGCATCCGCGCCTCCTTCGCCGAGCTGGGCGAGGAAGCCGTCCACCCCAACGCGTGCATGCTCTTCGCCGACCGCCAGTACGCCGTCCGCGCGGAGTGGAACGCCGAGCACGCGGCCTTCCAGCACGTCCCGGAGCCGTTCGACCCGGCCGCGGTCGTCGACTGGACGCCGGTGTGGACGCCGGCCGGGCGCCGCCGCCTGCTGCCGACCTCCTACCTGTACTACGGGATCCCGCGCGAGAGCACGGCCCGCGGGGTGCGCGCGGACTCGAACGGCACCGCGGCGGGCAGCAGCCTGGAGGACGCGATCCTGCAGGGCGCGCTGGAGCTCGTCGAGCGCGACGCCGTGGCGCTGTGGTGGTACAACCGCACGCCGGTGCCGGGCGTGGACCTCGCGTCCTTCGCCGACCCGTGGCTGGACGAGATGGCCGCCGGGTACGCCGGGATCGGCCGCGAGATGTGGGTCCTCGACGTGACATCGGACCTGGGGATCCCGGTGACCGTCGCGGTTTCGCGGCGAACCGACGGTCCGCACGAGGACGTCATGATGGGCTTCGGCGCGCACCTCGACCCGCGGATCGCGGTGCGCCGCGCGGTGACCGAGCTCAACCAGATGCTGCCCGCCGTGCGGGCCGCGGGCCACGAGGTCGACGACCCGGACGCGCGGCGCTGGCTCACCTGCGCCACCGTCGCGAACCAGCCGTACCTGCGGCCGGTGGCGGGCGAGCGGATGCGGGCCGCCGCGGACTTCCGGTTCGTCAACCGCGCCGACGTCCGGGACGACGTCGAGGCGCTGACCCGGGTGTTCGACCACGCCGGCGTGGAACTGCTGGTGCTCGACCAGACCCGGCCGGACGTCGGGATCCCGGTGGCCAAGGTGCTCGCGCCCGGCCTGCGGCCGTTCTGGGCCCGGTTCGCGCCCGGCCGGCTCTTCGACGTCCCGGTCCGGCTGGGCAGGCTCGCCGAGCCGACCCCGTACGAACGGCTCAACCCGTTCCCGATGTTCCTCTGAGCGCCGCCACGGGCTCGGTTTCGCTGTTCGCTTGAGGAGTTGGCCGTGCCTGCTTACCCACCGGAGGGGATCCCGGAGACCGTCCGGCTCTGGTCCCTCACCGAAGACACCCTGCTGGAGGCGGGGGACGACGACACGCTCGTCGCGATCACGTGGTGGGGTGAGTACGAACTGGCGGACGTCCCCCGGCCGGTTCGCGAATCGCTGGGCCGGATGGCGCTCGGCCCGATCTCGATGGGGAACCTCGCGACCTCCGCGGGCAACGGCGCCGAGGCGTGGGCCGGAACGCTGCGCAAGGTCCTCAACCAGCTGTCCGGCTCGGTCGTCCACTCGCTGGCGCTCAACGACGGCCGCGGGCCGCTGCTCTCGGCCATCCCGGTGACCCAGGCGCCGGTCTTCCCGGCCGACGCCGTGCCGCCGGGCAGACTGATCAAGCTGTCGCGGTACTCGGCGATGCGCCCGGACGACGACGGCGGCCTGCTGCTGGAGTCGCCGCGCGCCCGGTACCGCGTCGCGCTGCTGCGGCCGCCCGCGGTGACCGTGGCCTCGTCGCTGGCCGGGCCGGTGACCGTCGCGCGGGTCGCCGAGACCAGCGGGCTGACCGAAGCGGTCGTGGCCGACGTCGTCGCGTTCCTGGTGGCCGCGGGCGTCGTGCTGATGGCCGACGACTGGGCCGGGTTCGCCGAGGACACCGACGCCGACCTCGCCGTCTGGTCCCCGGACGACCTGATGTTCCACGCCCGCAGCCGGACGTGGCTGAAAAGCCGCCCGCCCGCCCACCCACCGGACCCCGAGGCGCACCGGACGGGCCCCGAGCCGCCGGTGGTCAAGCAGATCACCGCCGGCCCGACCTTCCCGCTGCACCGCCCCGACCCGGCGGTGCTGAAGGCGACCGACCCGACGCTCGCGACGCTGCTCGAACACGACCACGCCTGCCCCGAGGTCACCGAGCGCGCGCTGTCGGCCGAGCAGGTCGGGGAGTTCCTCTTCCGCGCCGCGCGGGTGCGGTCGATCGGGCCGGCGTACCTGCCCGGCGGGCCGGGCCACGAAGCGTCGCAGCGGCCGTACTTCAGCGTCGCCTGCCTGTACGAGCTGGAGATCTACGTCGGGATCAACCGGTGCGCGGACCTCGCGCGGGGGATCTACCACTACGACCCGCTGTGGCACACGCTGACGTTGATCAACGACGACCCCGGCGTCCTGGACGGCATGCTGGACCTGGCGATGGTCGGGGCGGGCAGCCACCGGCGGCCCTCGGTGCTGCTGACGATGACCGCGCGGATGTCGCGGATCGCGTGGGTGCTCGGCAGCGCGGCGTACGCGACGACGCTGGTGCACGTCGGCGCGCTGCAGCAGGTGCTCTACCTGGCGGCGAAGGCGATGGGGCTCGCCGCGCACGCCGTGCCGGTCGACGCGGGCGACCGGGTGGACCGGTCGCTGAAGCTGGAGTGGCCCGCCGAGGTCAGCGTCGGCGAGTGCGTGCTCGACTTCCCGCTCGGCAACGGCGTCGGCTGACCGGGCGAAGCCGCCAACGCGGCTGTTCCCCCTGTTACCGTTGGGGATCTGGGGTGCGGCTGAGGTGGGAGGCGCCGTGGCAGATCCGGTTCGGCTGCGGGGGAAGTTCCGAATGCGGGCAGGGGTGCCGGCGAAGGGTCGGCCGGACTTCCACGCGCTCGTCGCGGCCGGCCCGGCGGCGGCCGCCGCCGCGGTCGCGCTGACGGCGTTGCTGCCCGTGCTGGCCGAGCGGGAATCCTGGGCTCCGCGGCTGCTCGCGCTGGCCTGCGCGGCGGCGCTGGCGGGCGTGCACCTGACCGCGTTCGCGCACGGCCGCGTCCGCCGTCCCGGTCTGGCGCTGGTCGCGCAGGCCCTGCTGGGGTATGGGCCGATGGTGCAGCTGGGTGCCCTGTGGAGCGCGGCGGGCGGGTTCCTCGCCGGCGGGCTGCTGCTGGTCGTCCGGCCGGCCAGGGCGGTGCCCGCGGCGGGGCTCGTGTCCGTCGGCGCGGGGCTCCTCGCCGCCTGGGCGGCGGGTTCGGTGGACGCCGGGCTGGCGGGTGCGGTGTCCGCCGCGATCGCCGCGCTGGCGCTGTCCGGGGCGGGCGCGGCCGTGCGGCTGACCGCCGAGCGCGACGAGGAACGCCGTGAGCTGAAGCGGAGCGCGATCGCCGAGGAGCGCGAGCGGTTCTCCCGCGACGTCCACGACCTGCTCGGCCTCAGCCTGTCGGCGATCACCCTCAAGGGTGAACTCGTGGACCGGTTGGTGATCGGCCAGCCGGACCGCGCGAAGGAGGAGCTGGCCGAGCTGCTGATCATGTCGCGGCGCGCGCTGGCCGACGTCCGCGCGGTCGCCGCGGGTTACCGCGAGCTGTCGCTGGACGACGAGTGCCGGGCCGCGGCCGCGGTGCTGAGCGCGGCCGGAACCCGGGTGACCGTCGCCCGTTCGGGTACTTCGGACCTGCCTCCGGAGGTGGCGACCGCGCTGGCGGCGGTGCTGCGCGAAGGGGTGACGAACGTGGTGCGGCACAGCACCGCGAGCTGGTGCGCGTTCTCGGTGAGCCAGGAGGACGGCACGGCCTGGCTGGAGATCGTCAACGACGGCGCGGGCGGGCCCGCGGACAGCGGTGCGGGTTCGGGATCGGGGCTGCGCAACCTGGTCGACCGCGTGGAGTCGCTGGGCGGGACGCTGGCGGCGGAGTCCGGCGCGGACGGCACGCACCGGCTGCTGGCGGCGGTCCCGGTCGGGTGCGCCGGAGTGCGCCGGCGCCGGGCGGCGGACGAGCTGACGGCGTAAGCGCTTTCCGGCGCGGGTCACCCGTTGGGGCTAAAGCCATTCCGCTTCGGTCGCGATGCGGATCGCGTGGACCCGGTTGCGGGCGTTGAGCTTCGTGACCACGGCGGCCAGGTAGTTGCGGACGGTGCCGGCCGAGAGGAACAGCTCCGCCGCGATGTCGGCGACGTTGCGGCCGCGCGCGGCCAGCGACAGGATCTCGATTTCGCGCGGCGTGAGCGGGCAGTCGTCGGTTTCCCAGGCGGCCAGCGCCAGCTCGCTGTCGATGACGCGGCGGCCGATCGCGACCGAGCGGACGGCGTTCGCCAGCTTGTCCGACGGCGAATCCTTGAGCAGGAAGCCGTTCACCTTCGCGTCCAGCGCGCGGCGGACCGTGCCCGGGCGGCCGAGGCTGGTCAGGATCAGCGTGTGCACGTCCGGGAGGCTCTCGTGGATCTCGACCGCCGCCGACAGCCCGTCCTTGCCCGGCAGGTCGATGTCGATGACCGCGACGTCGGGCTGGGCCGCCTTCGCGGCGGGCAGGATCTGGTCGCCGCTGGACACCTCGGCGACCACTTCGATGTCGGACTCCAGGTTGAGGAGGGCGACCAGGGCGCCGCGGACCATGTGCATGTCCTCGGCCAGCAACACCTTGATCACGACGGTACCTCGCACCCCAGTCCGTTGACTCCGAACCGCAATTGTACGCCATTGCCCGGCCGCAACGGTGTTTCGTGACAAGCGTTCCGCAGTGAATGGTCCGCCGCCCGCAGATACTGTGCCGTTCGTTACCAATCCGGCTACAGTCACGGCCGATGGCCTTTGCAGCAACGGTTCAGCGCCGCTCGGGGGCCGGCCTACTTCCGGCCGGATTGGTAACAGACGACGGATTCGGTGCCGTGGAATTGCACGCTCTCAGACCGCCATCGGGCGGGCCACCGCGGGACGGCGCAGGTCGGGCAGCGCGAGCAGGACCGGCGGGTCGAAGCCGTGGCGCGGGCGCAGCCGGACGTCGGCCAGGCTGGCCGTGACGCCGCGGTGGACGGTCACCGGCCCGGTCAGGCCGGTGTAGGGCCGCAGGGTGTGGCCGTCGATCTCGCCGCAGCCGTAGGCGTGGGTGAGCACGTACCACGAGCCCAGCGGGACGTCTGCCAGCGCGTATGGCCCCGGGCCGGGCAGGACGGCGAACCGGGCCGGCGCGCCCTCGGCGATCCGGGCCGCGAACAGCCCGACGAACACCGGCCCGACCTCGGCCGACGGCGCGGCGCGCAGCTGGCCGCGCACGGTCGTCCCGGAGCCCGGCTGGGCCTGCAGGCCGGCGATCCGCGGTGCCATCCCGCGCAGCTGCCGGTAGCCCGAAGGCGAAACGCCCACGCTGCCGCTGAACCGCGCGCTGAACGTGCCGACGCTGTTGTAGCCGACCTGGTGGCTGATGTCGGCCACCGAGACGACCGTCGTCGCGAGCAGGCGTTTCGCCTCCGCGAGCCGCAGGGCCGACAGGAACCGGCCCGGCGACAGCCCGGTGACCCGCAGGAACACCCGGGTGAAGTGGAACTTGCTGAACATGGCCGCGCGGGCGAGGTCGTCGATCGTGAGCCGCTCGCCCAGGTTGTCTCGCATGGTCACGATGGCGCGTGCCACGGCTTGCCGGACGATCTCATCCATGGTGGCCGTCCCTCCCGGTCGACAATGCGGATGTGATTTCGACCAAAACTGTAGGTCCGCGGGCGTCTACTTCTTAAGTGCTCTGTGCACTGGTCTGCGTGGATTTCACCGGCCCCGGACATGCGTTTTGCACATCGGGTGTGAACCGGGCCGGGAACGGGAACTCCGCCGGTGGAAGCACATGCGTTTCTCACACCCGCGGTAGCGCGCGGGATGTGTGCGAGTGCGCAAAGTGACGAAAACCGGGGTGTTCGACGGGTTTCGACACCCTTGCTAGCCCGTTCGGACTCTTCTCCGAAACCGCACGGACCATGTGTAAGCCACATCACGCCGATGATGCGAACACTGGTTGATGTTGCGTCCGTTGGCGACGATTTATGGCACGTGAAGCATTCATCTTCGCCACTGGGAGCAGAGCATGTCCGCACAGGTTTCCGCCGACGTCCGCGCGCTTTTCACCGATTTGGGGATCGAGTTCGAAAAGGTGGGGTCGGACCTTGTGATCGACCGTTTCGAACAATTCAGCATCGAGGCCGGCGTGGGGACCGTCCGGGGCTGCGGGACCAGCTGCTACTGCCGGGCCGACGTCCTCGAAGCGGCCTGATGCGCGTTTGCGCAGTTCTCGCCGTCGACGAGCCGGCCACGCCGGGCGCTCCGCGCGCCCGCCGCGGCCGGCTCGTCGCGCGTGGACCGGCGGGACCGGCCACGAATGGCGTGGCCGGAAAATTTCCGACACGAGTGACGAGAACTCCGCGGCGCTCGTGACGGCTGGTAGCCGCCCGGGCGCGACTGGGCGTTTTTAACCTGGTCCTAACCTGTGCATGTGCATTTCGTGGCATCGCCGCAAAGTGGTGCCCGAATGGTGCAACCGATTCGTCAAGCAGAATGTTTAACTGAGCTTCTGGGGAATCGTGAGTGCGGAGGCACCCGTGATCAGAGTGCTGGTGGCCGAGGACATGCACATCGTGCGGGGAGCACTGGTGGCGCTGCTGCGCCTCGAACCCGACATCGAAGTGGTCGCGGAGGTCGCCTCCGGGCTCGAGATCCTGCCCGCCGCGCGCGCCAAGCAGGCGCAGGTGGCCGTCATCGACATCGACCTGCCCGGCAAGGACGGCCTCACCGCGGCCGGTGAGCTGCACGAACACCTGCCGGACTGCCGAACGCTCATCCTGACCAGCCTGGGCCGCCCCGGCACGCTGAGGCGGGCGCTGGACGCCAAGGTGGGCGGGTTCCTGCTCAAGGACGCGCCGCCCGACAAGCTGGCGAACGCGGTGCGCGGCGTGCTCGCCGGCCGCCGCATGGTCGACGGCGACCTGGCGCTGGCCGCGTGGGACACGGTCGACTGCCCGCTGACCGCCCGCGAGCTGGACGTGCTGCGGATGACCGCGCAGGGCTACGGGACGGTCGAAGTCGCGGCCCGGCTGTACCTTTCCGCCGGGACAGTACGGAACTATCTCACGACGGTGGTGGCGAAACTCAACGCCCGCAACCGGGTCGACGCGATCCGGATCGCGGAGGAGGCCGGCTGGCTGTGAGCCACCGGCAGAGGTTCAGACCAGAGTGGTCCGGACCTCGTCAGGCGGGGACGACCGCGCGCAGCCGGAAGCGGCCGTCCGGCTCGACTCCCGCCGTCAGCTCGCCCCCGAGGTCGGCGACCCGGTGCGACAGGTTGCCGATCCCGCTGCCGGGCGAGGAATCCCGCGGCACCGCGACCGCCCGCGGTTCCGGGACCACCGGCTCCGCTTCCCCGTCGCGCTCCACGCCGTCGTTCACGATGTCGAGGCAGATGCCACCGTCCGTGCGGCGCATCGCGATCTCGCAGCTCTCCACCTTGCTGTGCCGCAGCACGTTCGTGACGCCCTCGCGCAGGACCACCGCCAGCACCGTGCGCACCGGGGTCGGCAGCTCATCGCCGAGCATCTCCATGCGGACGCGGACGTCGGCGGCCGCCAGCACCGACTTCGCCGTGCGGGACTCGCTGTCCAGCGACAGCTCGCGGTAGCCGCTCGCCACGGAGCGGACGTCCGACAGCGCCTGGCGGGTCAGGCCGAGGACCTCGTTCAGCTCCTCCGCCGCGCGGTCGCGGTCGAGGGGCAGCACCCGGGCGGTCAGTTCGCTCTTCAGCGCGATCGCCGACAGGCTCATGCCGAGCAGGTCGTGCAGGTCACGGGCGAACCGCAGGCGCTCCTCGGCCAGCGCCATCTCGGCCAGCCGGCGGCGGGTGCTGGCGAGCTCGGTGACCAGCCGGACCAGCCACAGCAGCCCGAACACCGCCAGGCTGGTCATCACGGTCGCGGCGGTGTAGAAGATCGTGGACGTGAGGTCCGCGCCCGACAGCCGCTGGATCTCCGCGAAGGCGGCGATGTTGAGGACGAAGAACGCCCAGCCCGCGACCGGCGGCAGCACCAGCAGCGCGTTGCCGATCAGCAGGCCGGGCAAGCTGACCCAGTTGGCCCCGAGCGGCAGCAGCGGCAGGTAGATCAGGCAGACCTGGACCAGGAGCATCCCGTAGCTCTGGGCGGACCGCAGCTGGGTCGAGGGCCGGTTGAAGTACGAGAACTGCAGCGCCAGCAGCGCCACGATCGAGCCGATGGCCAGCGCGATCTCCCACGGCCGCGGGGCCAGCTGCACCAGGTGCGCCGTCGCGCCGATGCCCATCAGCACCATGACCACCGGCAGCAGGCGGCGGATCTCTTTCGACGCGCTCTCCGAGCGCTCGCCGGTGTCCTCCGCCGCCGCGGCGCCCAGGCCGCTGGGCAGGGGGAGCTCGACGTGCAGCCGGAACCGGCCGTCCCCGCCGGTCTTCGCCGTGGCCGCGCCGCCGAGCGCGGCGACCTCGTCGGGCAGCGCCGTCAGCGCGCTGCCCGGGGCGAGCGCCGGGTCGTCCGCCGCGACGCCGTCGTTCACGATCTCGAGGACGACCTTGCCGTCCTGGTGCCGGACGTCGATCTCGCAGTGCTCGACGTCGCTGTAGCGCAGGACGTTCGTGACGCCTTCGCGCAGCACCTTGGCCAGCAGCGTCCGGACCTGGACCGGCAGGTCGCCCTGGTCGAGGTGGATCCGCACGGCGATCTCGGACGCCGACAGCAGCGATTCGGCGGTCCGGGACTCCTTCTCCAGCGAGAGGTCGCGGTAGCCGTGGGACACGGCGCGCACGTCGGAAAGCGTGCGCTGGGCGGTGGCGGTGATCTCGCCGAGCTCGGCCTTGGCGCGCTCGGCGGACTTGCGCATCAGGCGCGACACGAGCTCGCCCTTCAGCGCGATCGCCGACAGGCTCAGCCCGAGCAGGTCGTGCAAGTCGCGGGCGAACGCCAGGCGCTGCTCGGCGACCGCCCGCTGGGCCAGCTCGGTGCGCGCCGCGTGCAGCTCGTGGACCATCCGGGCAAGCCGCGACAGCAGGTAGAAGACCAGGATGTAGAAGAGCGTCCCGAACACGTTGTAAAAGGTGTTCGTCGGCTTCACCCCGAACACCTGGTAGATCCCGGCGGTGCTGAGCAGGGCCACGACGACCGCCACCCAGCCGTAGCGCCGGGGGAAGACCAGGAGGCCGGCGCTGCCGACGTACACGAGCATGGACACCCACGGCAGCCCGAAGGTCAGCAGCGGCACGTAAGCGAGCGCGGCCATGACCGCGAACAGCGCCCGGCCGGCCGGGGAGTGGAGGCGGGTCGACGGGCGGCTGAACCACAGCAGCTGGATCGCCAGCAGCGCGGCGGCGGCCAGAACGGCGTACCCGGCGTGGAAGGCGTCGACCGACCTCGGCAGCAGGTTGACGACGCCGATCACGCTGAACCCGCTGATGACCACGACGATGATGGCCGCGGAGAGGTACGCGGCCAGCCGCGGGCGCCGGTCCGCCGCGGTGGTGCCGCGGGGTTCGGCCGTGGCGGACAGCTCCGCGGCCGGCTCGAGCGCGGCGACCGGCGACATCAGTGCGGAACCCCCGGGGTCTCGGCGGTGGCCGGAGCGCCCCAGGTAGCCCGGCCAGGGCGCGGTGTGCAATCTGCAGCCACCTGATCGTAACCCACCCGACGTCCGATTCCCCGCTCCGAAAGAACGGGATGCGGGGACCCGGGAGGGCGGCACGACGGCGGCGGGGCGGGCTCAGCGCCTGCCGGACGCGGACCGCAGGCGGTCCGGGACGCCGAGCAGGCTCAGGAAGTCCAGCCGGGACAGGGCGACCGACCCGGTGTGCAGCACGCACCCGCGCTCGTACCGGAAGAAGCCCAGTGCCGACTCGAGGTCGTCCCAGAACTCGCCGCCCGTGGTCTCCGGCAGGCGCCGGGTCACCGGGAAGTCGGCGGTGAACGCGCGGCCAGCCGAGTAGGTGGGCAGGTCCCGGCCGAAGTGCCGCCGGTACCGCTCGAGCTCGGTGTAGGGCGCGGTGGAGACCAGCACCAGCCGCAGGTCGGGGTCGTGCAGCGCGGCGGCGACGTCGGCGGCGGAGGCGTCGGCGAAGGGGCCGCTGTGGCCCGGCATGGTGTGGTGCACCGCGAGCCGCGGGCGCCCGTCGAAGAGGTCGGCCAGCGAGATCCGGCCCTGCGGGCCTTCGAACAGGTACTTCGCCGCGTTGACGGCCTGGGGCCGGTCCAGCTCCGGCACGATCGGCTTCGTCATGGCTCGCCCTCCCTGGATGTGGTCCCCGATCGGAGTGTGGCCCGGGGGCACGGGCGGGTCCCAGCGTTCGGGCCGGGAACCGCAAGCTGGGAGACGCGGCCGCCCTCGCCGCGCCCGCCGGCGGCCCGGACCCTAGGCTCTGCGGGCATGGCACGTTATTTCGACCTGCACCCGGAGAACCCGCAGCGCCGGTCGCTGGGCCAGGTCGTCGAGCTCCTCCGCGCCGACGGGCTGATCGCGTACCCGACCGACTCGTGCTTCGCGCTCGGGTGCCGGCCGGGCAACCGCGACGGGCTCGACCGGATCCGCTCGATCCGCAAGCTGGACCACCGGCACCACTTCACGCTGGTGTGCCAGGACTTCGCCCAGCTGGGCCAGTTCGTCCACATCGACAACGCGGTGTTCCGCGCGATCAAGGCGGCCACGCCGGGCAGCTACACGTTCATCCTGCCCGCCACCAAGGAGGTGCCGCGGCGGCTGATGCACGAAAAGAAGAAGACGGTCGGCGTGCGCATCCCCGACCACCGCGTCACCCAGGCGCTGCTGGCCGAACTCGGCGAGCCGCTGCTGTCGAGCACGTTGCTGCTGCCGGACCAGGCGGAGCCGATGACGCAGGGCTGGGAGATCAAGGAGGAGCTGGACCACCAGCTCGACGCGGTCCTGGACTCCGGCGACTGCGGGGTCGAGCCGACGACCGTCGTCGACTTCTCTTCCGGGGAACCGGAGATCCTGCGGGTCGGCGCGGGTGATCCTGCGCCGTTCGAGTGACGCCGGTCAGCTCTCGAGCAGTTCCAGCCATTCGGCGGTGTGGCCGCCGCTGAACGTCAGGGCGAGCTCCTCCGCGTGGCGGCGCCCGGTCACCAGCAGGCAGAAGTCCTCGGCCGGGCCCGCGATCCGGCCGGCGGCCTCCGCCGGCCCGAAGTCCCACCGGGTCCCGGACGGTGCCCGCAGCTCGAAGCGGAACGGCCCCGGCGGCGTCCGCTGGTGCCGTCGGTACGCGCGGTCCCTGGTCCGGACGCCGTAGTAGGCCACGTGCCCGATCGCGTCGCCGCGCCGGGGGCGGACGCCGAGCGCGTCGGCGATGTCCTGGCCGCAGGCGAACAGCTCGGTCAGCGCCGCCGCGGCCAGCACCGACGGGCGCAGCGGTCCGTCGCTCCAGGGCAGTTCCGCCTTCGCGGCGGCCGACTCGAGCAGGGCGTTGGCCTTCCGCTGCTCGATCAGCCACGTCACGATCGCCTCTTCGAGCGAGTCGTAGGAGATCTGCGGGGTGACGCCGAAGGCCTCCGGGTTCTCGGCGCTCAGCCGGACCAGCCGCGCGGTCGACGTCAGCCGGGCGAAGGGCCCGGTGATGTCGGGGCCGGGGCCGTACCCGTGGCGCTCGGCCAGCTCGGCCAGCGCCTCGGTCTCGGTCCGCAGGTCCGTGAACACGTCGGCCATCGGTGCCACCCTCCTGGGTCCGGGTAACCGGGACTGCCCGGGGATCCAGGCTGGCAGCCGGCCCCGCGGCGGCTCCACTCCGCGCGTGCGACGTCGCGCCCACGAGCGGCGGCGGGGTCGGCTATGTTCATGCCCACCGACGATGGGAGGGCGGGCGTGAAGTACCTGCTGGCGATGTACCTCAACCCCGACGTGATGGCCGGCCTGTCCCAGCAGGACATGGACGCCATCATGAGCGGGCACCAGGACTTCATCCGCACGATCCGGGAGTCCGGCGAGATGATCGGCACGCAGGCGCTCGCCCCGGTCGCCGACACCACCGTCGTGCGGGTGCGCGGCGGACTGCCCGCCGTCACCGACGGCCCGTTCCTCGAGTCGAAGGAGTTCCTGGCCGGCTACTACCTCGTGGACTGCGCGAGCAAGGAGCGCGCGGTCGAGCTGGCCGCGATGATCCCGGACGCCGCGTACGACGGCATGGGCGTCGAGGTGCGGGAGATCGTCTTCTTCGCCGACGCCGAAACCGAGATCCCCGGTTCGTGACGTGACCGCGCCCGCCCCGGTCGCCGAGGTCCTGCGCCCGCTGGTGCCGCAGGTGCTGGGCGTGCTGGTGCGCCGGTACGGCCAGTTCGACGCGTGCGAGGACGCCGTCCAGGAGGCCCTGCTGGCGGCGAGCGAGCAGTGGCCCGCCGAAGGCGTCCCGGACAACCCGCGCAGCTGGCTGGTCACGGTCGCCACCCGGCGGCTCACCGACCACTGGCGCAGCGAGAGCGCGCGGCGGCGGCGCGAGGAGTCGGTCGCCGTGCGGGAACCGGTGAGCGTCGTGGCCGGGCCGGGCGAGGACCAGCCCCCGGACTCCGACGACACGCTGAAGCTGCTGTTCCTGTGCTGCCACCCGGCGGTGTCACCGCCTTCGCAGGTCGCGCTGACGCTGCGCGCGGTCGGCGGCCTGACCACGGCGCAGATCGCGAGCGCGTTCCTGGTGCCCGAGGCGACGATGACCCGGCGCATCACCCGCGCGAAGGAAAGCATCGCCGCCGCGGGATCGACGTTCAGCGAGCCGTCACCGGCCGACTTCGGCGACCGGCTGCGCGTGGTCCTCCAGGTGCTGTACCTGATCTTCAACGAGGGGTACACGGCGACGTCGGGGGAGAACCTGCTGCGCGACGAGCTGGCCGCGGAGGCGATCCGGCTGACCCGCGCGGTGCACGCGCTGATCCCGGACGAGGGCGAGGTGGCGGGCCTGCTCGCGCTGATGCTCCTGACCGACGCGCGGCGCGAGGCGCGCACGGGCCCGGACGGCGAGCTGGTGCCGCTGCCGGACCAGGACCGCGGCCGCTGGGACGCGGCGCTGATCGCCGAGGGCGAAGCGCTGGTGGACGCGACGATCGGCCACGCGGCGCTCGGGCCGTACCAGGTCCAGGCCGCGATCGCGGCGTTGCACGCGACCGCGCCGAGCACGGAGGAGACGGACTGGCCGCAGATCGTCGAGCTGTACCACGTGCTGCAGGCGCTGATGCCGAGCCCGGTGGTGACGATCAACCAGGCGGTGGCGGTGGCCCAGGCTTCCGGCCCGGCACGCGGCCTCGAGCTGCTGGACACGGTCGACGCGAAGCTGGACGTCGGCCGCCGGCTGGATGCGGTTCGCGCGCATCTGCTGGAGCTGGCGGGGGATCTGCCGGGAGCGCGTGAGCATTATCTGAAGGCGGCGCGGCGGACGGCGAGTTTGCCCGAGCGGCGGTATTTGCTGCAGCGGGCGGGGCGGATCGCGCCGGCGGATTCCGCGCAGAACTGACCGGGGCCCGCCCGGGACCGAGCCGGGCGGGCCCTCGGGAACTCAGCGGACCACGATGCCCGACGGGGGCTCCGGTGCCGCCGGGACGTGGAACAGCCGGGCGAACAGCTCCAGGTCGGCCAGCTCGCCCTCGATCGCCAGCTTGCCCGTGCGGATCGACTCGGGGGCCGTCACGTGGCCGCTCATCAGGTCCAGCAGCCCCGAGCCGCTCGCGGCCTTGATCACCAGGTCCGCGCCCGCGAAACGGCCTTCGCCGACCTTGACCGCGCCGTCCTCGACCAGCGCGTGGACGATCATGCGGTCGTCGTAGCGGATCTCGTAGGTGATCTGGACGCCGTCGGCGACGTCCGGGCGGAACGTCGTGTACAGCGAGAGGATCGCCGAGTCGAGGGTGAACACGTCGTCCGGGTTCGGCTGGTGCAGCGAGCGCGCGCCCCACAGCCCGAGGTCGAGCAGGATCTGGTCGAGCTCGCTGCCGTACTGGGTCAGCTCGTAGACCAGGCCCGCGTCGAGCTCGGCGCGGACGCGGCGGCGCAGCACGCCGGTCGCCTCGAGCTCGTTGAGGCGGGCCGACAGGATCGACGGCGGGATCTTGGGCAGGCCGGCCTGCAGCTCGTCGTAGCGCTTCGGGCCGAGCACCAGGTCACGGACGATCAGCAGCGACCAGCGCTCGCCGACGATCTCGAGCGCGCGGGCGAGGCCGCAGAACTGGCCGTAGGCGCGGGTGATGGGAGCGGGCATCGAACTTCCTCACTTCTTTCTCGGGCGGAGCGGGGTGGTCGGCCGGAGCCGGGGAAGCAGTTGATCAGCGGTGGTCCCCTTCGGAGATCAGCTCGCGGTGCAGCACCTGGAGGTCGTCGCACGGTTCGACGCCCAGCTCGCCCGCCAGCCGCGACCGGAGCCTGCGGTAGACGGCCATCGCGTCGGAGCGCCGTCCGCTGCGGCCGAGCACGCGCATCAGCTGACCGTGCAGGGCTTCGTCGAGCGGGCTGCCGGTGGCCAGCGAACGCAGCTCGCCGATCAGCTCGCGGTGCTTGCCGCTGGTGATCTCGGCTTCGATCCGCAGGTGCAGCACGCTGCGGCGCTGCTCCAGCAGCTCGGTGCGGTACGCGGACAGCACCGGTCCACAGTGGACGTTCGCGAGCGGCGGGCCGGACCAGAGGTCGAGCGCCGCGCGGTAGGCGTCGGCGGCCCCGGCGTTGTCGCCGGCGTCCTGGTGCTCGTGGCCTCGCTGCTGCAGCCGGACGAACCGGTGGACGTCCACTTGGGACGGATCGATGTAGAAGGTGTAGCCGGACTGCTTGGTGGCCAGCATCTTCTCACCGTCGGCGGCCAGCCGGTTCTGGTCGATGCACCGGCGCAGGTGGTAGACGTAGGTGTGCAACGTCGTCCGCACCGTCCGGGGCGGGTTGTCCGACCACAGCTCCCGGATCAGGGTGTCGATGTGTACCATCTTGCCCGGGCGCATCACCAGGACGGCGAGCAGCTGGAGCACCTTCGGCGTGGTCGGCGCGTAGTCGACCCCGGCGCGCAGCACTTCCAGCGGGCCCAGGACGGTGAACGTCACACCGCCCTCGTCGGGTGCTTCCGTGGGCGGCTTTTCGGAGTACATGGCAGGCCTCCAGCGTCGTCAATGCGTCCTCGCGCTCCCCAGTGGTGCCGCGCGGGTCGGGGGACGGCCGACTCCGGGCTTCTATCCGAATGTGACAGAGCGTCCTTCCGGCGACCAGTGAGTCACCCACCAGAGTCAACGTGCGTTTTCCCCCTGGCCCCGTGAGTTCCGCAGCTTCGCCACGTGCGTTCCGCATGGTCCGCCATCCGGCCCAACCTGCGGCCGGGCGGCCGGCCGGGTCGCTGGAACGGACCAAGCGGGCGTCCGGCGGGACCCGCCGCGGCGCCCGCGGGCGGGTGCTCCGCACGTCCGTGCCGTGCGTTTCGCACGGACCGTCCGGTGTGGATCTCCGGCGGCCGGGCGGGCTTCCCGCGAGCGGGTGCGTTTCGCCCGGTGACCCTCCATCGCGCGTCGACCGTCCTGCAAGGACCGGCGTCTTCCCTGACACCAGGAGAACTGACGTCCTGGGAATTCGAGGTTGGGTTGATCATGTTGCGCTCTGTTGCGGCTGCCGGCTACGGCAGCGAGTTCGGCGACCTGCTCCGCGAACCGGCGCTCGAGCGAGTGGAAAAGTCGGTCCGGCCCGCGGTACTACAGGCGATTTCTTCGATCCAGGAACGGTACTTCGAGCCGATCACGCTCGCGGAACTGGCGTCGGAGGTGTTCGTCAGCCGGTTCCACTTCTCCCGGATGTTCGCCGACGCCACCGGGGTCACGCCCGGCCGGTTCCTCACCGCCGTGCGCCTGTTCGAAGCGAAACGGCTGCTGCTGACGACGTCGCTGAACGTCTCCGACATCGTGTGCAGCGTCGGCTACAGCAGCGTCGGCACGTTCACCAGCCGGTTCTCGCGCGCGGTCGGGATGACGCCGACGCAGTACCGCGAGCCGCAGGTCGCCGAGCTGCTCGTGGCGGTCTCCTCGACGTTCCAGCGGCTTCCCCCGCTGCGCACGCTGCGCGCCGCCGGCCGCAGCTGCGCGTCGCTGCAGACCGGCAACGGCGTGCTGTCGATGCGGCTGGAGATGCCGCGCGGCTCCGCGCCCGCGGACACCCTCGTCGGGCTCTTCGCCGACCCGGTGCCGCAGTGCGGCCCGGTCGCCTTCGGCGGGATGGCCAACATGAGCTCCGGTGAGCTGACCATCCACGGCGTGCCCGCCGGGCGGTGGACGGCGATCGCGGTCTCGCAGCACCAGCCGGGCGCGGGCGGCCCGCGCTTCTCGATCGGCTACCAGGGGGTGACCGTGGCGCCCTACGGCCAGTCCACCGCGCGGGTGGGCCTGCGCGCGCCGGCCGCGACCGACGCGCCGATCGCGATCACGCTGGCGTCGAAGCAGTCGCCGTTCACCCAGCGCATGCTCGCCGCCCAGCGGCCGCACCTGCGCGCCGTCGCCTGATCCCCCGACGAACGAAGGACTACTACGACGATGTCCACGGTTATCGGAGTGCTCCGCAAGCGCTTCCTCGCACCTTCCCTGGCTTCGGTCGGGTTCGCCGAACGCGGCTTTCCCGTCGTCCACACCGACGCGACGGCCCGGCTGGAAGCCGTGCCGCAGGCGGTCGTGTGCGGCTTCGAGTGGGCCATCGAAGGCGCCTCCCTGTGGGAGATCGAGCGCCGGCTCGCGCTGATCGAGCCCGAGCAGCGCGGGTTCGCCTACGAGGGCGCGACGATGGGGTACACGATCCTCGACGCGATGCCCGGCGGCGGCCGCGACCGTACCCGCGAGCTCCTGGAAGGGCCGGGGCGCCCGCACATCTTCCTGACCTACATCGGGATCGGCTTCGCGATGGCGCGGCTGCCGCGTCCACTGTGGAAGAACATCCTGCCCGAGCTGACCGGGGTGGCCTACCACCCGGTGATGAGCTGGCTGGCCGTCGACGGCTTCGGCTTCGACCGCGCCTACTTCGACACGAAGAAGTGGGTCGGCGAGCAGGCCGAGCCGGAGCCCTACCCGTGGGCCGGCCGCGCGGAGTACTTCGGCCGGGCGTTCGACCAGGGGGTCGGCCGCGCGCTGTGGTTCATCAACGGCGGCAACCCGGACGCCGTCGCCGCGGCGGTCGGGCGGTTCGCCGAGCACCGCCGCGCGGACCTGTGGAGCGGGGTCGGGCTGGCCGCGACGTTCGCCGGCGGCAGCGACCAGGGCGGGCTGGGCCGGCTGCGCCGGGCGTCCGGGGAATTCTACGACGAGCTCGCGCTGGGCGTGGTCTTCGCCGTGAAGGCCCGCACGTACTCCTCTTACGTCCCGGCCCACACCCACCTCGCGGCCGGCGTGCTCACCGACCTTTCCGTGCAGGGCGCGCAGAACCTCGCCGACCGCACCGAGCGGGCCGACGGTGACGACGGCCCGGTGCCGCCCTACGAGCTGTGGCGGCAGCGGATCCGGGCGGAGTTCGGCACGGCCGCGCGGCGGCGCGCGGGCTGAACCGGTGATCGCGGGCAAGCGCGGAGTAGAGCGCTGACCAGGGAATCTGTGACCGTAGAGGAAACAAGCCTGTCGACCCTAAGGGGGAGAGTGCGTTGGGCAATGGTTGGCGCACGCTGAGACGCCGCGTCCTGACACCGGACGTCTCGGAAACCTTGCTGGAGAAGCGGGGCTTCCACCGGAAGAGCCCAGCCGCACAGGAACGGCTCGAGACCGTCGGGGAGAAGTTCCTGCTCGGGTACGCGCACGCCGTCGAAGCGAAGTCGGTCGAGCAGGCCGAGGAGTGGCTCGAGCGGATTCCCCCGCAGTTCCGCGGATTCGCCTACGAAGGCGCGGGGATGGGGTACGGCGTGCTGGACGGGCTGCCGTTCGGCAAGAGCACGAACATCGCCGAGTTCCTGGCGGGTCCCGGCGAAAAGCACGACTACATCATCTACGTCGGGGTCGGCTGGGCGATGTGCCGGCTCCCGCGGTTCGCGTGGCCGAAGGCCTCGGCGTTCGACCCGCTGCTGCGCTGGCTGGTGCTCGACGGCTACGGCTTCCACCAGGCGTACTTCAAGACCGACTCCTACATCCGGAACCAGTACCAGGAGCCGGGCTTCTCCTGGCCGGACAAGCGCTACGACGGCTATGCGCTGCGGGCGATCGACCAGGGCATCGGCCGGGCGCTGTGGTTCATCTGCGGTACGGACGTCGAACTGGTGACCAAGACGATCGAGGGGTTCCCCGAGTCGCGCCACGGCGACCTGTACGCCGGGGTGGGGCTGGCCTCGACCTACGCGTGCGGCGTCACCGCCGACGAGCTGGCGGAACTGGTCGACCGCGCCGGGATCCACCACGGGCCGCTGGCCCAGGGCAGCGCATTCGCCGCCGAATGCCGCGTGCGGTCGGGCCTGCTGATCCCGGAGACCGAGATGGCGGCCCGGGCGATCTGCGGGCTGTCCGCCGAACGCGCCGCGGCCATCACGCAGGAGGTGCGCCCGGCCGTCGTCGTCGACGGTGACGACGTCCCGGCGTTCGAAACCTGGCGGCAGCGGATCGCCGAAGAAGTGCTGACCCACGGAGGGAAGAAGAAATGACCGCGACCTTCGGCTGGCTGCGCAAGCAGCTGGCGGGCATCGTGGCGCTGGTGCTGATCCTCGGCCTGTTCCTGGTCGCCCGGCTGCCCACCGTTTCCGCCGCCGAGCAAGACGCGATGGCGGGCAAGTTCCACTTCACCCCGATGACGATCGCGCTGCCGGCGGCCAAGAAGTCGCAGTCGATCCGGACGGTGAACAAGGAGTACGAGCACATCGCCGCGTGGATCTCCTCGGTCGGCGCCGCGATCGCGATCAACGACATCAGCGGCAGCGGCAAGGCCAACGACCTCTGCCTGGTCGACCCGCGCAGCGACCAGGTCGTCATCACCCCGGCGCCGGACTCCGGCCCGCGGTACGCGCCCTTCGCGCTCGACCCCGCCCCGGCGCTGCCGACGTGGGACTACATGGCGCCGATGGGCTGCGTGCCCGGTGACTACAACGAAGACGGCCGGACCGACGTCCTCGTCTACTACTGGGGCCGGTCGCCGGTCCTGTTCCTGCAGAAGTCCACCGCGACGAAGTTCGACGCCTCGGCCTTCCAGCCCACCGAGCTGCTGCCGGGCGACCACCGCGGCCCGGACGGCAAGTACGACGGTCCACTGTGGAACACCGACTCGGTCACCATCGGCGACTTCGACGGCGACGGCCACGTCGACGTCTTCGTGGGCAACTACTTCCCGGACAGCCGGGTCCTCGACCCGAACGCCGACGGCGGCATCACGCTGAACCAGTCGATGTCGCACGCGGAGAACTCCGGCGCCAAGTACATCTTCCGCTGGACCGGCGCCACGGCCGGGGCGAACCCGACCGCGAAGTTCGTCGACGCGTCGCAGGGCATCCCCGAGTCCGCGCGGCTGGGCTGGACGCTGGCCTCCAGCGCGACCGACGTCAACGGCGACAACCTGCCGGAGCTCTACATCGCCAACGACTTCGGGCACGACCACTTCCTGTACAACAAGTCCACGCCCGGCCACATCGAGCTCGCCGAGGTCACCGGGGTCCGCGGGATCGCCGACCCGAAGTCGAAGGTGCTGGGCCACGACTCCTTCAAGGGGATGGGCGTCGACTTCGGCGACCTGAACCACGACGGCCTCTACGACCTGTTCGTCAGCAACATCACGACGTCGTGGGGCATCGAGGAGTCGAACTTCCAGTTCATGAACGAGGCCAAGGACAACGCCGACCTGACCAGGCAGTTCCAGAACGGTGTCGCGCCCTTCCACGACGACAGCGCCGAGAAGGGCACGGCGTGGTCCGGCTGGGGCTGGGACGTCAAGATCCAGGACTTCAACAACAGCGGCGAGAACCAGATCGCCCAGGCGACCGGGTTCGTCAAGGGCCAGGTCAACCGCTGGCCGAACCTGCAGGAGATCGCCACGGCCCACGACGGCCTGCTGTCCAACCCGTTCTGGTGGCCGAACGCGCGCGCCGGTGACGACATCGGCGGCGACCAGACGCTGCACTTCTTCGTGAAGAGCCCGGACGGCCGCTACGCCGACCTCGCGCCGAAGCTCGGCCTGGCGGTGCCGGTGCCCACCCGCGGCATCGCGGTCGGTGACACCGACGGCGACGGCCTGCCCGAGTTCGCGGTGGCGCGGCAGTGGGAAGAGCCGATCTTCTACCACAACGACAGCCCGAACCCCGGCAAGTACCTGCAGCTGAAGCTGACCACCGACGCCCCGGTGGCGCCGGGCCCGCTGCCCGCGGCCGGCGTGCCCGCGATCGGCGCCCAGGTGACCGTGACGACCTCGGACGGCAAGAAGTACCTCGGCCGGGTCGACGGCAGCAGCGGCGAGGCGGGCCGGCGCAGCTTCGACATCCAGATCGGCCTCGGCCAGAACGTCAGCGGACCGCTCGACGTGCACCTGCAGTGGCGGGACCGGACCGGGCAGCTGCGGACGCAGGACCTGAAGCTGCAACCCGGTTGCCACATGTATCAGCTGGGCACCACGGCGAAGGAAGCGATGTGACATGACCAGCCCGACTCTGACCAAGGTGGACAGTGCGCCACCGAAGCGGACCAACAAGGTCATCACCGCGCTGCGGCGCTTCGCGATCTCGATCACGATCTTCAACATCATCGGCTACACCGTGCTCGGCTTCGAGCAGCCGTGGCTGTACCCGTTCGTCGCGCTGGCGACCGCGTACACCACGGAGATCGTCCTCGAGATCGTCAACGCCCGCGTGACCCACCGCGACGTCCGGTTCCGGGGCAACGGGTTCAAGGGGCTGGTGGAGTTCCTCCTGCCGGCGCACATCACCGGTCTCGCCCTCAACATGCTGACCTACGTCAACGACCAGATCCTCGTGATGATGTTCGGTGTCGTCGTGGCCGTCGGCGCGAAGTGGGTGCTGCAGGCGCCGGTGTACGGCCGCATGCGGCACTACATGAACCCGTCGAACTTCGGCATCACGATCATCCTGCTCGTGTTCCCGTGGGCCAGCATCGCCCCGCCGTACCACTTCACCGAGCAGATCCCGACCTGGGGCGGCTGGCTGATCGTCGGCATCATCCTCGCGTCGGGCACGGTGCTCAACGCGCTGCTGACCAACCGCATGTGGCTGATCGCGGGCTGGCTGAGCTTCTTCGTCGTCCAGGCCTTCGTCCGCGGCTGGCTCTTCGGCACGTCGATCCCCGGCGCGCTGGCGATGGGCACCGGCGTCGCGTTCGTGCTCTACACGAACTACATGGTCACCGACCCGGGCACGTCGCCGTCGAAGAAGGGCTCGCAGTTCCTCTTCGGGGCCGGGGTGGCGCTCGCGTACGGCTTCTTCACCGCCGTGCACGTGGCCTACGGGCTGTTCCTGGCCACCGCGACCGTCTGCCTGATCCGCGGCATGTTCCTGTGGGGCCTGCACTTCTCGAACAAGGCGCGGATCCGGTTCGAGACCGACCAGGCTGCGCAGAAGGCGAAGCTGGAACTCGCCTCGGCCCCGCCGGCCGACGACGAGAAGCCGGGAGCCATCGCGGCATGACCGGTCCTTCGGACAACGCCCGGGCGGCGCGCACCGCGCCGCCCGGGCCGCCGCGCCGGGCGACGTTCCGGTTGCTGAAGCAGCTCTTCACCGACCGGCTCGCGCTCATGGGCGACAACGCCGAGACCTACGGCGACGTCGTCCGCATCGCCATCGGCCCGAAGGCGATGTACCTGGTCAACCACCCCGATCTCGCCAAGCACGTGCTCGCGGACAACGCCGCGAACTACCACAAGGGCATCGGCCTGCAGGAGGCCCGCCGGGCGCTCGGCGACGGCCTGCTCACCAGCGACGGCGAGACCTGGAAGAAGCAGCGCCGGACCATCCAGCCGGTGTTCCAGCCCAAGCGGATCTCGCGGCAGGCCGCCGTGGTCGCGTCCGAAGTGGACGCGCTGGTCAAGCGGCTGGCCACGCACGACGGGCCGGTCGAGATCCTGCACGAGATGACCGGGCTGACGCTCGGCGTGCTCGGCAAGACGCTGCTCGACGCCGAGCTCGGCGGGTACGAGACGCTGGGGCACTCGTTCGAGGCCGTGCAGGACCAGGCCATGTTCGAGGCCGTCACGCTCAGCATGGTCCCGCAGTGGGTGCCGCTGAAGAAGCAACTGGAGTTCCGGACCGCGCGCGACGACCTGCGCCGGATCGCCGACGAGCTCGTCGAGCAGCGGCTGGCGAACCCGGTCGAGAACGGCGAGGACGTGCTGTCCCGGCTGATCGCGTCCGGGTCCGGCGAGGGTGCGTCGCGCGAGCGGATGCGCGACGAGCTGATCACGCTGCTGCTGGCGGGCCACGAGACCACGGCGAGCACGCTCGGCTGGGCGTTCCACCTGATCGACGAGCACCCCGAGGTCGGCGAGCGGCTGCACGCCGAGGCCGCCCGAGTGCTCGGCGACCGGCGGCCCGAGTACGAGGACCTGCGGCGGCTGACGTTCACCGTCGCGGTCGTCGAGGAGGTCATGCGGCTGTACCCGCCGGTGTGGCTGCTGCCGCGGATCGCCCAGGCCGACGACGAGATCGGCGGGTACCACGTGCCTGCCGGGTCCGACGTCGTCGTGGTGCCCTACACGCTGCACCGGCACCCGGAGTTCTGGGCCGACCCGGAACGCTTCGACCCGGGCCGGTTCACCGCCGCGGAACGGCCGCCGCGCTACGCCTACCTGCCCTTCGGGGCCGGCCCGAGGTTCTGTATCGGCAACAGCCTCGGCGTGATGGAGGCGGTGTTCGTGCTCGCGACGGCCGCGCGGGACCTGCGGCTGCGCAAGGTGCCGGGCAAGGTCGTCGAACCCGAGGCGATGCTGTCGCTGCGGGTGCGCGGCGGCCTGCCGATGACCGTGCACCGCCGGCAGCGGCGGCGGCTGACCGACGCAGCCTGACGTCTACTCAGGACATTCGATGAGGAGGTAGGCCGGTGCAACCCGAGGCCACCGAAGAAGAACGCGTCCAGAACATGACTCTCGAGGCCTACGCGGACACGATCGTGCCGGGGGAGAAGCGGTTCCCCGAAGACCGCGCGATCGCCGGGGCCGCGCCCGGCCCGGGTTCGGTGGCGGCCGGCGCGCTCGAGCTGCTGAACTTCGACGCGACCGGCGTCACGGCCGGCCTGCCCTACCTGGCGCAGTCGCTCAACGACCACGCGAAGGTCTACGCGGGCGAGGTGGAGCTGGAGCTCGACCACGACGTCCCGCCGTTCGTCGCGCTGGCGTACGAGCACCGCCGCGAGCTCGTGCGCCGGCTGACCACGCCCGGGCACCCGGAGAAGGACGGCTGGGTCAGCCTGGCGCTGTTCTGCAACATGGCCTTCGACAGCGCCGCGCACAAGCACACCGCCGAGGCCATCCGCGAGGGGCACCCCGGCCTGCTGGCGCTGGGGTACACCGAGCCGGACGCCGACGGGTTCTGGCGGTTCCCGAAGTACGGCTACGGCCGCAAGCTCGCCGAACTCCACCCCGACACCACGCCTTCCGGGAGCCCCGCATGACTGTCATCGACAAGACCGACGTCGTCATCGTCGGCAGCGGTTTCGGCGGGTCCATCCCGGCCTACCACCTCGCCGCCGGCGGGGCCAAGGTCACGGTGCTGGAACGCGGGCCGTGGCTGGCGGCCGACGACTTCGAGCACGACTACCTGCTCGGCTCGTCCTACACCCGCGCGTTCGACTTCGTCGTCGGCGACGGGATGAGCGTGCTGGGGGGCAACTGCGTCGGCGGCGGCAGCGTCGTGTACTTCGCGGCGATGCCGCGGGCGCCGAAGTTCGTCTTCGACCGCCACGGCAGCATCGGGCGCCGGATGTGGCCTTCGGTCGTGTCCCGCGACTCGCTCGAGCCGTGGTACGACCGCGTCGACGAGTCGATCCCGGTGTCCAAACAGGACTGGAGCGACGTCTCCTACGCCGGCGGGCTGTGGGCCGCCGCCTGCAACCACTCGGGCCGCACGGCCAACCCGGCGCCGGTCGCGGTCGACAACGCCACCTGCGTCAACTGCAACTTCATGATGGCGGGCTGCAAGTTCGACGCCAAGCGCTCGATGCTGACCAACTACCTGCCCGCGGCCCTCGCGCACGGCGCGGAGATCCGGCCGCTGCACGAGGTCCAGCGGCTCGAGCGGACCGAGGACGGCGGCTACCGCGTCCACTTCGACATCGTCGACGAAGAGGACTACCGGATCCACACCGGCACCGGCGTGATCGAGGCGAAGGTCGTCGTCATCGCCGCCGGCGCCGGGGCGACGCCGGTGATCCTGCAGCGCTCGGAAGCCGCGCTCGGCGCGATGCCGCACGCCGTCGGCCGGTACTTCTCCGGCAACGGCGAGCGGCTCAACACCGCGATCATCGACGAGGACCGCGTCCGCGAGGTGCTCGGGCTGTCCCGTGAGGACGGTCCCGTCTACTCCGCCAACCACATCGGCAAGGGCCCGACCGTCGCGAACTGGGACAAGCTCGACGGCTCGCTGCCGGAGTACGAGCGGTACTCGCTGGAGCAGCTGTACTTTCCTCCCGGGCTGGGAACGATTCTCGCCCAGGTGCCCGGCGGGGACGAGCCGCGGTGGTACGGGGCGCAGAAGAAGGAGCTCCTCAAGCAGTGGGCCAACTGGCTGACGATCTTCCTGATGACCGAGGACGACAACGAAGGCGTGTTCGGCACCCCGCCGCCCACCGGCAACGCCTACCGGATCTCGCAGCAGATGCTCGGCCGCGGCCCGCTGCGCTACGAGCCGACCACGAACACCCGCCGCGGCTGGGCGCTCGCGGACGCCGACTGCAAGTCGATCATCGAGAAGGACGGCCTGGCGAAGGTCTCGCCGTGGACCAACGACGTCGTCGGCGCGTACACCGTGCACCCGCTGGCGTCCTGCCGGATCGGTGACGACCCGGCGACGTCGGCGCTGTACCCGAACCACGAGCTGCGCAACCACCCCGGCATCTTCGTCACCGACAGCGCCGCGGTGCCGGGCGCGCTGACGGTGAACCCGGCGATGACGATCGCCGCGCTCGCCGAGCGGTCGGTCCCGAGCATCGTCCGGGCCGCGCAGGCCCGCGGCGTCGACGTCAAGTACGGCGCGCCCGCCCCCGACGGCTCGATCACGGGACGGCGCGCGGTGTCCAAACTGGACCTCGTCGCGGGCAGCTGATGCACGGGTACTTCGAACTCGCGCTCCTGGGGGCCTGGGAGCGCGGGTCCGCCGGTTCTGGAGGAGGAACGATGGCGCCCGGACTGGTGCGGTTCGCCCTGCGGCGGACGCTGCGGGACGTGCAGCACGTCGACGTCGTGCGGCCGAGGCGGGCGCGGGGGCTCGTGCGGGACGTCTACCGGCAGGTCGAACGGGACTTCGGGATGCTCGCCCCGCCGATCGCGCTGCACTCGCCGGCGCCGGACGTCCTCGCCGCGGCGTGGCTGGTGCTGCGGGAGTCGCTGGTCGCGGCCGGGACGGCGAGCCGGGCCGACAAGGAGGTCGTCGCGGCCGCGGTGTCGGCGGCGAACTCGTGCCCCTACTGCGTCGAGGTGCACGGCATGGCGCTCGGTTCGCTGGGCGAGCCGGGCGCCGCGGCGGCCATCGAAGCCGGCGACCCCGGGGCCATCGCGGACCGGGACACGCGCGCGCTGGCGGAGTGGGCGAGGGGCGGGGGACGGCTGCCCGCCGACGTCCCCGGCGACACCGCCGCCGAGTTCACCGCCGTGGCCGTCGCGTTCCACTACCTCAACCGGATGGTGAGCGTGTTCCTCGGCTCGTCCCCGCTGCCGGAGGCCGTGCCGCCCTCGGCGCGGGCGAAGGCCAGGGCGGTACTGGGGTACCTGCTCAGACCGGGTGCCGCGCCGCCGGCCGGGGAAGCACTGGACCTGCTGCCCCCGAGCGCCACGGACGGCCCGGGCTGGGCACCGCCGGACGGCGTCGTGGCCGACGCCTTCGCCCGTGCCACGGCGGCGATCGAGGCCGCCGGGGAACGCTCGGTGCCGCCGCGGGTGCGGGAGCTCGTCCGCCGCGAAGTCAAGTCCTGGGACGGAAAACCGCCCGGGCTCGGCCGCGCGTGGGTCGAGCCGGTGCTCGCCGAACTGCCCGGCCCCGAACGCGCGGCGGGCCGGCTCGCCCTGCTCACGGCCAAGGCCGCCTACCAGGTGACCCCGGCCGACGTCCGTCCGAAGAGGACGAACGATCGCGCGCTGGTGGAGCTGGTGTCGTGGGCGGCTCTCACAGCGGCCGTGGCGGCCGGTGACCGGCTGGCGCACCGCCCGCGAAGAGAAGACTCCCCAGGTCGGCGCGGGTGATGATCGAACGGTCAGATCGCCCGCCGGGGCGCGCAGAACCGGGGCACACCGATTTCCTGGCCCGTGACGCAGCACCGGCGGAGCCCGATCTGGCGGACGGCGGTCGCCGCGGCGGTGGCTCCCCTTACCCCGCCGCCCCCGCGGCGGCCGCCGTCCCCCTACCCAGCCGTCGCACCGCCGAAGGGACAGACAGGTGACTGACACCACGGGCGTGATCGCCGACCTGACCGCCGAGGCCGCCGAGGTGGACGCGCTCGTCGCCGGCCTCCCCGAAGCGGGGTGGGACACCCCGACCCCGGCACCGGGCTGGGCGGTGAAGCACCAGATCGCGCACCTCGCGTTCATCTTCCGGATCGCCGGTCTCGCGGCCGCGCAGCCGGAGACGTTCACCGAGACGATCAAGGCGGTCGAGGCGGTCGGCTTCGAGAACGCCGTCGAAGGCGCGCTGCAGGAGTTCATCCACGACCCGGCCGAGGTGCTGCTGTCCCGCTGGCGCGCCGAGCGCGACGCGGGCCTCAAGGCCCTCGCCGCCGTGCCCGGCGACCAGCTGGTGCCGTGGCTGGTGCACCCGCTGCCGCCGTACGTGCTGGCCTGCGCCGGGCTGATGGAGCTGTTCGGCCACGGCCAGGACATCGCCGACGCGCTGGGCGTGCGCCGCGAGCGCACCGACCGGATCAAGCACCTGGTCGGCTTCGCCGTGCGCGTGCGCGATTTCGGCTACGAGGCGCGCAACCTGACGCCGCCGGACGAGGAGTTCCGGTTCGAGCTGACCGGGCCTTCGGGCGCGCTCTGGACGTTCGGGCCGGCGGACGCGGCCCAGCGGGTCAGCGGCAGCGCCGAGGACTTCTGCCTGCTCGTCACCCGGCGGCGGCACCGCTACGACCTCGACATCCGGGCGAAGGGCACCTTGGCGGACCAGTGGCTCGACATCGCCCAGGCCTATCGCGGGCCGGCGGGCCAGGGCCGCCGGCCCGGCCAGTTCGACGCCTGAAGTGTCCACAACGGACAGTTCGGTTCGGTTGTCCCAGCGTGCTCAGGTGTGAGCCGGGGCAGTGAGAAAGAAGACGGTCCGCCTCCGCCCGGAGAAGCTGGACTCCGGCAGCCCGGCGGACCGGGCGGACCGGGCAGCGGCGCCGTCGCCGCCCGAGGACGACGACAGACCGGCGCGGGACCCCGTTCCCGTGCCGGAGGACAGCGGGGACCTGACGGTTCCGGTGATACGGGGCTCGAGAGCCAGTGGGAGTGCGGTGGCATGAGCGTAGAGCGGATTTCGATCGTCGGTATCGGTCTCCGGTACCCCGATGCGAGTTCTCCGGAGGAGCTCTGGGAAAACGTGCTGGCCGGGCGCCGGGCGTTCCGCAGGCTGCCGGACGAGCGGATGAACCGGGCGGACTACTACTCGCCCGACCCGAAGGCACCGGACCGCTTCTACGCGCAGAAGGCGGCCGTGCTGCGGGACTACGAGTTCGACCGGGTGGCGCACAAGGTCGCCGGCAGCACGTTCCGGGCGACCGACACGACGCACTGGCTCGCCCTGGACGTCGCCGCCGCGGCTCTGGCCGACGCCGGCTTCGGCGAGGGTGAGGGCGCGCCGCGGCAGAGCACCGGTGTCGTCATCGGCAACAGCCTCACCGGCGAGTTCTCCCGCGCCAACATCATGCGGCTGCGCTGGCCGTACGTGCGCCGCACGGTCGCGGCCGCGCTGACCGCCCGTGGCTGGGAGGACGAGGAGACCGCGAACTTCCTGCGGGAACTGGAGATCCAGTACAAGGAGCCGTTCCCCGAGATCAACGAGGACACCCTCGCCGGCGGCCTGGCCAACACCATCGCCGGCCGCGTCTGCAACCACTTCGACTTCGCCGGCGGCGGCTACACCGTCGACGGCGCCTGCTCGTCTTCGCTGCTGTCCGTGGTGACCGCGGCCAACGCGCTCGTCCAGGGCGACCTCGACCTCGCCGTCGCCGGCGGGGTCGATCTCTCGATCGACCCGTTCGAGGTGATCGGGTTCGCGAAGACCGGCGCGCTGGCCAAGCGCGAGATGAAGGTCTACGACGCCGACTCCAACGGCTTCTGGCCCGGCGAGGGCTCGGGCATGCTCGTCCTGATGCGCGAGAGCGACGCGCTGGAGCAGGGCAAGCGGATCTACGCGTCGATCGGCGGCTGGGGCGTCTCCTCCGACGGCAAGGGCGGCATCACCCGGCCCGAGGCCGCCGGGCACCGGCTCGCCCTCAAACGCGCCTACGACCGCGCCGGCTACGGCGTCGAGACCGTCTCCTACTTCGAGGGCCACGGCACCGGCACCGCGCTGGGCGACGCCACCGAGATCGAGGCGCTCTCGACCGCCCGGCGCGACGCCGACCCGCTGGCCAAGCCGGCCGCGCTGTCGACGATCAAGGGCAACATCGGGCACACCAAGGCCGCGGCCGGGGTCGCCGGCCTGATCAAGGCGACGCTGGCGGTGTACCACCAGGTCATCCCGCCCGCCACCGGGCACTACGAGCCGCACGAGTCGCTGACCGGGTCGTCGGCGCGCATGTACGTCCCGCGTGACCCGGCGCTCTGGCCCGAGGACCAGCCGGTCCGCGCCGGCGTCTCGGCGATGGGCTTCGGCGGGATCAACTCCCACGTCACCGTCACCGAAGCGCCGACCGCGGCCCGCCGCCGCGAGCTCGACGAGCGGGCGCGTGCGCTGACGGCCGGCCGGCAGGACGCCGAACTGCTGCTGTTCGACGCCGACGACGTCGCGACCCTGCGCGGGAACATCGCCGCCACGCTGGAGGTCGTGCCGAAGCTCTCGTTCGCCGAGCTGACCGACCTCGCCGGAACGCTGGCGAAGGACCTGTCGGGCAAGCCGGTGCGCGCCGCGGTCGTCGCGGCCAACCCGGAGCACGCCGAGCGGAAGCTGACCAAGCTCCTGGAGCAGCTGGAGTCCGGCGACTCGGTCTTCGACGCCGCCGACGGCATCTTCGCGAGCACCCGCGGTTCCGCGCCGAAGATCGGCTACCTGTTCCCCGGCCAGGGATCCGGGCGGGGCGGGGAAAGCGCACTGCGCCGCCGGTTCGCGGTGGCCGAGGAGATCTTCCGCGCCGCGGCGCTGCCGGTCGCCGGCGACCAGGTCGCCACCGAGGTGGCCCAGCCGCGGATCGTGACCGGTTCGCTGGCCGCCCTGCGGGTGCTGCGTTCGTTCGGCATCGAGGCGTCGTCGGCCACCGGGCACAGCCTCGGCGAGCTGACCGCACTGCACTGGGGCGGCGCGCTCGACGAGCGCGGCCTGCTCGCGCTGGCCAAGGTCCGCGGCAAGGTGATGGCCTCGACGACCGGCGACGGCACCGGCGCCATGGCGGGCATCGCCGCCTCGCCCGGCCGGGTCGAGGAGCTCGGCCTGGGCGACGACGTCGTCATCGCCGGGTACAACGCGCCCGAGCAGACCGTGATCTCCGGGCCCGCCGGGTCGATCGACCGCATCGTCGCCCGGGCCAAGGCCCAGGGCGTCGGCGCGACCCGGATCAAGGTCTCGCACGCCTTCCACTCGCCGGCCGTCGAGCCGGCCGCGAACGCCATGACCGAGCGGCTGGGCGAGTTCACCTTCGCCCGGCTGGAGCGGCCCGTGGTGTCCACGGTCAGCGGGGACGTGCTGCACACCGCCGAGAACCTGCCCGAGCTGCTGCGCGACCAGATCGTGCTGCCGGTCCGCTTCCGCGAGGCCGCCGCCAAGGTGGCCGAGCGCAGCGACCTGGTGGTCGAGGTCGGCCCCGGCCGGGTGCTGACCGGGCTCTTCGAAGAGATCGCGCCGGAGACTCCGGTGCTCGCGCTCGACTCGGACAACGCGTCGTTGCAGGCCGTGCTGCGCGTGGTCGGCGCGGCGTTCGCGCTCGGCGCGCCGGTCTCGGTGGACGCGCTGTTCGAGGGCCGCGTCGTGCGCGCCCTGCCCGCCGACGGCGAGTTCGGCTTCCTCGCGAGCCCCTGCGAGGCGGCACCGTCGATCGACAGCGAGCTGGCCGCCGAACTGGCCGCGGAGAAGGCACAGGCTGCCGAGGCCGACGCCACGACGGCCGAGTCCGACTCGGGCTCGACGCTGGACCTGCTGCGCAAGCTCGCCGCCGAGCGCGTCGAGCTGCCCCTGGAAGCCGTCACCGCCGACACACACCCGCTCGACGACCTGCACCTGTCGTCGATCACGGTCGGGCAGCTGGTCAACGACGTCACCCGGGCGCTGGGCCGGCCCGCGCTGGAGGGCATGCCGAACTTCGCGACGGTGTGCCTCGGTGAGCTCGCCGAGATGATCGACGAGCTCGCGCAGACGGCGAAGCCGGCGGACTCCGGCAAGGGCGAAGCCCCGGGTGTCGGGCCGTGGGTCCGGCCGTTCGCGGTCGAGTACGTGCCCGCGCCGCGGCCTTCGGCGGACCTGACGCCGGGAACCGGCCGCGCCGAATGGCAGGTCTTCTCGACGCCGCGGCACCCGTTGGCCGAACCACTGCGGGCCGCGCTCGCGGCGTCCGGTGCCGGCGACGGCGTGCTGCTCTGTCTGCCCGCGGACTGCGACTCCAGCCACGTCGGCCTGTTCCTCGACGCCGGCCGCGCGGTCATGGCCGCCCCCAACGGCACGCGCTTCGTGGTCGTGCACCACGGCTACGGCGCCGCCGGCCTGGCCCGCACGCTGCGCCTCGAGGACCCGTCGGCGAAGACGACGATCATCGACTTCGCCGACCCGGCACCGTCCGATGTGGACGCGGTCGCCGAAGCCGTGCACACGGTGGTGGCCGAGGTCGCCGCGACCACGGACTTCACCGAAGCGCGCTACGGCGCCGACGGCGGCCGCACGGTGCCGCGGCTGTCCGCGCTGGCCGCGCCGAAGCCCGGCCCGATCCGCGACTCGCTGGACTCGTCCGACGTCCTGCTCGTCACCGGTGGCGGCAAGGGCATCACCGCGGAAAGCGCGCTGGCGCTGGCCAAGGACTCCGGCGCCAAGCTGGCGCTGCTCGGCCGGTCGGACCCGGAGTCCGACACCGAGCTGGCGGAGAACCTCGACCGCATGGAGGCGGCGGGCATCCGCTACCGCTACGAGCGCGCCGACGTCACCAGCGCTCCGCAGGTCGCCGAGGCGATCGCGCGGGCCGAGGCCGAGCTCGGCCCGGTCACGGCGATCCTCCACGGCGCGGGCCGCAACGAGCCGGCCGCCCTCTTCAGCCTCACCGAAGACACCTTCCGCAAGACGCTCGCCCCGAAGATCGGCGGGCTCAACGCGGTGCTCGCCGCGGTCGACCAGGACCGCATCAAGCTCCTGGTCACCTTCGGCAGCATCATCGGCCGGGCGGGCCTGCGCGGGGAAGCGCACTACGCCACGGCGAACGACTGGATGACCGAGCTGACCCTGCGCTTCGGCCAGGAGCACCCGAAGGCGCGGGCGATCGCGCTGGAGTGGTCGGTCTGGTCGGGCACCGGCATGGGCGAGAAGCTCGGCGTGGTCAGCGCCCTGATGCGCGACGGCATCACGCCGATCCCGACCGAGGAGGGCATCACCATCCTCCGCCAGGTGCTGGCCGACCCGGCCGCGCCGCCGGTGCTGGTGGTCTGCGGCCGCACGTCGGGCCTGGCCACGCTGCCGATCCAGAAGCGGGAGCTGCCGCTGAGCCGGTTCGTCGACCGCGCGGTCGTGCACTACCCGGGTGTCGAGCTGATCACCGAGGCCGACCTCTCCGACGGGGCCGACCCGTACCTGACCGACCACCTGCTGGACGGGCAGCTGTTGTTCCCGGCGGTGCTCGGCATGGAGGCCATGACGCAGGCCGCGTCGGCGACGCTGGACCGCGTCGGCACCCCGGTGCTGTCGGACGTCGAGTTCCTCCGGCCGATCATCGTCTCGCCGGGTGGGTCGACCACGGTCCGGCTGGCCACGCTGGCGCGCGACGCGGACACCGTGGACGTCGTGATCCGCAGTGACGAGACCGGCTTCAGCGCCGACCACTTCCGGGCGCGGCTGAGCTTCGCGCGGCCGGCGGAGCTGGGCGAGCAGGTACCCCGCGACGTCGCGCTGCCGCCGGTCCCGGTGGAGCCGATCAGCGAGCTGTACGGCTCGGTCCTGTTCCAGGGCAAGCGGTTCCAGCGCGTGCTCGGCTACCGGCGGGCGAGCGCCCGGCACGCGGTCGCCGAGATCGCGACCAGCGCCGACCACCAGTGGTTCGCCCCGTTCCTCCCGCAGGAGCGGCTGCTGGCCGACCCGGGCACCCGGGACGCGATGATGCACGCGATCCAGTGCTGCGTCCCGGACGCGACGCTGCTGCCGCAGGGCATCGAGAAGCTGTACCTGGCCGAACCGGGCCGTCAGCACGACGAGTACGTGCTGCTGGACGCGAAGGAACGCTCCCAGGACGGCGACAGCTACGTCTACGACCTCGACGTGCGCAACCCGGACGGGACGCTGGTCGAGCGCTGGGAAGGCCTGAAGCTGCGCGCGGTCCGCAAGCGCGACGGCGCGGGGCCGTGGGTCCCCTCGATGCTCGGGTCCTATGTGGAGCGTGCCTGTGAACGGCTGCTCGGCGGGACGCGGGCGGTGGTGCTGGAACCCGACCCCGCGGGGCGCCCGGCCGAAGGCATCGCCGAGCGGAGGGCGCAGACGGCGCTCGCCGCGGGCCGCGCGCTCGACCGGCCGGTCGAGGTGCGCTACCGCCCCGACGGCAAGCCCGAATGCGACGGCGTGCAGGTGAACGCGTCGCACACCGCGCAGCTGACCCTCGTGGTCGCCGGCGCCGACCAGGTCGCCTGCGACATCGAGACGGCGATCGAACGCACCGGCGAGGACTGGGCCGGGCTGCTGGGCGAAGAGCTGCTCGCCCTCGGCCGGCTGCTGGCCGCGGACACCGGCGAACCGATCAGCGTGGCCAACACGCGGGTCTGGAGCGCGCTGGAGTGCGTCCGCAAGACCGGCTCGATGACCCAGGCGCTGACCGTGCGCCAGGTCGACGCCGACGGGTGGGCGCTGCTCGCCTCCGGCACCGCGCGGATCGCCACCTGGGCGACCACCGTCAACGACCGGACCGATCCGATCGTCTTCGCCGTGCTGCACGCAGAGGGGAACTGAAGATGGCCGACTACTACGAGATCCGTCACACGGTCGGCTTCGAAGAGACCAACCTGGTGGGCAACGTCTACTACGTGAACTACGTGCGCTGGCAGGGCCGGTGCCGCGAGATGTTCCTCAAGGAGAAGGCCCCGGCGGTACTCGAAGAGGTCCGCCACGACCTCAAGCTGTTCACCCTCAAGGTGGAGTGCGAGTTCTTCGCCGAGATCACCGCGTTCGACGAGCTGTCCATCCGGCTGCGGCTGGAAGAGCTCACCTCGACGCAGATCCAGTTCGCGTTCGACTACGTCCACCTCACCCCCGAGGGCGACGAGCGGCTGGTGGCCAGGGGACGGCAGCGGATCGCCTGCATGCGCGGGCCCAACACGGCCACCGTGCCGTCCCGGGTGCCCGAGCAGCTGCGCGAGGCGCTGGTGCCCTACTGGACGGCCGCGGTCAACGGCAAGGGAGTCTGACTGTGGCCCACGAATCGGAGCCTCCCGTGCTGAAGCGGCTGCCGAGGTCGCCGGCGCGCCGGGTCCTCTCGCCCCAGCCGGGACTGCGGCAGGTGATGGCGCAGTTCGCCACCGGCGTGACGGTGCTGACGGCGGGCGGGGAGGACGCGCACGGCATGACCGCCAACGCGTTCTCGTCCGTCTCGCTGGAACCGCCGATGGTGCTGTGCTGCGTGTCCAAGGCCGCGCGGATGCACACCGCGATCGTCAACGCCGGCTCGTTCGGGGTGAACATCCTCGCGGCGGACCAGCAGGACACGTCGAAGTACTTCGCCGACTGGCGCCGTCCCGACGGCATGGCCCAGTTCGAAGCCGTCGGCTACACGGCCGGCGGCAAGACCGGGGCCCCGCTGCTGAACGGGGCGCTGGCCTGGCTGGAGTGCGAGCTGGCACAGGTGCTGGAAGGCGGTGACCACTCGATCTTCCTGGGCCGGGTGGTCGCCACCAGCCGCGGCACCGGCGAACACGCGTTGGTCTTCTACGGCGGCAGCTACCACCACGTCGACGGGAAGGCCCGCGCGGCCTGAGGGGAGGACGTCATGCTGATCGCGGTCACCGGCGGCACCGGCTTCCTCGGTGCCCACACGGTCGCGGCGCTGCGGCGGCGGGGGCACCGGGTTCGGCTGCTCGCCCGTGACCCGGTCGGCGTGGCCCGGCCCGGCGTCGAGGTCGTCGGCGGCGACGTCACGGACGTCGTGGCCGTCCGGCGGCTGGTCGCCGGGGCGGACGCGGTGCTGCACGCGGCCGGCGTCTACACGTTCGACAGCCGTCGTCGCGACGAGCTGTGGCGGGTGAACGTCCGCGGCACCGAGGTGGTGCTGGCCGCCGCGCGCCGGGCGGGTGCCGGGCGGATCGTGCACGTGTCGACCGTCGGGGCGCTGTACCCGGCGACCGCGCCGTCGATCGGGGCGTCGAGCCCGCTCGGCGGGTCGCGGGAGCCCTACCTGGCGTCGAAGGCGGCCGCGGAGCGGATCGCGCGGCAGCACCGGTCGGTGGGCGTACCCGTCGTCGTCACCTACCCGCCGGCCCTGCTCGGGCCGGACGACCCGCGCCTGGGCGACCAGAACGCGCGGCTGCGCGACGTCCTGCGCGGGCTGACGCCGATCTGGCCGGGTGGCGGGCTCCCCATCGGGGACGTCCGCGACTCGGCGGAGCTGCACGCGCGGATCCTGGACGGTTCGGTGTCCGGGCCGGCGTTCTTCGGCCCGGGCCACTTCTTGACGACCCGCGAATACCTGGCGGCCGCCCGGGAAGCGACCGGGCGCGCGTTGCCGGCGGTGGTCCTGCCGGCGCGGGCGTTGTACCCGGTGGGGCGCTTCGCCGACCGGCTGCAGCGGGTGTGGCCGCGGGCGCTGCCGGTGCAGTACGGCGCGATCCACGTCTGCGCGACGGCGGTGCCGGTCGCCCCGGACGCGCCCGGCGGCGGCGTGCTCGCGCGGCCGGTGCTCGAGACCGTGCGCGACACGGTGGCCTGGCTGCACGCCACCGGCCGGATCACCGGCGGGCGGGCGGGCCGTGCTTTGTCCACAGCGGACGTCAGGCGTCCAGCAGTTCGCACCGGCCCCGGACCCGGGGCCGGCCAGACCGAGGAGGTCCTGCCATGACCACCAGCGACGCCGCGCACCCGGACACCGGCGACCGGCGGCCCGTGACGATCCCGCCCGCGTCGGCGGCCGCCGACGCCGTGGTCCGTCCGATGCCCCGGCTGGGCCGCGGCATCGTGTGGTCCGACATCGTCGCCGAGATCGAGCGGGACCACCGGGCCCGGATGAGGGATGCCGCGTGAGCGGAAGCCAGGAGTCCGGCGCGGCGCGCGCGGACGACGCGGAGGTGGTGCCGGTCCCCGACGGGGTCCGGCGCCGCCGTCTCGGCCGCCCGGCGCCGTCCGGGGACGCGCAGGTCATCGAGCTGGCCCGCGCCGCCGACCTGGCGCGGCCGGCGCCGCCCGACATGCCGCTGCTGCGCAAGCGCCGCGAGGAGCTGCGCGCGCACATCCACGAGGGCAAGCTCGACGCCGTCCGCCGCCAGCACTCGCTGGGCAAGCTGACCGCGCGCGAACGGCTCGCCCTGCTGCTCGACGACGGCTCGTTCACCGAGATCGAGCCCTACCGGCGCCACCAGGCGACCGGGCCGGGCCTGGCGGGCCACCGCCCGCACACCGACGGCGTCGTCGCCGGCTCCGGCACGATCGACGGGCGCCGGGTGTTCGTCTACGCCCAGGACTTCACGCTCTTCGGCGGCTCGCTCGGCGAGGCGCACGCGGCGAAGATCCACAAGGTGCTCGACCTCGCGGTGGCCAACGGCGCCCCGGTGATCGGGCTCAACGACAGCGGCGGCGCCCGGATCCAGGAGGGCGTCCTCGCGCTCAACGGCTACGGCGGCATCTTCCGCCGCCAGGTCGAGGCGTCCGGGGTGATCCCGCAGATCAGCGTCATCCTCGGCCCGTGCGCGGGCGGTGCGGCGTACTCGCCGGCGCTCGCGGACTTCACGTTCATGGTGCGCGACACCGCGCGGATGTACCTGACCGGACCCGACGTGGTGGAGGCCGTCAGCGGCCAGCGCGTCACGCACGAGGAGCTCGGCGGCGCCGACGTCCACGGCAGCGCTTCCGGTGTCGCGACGGTGGTCCACGACGACGAGGAGAGCTGCCTCGCCGACGTCCGGTACCTGGTTTCGCTGCTGCCGTCGAACTACCTCGACCCGCCGCCGGCGACCGCGCCGACGAGCGCGGCGGACGACTACCGGCCGCGGCTGGCCGAGCTGGTCCCGGTCGAGCCGAACCAGCCGTACGACATGCGCGACGTCTTCGCCGAGCTCGCCGACGACGGCGAGTTCTTCGAGCTGCACGAGGGCTGGGCGCGCAACGTGCTCTGCGCGCTGGCGCGGATCGACGGCCGCGTGGTCGGCCTGGTCGGCAACCAGCCGGTGGTGTTCGCCGGCGTGCTCGACGGGCCGGCGTCCCAGAAGGCGGCGCGGTTCGTGCGGTTCTGCGACGCGTTCGGCATCCCGCTGGTGAGCCTGGTCGACGTGCCGGGGTTCCTGCCGGGGGTGGAGCAGGAGCGCGGCGGCATCATCCGCCAGGGAGCGCAGCTGCTGCACGCGTACTGCGAAGCGACGGTGCCGCGGATCCAGGTGATCCTGCGCAAGGCCTACGGCGGCGCGTACATCGTGATGGACTCGCGGTCGATCGGCTGCGACCTGTCCCTGGCGTGGCCGACGAACCAGATCGCGGTGATGGGCGCGGAGGGCGCGGTCAACGTGCTGTACCGCCGCGACCTGGCGGCGTCCGCGGACCCGGCGGCCCTGCGCGCGAAGCTGGTGGCGGAGTACACGGAGGAGTACCTGAACCCGCAGTACGCGGCGGAGCGCGGGCTGGTGGACGACATCATCGACCCGGCGGAGACCCGCGCGGCGGTGGCGCGCGGGCTGGCGATGCTGCGCGACAAGCGCAAGCCGGCACCGGGGCGCAAGCACGGCAACCTGCCGATCTGAGGGGGTGCATCCGGATGTCCGCGATCCGCGTGGTGCGAGGCGCTCCGGACGACGGCGAGCTGGCGGCCCTGGTGGCGGCGCTTTCGCTTTCGGCGGTCCGGCCGCCGGAGCGGCCGCGTCCGTCGGTGTGGGGCGATCCGGCTCGGCCGGCCAGGGAGCCGCGGGCCGCGGCGGGCGCCTGGCGGTTGTCGGGCCTGCCGCGCTGACCCCGGTGGGAAGCGCCCCAATGTGGCCTTCGGTGCTCCGTCCATGCCCCCGCCGCCACCCTCAACGGAGGCGCTTCGCGCCGCGGCGCTGATTCAACGCACCCAAGGCCACATTGGGGCGCTCGGGCGGTGCTCCTCAAGCCGCTTCGCCGCGCAGCCTTTTCGCGGCGGCGCGCTCGCGGCTCGGGGAGTGCGTCGTGTGGCCGGGGTGCACCGCCACGTACCGCACCGCGCCGTCCGAGAACACCTCGATCTCCGTGCGCTCGCCCGGCCTGAACTCCGCTCCGCACACCGCGCACGTGCGCTGCCGGTCGGCCGCGCCGCCGAGGGGCTTCCGCTCTTCCGCCATGCGTGGCACCTCACCTTCGAGTCACTCCCAGTGCACCCCTCCCACCCCTGTTCCGACCACTCAAAAGCTGCGCACGTCAGCGGATCCCATCCGATCCTCGACCCCGGTGGCGCATGGTGGACCCACATCCCGACCCACGTGGAGGAACGCCATGACAGCAGCAGCGGTCCCGGCCGACGACTGGACCCCGCCACCCGCCGAGGAACCCCGCGGGCTCCGGCTCGTGGAAGCGCCCGAACCGGCCGAAGAAGAGCACATCGTGCTCGGTTACAACTGAAGCCGCGGCGGCTCCGGCGCCGGACACGGACGGTGCCGGAGCGCACCCTCGGAGATGAGCACCCCGCCGTCCGGCCGGGAGAATCGACAGTGTCCTGGCCGGAGTGTCACCGCAGCACGGTGACCCATGCGTGACGGCGATCTGCGACGTTCGGTTGGGAGGCCGGCGGATGGCAATGCGCCTCCAGCTCACGGCGGGCATCGAAGTCCTCGAAAGCTGGGCCGAGACGGCGTCGCAGGCGGAGCGGAACGTCGTCTACGAAGCCTTGTTCGCCGTCGGTGACGGTTCCGCCTTTCTCGTTTACGACATTTTCGGCGACCCCCGCGATCCCGGCAATTTCCTCATCATGGTGAAACCGGGTCTGGTCATGAAAGTAATGGTGCAGCGCGCCGAATCCGCGTTCGAAATCCGCTACGTCGGAGCGGTCGAAGACGAGGTCGACGCGGTCGAACCCCAGGAGACCTCGGCTCCGGAGTGATCGTTCCGCGCGCGGGCGCTGGGCCGAACGGACCAATTCGCGCCAGCACCCGGCTGTTGACAATCTCCCCTGATCGGACCCTGGTCAGCGATTCGGAGAACGTGTATTCGTCACCTTGACAGTGTATCTTGCGGTATGAAAGCCTTTGTATGTTCGCTGGTCAGGCCACTATTTCTGGGGTGGGTTACGTAGGAGGCTGCAGCATGTCTTCACCCGAATTGCCAGGACTCGACGTCTCCGGTCGCGTGCGCGCCAGGGACGTGCAGATGACCGGGACCGCCGACGTCGGCCGCCGGGTCCTCATGATCACCGGCGCCATCGACACCACCGACCACGACGTCTCGGTCAGCGTCAACCTCCCCGAGCCCGGCCGCTGGCAGGTCATCAAGGCCGAAACCAACCTGACCGACCAGACGTGGGTCGCGATGCAGGCCGTGATGGACGAGGACTCGACGTTCCTCGACGACGAAATGCTGATGTCGCCGCAGTTCTCGAAGAGCTTCATGACGCCCGACCAGCGCCGCCTCACCTTTTACGAAGGCGAGGTCCGCCCCGGCGAAACCGTCCTGAAGACGTACTCGATGGAGACGAGCGGCCGCAAGCCGACGTACTTCTACTCGCGCTACAGCCCGATCGCCACCGACAGCGCCGAGCAGTCCCAGCAGACGCTGGACGAGCTCGTCACCAACGGGATGAGCCAGCGGCCGGTGGTGGAGCTGATCGTCCCCGTCACGGTGCTCTGAGCCGGCGGCGGGGCGAGCAGTGATCACGTTCGTACCGGAGCCGCACCTGCTCGACTCGCCTCGTGGCCGCGCCTGGCCGCGTCCTCCCGCGCCACCTTCCCCGGCGCGGGGGGACTCGCCGGCGGCGGCCGCCGACGTCGTGGTCGTCGGGGCCGGCCCGGCCGGGCTCGCGGTCGCCTCCGCCCTGTGGCACCACGGCGTGACCGACGTCGTCGTCGTGGACCGCACCGGGCGGCCGTGCGGGCGGTTCTTCGGCCGGATCGACCAGCTGGGCCAGCGCGTCCTGCGCTCGCCCTACGAGCACCACCCCGGCGTCGAGGGCTACCGCGACTGCGAGCTGCTCGACTTCGCGCGGCTGCACTGGGGCAGGCTGACGCCGACCGAGCGCCGCGAGATCCGGATGTCGCAGTCCGGGCACCGGTCGGTCGTCCCCGTCGACGTCTTCGAGGCCTACTGCGAACACCTGGTGACCACCCACCACGTGGGGGAGAAGACCTGGCAGGCGACCGTGCGCGAGGTCGTGCCCGCCCCCGAAGCCGTCACCGTGCGCACCGACCGCTTCTCCGTCGCCGCCCGGCACGTCGTGCTGTGCCCCGGCGAGGAACGCCGTCCCGCGCCGGAAACCTGGTGGGGTGGCGGCCATCCGCCGCGCGGAGTGTCCTTTTGGGACGAATCGGTGCCGCCGGGCGCGCGCTGCCAGGTGGTCGTCGGCGCCGGGCTCACCGCGGCGCACCTCATCACCGGCGCGCTCGCCGCCGGGCGCGAGGTGCACTGGGTGGTCCGCGAGACCGGCGAGCGCTACCAGTGCGCGGACGTCAATTCCACCTTCTTCCGGCCGGAGGGCCGCAAGCGCTTCGACGGCGTCGGCTGGGCCGAGCGGCTCGAGCTGATGGGCCGGTTCCGGCGCGCGTCGATCATGTTCGAGTTCCGGCCGTTGCTCGAGCGGGCCGAAGCCGACGGCCGGCTGGTCGTGCACCGCGGCGAAGCCGTCAAGGAGATCGCGCCGGCCGTCGGCGGGAACGTGGTGCTGCGGCTGGAGAGCGGACGGCGGGTCGTGGGCGACCACGTCGTGCTCGCGCTGGGCACGACGCCGTCGATCGGCACCGGCCTGCTGCCCGACGAGGTCGTCGACGCCAGGGACGGCTGGCCGTCGCTGGACGAACGGACGTTGTCCTACCGCCGCGAGCCGCGCGTTTCGGTGGTCGGGGCCGCGGCCGGGATGGTGCTCGGCCCGGCCGCGCGCAACATCGACGGCCACCGCGTCGCCACCACCCGGGTCGCCGCGGCGATCGCCGCGCAGCTGCGCAGCGGCGTCGCCGAGCCGGTCGAGGCGGTCGTCGGTGTCTGAGCGCCACGACGACATCCGGGGCTTCGCCCCGAGCCGGGGGCTTCGCCACCCGGACCCCCCGAAAAGCGAGGATTCCCGGTTCGCCTTGCCGGACGTCGACGCCCCCGGCACCACCGAGGCCGGGATCATCCTGCTGGGCCTGGACGCCGACCGGCTGCTCGCCGGCCTCGCGCTCGCCCGGCTCGCCGACGACCCGGCCCTGGTCACCCAGGTGGTCGACCAGGCCCGGCACGGCACGGCCGCGTTCGGCCTCGGTGGCCTCCTGGAGTCCGGGCGGGAGCACTGGCTGGCCCTGCGCGACCGGCTCGGCGAGCCGCCGTCGACCTCGTCGCCGGGCTCGCTGCGGCGGGAGTGGGAGCGCCGCCAGGACCTGGTCGCCGCGGCGGTGCCCGGCGCCGGCGCCGGGACGATCGCCTACCTGACCGCCTGCGCGCTGCGCGGCGTCGAGATCGACCAGCTCGCCGCCGGGCTGGCGGACGGAAAGGAACCCTTCGATGTCGTACCTGAGGTCCCTGCCGGCTGAGACCACGCTGCTGCAGGTGTTCCAGGCCAACCCGGATCCGGCGCGGCACCTGCTGGACCTCCACGAGGTGCTGATGCGCGGCGAGTCGCCCTTCTCGGCGGGGGAGCGCGAGCTGATCGCGGCGTACGTGTCCGGGGTGAACAGCTGCGGCTACTGCCACGGGATCCACACGATCACCGCGGAGGCGTTCGGCGTGCCCGAGGGCCTGCTGGCGGCCGCGGTCGCGGACCTGGACTCGGCGCCGGTCGACGACAAGCTCCGGCCCGTGCTGGCCTACGTCGGCAAGCTGACCCGCACCCCGTCCCGGATGACCGAGGCCGACGCCGAAGCCGTGTTCGCCGCCGGCTGGGACGAGCGGGCGCTGCACGACGCGGTGCTCGTGTGCGCGCTGTTCAACTTCATGAACCGGATGGTGGAAGGACTGGGGATCCGCGCGGACGAGGCGTATGCGACGACGTCCGGGCTGCGGTTGAAGGAAGGCGGGTACGCGGGCCTGGCCGCTTTGCTCTGAGCTTCGGGCGAAGAAGAACCCGGGCCGCGATGGGCGGCCCGGGTTATTTGCGAAGCGGTGGGATCAGACGGTGCCCGGCTTCGGCAGCTGCTGCTTGGCCGGGGTGTTCTGGTACCCGACTTGGCTCAAATCAGTGCGCACCGCGGTCGTGGATGCGGGTGAGGGCATCGCGGAGGTCGTCGGGTGGCGGGTCGACGGCGGTGAGGGTGTGCTCGCCGGCCTGGATGTTGATGGTGCGGTAGCGGCAGGTGGTGCGCACGAACTTCTTGCGACTCGCGCTCGTGGTGGTAGATCGGCCGCGCACGTAGGTCGTGTTTGGACATTCGGAACGACTTCTCGAGTCGCGCACGCCGACGGGTCGAAACCTGCCTCCTCGACCACCCACAGACTGTCCGGCTTGCTGGTCGGCTCGACGATCCGTGCCAGCACCAGTAATCGGAACAGCCGTTCACACGACGAAACGCAGCTCAACGGTCAGCACCCTACCCGAGATCAGCGATCTTGAGCCAAAGTCAGGTAAGGTGACGGAATGGTCATGCGGGTGGCGATTCCCGTGCTGCCGTGCCGAGATGTGCAGGCAGCGCGGTCGTACTTCACGGACGTGCTCGGATTCGACACCATATTCACCTGGGAGACCCCACCTAGCTACGCGGCCGTGATCCGCGACACCGCCGAGTTCCACCTGTACGCCGAAAGCAGCGTCGGCCCGGCCAGGGTGACGGTTGTCGTCGACGACGTCGATTCCTGCCACGACGAGTTGCGCGCCCGCGGCGCCGACATCGTCGAGCCACTGGCTGACCGGCCCTACGGGATGCGTGACTTCAACGTACGGACACCGGATGGGCACTCGTTGATCTTCAGCCAGCCGCTTACCGAGTCCGGGTGACCATCAGCGGACCAGCCGGAAGAATGACCGGACCTCGTCGACGAACAACGCCGGCTGCTCGAACGCCGCGAAGTGGCCGCCCTGGCCGGGCTCGTTCCAGTACCGGATGTTCGGGAACCGGCGCTCCGCCCACCGTCGAGACGGGCGCTGCAGCTCCTCGGGGAAGACCGAACAGCCGGGCGGACGAGGCACCGGTGCCGGGCAGCCAGTAGAGCATCAGGTTGTCGAGCAGCTCATCCCGGGCAATAACCCGATGCAGGTCGCCACCGGAGTCGGTCCACGACCGGAACTTCCCGACCGTCTGCGGCGACCCGATCGGGTTGCCGTTGACCGATGCTGGTGCCCCAGTCGCTGCCCTGGGCGCCGAACCGCCGGTAGCCGAGCCAGGCCATCAGCTCGCGCCACGCGTCGGATATCCGCTCGATCCCCCACCCCGGCGCGGCCGGCTTGTCGCTGAAGCCGTAACCGGGAAGCGATGGGCAGACCAGCTTCGGGCGAAAAAGGAACCCGGGCCGCGATGGCGGCCCGGGTTCTTTGCGATGCGGTGGGCTCAGACGGTGCCCGGCTTCGGCAGCTGCTGCTTGGCCGGGGTGTTCTGGTAGGACGCCAGCTGCCAGCCGCCGTCCCGCTTCACGACGGTCCACGACGCCCGGATCGACTGGGAGTCCGCGACCTCGGTTTCACCGGGGCCGAGGACACCGCCCTGGGTGATGAGCACGCCGGAGTCCGGGGTGAAGAACCGGATCTCGATCGGCCGCCCGGTGACCTGGGTGCCCTTGTAGTTGCCCTCGAACGACTCCTTCAGGAACGCGCGGATCTCTTCGCGGCCCTTCTTGAAGATGCCGGGCAGGATCATGGTGCCGTCTTCGGTGAAGACGCCGGCGAACCCGTCGGCGTCGCCGTAGGCCCACGCGGCGATGACCTTCTGGGTGAGCGCCGCGATCGCGGCCTGGTCGGCGGCGGTGCCGCTTTCGGTCGTGGTCATGGGAGTCTCCCTAGATGTAGAGCGTGTTGGGCTCGAGACCGCACAGCACCCGGCCGTACAGCTCGGTGTTGGTGTTGGGGTGCATCAGCGCGTGGAGGTTGACCGCGGCGATGTCGCGGGCGATCCGCTGGATCGGGATGCCGTGGTAGATCGAGGAACCGCCGGAGGCCGTGGCCAGGATGTCGATGGACTCCTTGGCCAGCCGGACCACCGCGCCGAGGTCGGCCCGCGCGATCGCGCGCTCGTCCAGCTTCCACGGGGTGCCGTCGGCGGTCTTCGTGTCGACCAACGTGGCCAGCCGGTGCGCGTGGAACTGGGCCTCGTCCATCTTCAACGCCGCCTCGGCCACCTGGTGGTGCGTGATCGGGGCCTCGCGCTGCGATTCGTAAGCGGTGTAGGTGATCTTGCGGTCCGGCAGCCGCTTGAGGAAGCTGTCCTGAGCCGACTTCGCCATGCCCACCAGCGTGCCGACCGACGACGCCGAGGCGATCGGCAGCAGCGGCGCCCGGTAGACCGAGCCCGCCGGGCCGCCCTGCCCTTCCAGGACCGCGGGCAGCGGGAGCACGCGCTCGGCCGGGATGAAGACGTCCTGCGCCACCGTCGACACGCTGCCGGTCCCGCGCAGGCCCGCGGTGTCCCAGTCGTCCACGACCAGCAGGTCCGACAACGGGACCAGCGCCATGATCGGGTACGGCTCGCCCTCGGGCGGGACGAGGATCGCGATGATCTCCTGCCACTGCGCGTGCAGGGCCCCGCTGATGAAGCCCCACTTGCCGTTCACCACGACGCCGCCGTCGACCGGCGCGGCCATCGCGGACGGGCTGAGCGTGCCGCACACGCGGACGTCCGGGGTCGAGAACACCTCGTCCTGCACCGCTTCCGGGAAGTGGCAGGCCATCCAGGTGGGGATCCAGTACACCGAAGCCACCCAGGAGGTCGAGCCGTCGGCGCGGCCGATCTCGGTGGCGACGTCGACGAGCGTCCGGGTGTCGGCTTCGAACCCGCCGTACCGCTTCGGGCGGCGCAGCTTGAACACCCCGGCCTCGGCGAGCGCCTCGATGGACTCGTCGTGCACCCGGCGGTTCTGCTCGGACCAGTTCGCGTGCTTCTTCAGTACGGGAGCCAGTTCGGCCACGCGGCGAACCAGTTCCTCCCGCGTCGGAACATCGGTGCTCGACACCTTGACCTCCTAGATTGTCGACCGGCCCAGCTTCGCAGCGGAGCAACGGAAAACGCGTCTTCCTGCTTGCCGGTGGGGCCCGCCGCGGCACGCTCGGAGGTGTGCCGCGAGAGCCCGAACGACGATCGGCGGCCGTGGTGACGAGGCTAGCCGGGAAACCGCGCGTTCCACGTCTTCGCCGTTGCCCGGTGACCCGGTCGCGGAGGTGACCGGACGGATCCTCGCGAATGCGGTTTTCGCGCGGGCGGTCTGGAGTCCGGCCCGGTGCCCGGTTACGTTTGCTCCCATGGGATCTCCGATCGACGACCTGCTGGCGGTCTTGCCGGCCGACCGCGTGCTCACCGATTCCGGCGTGCTGGCCGCCCACTCCCGTGACGAGGCCGACCTGTGCGACGCGGGCACGCCCCTCGCCGTGCTGCGCCCGAAGAGCACCGCCGAAGTCGCCGCGGTCGTGCGGGTCGCCGCCGCCCACCGCGTGCCGGTCGTCCCGCAGGGCGCGCGCACCGGGCTGACCGGCGCGGCCAACGCGGTCGACGGCGCCCTCGTCGTTTCGCTGGCCGGCTTGAACCGGATACTCGAGATCGATGCGGGTGAGCGGATCGCGGTCGTGCAACCGGGGGTGGTCAACGCGGAACTGCGCCGGGCGGCGGCGAAGGAAGGGCTCGCCTACCCGCCGGACCCCGGCTCCTGGGAGTCCTCGACGATCGGCGGCAACGTCTCGACCGACGCGGGCGGCATGTGCTGCGTCAAGTACGGCGTCACCGGCGATTACGTGCTCGGCATGGAAGTCGTGCTGGCCGACGGGGAGATCCTGCGCTGTGGCCGCCGGACCGTGAAGGGCGTCGCGGGCTATGACCTGACCGGGCTGTTCGTCGGGTCGGAGGGCACGCTCGGGATCATCACCGAGATCACCGTCCGGCTCCGCCCGGCGCCCGCGGAGACCCGGACCCTGGTCGCGGTGTACCCGACGGTGCCGGCGGCCGGGCGGGTGGTTTCCTCGGTCGTCGCCGCCGGCCACGTGCCGAGCATGTTCGAGCTGCTCGACCGCACGCACCTGCGGGCGATCGAAGCCTACCGGCCGATGGGCCTGGACACCGAGGCTGCGGCCATGCTGCTGATCGCGACCGACACCGGCGCCGGGGCCGACCTCGCGGCGATCGCCGAGTGCTGCCGGACGGCCGGCGCCAGTGAGCTGTACGTCGCCGAGGACGCGGTCGAGGCCGAGGCGTTGACCAGCGCGCGCCGCCTGGCCCACCCGGCGATGGAACACCTCGCGCGGCGGGCGTTTCCCGGCGGCCGGGGCGGTCTGGTCGTGGACGACGTGGCGGTGCCGAGGGCGCGGGTCGCCGACCTCGTCGCCGGGGTCGAGGAGATCTCCGCCCGGCACGGTGTGCTCGTGGGAGTGGTCGGCCACGCCGGCGACGGGAACCTGCACCCGGTCATCGTGGTGGACCGGGCCAGTCAGTCCAGTATGGACAGTGGTCGGCTGGTGTTCGACGAGATCATGCGGCTGGGCCTTTCGCTGGGCGGCACCTGTACCGGCGAGCACGGCGTCGGCCTGCTCAAACGGGACTGGCTCGCGCGTGAGGTCGGTCCGGTCGGCATGGGGGTCCACCGAGCGGTGAAGGCGGCCCTCGACCCGCGCGGGATCTTCAACCCCGGCAAGGTGATCGCGCCCGGCTGACCGCACACCGCAGGAAGGCAGCCACCGTTCCGGCTGCGACCATGGGCGGACAGAACGCTTGCGGGGACGGAGACGCGATGGTGGTGGACGAGCAGACGCCCGCGGTGGCGGTGATCGCCGGCACGCCCTACGACTCGGGCCTCGGCGCCGAGCTGCTGAGGGCCAGGGGACTGGCGACGGTCCCGTACGCCATGGCGGGTTCGCCGGACGAGCAGGACTCGTTGCAGTACCGGGATCCCGGCGCGTTGACGGCGGCGTTCCACGCTCGTCTGCACGACCTGCACGCCCGGGGGACCGAGCTGGCGATGCTGTTCTGCAACTCGCTGTCCGCCGTGGTGTACCACGATGCCTCGGCACTGCCGGTGGTCTCGCCCGTCACCGTGTACCGGGAAGTGTTCCCGGCGCTGCGCTCGTCGCTGGTGATCACCGGCAACGCGCAGGCCGTCGTCGGTGTCGAGCGGACCGCCTGGGAGGTCAGCCCGGGCCACCGGATGCTCGGCGTGTCCGATCCCGGCCTGGTTCGCGCGATCGAGAGCGGTGATCCGGAAGCGGCTTTCGGCTCCTCGCACCTGCCGGCGACCCTGCGCCTGGCGGAGCGCCTCGACCTCGACGCCGTGGTCCTGGCCTGCACGCACTTCACCAGCGTCCAGCCGCTGATCTCCGCGGCCTGCGGCCTGCCCGTCATCGACGTCGGCGCCCGGCTCGTGGAGCTGGCGGCGCTGACCGCCACCGGATCGGAGATCCATGGTTGAGCTGTCCCGCGCCGATCTGCACGTTTCGGTGTCCGACCCGGTCGCGACCTCGATGAACTTCCTCAACGAGATCGCCGGCCGGTACCCGGACGCGATCTCGCTGGCCGCCGGCCGCCCCTACGACGGGTTCTACTCGACCGAGGACGTGCAGCGGTACTTCGGGTCCTATGTGGACCACCTACGTGCCGGCGGGCTCCCCGAGGAGCGGGTGCGCGGCCTGCTGCTCCAGTACGGGCGGACCAACGGCCAGCTCGGCCCACTGATCGCCACGATGCTCGAGAAGGACGAGGGCATCGTCGTGCCCCCGGATTCGGTGATGGTCACGGCGGGCTGCCAGGAGGCCATGATCATCGCGTTGCGGGCGCTGTGCGCCGGCCCGGACGACGTCGTCCTCGCGGTGGAGCCCTGCTACGTCGGGCTGAGCGGCGCGGCCCGGATCCTCGGCGTGGACGTGGTGCCGGTGCCGGAATCCCCCGCCGGGGTCGCCCCGGAGACCGTCGCCGAGGTGGCGCGCGAGGTCCGCGCCGCGGGCAAGCGCCCCCGCGCGCTCTACCTCGTGCCGAACTTCTCCAACCCCTCGGGCGTCTCGCTGCCGGTGGCGACCCGCCGCCGGCTGCTCGATGTCGCCGACGAGCAGGACCTGCTGCTGCTCGAAGACGACCCGTACGGCCTCTTCGGCCTGGACGACGAGCCGCGGCCGACCCTGAAGTCGCTCGACACCGACCACCGCGTGATCTACCTGGGATCGTTCGCGAAGTCGTGTTTCCCCGGTGCCCGCGTCGGCTTCCTCGTCGCCGACCAGACCGTGGTCGACGCGGAGGGCCGGCGCACGCTGCTCGCCGAAGAGATGTCGGCCGTCAAGAGCATGGTGACCGTGAACACCTCACCGATCTCCCAGGCCGTCATCGGTGGCGTCCTGGTCGAATCGGCCTGCAGCCTGCGCACCGCCAACCGGGACAAGGTCGAGTTCTACCGGGACAACCTGCGCACCATGCTCGCGGCGCTGGAGAAGCATTTCGCGCCGTCCGGACGCGGCGGAGGCGCGGTGCGGTGGAACGTGCCGCGCGGTGGGTTCTTCGCGGTCGTCGACCTGCCGTTCGAGGCCGACGAGAAACTGCTCGAGCTCTCCGCGGAGCAGTTCGGCGTCCTGTGGACACCCATGCGGTTCTTCTACTCCGACGGCGGCGCCCACGCGGTCCGGCTGTCCTGCAGCTACCTGAAGCCGGAGCAGATCGCGGAAGGCGTGCACCGGTTGTCGCGGCTGGTCGCGGCGAACGCCTGAGATGGGTGCCGCGCCCATCTCCCGGAGCGGACGATCCGAACCGCGTGTCCGCCTTCTTCCTGCGTGCCTTTTTCGTATCCCGCGGGAGTCGACGGCATCTGATCGGAGCAATGATGTCCACCATGACCAAAATCGCCCGTCGCATGTTCGAGCTGCTGGAGCCGATCTGCCTGGCCACCTTCCTGGCTGGAGAATGCAGCGAGGAACTGGCCGCGCTCGGCCACCGCACCTACTGGGACGGCTACTTCGCCAGCCGTGCCGCGCCGTTGGGGCGGGTGCCGGCGCAGGTTGTGCACGCGGCCTTCTACAGCTTCACCCCGGCGGAGGCCGCGCGGCACATCCCGAGCGCGTGGGAGACGATCCCGCCCGAGGCGTCCGTCGCCGCGCGGGAGCGGGGCAGCGCGGCCTCCCTGCGACGCATGCTCGGCGACGAGCTGGCCGGCTCTCCGGGTCTGGTGCGCGCCGCCGACCTGACCGCCAAGGCCGCGACGAGCGCGCCCACCGAAGGCCGGGTGATGTACGCCGCGATGCGTGCTCTGCCGGTGCCCGGCGACCCGGTCGCCCGGCTGTGGCATTGCGCGACCATGCTGCGCGAGCACCGCGGTGACGGGCACGTCGCCGCGCTCGTCGGCGCGCGCATCGGCGGTACGGAAGCCCACGTGCTCAACGCGCTGGCGCAAGGCGTCCACCCGCCGGAGTCGTTCGGGCGCATCCACCACCTGCCGAAGAAGCGGCTGGCCGCGGTCATGGCCGGGATGCGCGAGCGCGGGCTCGTCGATGCCGGCGGGCGGTTCACCGACGCCGGCCGCGAGACCCGGCAACGCGTCGAAACCCTCACCGACGAGCTGGCCGCCGCGCCGTACGACGCCCTCTCCGCCGCCGAGCTCGACGAGCTGATCGCCGAGCTCGAACCCATCACCGCGAAGCTGGTGGCCGCGGGGTTGCCGGTACCGAGCAACGACTGACCGCTCCGGTCATTCATTTCCGGCCCATTCCGGCGCATCACCCACAGCGCCGTCGCGGGCACCGTGCGTTGGCAATTCTGGAAGGCGTCGGCATGCCTCCGACCGTGCGAAACTCCTGAAGCTGCCCCATCACGAAAGCAGGAACAGGGAGTAGGACAATGTCGCACGAAGCAATTCAATCTCGCTCGGGGCCGGCTCCGACGCGAAATCCGAACCCGCGTTTGCCGTCGCTCACCGGATTGCGTTTCGTCGCCGCCGCGATGGTTTTCGCCTTCCACGCGCAGGCGATGAACCCGTACGCCTCGAAGAGCGCTCAGGCCGTCACGAAAGCGCTGTTCGGCGTCGGCGGGTTCAGCGGGGTCACCTTCTTCTTCGTCCTCAGCGGCTTCGTCCTGACCTGCGCCGCGCGGCCACGGGACACCACTCCGCGGTTCTGGCGGAGAAGGTTCTTCAAGATCTACCCCAACCACCTGCTCACCTTCGTGGCTTCGATCTTCTTGCTGACGGTGATCACCGGCCAGGGCGCCCGGGTCTCGGACGGCTTGCTGAACCTGCTGCTGCTGCAGAGCTGGAGCACCACTCTCGACGTCCGCATCAGCATCAACCCGGTCGCCTGGTCGCTGTCCTGCGAGCTGCTGTTCTACATCCTCTTCCCCTTCATCATCAAGCTGGTCAACAAGGTCCGGCCGGAGCGGCTGGTGCTCTGGACGATCCTCTCGGCCGCCTCGGTGCTGGCTCTCCCGATCGTCGCCGGGGTCCTGCCTGCCGGCCCGATGCTTCCGTACGGTTTCAGCGACCTGCAGCTGTACTACGTCTTCCACTGCCCGGCGGGGCAGCTGCTGACGTTCGTCTTCGGGATGTTCCTCGCCAAGGTCGTGCTCGCCGGGCGGCGGCTCCCCCTGAAGCTCGGCGGAGCGGTCGCGCTGACCGTCGCCGTCTACTTCATCACCCCGATGTTCGGGCCGCTCTTCCAGTTCGGTTCGCTCATGGCGATTCCGCTCGGCCTGCTCGTCGCCGCCGCCGCGGTCGCCGACCTCGACCGGGTGCCGACGTTCCTCGGCAGCAGGCTGATGGTCTGGCTGGGCAACATCTCGTTCGCCTTCTACCTGTGGCACTACACGATCATCGTCGCCGGCCACCAGTGGCTGGGCCAGGGCGAGAACTGGAGCACGCTGACCTCGGCCGTCGTGGAGGTCCTGCTGTTCGCGGTGGCCCTGGTGGTGGCCTGGGTGACGTTCAAGTTCTTCGAACAGCCCATCATGAAGCGGTTCGCCTCGCCGCGCCGCGCGCTCGGCCCGGCAGCGGTGACGACCGTCCCGACCGGCGACCAGGTCGACCGGGCCGCCTGATTCCCGGTGCGCGGGCGGGCCTCCGGGCCCGTACCCCGCCACGGCAAAGCGGCCTGCCTCCAGAGGCAGGCCGCTTTGCGGACCCAAGGGTTCCGGGAACCGAAATCAGGAAAGGGCGGCGGTGTCGATGACGAAGCGGTAGCGGACGTCGGAGGCCAGGACGCGCTCGTAGGCGTCGTTGATCCCCTCGGGCGTGATGACCTCGACGTCCGCGGTGATGCCGTGGGTGGCGCAGAAGTCGAGCATTTCCTGCGTCTCGGCGATGCCGCCGAACAGCGAGCCGGCGACGGTCTTGCGGCCCATGATGAGGGAGAAGGCCGGCAGCACCAGCGGTTCGGCGGGGATGCCGACGTTGACCAGGGTGCCGCCCGGCGCCAGCAGGGACAGCAGCGTCGGCAGGTCGGGCGGCGCGGTCACGGTGCTGATCAGGAGGTCGAACCGGCCGGCGAGCCCGGCCAGCGCGGCGGCGTCGCCGGTCGCGTGGAACTCGGTCGCGCCGAGTCGCAGGCCGTCCTCGAGCTTCTTCAAGGTCTGGGAAAGCACGGTGACCTCGGCGCCCATCGCGACGGCGAGCTTCACGCCGACGTGGCCGAGGCCGCCCAGCCCGAGCACGGCGACCTTCCTGCCGGGGCCGGCGCCGTAGCGGCGCAGCGGCGAGTACATGGTGACACCGGCGCACAGCAGCGGCGCGGCACCGGCCGGGTCGAGTCCGTCCGGGACGCGCAGGACGAAGTTCTGGCCGACGACGATCTTCCCGGCGTAGCCGCCCTGGGTGACGGTGCCGTCGGCGTCGGTGCCGGCGTAGGTGCCGACCATGCCCGGGCAGTCCTGCTCCTGGCCGGCTTCGCAGCTCGCGCACTCCCCGCAGGACCGGACCATGCAGCCGACCCCGACCCGGTCTCCGGGTGCGAACCGCGACACCTCGGCGCCGACGGAGGCGACGGTCCCGACGATCTCGTGGCCGGGCACCAGCGGGTACGGCTGCGGCCCCCACTCCCCGCGCACGTGGTGGATGTCGGTGTGGCAGATCCCGCAGTACGCGACGTCGATCAGGACGTCGTGCGGCCCGACCTCGCGCCGCGTGATCGTCGCGGGCCCGAGCGGGGCACCCTCGGCAGGTGCGGCAAAAGCGTCAGTGGTGAACAAGGCTCAGCACTCTCCTCACGAGGCTCGCGAAACCAGCGGCCCCATCGAGTCAACCAGCGTGGCCCCCGCGGCTGCTTATCCCGCATTGCCGAATCCGTACCGGGAATCCCCTCCGGCCGAGGACGGCCGCAACGAGGAAGTTGCCGCGGTGACCGGCCGCGGTGAGGCTGTCAGCGTGACCGCTCAAGGTCTACCCCCTTCGTGCGGATCCGACAGCCGGCGAAGGTCGAACTACTAACGCGAAGGGGGCGTAGTGCCCACGCGAGAAAAATGGGAAGTGCTGGTCCGGCGGGACGATTTCGCCGCGAGCGAGATCCGGGTCCCGGTCCTGGCCGAGCTGCAGCCCGGTCAGGTCCGGCTCGAGGTCGAGAAGTTCGGCCTCACCGCCAACAACGTCAGTTACGCGAAGTTCGGTGCCGGGAACATGATCGCGTTCTGGAACGCCTTCCCCGCGCCGCCGGAGTTCGGCCGGGTGCCGGTCTGGGGCTTCGTGCGCGTCGCGGAATCGCGCCACGACGGCGTCGCGGTCGGCAGCCGCTACTTCGGCTACGTGCCGATGGCGAGCCACCACACCGTGCAGGCGGAAGTCACGCCGCGGGGCCTGCTCGACACCTCGCCGGAGCGGGCTTTCCTGCACCCGTGGTACCTGACCTTCCAGAGCGTCGGCGAACCGGACGACCTGGACGACTTCCGCGCTCTCCTGCGGCCGGTGTTCCCGGCTTCGTTCACCCTCGCCGACCTCGTCGAGCGGCAGGCCGCCCAGGGCGCGAAGTCGCTGATCGTCACGAGCGCTTCCTGCAAGACGGCGATCGGCCTGGTCGACGAGCTGCGGGCGCGGGAGGTCGGGATCACGACCGTGGGCATCACGTCGGCCGGCAAGAAGGCGTTCGTCGAAAACCTCGGCGTCTACAGCGAAGTGGCCACCTACGACGCCTTCGAGTCGGCCACCGTGACGGCGCCGGCCCTCCTCGTCGACTTCACCGGCTCGGCCAAGGTGCTCCACGCGGTGTACCAGCAGTTCGCGCCGTCGCTGACCCAGGGCGTCCTCATCGGGTTCAACCACCCGGATCCGGGCGAGCAGGCGCCGGCCGGGCTGCCCGACCCGCAGCCGGAGCTCTTCTTCACGCCGATGGTCGAAGACGCCACCATCGGCGAGGAGGGCGCGGACGCGTACTACGCCCGTTACCACGAGGCGGAAACGCGGTACCTGCGGCACCTGGCGTCCTGGCTCGCCATCCGGCACGGGCAGGGCCCCGCTGACGTGGCCGCGGCGTTCCGCAGCCTGGCGGACGGCACCCAGCCACCGGACGTGGGCCGTGTCCTGACGCCGTGACCCCGGCCGGGAGCCGGCGACGCCCGACGAGGGCGTCGCCGGCTTTCTCGTTGTACCGCAGCATCCGAGACGCCGCCGGCGCGGACGGCATCGATGATGGAAGGGCTTTTTTCGGTGTCGCCGGCAGTGTGGAGTGAAAAATGGACGAGTGCCCGTACGTACTGGACCGGAGCGGCAGCGATCTCCACGGGGAGAACAAGAACCTGCGCGCCCGCGGCCCAGTCACCCGCGTGGAACTGCACGGCGGGTACACCGCCTGGGCCGTGACGGGTTTCGAAGAGGCGAAGCAACTGCTCGTCGACCCCCGGATCGCGAAGAACACCAAGGACAACTGGCCGGAGTACCAGGCGGGCCGGGTGCCGCAGAACTGGGAGCTGTTCACCTGGGTAGCCATGGACAACATGCAGACCCGGGACGGCGCGGAGCACGACCGGCTGCGCAAGCTCGTCGCGAAGGCGTTCACCAACCGCCAGGTGGCGAAGTCCCGGCCGATCATCGAAGGCATCGTGCACCGTCTGCTCGACGACCTCGCGACCGTGCCCGCCGACGAGGTGGTGGACATCAAGGGTCAGTTCTTCTACCCGCTGTCGACCATCCTCGTGTGCGACCTGCTGGGCATCCGCGACGAGGACCAGGCGACCATGCTGCGGGGCGCCCAGGTCAACGCGAAGACGGACAACACGGCCGAGGAGTCCGAGGCCAACCTCCACCAGTGGCACGAGGCGCTCGGCCGGCTGGTCGCGACGAAGCGCCGCGAGCCCGGTGACGACCTCACCACCATCATCATCAAGGCGACGGAAGACAACGAGGCGCCCCTCACCGACGAAGAGGTCGTCGGCTCGGTGCACCTGCTGATCGGCGGTGGCACCGAAACCACGGCCAACGTCCTGTCCCACACGCTCGTCGACCTGCTCACCCACCCCGACCAGCTCGCCGCGATCCTCGCCGGGGAAGCGAGCTGGGAAGCGGCGTGGGACGAGGAGGTCCGCAAGGACGGCGCCGTCGGCTCGATGCCGTTCCGGTGTGCGCTCGAGGACATCGAGATCGGCGGGGTGACCATCGCCAAGGGCGACCTGGTGCTGATCAACTACCTGGCGGCGGGCCGTGACCCCGCCAAGTACGGCGACACCGCCGACGAGTTCGACATCACCCGCGCGGACAAGAGCAGCCTCGGCTTCGGCTACGGCCGGCACCGCTGCCTCGGCCCGGCCCTGGCGACGATGGAGGCCCTGGTCGCGCTGCCGGCGTTGTTCGAGCGGTTCCCCGACCTCAAGCTGGCCGTCCCGGCCGCCGAGCTGAAGCCCGCGCCCACCTTCATCTTCAACGGGTTCGCGGAAGTCCCGCTGTTGCTGCGGGGCTGACGCACGTTGGGGACGGAAAGGGGCGCCGGCCACTTCGGCCGGCGCCCCTTTCCGTTGCCCGTCAGGCGGCCTTCGGCAGGTCTTCGTCGAACTGGTGCACGCGTAGCCCGCGGGCCGCCTCCCGGCGGCCCGCTCGCTTGTCGAGGTACACCGCCATCGGGGCCGTCATCGCCGTGGAGATCAGCGCCATCAGCACCAGCATGGTGAACATCTCCGGCGACAGCACCCCGAGGTCCAGACCCACGTTCAGCACGATGAGCTCGGTCAGGCCCCGGCAGTTCATCAGGACGCCGATCTGCAGCGCCCGGCAGAAGGTCTCCCCGACGCTGCGGGCCGCCGCCGTCGCGCTGACGAGCTTGCCCACCACCGCGACCACGAGGATCGCGGCGCACCACAGCCACAGCGTGGGGTCACCGAGGAGCCGGATGTTCGTGCGGAGGCCGCTGTAGGCGAAGAACAGCGGCAGCATCAGGGACGTGGTGAGCCCGTTGACGTTCTGGTGCAGCCACTTCTCGACCACGTTGCCGCGCGGGAAGACCAGGCCGAACATGAAGGCGCCGAACATCGCGTGCACGCCGATCCACTCCGTGGCCATCGCGCACAGCAGCACACCGACCAGGGCCACCGGGGCCAGCCGGCGCAGCGTCGGCTCGGAGGTCCGGGTGAAGTACTTCGCCATCAGCGGCCGGACCACGTAGTACAGCAGGCCGGTGAAGGCCGCGGCGAGGCCGAGGGTCAGCAGCACGCCGAACAGCGACGAGGCGGTGACCAGTGCGACCACCAGCGCCAGCAGGGACCACGCCGTGACGTCGTCGACCACCGCGCAGGTCAGCGCGACGACCCCGATCCGGCTGTGGAACATGCCGGTGTCCTTGAGGATCCGGACGAGCACCGGCAGGGCCGTGATGCTCATCGACACGCCGATGAACAAGGCGAACGCCAGCGACCCGACACCCTGCGGCGCGAACTTGGCGTACGCGAAGACGGCGAGCAGAACGCCGAGCACGAACGGGACCGCGATGCTGACGTGGCTGACCACCACGGCAAGGTGCCCGCGGCCGCGCATCAGCCGGATGTTCACCTCGAGCCCGGCCAGGAACACGAACAGGACGACGCCGACCTGCGCCAGCACGTTCAGCTGGGGCATGATCGCGGTCGGCAGCAACGCCGACGCGGCCGACGGCGAGATCGCCCCGAGCACCGACGGGCCGAGGACGATGCCCGCGGCGATCTCGCCGACCACCGGTGGCTGGCCGAGCCGCCGCATCACCCAGCCGGCCGCCTTGCACGCGGCGATGACGACGGCGATCGCCAGCAGCAGCTGGGCCACCGGGTGCCCGGCGGCCGCCGCCGACTTGGCCGCCACGCCCGCTCCCTTGCCGTCCCGGGTGAGCAGGACGATGCTGGCCAGCACCGGTATCACGACGAGCAGGCCGTAGACCCCCAGCGCTCGCCTGCCGTACTTCCGCTTGGTTTCTGCCATCGGTGATCTCCCATCTCGGAGCGAACCCGGTGCGCCTGCCGGGTCGACGTGCCGGCCGTTCGAACAACGTATCGGCGGCCGGTCGGCAAGGGGTCTTTCCGAGTGCTTCGGTCACCCCGCTGCGCAAACGCGGAGAAGACGTGCGGTGCGTCGGCGGGAAATCCTGGGACATCACGGTTTCCGGGGAGGGCGCACGAGCACTCCGAACCCCGGACGACGTGACCTCCGTCGACGAAAACGGAAAGAGCCCGGCAGCAGGTGCCGGGCTCTTTCCGTTTTCCGCTCGGCCGTCGGCAATCGGAAAGATGCGTTCGCGCGTACCGGCTGTCAACGTCGATGGGAGTGTTTCACATCAGCGTCTCTGGCGGGTCTGGAGGACAGGTGACGGTATCGCGGACGCGGGCGTCCGAAAACATGACCGTTGATTACGTCGAGTTTTACGTCGAGGACATCGAAAAGAACATCGAGTGGCTCGTGGGCGGTTACGGCTGCGGGGTGCGGGCGACGTCCGGGGACGCGCCGGGACAGGTCCGGTCGGTGGCGGTCGGGCAGGGCGATATCGATCTGGTGCTGACCGAGCCGGTGGAGCAGGACCACTCGGCCGCCGCGTACGTCGAGCGGCACGGTGACGGGGTCGCCAACATCGGGTTGCGGGTGCCGGACGCGGCGGCGGCGTTCGACGCCGCGGTTCGCGGTGGCGCGCGCCCGGTCGCGGCGCCGGCCGAGCGCGACGGCGTGGTGACCGCGTCGATCATCGGGTTCGGCGACGTCACGCACACCTTCGTCCAGCGCCCGGTGGGTTCGGCCGCGTACGACGCGCACGGGCTGGTCGCGGCGCCCGGCGACGCCGGTGCCGGTACCGGCCTGCTCGCCGTCGACCACTTCGCGGTCGTCGTCGAGCCGGGGCAGATCGACGCCACCGTCGACTTCTACCGGCAGGCCCTCGACTTCGACCTCACGCTCGCCGAGCGGATCGTGACCGGTGACCAGGCGATGTACATCAAGGTGGTGCAGAGCAAGTCGCGGGCGGTCACCCTGACGCTGATCGAGTCCGACCCGGCGGCGGAGGCCGGGCACGTCGACGACTTCCTGAAGGACCACGGCGGGGCCGGCGTGCAGCACATGGCGCTGTCCACGGGGGACATCCTCGCGTCCGTGGGGCAGATCGGTGACAACGGCATCGAGCTGCTGTCCACTCCGGACGCCTACTACACGTTGCTCGCCGAGCGCGTGCAACCGGACCGCCACAGCGTCGAGGAGCTCCGCGCGCTGAACATCCTGCTCGACGAGGACCACGACGGCCAGCTCTACCAGATCTTCGCGAAGTCGGTGCACCCGAGGAACACGATCTTCCTGGAGATCATCGAGCGAGCGGGCGCGAGCACGTTCGGCAGTTCGAACATCAAGTCCCTGTACGAAGCGGTCGAGACCCAGCGGCACCGCGCCGGGGACTCGGAATCGAAGTGACTGACGGAGGAATCACGACTATGGCTGGCACAGAAGACTTCGACGTCGTCGTCATCGGCGGTGGTCCCGGCGGTTCGGCGACCGCGGGCCTGCTGGCGCAGCAGGGGCACAAGGTCCTCGTGCTGGAGAAGGAGAAGTTCCCCCGCTACCACATCGGTGAATCGCTCATCACCGGTTCGATGCCGACGATCGAGGCGCTCGGGCTGCGCGACAAGCTGGACCGGATGGGGTACGTCCGCAAGTACGGCGGCACGCTGCTGTGGGGCCGCAACCAGGGGGCGTGGGACTTCCGGTTCACCGAGGCCTCGGAGTACGAGTACACCTTCCAGGTCCGCCGCGCGGACTTCGACTCGGTGCTGCTCGGCCGGGCCCGCGAGCTGGGCGCGCTCGTCATCGAGGAAGCCACGGTCCAGGACGTCCTGTTCGACGGCGACCGCGCGGTCGGCGTGCGCTTCCAGCGCAAGGGCGACGCGGAGCCGACGACCGTCGGCTCGAAGCTGGTGGTCGACGCCTCCGGCCAGCAGCACCTGCTCCCGCGCAAGCTCGACCTCATCGAGTACCACAACGATCTGCGCAACCTCGCGGTCTGGGCGTACTTCCAGGGCTGCAACCGCTACAGCGGGACCCGGTGGGGTGACACCCTCACCGAGAACCGCCCGCACGGCTGGTTCTGGTTCATCCCGCTGTCGGACGGGACGGTCAGCGTCGGGTACGTGACGCCCATCGAGGAGTTCAAGAAGTCGGGCAAGACGCTGGAGGAACTGCACGCGAGCGAGCTGGCCGCGGCCGACGAGATCACCTCGCTGACCGCGCCGGCCACCCGGGTGAGCGGGTACCGCACGATCAAGGACTGGTCCTACACCTGCAAGAAGTTCTACGGTCCCGGCTGGGCGCTGGTCGGCGACTCGGCCGCGTTCATCGACCCCCTGCTCTCCACCGGCGTCGGCCTGACGCTGCGCGGTTCGCTCGGCCTGTTCGAGACGGCCAACCTCGCGCTGCGCAACCCCGCCGAGGAGGCGGCGCTCTACGACCGCTACGAGCGCAACTACCGCGAGTTCCTCAACTCGCTCCTGGAGTTCGTCCGGTTCTTCTACGACCGCACGAAGTCCAAGGAGGACTACTTCGAGGCGGCGCAGCAGAGCATCGATCCGAAGCGCCTGCGGCCGCGCAAGATCGACTTCGCCCGGATGCTCTCCGGCGTCTCCGGCATGCGCGACATCTTCGACGGTCCGCTGGCGCTGCGGGCGTTCCGGGACTCCGACGCGCCGCAGAACCCGGACACGTTGGCGAGCTAGGAAAAGGGATGGGGAACACGGAAATGGAATCATTTGTCATCCCCGAGCGGTTCGCCGAGCAGGCCGGCCGGACGCCGGATGCGGTGGCGGTGTCCGCCGGCGAGGTGAAGCTGACCTACCGCGAGCTGGACGAGCGGGCCAACCGGCTCGCCCACCGGCTGATCGGGCTGGGCGTTCGCCAGGACGACCGCGTGGCGGTGCTGCTGGAGCGGTCCATCGACCTCGTCGTGGCGACCCTCGCCACGCTCAAGGCCGGCGGCGTCTACGTCCCGGTGCACGAGGACTACCCGCCGGACCGCCGGCAGTGGGTCGTGGACCACGCCGAGGTGACGGTGCTGCTGGCCGACACCACCACGCGGGCCGCCGGGCTGCCGGGTGGCGTCCCGGTCCTGGTGGTCGACGACGACCCGGCCACCGCCGAGCAGCCCGCCGGCGACCCGTCGGTGCCGATCCACCCGGACCAGCTGGCCTACGTCATCCACACCTCCGGCTCGACCGGCCACCCCAAGGGTGTCGCCGTGACCCAGCGGGACGTGGTGCGGCTGATCTTCAACACGCAGTGGACGCCCGAGCGGCACGCGCGGGTGCTGATGGTGGCGCCGTACGCCTTCAACGTGTCCACCTACGAGATCTGGATGCCGCTGCTGCACGGCGGCCGGATCGTCATCGCGCCGCCCGGGCGCCTGGAGCCGGCCAAGCTGCGTGACCTGATCGCGGGGGAGCGGATCACCGGCATCCACCTGACGGCCGGCCTGTTCCGGGTGCTCGCCGAGGAATCGCTGGAGACGTTCACCGGCCTGGCCGAGATCCTCACCGGCGGCGACGTGATCGCGCCCAACGCGGTGCGCCGGGTGCTGGACAGCTGCCCGGACATCGTGATCCGGGCGATGTACGGCGTCACCGAGTGTTCGTTGTTCTCCGCCCACCACCCGCTGACCGCGTCCTACCGGCCCGGCACGCTGGTGCCGGTCGGGGACGCGTTCAACGACGTCGACATCCGCATCCTCGACGACCGCCTGTCCCCGGTGCCGAACGGCATCGAAGGGGAGATCTACATCGGCGGCCGCGGCGTGGCCCGGGGCTACTTCGGCCGCACGGACCTGACCGCGGAGTCCTTCGTGGCGGACCCGTTCGGCGAGCCGGGCGCCCGCATGTACCGCACCGGCGACCTGGCCCGGCGCAACGACGACGGGCTGATCGAGTTCGTCGGCCGGGCGAGCAGCCAGGTGAAGATCCTCGGCTTCCGGGTCGAGCTGGCCGAGGTCGAGGCGGCGCTGAGCAGCTACCCCGGGCTGGCGCAGGTCGTCGTCGTGGTGCGCGAGCTCGAGTCGGGCGAGAAGCGGCTGGTCGGCTACGTCGTGCCGGAGTCCGGTGACGTCGACCTGGGGGCGCTGCGCGCGCACGCCAAGGAGCAGCTGCCGGACTACATGGTGCCGGCCGCGCTGATCCGGCTGGAGTCGCTCCCGCTGACGTCGAACGGCAAGCTGGACCGCAAGGCGATGCCGGAGCCCGACTTCGAGGCCGCGTCGGCGTTCCGGGCCCCGGAGACGCCGCTGCAGGAGAAGCTGTGCGCGATCTTCGGCTCGGTCCTCGAGGTGCCGAAGGTCGGCATCGACGACAGCTTCTTCGACCTCGGCGGCCAGTCGCTGCAGGCGATGCGGCTGCTCAGCCGGATCCGGACCGAGCTCGGGGTCGACCTGCTGATCAACGTGCTGTTCGACGTACCCACGGTGGCCGGGCTGGCCGACCACCTCGACGACGCCGCCGCGGCGGCCTGAGCCGGAGGGAGGATCGGATGGCCAACCCATTCGAGGACCAGGACGCCCACTACACGGTGCTGCGCAACGACGAGGACCAGCACTCGCTGTGGCCGGCGTTCGCGGCCACGCCGGACGGCTGGGCCGTCGTGCACGGCCCGGGGCGCCGGGAGGAGTGCCTGGCCTACGTCCGCGAGCACTGGCTGGACCTGCGCCCGCGCGGGGTCGCCGAGTTCATCGCGGCGCAGACCGGCTGAGCCAGGCCCGCGCAGCTGAGAAGCCCGTCCGGCGAGTTCCTTCGCCGGGCGGGCTTTTCTTTGTGCTCAAGCGAAAACGCCGTCGTCCCGAGCCATTCGGCCCGGGACGACGGCGTTTTCGGTGTTCAGCCGAGCAGGTCGCGGCCCATCTTGCCGAGCTGCTCGAAGGAGGCGAGGTCGGGGACGGTCCAGCCGTCGAGGTCGTATTCGGCGAGGCATTGGTCGACGAATCGCTGGTAGCCGTCGAGCTGCCCGTCGGCCAGCTGGCCGAGCAGCAGCTCGATCCGGGTGTTCTCCAGGTTGCCGGCGTAGTTGCGTTCGTAGAGTTCGTGGCGGCCGCCGAACTCGGTGCCGACGGAGTCCCAGAGGAGCTTCATGACCTTGACGCGTTGGGTGGCGTCGATGCCGTGCGAGCCGCGGAGGTATTTGTCGAGGTAGGGTCGGATGTTTTCGTTGCGGAAGTCCTGGGCGCTGGAGTTGAGGTAGATCAGGCCGCTGGCGACGTCCTGGAGCACGATCTCGCGGATCCGGGCGTAGGCGAGCTGGGAGAACCAGCGGTAGGCCATGCCGTAGTTCGGGTTCGGCAGTACCGCGCCGTTGCGCCAGGGGACCGGGTTGCGGGCGGCGGCGTCCGAAAGGCCCCAGAAGAGGTTGCGCCAGGCGAGGACTTCGCCGAGGCGGGCCTGGACGCCGCGGAAGTCGCTGACGCCGGTGATTTCGAGTGCTTTGGCGAGCAGGCCGGCGAGGAATTCGAGTTTGACGGCGAGCCGGGTGCAGCCGTGGAAGGTGAACCGCTCGATGAACCCCGACTGCCCCGAAAACATGCCGACCTTGACGACGTCGCCGTAGATGAACACGTTCTCCCAGGGGATGAGCACCTTGTCCAGCACGAGAACGGTGTCGTTCTCGTCGAGGCGGGAGGAGAGCGGGTAGTCGAAGGGGCTGCCGGTGAGGGCGGAGGCGGCGGTGTAGGACTGGCGGCAGATGAGCTTCATGCCGGGCGCGTCCATCGGCACGGTCGCCACCAGGGCGAACTTGCGGTCCTTGATGGGCAGTCCGTAGTGGGCGATGAAGTTGTAGTGGGTGAGGGCGGAGCCGGTCGCGACGACTTTGGCGCCGGAGACGACGAGGCCGTTGTCGGTTTCGCGTTCGACGTGGACGAAGACGTCGGCGACTTCGTGGGGTGGCCGGTCGCGGTCGACCGGTGGGTGCACGATCGCGTGGTTCCAGTAAAGGACTTTTTCCTGCGATTCGCGGTACCAGCGGCGGGCGTTGTCGGCGAAGGGGTTGTAGAAGTCGGCGTTGGCGCCGAGGGTGCCGAGGAAGGACGCTTTGTAGTCGGGCGATCGGCCCATCCAGCCGTAGCTGAGGCGCGACCAGGCGGCGATGGCTTTCTGGTCGGCGACGAGGTCCTCGGCGCTGTGCGGGGTGGTGAAGAAGCGGTGGGTGTAGCCGCCCGGGCCACCGGCGTCCGTGGCGGTGGTGAGCACATCGCGGTGCTCCGGGTCGTGCAGCGCGTCGTAGAGCCGCGCGACCATCCTCGCCGGGTTGTGGAAGGCGGGATGCGCGGTGATGTCTTTGACGCGCTCGCCGTAGAGGTAGATCTCGCGATCGTCGCGCAGGCTCTCGAGGTACTCGGCTCCGGTCAGCGGACGCGTGGTTTCGCCCGTCCGGGACGCGGGGTCGTTCGCTGGCGCATTGCTGGCGGCTGCCATGTCGTGGTCGTCCCTTCGACGAGCGTGAACCACATCCAGCATCACACCCGCGCCCCGCGCCGGCGTCCTCGCCGATGCGGTGCGCGAGCCGCGGGACCACCCGCGCGAAACCGGGGTGCGGCTCAGGCGAGCCGCACCCCGGAGGTGTCTCAGTTGCCGCCGCTCGCCGGTGGCGGGTTCACGTCGGTGAACGACGTGGTCGGCTTGACCGCTGTGTAGGGCGTGAAGCTCGGGCAGTCGGTGAAGGCGTTGGTCATCGGCGTGGCGTACGCGTCGAACTGGGTCAGCGGCTTGACGCCGACGAGCAGTTCGATGGTGCGCAGCACCGACACCGTGCTGTAGAAGGTGGAATCCACCTTGCCGGTCTGCGTGTACGGGCTGACCACCAGCGACGTGGTGCGGTGCGCGTCCACGTGGTCCGCGCCGGCCTGGGCGTTGCTCTCGGTCACGAAGATGGCCGTGTCGGCCCAGTACTTCGAGTGCGAGACCGCCTCCACCAGCTGGCCGAGTGCCCAGTCGTTGTCCCCGACGTAGGCGGGCGGAGTCGGCTTGCCGGGCCAGTTGCCGAACGTGAAGTCGTTGGGCAGCGCGACGAACTGGACCGTGGGCAGGTTCCCGCCTGCCACGTACCCGGCGAACTCCCGCTTCCACTCGTCGATGCGCGGCAGCATGCAGCCGCTGCCGCCCTGCGGCGCGAAGCTGCCGGCCGAGTCGGCGCAGTCGGGCTGGAAGCCGACGTAGTCCGGATCGGTGTGCGCGTCCAGCGTCGGGTCGGGGGCGTGCAGCTTCCCGGCCGCGTCCGGCGCGACGGCGAACCCGTAGTTGCGGAAGGAGATCCCCTTGGCCGCCAGCCGGTCCCAGAGGTACGCGCCGGCCGGATCGCGGTTCGGCGCGACGGCCGGATCGTCGGTCGCGGCCGGCGGCATCGTGCCGCCGATGTGCCGCCGGGGCGTGGCTCCCCAGGTCTGCTCGGTGTAGGAGTTGGAGCCGGCCGCCGTGGCCCAGCTCCAGCCCTGCACGCCCACCTCCGCGCTGGCGTAGGTGTTGTCCAGCGTCACGAACCGGTTCGCGAGCGCGCGTTGGTTCGGCGTGCTGGCTTCGCCGAACAGGCCGAGCTCCGGGGCGCCGTTGCCCTTGCCCAGGTCGCCGAAAACCTGGTCGTAGCTGCGCGCTTCCTTGACCACGTAGATCACGTGCTTGATCGGTGTCGGGCCGCCGACGCGTCCGGGTACGACCGAGTTGCCCCCGCCGCGGACGCGGTCGGCGAGCGCGAACCCGTTGTTGCCGACCACCTGCCGGGTCCAGCCGGCCAGCTGGGCGGGGTCCGCGCTCAGCGTGACGGTGGACAGCGTCCCGACCATCATCGTGCCGATGAACTGGGCGCGCCACGCCGGGTCCATGGTCAGTTCCGGGGTGTCCTTGAACGGGTTGGGACCGTCGGGGTTGGGACCGGCGCCGAGGCCCTTGGCGTTGAGGACGAACAGCTTGCCCGCCGAGGCGAGCACCGACGACGGGTACCAGCCGGTGGGGATCAGCCCGGCGACCTCACCGCGGGCCACGTCGAGCACGGCGACGTCGTTGTTGCCGGAGTTCGCGACGTACAGGGTCCGGCCGTCCGGCGACAGGGCCAGGCCGAGCGGGTTCGAGCCGACCGGCGCGTTCGGGTACGGCGCGAGCTCGAAGGTCCGCACCACCCGGTTGGTCGCCGTGTCAAGCACGCTGACCTGGTCGGAGTCGCCGTCGGCCACGTAGAGCCGGCGGCCGGCGGCGTCGAGGACCGACTGGTTGGGGTGGGTGCCGACGGTGACCGTGGTGCGCACGGCCGGGGTCGCGGTGCTCACGTCGAGCACGCTGACGGTGTTGCCGCCGCGGTTGGTGACGTAGGCGGTGCGCCCGTCCTTCGCCAGGGTGACCCCATACGGTTTGTGGCCGACGCCGATCGTGCTCGCGTGGCCGGTGGCCAGGTCGACCACCGTCGCGGCGTCGGCCAGCTGGTCGGCGACGACGAGCCGGGCGCCGTCCGGCGTGACGGCTAGACCGGCCGGGTAGACGTCGACCGGCCGGCCGGCGGCGTCGGTGACGGCCAGCGGGATCGACGCCTGTTCGGTGAGCTGCGCGCCGGAGACGCCGAGCACGTGGATCTTGTCGCTGCCGCCGCCGCTGACGTACAGGTGCGTGCCGTCCGGGCTGAACGCCAGCCCCGTGAACACGGCTTCCGGCGGGTCGTAGGTGATCGTCTGCGTCACCGTGCTGGTCGCCGCGTCGACGACCTGCAGGGACTGCGGGCCGTTGCCCGCGTTCGCGACGACCAGGTGCCGCTGGTCCGGGAAGAACACCGCACCGAGCGGCAGGTCACCCAGGTCGGTCTGCCGGCCGGCGGGGGTGACCCGGAAGCCGACCGGGGTGACGGCCGTGCCGTCACCGGCCGGGCCGGCGTGCTGGGCGGGGCTCGTCGTCGCGGCCGCACCACTGCCACTGGCCAGCACCAGGGCGGCCGCGGCGGCGATCACCGCGAGTTTGGCCCGGCCGTCCGGACGAAAGCGAAACTTCATCGGCACTCCCAAAACCGATCACGGGGCCGAAGTCGGGCCGGCCCGGGAACGCCGCAGAAGCCTGACAGCCGTTCCGCGCGGGGTGCATCTCCTGTGTTGCCGACCGTCCGTCCTCTGTGGACAGGCACGGCGAAGCCCGGGGAACGGCGGAAAGCCGCTCCCCGGGCCCGGCCGGGATCAGGGCACGATTTCGATCTGGCCCATCATGCCCAGCACCGAATGCTCCACGAAGTGGCAGTGGAAGACGTACTTGCCGAGGTAGTCGCCGAAGGTGGCCTGGACCGTGACGGAATTCCCCGAGGTGACGAACACCGTGTCCTTCTGCCCGGCGTCGACCGGCAGCAGCGGTGCGCCGCCGCGGTCGACGACGCGGAACTGCACCAGGTGTATGTGGAAGGTGTGGTTGAGGGGTGCGGCGTCGCCGTTGTGGATCCGCCAGAGTTCCGTGGTGCCGCGTTTGATCTGGTAGTCGACCCGGTTCGGGTCGAACGCCCTGCCGTTCATCAGGCCGATCGGGGTGGCACTGGTGAGGTCGAAGCTCATGGTGATGTCGCGCGTCACCGTGGCCGGTGGCATGGCGGGTAGCGGGCGCAACACGGCGGGGACGCGACTGGTGTCCGGCGCGGACCGGACGACGTCGAAGCGCAGGACCGGGCCGGCGTCGGCGTCGGACAGCACCAGTTGCGTGCCGATCGGGAACCTGCCGAAGTCGACCACGAAGTCGGTGCGCTCGCCGGAGGCGAGGGAGAGCTCGGTCTCCGGCACCGGGGCGGGCAGCAGTCCGCCGTCGGAGCCGATCCGGATCATCTCGGTGCCGTTCAGGTTCAGCGTCATGAGCCGCTCGTTGGCGGCGTTCAGCAGGCGGAACCGGTACTTGCGCGCGGCGACCTGGAAGTACGGCTGGATCTTCCCGTTCGCCAGCACGGTGGGGCGCAGGGCCGGCCAGTCGCTGATCAGCTGGGCGTTCGCGTCGAAGTGCGCGTCGCGCAGCAGGATCGGCACGTCGAATTCGCCCGAGGGCAGCCGCAGCGGTGTCTCGACGTCGTCCTCGAGGACGTAGAACCCTTGCAGGCCGCGGTAGAGGTGATCGGCTTCGAAACCCATCGCGTGGTCGTGGTACCAGAGTGTCGCGCCCTGCTGCAGGTTCGGGTACCGGTAGATGCGCGAGGCTCCGGGCGCGAGGGTGTCCATCGAGTAGCCGTCGCTGTCCTGGGGCGTGTGACCGCCGTGGAGGTGGACGTTGGAGGCCTCGCTCAGGCCGTTGGTGTAGGTGATCTGCGTGGTGCGACCGGTCCGGGCACGGATGGTCGGCCCCGGGAAGAGGCCGCCGTACGTGAGCACCGGAGTCTTCGTGCCGGGGAAGATCTCCACGTTCGCCGGCTGGATCGCCAGCCGGTAGAAGTCCGTGGTCGAGCTGCACGCGACCGGGCGCAGGACGGGCGACACGGGCATGGCCGTGGCGAACGGGGTGACGGGCGGCGGCGTGGTCGCCGGTGTGAGAGGTCCGGTGTGGTGCAGCATGCCGGCCATGTCCATCCCGGACATCTGCCCGCCCATGTGCGCGTCGGCCAGTGGCCGCACCTGCGCGGGCGTGCCCTTCGGCAAAAGGAATCCGGCTGCCGCTCCGCCCACGGTCAGCCCGCCGAGAGTGATGAGGCGTCGTCTGTTCAGCATTGCATTTCGCTCCCCAGTGCCGGTGTAGTAGAGGCCGGCTGCAGGGATCCTCGCATTCACCCGAGTGGGAAACGTTCTTTCTCCGTGCGGTGTGGCGATGGTGGTGACCGACGAAAATCCGTGGTCGACGTGATTGTTTTTACCCCACGCGCGGAATAGCCGGAAATGCCTGGAAAAATTGCACGGTGAGCATTGGGTCGATCGCGCAGTGTGGCGCTGCCGGCGACCGCACGGCTGTGCCGCGTCGGTCCCGCCGACGCGACAGAGCGGGCGCCGGAGTGGTTCCGGCGCCCGCTCATCGGCCGTCGACGAACTTCGGATACGCGGTACTAGGCCGCTTCGCGGCCCGCCCTGCCGGCGATCTCGGTCACCGTCGCGGATTTCCTCGGCCTGCCGAGGAGGAACAACGCGGCGAGGACACCGGCGACGGCGAAGGCGATGGCGACGCCGAAGGCGGTCCGGAAGCCGGCGGCCATCGCCGCGGCCGGGTCCGGTCCGGTCGCCGCCGCGGCCGCGACCGTGGTGAGGATCGCGATGCCGAGCGCACCACCGATGTGGAACGCCGCGGTGTTCACCCCGGACGCCATCCCGGCGTCGTCGGCGGGCACCCCGGCCAGCCCGGCGATGGAGCCGGCGACGAACGCGGCGCCGAGCCCCGGGCCGAACAGCAGCATGCCGAGCAGCATGTCGTCGACGAAGCTGCCCCGCGCGGAGATCCCGGTCAAGCTCAGGCAGCTGAAGCCGATCAGCACCAGGCCGGCCACCGCGACCGGGCGGGTGCCGAACCGGTTCACCAGCGGGCCGCCGGCGAGCGTCGAACCGAGCACGGTCAGCAGGGTCATGACGGCGAACATGAGGCCGTACTGGACCGCCGAGTAGCCGAGCACCACCTGGGCGTACTGGGTCATCACCACGCCCATCCCGCCGTGCACGGCCATGCCGACGGTGAGCATCACCAGGTTGCCGCCGAGGAAACCCTTGCCGCGCAGGTACTTCAGTGGCAGCAGCGGGGCGGCGGAGCGGCGTTCGACCAGGACGAACCCGGCCAGCAGCACGAGGACGACGGCACCCAGGCCGATCGTCCGGCCGCTCCACCAGCCGGCCTGCGGTGCGTCGACGATGAGGTAGACGAGTCCCACGAGGGCCGCCGTGCTGGTCAGCGCGCCGGCCACGTCGAAGGTCCGGGCGCGCTCGCGGTCGTAACTCTCCCGCAGCACGAACGGGCTCAGCACGACCACGAGCACGGCTACCGGGATGTTGACGAAGAAGATCCAGCCCCAGCCCGGCCCGGTGGTCAGCGGTCCGCCGAGCAGCGAACCGATGGTGCCGCCGATCCCCGCGGCCGAACTCCAGACCCCCAGCGCCTTGTTGCGCTCGCGACCTTCGGCGAACGTGGTCATCAGGATCGACAGCGCCGTCGGCGTCATGATCGCCGCGGCGAAGCCCTCGGCCACCCGGGCCGCGATCAGTACTTCGGCCGACCACGCGAGCCCGCACAGCAGCGACGAAACGGCCAGCAGGGCGGCGCCGACGACGAACATCCGGCGCCGGCCGAGCAGGTCCGCGACGCGGCCGCCGAGCAGCAGCAGCCCGCCGAAGCTGAGCAGGTAGGAACTGAGCACCCACTGCACCGCGCTCGGCGTCAGCGCCAGGTCCTCGGCCATCGACGGCACCGCGACGAACACGATCGAACCGTCGAGGATGATGATGAAGGTCGCCGCGCACAGCACGGCCAAGGCCAGCCGCCGACGCGGGTCGAGCCGCGCGCGTCCCGGGATCGGCGACACCGTCGCCCGGGTTCCCTTGCCGTCCATCAGTCCTGCCCACCCCTTCCGGATGCCGCGTTCACCGGGGGTCGGCGACGACGTTGGCGCGCTTGTACGCCAGCGTCACCCCGTCGAAGACCGGGAGCATGCTCAGTTCGACGCGCTTGTCGTCGCGCAGTGCGGCGTTCAGCGTCCGCAGCGCCTCCGTGTCGGCGTCGCTGAAGCCCGGCCGGGCGACCCGGCCCGACCAGAGCACGTTGTCCAGCACCACCAGCCCGCCCGGCCGGAGCAGCTCGAGGCACCGTTCGTAGTAGACGGAGTAGCTGTCCTTGTTGGCGTCGATGAACGCGAGGTCCACCGTGCCCGCCGCGCCGTCGGCCAACAGCGCGTCCAGGGTCTCGACCGCCGGCCGCAGCTCGAGCTGGATGCGGTCGGCGACACCGGCGCGGGCCCAGAACGGCCGGCCGATGTCGGCCCACTCGGAGCTGACGTCGCACGTGATGAGCTTGCCGTGCGCGGGAAGGGCCCGCGCCATCGCCAGCGTGCTGTACCCGGTGAACGTCCCGACCTCCACCACGGTGGTGGCGGAGATCAGCCCGACGAGGAAGCTGAGCAGCTGCCCCTCCACCGGCGGGGCCAGCATGCCGTGCGCGAGCAGCTCCATGGTGGCCATCCGCAGGTCGCGCGCGATGTCGTCCTCGCGGAGCGACACGTCCACCACGTACTGCTGGATTTCGTCCAGTTCTCCGGTCGCCATCTGCGTTTCCTCCTGGTGATAAACGAATGCGGATCGGCCCCGCCACCTCGACGATCGGTTGGGCGCACGCAACCGGTATGCTCGCACACGGAAGTGCCTGGCACGTCTCGAAAAGTGCGTCGGCTCGCACCGCAGGAGAGGGAGCGCCCCGGTGCCTGCTGTTAATCTCGGTTCCCGGGCAGTCCTGGGTCGGCAACGTGAGAACTGCGGAGGGCGCTGTGTCGAATTCGACCGGTATCGACGAGCCGATCACCATCGAGGTGTGGCTCGGGGACAGTGCGAAGACCGGCGATTCCGACGAGGACATGCTTCCGGGTTTCGGCAATCCGATCGTCGACGCGGCCGATTCGTTCAACCGGGCGCACCCGGAGTACCGGGTGCGGATCCGCAAGATCGACTACCGCGAGCTGCCGAAGGCGGTGGCCGAAGCGGTGGCGCGGGGAAACCCGCCGGACGTGGCGGAGTACGTCTACACCGCGACCCAGGTGGCGCTCGACACGCGGAACCGCGCTGGCGAACCGCTGTTCGTGCCGGTGCAGCGCGCTGTCGGGGACCGCGCCAAGATCCTCGGCGAACCGGTCGTCCTCGACGACCTCATGCCCTCGGCGCGCGACTACTGGAGCCGCGGCGGCGAACTGGTTTCCGTGCCGACGTCGGTCACGAGCAACGTGCTCTTCGCCAACAAGACCGTGCTCGAGCGCGCCGGCGTCGACCGGATGCCGGTGACGTGGCAGGAGCTGACGGCCGCGTGTGCCGCCGTCGCCGAACTGCCGGACGGGCCGCCGCACGGGGTCACCTGGCCCAACTACGGCTGGCTGTTCCACCGCGAGGTGATCGGGCAGGGCGGGTTGTTCAGCAACGGGGACAACGGCCGGACTGCCCGGTCCACGCGGGTCTTCCTCGAATCCCCGGAACTGCTCCGCTATGTGCGGTGGTGGCGGGAGCTGCAGCGGAGCGGCCACTACTTCTACACCGGGGAGCTGAACGACTATTTCGGTGGCATGGCGGCGTTCGGCAGGCAGGAGGTCGCGTTCGCGGTCACCTCGTCGGCGGTCGGCGACGTCATGGCGGGCATGGCAGCCGAAGGAGGCTTCGAGTGCGCGGTCGGCCAGCTGCCCCGGTCCGGTGACCGGCCGTACAGCGGCGGGCCCTTCGGCGGCCAGTCCTTCTTCCTGACCGCCGGCCTGCCGAAGGAGAAGGAAGACGGCGCACTGGCCTTCCTCCAGCACCAGCTCAACCCCCAGCACGCGATCGCGCGGATGCGGGACCGGTCCCTGCCGCTGACCCGGCCGGCGTACGAGCAGGCCATGGCCGAGCACTGGGCCGAGCCGTTCCCCGGCTTCCTCGTGGCGACCGAGCAGCTCGCCTCGCCGAACCGGACGCCGGCCGCAGCCGGCCCGCTGCTCGGGAACCTCAACGGCATCAACGGTGTGCTGACCGCGGCGATGCACGACGTACTGGTCTCGGGCGCGGACCCGGCGAGCCGGTTCCGCCTGGCGGGCGAGGAAGCCCAGGCCCTGCTCGACCGGCACAACGCGGCGGCTCTCGCCTACCCGCCCGTGACCCCGGACGCGCTGACCGTGACGGCGTGACCGTCCGGCCGCGCGCGGATTTCGCCTGACCCCGGCACCCGTGACGGCGGCGGGGGAGCACCGAACGACCGGTGCT